>NZ_VOQB01000039.1:0-1285 GCF_009377275.1 Shewanella sp. YLB-07 | reverse complement strand
GACTGCTTTTCATCATCCAGTCTGACATGGTGCGGCGGCTTAAGTGGATACCCCATTGCTTAAACTGAGTTTCCTGACGATAAAGCGGCATATGGTATTGATATTTAGCGGTAATGATTTGACTGAGCAAGCTCGGTGTTGCGATACCCTTGGGGATAGGTGATGGTGGAACGGGTGCCTGCTTAATCGGGGTTATCGTGTTGTGAGTCTCACAATGGCGACAAGCATACTTTGGACGGACATGTTGTTGCACTTCCACTTTAGCTGGCACGAACTCCAGTTTTTCACTGATATCCTCGCCGATTTTATGTTAGTCGTGGCCGCAGCACTCGCAAGTCTTATCTTCATCAGGGATGTCATGCACAATGACTGTACGAGGAAGTTCTGCTGGTAGCGGCTTACGCTTGGGTTTGTTACGGGTATAGGTAACGGTCTCAACGTCTGCTGACTCATCCTTGTCACATTCCTCTTCAGCCTCATTAAACAGCGAAGCTTGCTCTGGGCTCACTTCACTGCTTTTACCAAACCGGTGATGTTGAGCTAAACGAAACTGTTCGAGTAAACGTTGATATTTATTTTCCGTTACAGCTAAAAGCGCCTCAGTTTCTAGCAATTTAGCCAGAAGCTGTTGGGGTGATAACTTGGTTTCTATCGGTGCTTTATTCATGGCGTTATTATACCACTACACCCCATGAGCACGATGATTTACAGCTTATTTAGTTCTATTTATCTGCACATTTTCAATCGGTTACTGTACCGTTGACTGATAGTCCAGTTTTTGATGTCCCATCACCTCAAAACCTTGCAGTAGCCATTGCAACTGCTGATGTGAGAGCGACAAAGTTTCAGACTCTATTTTCGAAGGCCATTTAAAGCGTTCCTTGTCGAGACGCTTATACCACAGTGCAAATCCTGTTCGGTCCCAGTATAAGATTTTAAGCTTGTCCCGGGCTTTGTTGGTAAAGACAAATAACGCATCTGAAAACGGTGATAGCTGCATATCTTGCTCGACGATGACGACCAGGCCGTTAATGGACTTGCGAAAGTCGACCACATCTCGATGCAAGTAGAGGGTCTCTATATCAGAGAACTGTGACATCTAGCGGCACTCCCTGAGTAGCTGGCCTAGCCAACGTGGGTCAGTATTGACCGGAAGCGTCAATGACATTGCCCCTACGGCCAGGTTAATCACCGCCACTTCTTGTGGTGGCTCTGTCGTTAATGCCTCTGCTTTGGGCGTGAGTTTTACAAAGGTTGAATGGAATGCTTCCTTAGCCTTCATCAA
>NZ_VOQB01000038.1:0-1325 GCF_009377275.1 Shewanella sp. YLB-07 | reverse complement strand
AGGGCGCTGGGGGATCCCCTCATAATTGAGGCATCCCAGCACAGTGAATTTTCTTAATATATTCAATCATTGCCCAGTGTAAATGTTGCTCTGTGATCTTGTAGTTTTTCCGCTTTCTAACTTCCTTCCCCAGCCTTACGACCGATAGTACAGGCCTATGTCGGATAGTATTCGCTTGGAAATGACGTTGCCAGCCTAGGTGATTAGCGATGATACCGATGAGCCAAAGTACAATTTCAGCCAACATAGCGATAAGTAATAGAACATCTAATCGTCTAGGGCATCGACTCTTGCAGTGCCTAAGCCCCATGCCATATTGAGGACTTTTCAAGTCCCGAAATGTTTCTTCTATCTGCATGCGCTTGGCATATAACTGAGTAACTTTAGCGGCGGTAAATGTTTCAGGTGGCAAGTTAGTTGCCAGTAACCAAGGCTCTTTACTGCCAGTACGATAGCTTTTCTGGGCTGTATGATTACGGCCTGCTTTTGATGAACGACGGTCTTTTCGATGTTTCGGCTTCTCCTTGTACAGATGGATATGGCAGCTTAACGGGCTTTTCTTAGCGAGATAGACGGCACCTATATACTTGGCTTTATTGTTTGCGGCTTGATAAAGCGATTTATTTGATTGCCACACGCCCTGACCATGGTGCTGGAACCTCACATCGCCACGAACTCGACCGAGCCAGAACCAGCCGTGACTAGCGACTTGTTGGAACCAGGTATTTCGATAACCCGCATCAGTAACAATCAAAGGACAAGAATTTTTAGGGAGAATTTGAGCAAGCTCAGCTAAGAATACATTGTGACTTCGAGGGGCGTTATAGTCTTCAAATAGAAAGGTGCGTTCATAAAGTGTCACAGAGCGCCCTTGAACAGAGACGGAGGCTCTGAGTGTCATCAAGCGAAGTTTTTCCCGTACATCAGCCCAGTCAACTAGCACGATAGGCATAGGATTCGCGCCGCATAGATGCATTGCATGCCAGCGATAAATATCGAGTCTATCAGTTCTAAGGTGCGGATTTCCCAATAGCCTATCGATACGTTTGATGCTGTGTTTAGCCCTCACTTTACCTTGAATGTTGCGGCCTAACTGAGTCAGTGATAGTTGATTACCATCGAGTAGGGACTCAGTTGCAACCATAAGAGAATTAAGGCGTTTCTTATGTATTCGAGGGCATTGATCTGCGAGTGACTCATGTAGTATCTTAATATCGCGCATGGTGTTGTTATCTGGTTTGTTTTTGGCGAAATTGATTAGATCAAATTGCACCATGTGTGTCTAGCTTTTGAAAACAAAAGAAATTATCTGGGGATTCCCTAGA
>NZ_VOQB01000036.1:0-1577 GCF_009377275.1 Shewanella sp. YLB-07 | reverse complement strand
AGATGCTTTCAGCACTTATCCCTTCCGCACATAGCTACCCAGCGATGCTCTTGGCAGAACAACTGGTACACCAGCGGTGCGTCCATCCCGGTCCTCTCGTACTAAGGACAGCTCCTCTCAAATTTCCTACGCCCACGACGGATAGGGACCGAACTGTCTCACGACGTTCTGAACCCAGCTCGCGTACCGCTTTAATGGGCGAACAGCCCAACCCTTGGGACCGACTACAGCCCCAGGATGCGATGAGCCGACATCGAGGTGCCAAACCTCCCCGTCGATGTGGACTCTTGGGGGAGATAAGCCTGTTATCCCCGGGGTAGCTTTTATCCGTTGAGCGATGGCCCTTCCATGCGGAACCACCGGATCACTAAGCCCGACTTTCGTCCCTGCTCGACTTGTAGGTCTCGCAGTCAAGCTCCCTTGTGCCTTTACACTCTACGAATGATTTCCAACCATTCTGAGGGAACCTTTGGGCGCCTCCGTTACTCTTTAGGAGGCGACCGCCCCAGTCAAACTGCCCACCTGACACTGTCTCCCACCTCGATAAGAGGTGCGGGTTAGAATTTCAATACAGCCAGAGTAGTATCCCACCGACGCCTCCACCGAAGCTAGCGCTCCGGCTTCTCAGGCTCCTACCTATCCTGTACAAGCTGTACCAAAATTCAATATCAGGCTACAGTAAAGCTCCACGGGGTCTTTCCGTCCTGTCGCGGGTAACCTGCATCTTCACAGGTACTATAATTTCACCGAGTCTCTCGTTGAGACAGTGCCCAGATCGTTACGCCTTTCGTGCGGGTCGGAACTTACCCGACAAGGAATTTCGCTACCTTAGGACCGTTATAGTTACGGCCGCCGTTTACTGGGGCTTCAATTCAGAGCTTCGCTTACGCTAACCCCTCCTCTTAACCTTCCAGCACCGGGCAGGCGTCAGCCCCTATACTTCGCCTTGCGGCTTCGCAGAGACCTGTGTTTTTGCTAAACAGTCGCCTGGGCCTATTCACTGCGGCTCTTCAGGGCTATTCACCCTAAAAAGCACCCCTTCTCCCGAAGTTACGGGGTCATTTTGCCGAGTTCCTTAACGAGAGTTCTCTCGCACACCTTAGGATTCTCTCCTCGCCTACCTGTGTCGGTTTGCGGTACGGGCACCTGTTTTCTCACTAGAGGCTTTTCTTGGCAGTGTGGAATCAGGAACTTCGGTACTATATTTCCCTCGCTATCACAGCTCAGCCTTCACGGTAAGCGGATTTTCCTGCTTACCAGCCTAACTGCTTAGACGCACATATCCAGCAGTGCGCTTACCCTATCCTCCTGCGTCCCCCCATCGCTCAAACAAAAACGAGGTGGTACAGGAATATCAACCTGTTGTCCATCGCCTACGCCTTTCGGCCTCGGCTTAGGTCCCGACTAACCCTGAGCGGACGAGCCTTCCTCAGGAAACCTTAGGCATACGGTGGATGGGATTCTCACCCATCTTTCGCTACTCATACCGGCATTCTCACTTCTAAGCGCTCCACCAGTCCTTCCGGTCTAGCTTCAACGCCCTTAGAACGCTCTCCTACCACGGATATCGTAGATAT
>NZ_VOQB01000035.1:0-1894 GCF_009377275.1 Shewanella sp. YLB-07 | reverse complement strand
GTGTGTTACTTCATAAGCACAAAAGAATACGAACTTGATTTAAGTTGGTCATAAAATGCTCCTGCATTTATGACATACAGTACATCCGTGTACTAAACCCAATTATTTATAAGCTTTCTAAGTTTACCAAATTAGTCTGGAAACCATAGCATTGTGGCCCCACCTGAATCCATCTCGAACTCAGAAGTGAAACGCAATCGCGCCGATGGTAGTGTGGGGTCTCCCCATGTGAGAGTAGGTCATTTCCAGGCGCCTAATATACTGTATAGTTTAGCGGTTAAGTTTACATTTTATGTAGCACATAAGACTAAATTATCGATAGAAGAATAAAATATTGCTGATATGGCTCAGTCGGTAGAGCGCATCCTTGGTAAGGATGAGGTCCCCAGTTCGATTCTGGGTATCAGCACCATTTTTACAGCACATTTACCGATAGTGCTAAAGAATTAGTCTGGAAACCATAGCATTGTGGCCCCACCTGATCCCATCTCGAACTCAGAAGTGAAACGCAATCGCGCCGATGGTAGTGTGGGGTCTCCCCATGTGAGAGTAGGTCATTTCCAGGCGCCTATTTAGTATTTAAGCCCGCTACGATGTAGCGGGCTTTTTTACGTCTGCAATTTGTCATTTCCAGGCGCACTCCTGACTTAACAGTGACTTATCCACTTATCCACTTAAGCGCGTACGTGCAATGCCTACTTCACATGCACCCAAAGCTGCTAATACCAATTTTGGAACGAGGCTTGGTTGGGCTTGACCACAAAACATCGCCTGGTCGACCTCCCGCCTTGAGTGCTGCTCAATCTAGGCAACTTTCGGCATTCATTGAAGCTCGTAGTCTCTCAGAAACAGGCGGGAGGTTATCTGCTCATGACATTAATGAATATCTTTTTAAGCATTTTGGCATTCATTATGAGCTATCAAGTATCTATAGAGCATTAAAAAGGCTTGGCTTTTCATGGATAACTAGTCGCTCAAAGCACCTAAAACAATCGTTAGCAGCACAAGAAGCTTTTAAAAAACTTCCGCCTGGAAACGATCCTTAACATCCCTGGCCATATCGCTTTATCTCAAGTAGATGTCTGGTTTCAGGATGAAGCTAGGATAGGTCAACAAAATACAACGACACGCTTGTGGGCTAAAAAAGGAAGTCGTCCAAGAGTTGTTCGGCAGCAACAGTTTGAATACGCCTATGTTTTCGGTGCTGTATGTCCGGCTAATGGTAATACGGAGGCACTTATCACTCCGTGGGTGGATAAAGGGACAATGCACCAACACCTAAAACTTATCTCTCAAGCGACCCCTCCAGATCGTCATGCCGTCGTGATCATGGACGGTGCAGGCTGGCATAGTAAGGATCTAGATGATGAGTTTGATAATCTGACGATGATCAAACTCCCTCCCTACTCACCAGAACTCAACCCGGTTGAACAAGTTTGGGGCTGGATGAGGCAACGTCACTTAGCGAATCGGTGTTTTGCTAATTATGAGGATATTGTCGAGCAATGCTCACAAGCATGGAATAGCTTTATTAGTGACACGGATACGGTAAAAAATCTGTGCAATCGTTCATGGATAAATCTG
This sequence comes from Shewanella sp. YLB-07, assembly GCF_009377275.1. Lineage (NCBI taxonomy): Bacteria > Pseudomonadati > Pseudomonadota > Gammaproteobacteria > Alteromonadales > Shewanellaceae > Shewanella > Shewanella sp. YLB-07. The sequence continues at coordinate 310 of NZ_VOQB01000035.1, read as the reverse complement.
ACCAGATAATTATACCGATTGGTATTAGTCAGAAACCACCTGTTTTGTGGGTAAGTCTGGGGGTAATGAGTGTGTAGAATGTGTTTAAGTTAGGGGGTGTAAAAAAGACCACTTTTCTTAGAAAAAAACCTTGTACTCTGAGCTGACATCCCTATAATGCGGATCCACTGACACGGCAAACAGCGTCACTAAGGCAGTAGCCATAGCGATAATGAGACGAGTCAGGGAGTTAAGTGAATTTGGTTATGAATGTTTTGTTGGTGGTTATTTAACCGCTTAAAAATCTTCTTAAAAAAGCCCTTGACGCCAA
>NZ_VOQB01000034.1:0-2940 GCF_009377275.1 Shewanella sp. YLB-07 | reverse complement strand
AAAATGGTGGTCGATACTGGGCTCGAACCAGTGACCCCCTCCTTGTAAGGGAGGTGCTCTCCCAGCTGAGCTAATCGACCTGGGACTTTCATTTTGTACTGCGTATTTTCTTAATCACTTATGCTTATAAGAGGTAAGAAATATGGTGGTCGATACTGGGCTCGAACCAGTGACCCCCTCCTTGTAAGGGAGGTGCTCTCCCAGCTGAGCTAATCGACCTCGCTGTGTGGGCCGTATTATAGGGGGGAACGATTTTGTGTCAACGATTTTTTAGATAAAAACGCGTGTCCGGTGTTATTTTACACTGACTGGTGCATTGTTGCTCAAAGTGAGCTTGTGATGGAGATAAATCATTCAAATCACTAGCCGTTAGCTCCTTGTTATATTGAAATGAAGCGCTGACTGCTTACATATAATGGCTTCTAGCCATGTGGATACTTAGCTGAACAATGTATTTAGATACTCACCTTGATGGCGATGACTTGAATTTTCATTGAATCGAATGCTCCCATCTTTTTTAGGGGGAATATCAAACTAATTCCCTCTGTTTTAATTTATTTTACGTCTATATACAGAACTAGGTCTAAATAAAAGCAGAAAGCTAGATAAAGACGACATAATCTAGCTGCGGAATACGCTTCTCAGCACTTGGTAATGTCCATGAGGCTGTTTGGCTGTTAGAATATGCGCCACATTCATTGGTACAGTCTAGAATTTAGGCTTTTCTATAATAGGTTAGTGTCCATTATGACAACTAAGACGCGTTTTGCTCCAAGTCCTACCGGTTTTTTACATGTCGGTGGTGCTCGTACTGCTCTTTATTCATGGCTATATGCTCGTGCCAACAGTGGTGAGTTCGTTCTTCGCATTGAAGATACCGACATTGAACGTTCGACACCTGAAGCATGCCAGGCAATTCTCGACGGAATGGAGTGGTTAGGGCTGAATTGGGAACATGGGCCTTATTACCAGACGAAACGTTTCGATCGTTACAATGAGATCATCGCTCAGATGTTAGAAAAGGGCAGTGCTTATCAGTGTTATTGTTCACGTGAGCGCATCGAGAAGATGCGTGAAGAGCAGGCCGAGAAAGGCGAGAGTCAAAAGTATGATGGACGCTGTCGCGATCTGGCTCCCCGAAACACGGATGAGCCTTTTGTTATTCGATTTAAAAACCCGAAAGAGGGCAGTGTAGTATTTGACGATCATGTTCGTGGTCGAATTGAAATCGCTAACGCTGAGCTCGATGATCTCATCATCGCGCGTACAGAAGGAACGCCTACCTATAACTTCTGTGTTGTAGTTGATGATTGGGATATGGGGATCACTTGTGTTGTTCGCGGCGAAGACCATATAAATAACACTCCTCGTCAAATCAACATTCTTAAAGCATTAGGTGCCCCAATTCCTGAATATGCACATGTTGCTATGATTTTAGGTGATGATGGTGCCAAACTTTCTAAGCGTCATGGTGCAGTTGGTGTCATGCAATATCGTGATGATGGCTTCTTGCCTGAAGCGCTACTTAACTATCTAGTGCGCTTAGGTTGGTCACATGGCGATCAAGAGATATTCTCTATCGATGAGATGAAGCAACTCTTTAAGCTAGAAGATATCAATAAGGCCGCTTCGGCATTTAATACTGATAAGTTGATTTGGTTGAATCAACACTACATAAAAGAACTTGATCCAGTTTATGTCGCCAAGCAACTAGAGTGGCACATGACAGATCAAAGTATCGATATCAGTAATGGTCCTGTGTTATCAGATGTGGTCACTGCTTTGGCAGAACGTGCAAAAACATTGAAGGAAATGGCAGCATCGAGTCGTTACTTCTTTGAAGATTTTGCCGAGTTTGATGCGACGGCGGCTAAAAAGCACCTTAGAGGGGTTGCTATGGAGCCGCTGCAACTCGTTCAGAAGAAATTGGCTGAGCTAAATGAGTGGACCTTAGAAGGAATCCATCAAGCAATTGAAGATACAGCTGCTGAATTAGAAGTCGGAATGGGCAAAGTTGGTATGCCTTTACGTGTAGCGGTTACAGGAGCAGGAATGTCTCCCGCTGTTGATTTGACCTTATTCTTGGTTGGAAAGGCTCGTTGCGAGCAAAGAATCTCCAAAGCGATTGAATTTGTAGCAAATAGAATAAATTCCTAAAAAACGAGTTGACACTTTTGGGTGTGCTGCATAGAATGCGCCACGCACTTGAGACACAACGAAGTAAAAGCTTAGTAGCGTACTCAAAAGTGTAGTTTTATCGTTAAGTGAGGGGCCTTAGCTCAGCTGGGAGAGCGCAACACTGGCAGTGTTGAGGTCAGCGGTTCGATCCCGCTAGGCTCCACCATTTAACGCACACTCTTCTTAATAGAGTCTAAACAATAAGAACCTACCCCAGCGTCTAGTGGGAGTAAGTAGATCAAGTCTGAGTCCTTAGCCTTTGATTCAAACTTATAGACAACTCTTTATTTGTAGAGTTTAAAGAACAAATGTCCGGGTCCCCTTCGTCTAGAGGCCTAGGACACCGCCCTTTCACGGCGGTAACAGGGGTTCGAATCCCCTAGGGGATACCAATATTCTTATTTAACTGATAATTGCTTCGGTTAGATGTGAAAGACTCAGCTAATGTAAAAAATGAGTCGACATGTACCGCTCTTGCTCATGCCTTTGAGTACTAGCCTATAAGCTCTTTTTTACTAGAGTCTAAACAAGTAAGTCCGGGTCCCCTTCGTCTAGAGGGAACAAGACTAGGACACCGCGCAGTAGTTTCTTATAGAAAGTACGGTGGTAACAGAGGTTCGAATCCATAGCCTTCGGAATTGAACTTATAGACAACTCTTTATTTGTAGAGTTTAAAGAACAAATGTCCGGGTCCCCTTCGTCTAGAGGCCTAGGACACCGCCCTTTCACGGCGGTAACAGGGGTTCGAATCCCCTAGGGGAT
>NZ_VOQB01000033.1:0-2955 GCF_009377275.1 Shewanella sp. YLB-07 | reverse complement strand
CCCATGTGGGTTGTATGGTTAAGTGACTAAGCGTATACGGTGGATGCCTTGGCAGTCAGAGGCGATGAAGGACGTAGTAACTTGCGAAAAGCGTTGGCGAGCTAGTAACAAGCATTTGAGCTAACGATGTCCGAATGGGGAAACCCACTCACATAAGTGAGTATCACTACATGAATACATAGTGTAGTGAGGCAAACCCGGGGAACTGAAACATCTAAGTACCCGGAGGAACAGAAATCAACCGAGATTCCCCTAGTAGCGGCGAGCGAACGGGGATTAGCCCTTAAGTCTATGGGGTGTTAGTGGAATGAGTTGGAAAGCTCAGCGGCACAGGGTGATAGCCCCGTACATGAAAACTAACCATAGATGAAAACGAGTAGGACGGGACACGTGACATCTTGTCTGAACATGGGGGGACCATCCTCCAAGGCTAAATACTCCTGACTGACCGATAGTGAACCAGTACCGTGAGGGAAAGGCGAAAAGAACCCCTGTGAGGGGAGTGAAATAGAACCTGAAACCGTATACGTACAAGCAGTGGGAGCGGTTCTTGAGACCGTGACTGCGTACCTTTTGTATAATGGGTCAGCGACTTACATTTTGTAGCGAGGTTAAGCGAATAGCGGAGCCGTAGGGAAACCGAGTGTTAACTGCGCGTTTAGTTGCAAGGTGTAGACCCGAAACCCGGTGATCTATCCATGGGCAGGTTGAAGGTTGAGTAACATCAACTGGAGGACCGAACCGACTTATGTTGAAAAATGAGCGGATGACTTGTGGATGGGGGTGAAAGGCCAATCAAACCGGGAGATATCTGGTTCTCCTCGAAAGCTATTTAGGTAGCGCCTCGAGCGAATACCATTGGGGGTAGAGCACTGTTAAGGCTAGGGGGTCATCCCGACTTACCAACCCTTTGCAAACTCCGAATACCAATGAGTACTACTCGGGAGACACACGGCGGGTGCTAACGTCCGTCGTGGAAAGGGAAACAACCCAGACCATCAGCTAAGGTCCCAAAGTTATTGCTAAGTGGGAAACGATGTGGGAAGGCTTAGACAGCTAGGAAGTTGGCTTAGAAGCAGCCATCTTTTAAAGAAAGCGTAATAGCTCACTAGTCGAGTCGGCCTGCGCGGAAGATTTAACGGGGCTAAGCAATACACCGAAGCTATGGGTACTAGTGCTTGCACTGGTGCGGTAGAGGAGCGTTCTGTAAGCCGTTGAAGGGAAAGGGGTAACCCATCCTGGAGGTATCAGAAGTGCGAATGCTGACATGAGTAACGATAAAGGGAGTGAAAAACTCCCTCGCCGAAAGACCAAGGTTTCCTGTCCAATGTTAATCAGGGCAGGGTAAGTCGACCCCTAAGGTGAGGCCGAAAGGCGTAATCGATGGGAAACAGGTTAATATTCCTGTACTTCTGCTAACTGCGATGGAGAGACGGAGAAGGCTAGACTAGCGCGGCGTTGGTTGTCCGCGTTTAAGGTTGTAGGTTGTATTCTTAGGCAAATCCGGGAATACGCATTAAATTGCAAGACTGAGGACTGATGACGAGACCCCAAGGGGTTGAAGTAGTTGATGCCATGCTTCCAGGAAAATCTTCTAAGCTTCAGGTTAGTAGGAATCGTACCCCAAACCGACACAGGTGGTTGGGTAGAGAATACCAAGGCGCTTGAGAGAACTCGGCTGAAGGAACTAGGCAAAATGGTACCGTAACTTCGGGAGAAGGTACGCTCCCGACGGTGATGAGACTTGCTCTCTAAGCTGTTGGGAGTCGCAGATACCAGGTGGCTGCAACTGTTTATCAAAAACACAGTACTGTGCAAACTCGCAAGAGGAAGTATACGGTATGACGCCTGCCCGGTGCCGGAAGGTTAATTGATTGGGTTATCTTCGGAGAAGCTCATGATCGAAGCCCCGGTAAACGGCGGCCGTAACTATAACGGTCCTAAGGTAGCGAAATTCCTTGTCGGGTAAGTTCCGACCTGCACGAATGGCGTAATGATGGCCACGCTGTCTCCAGCCGAGACTCAGTGAAGTTGAAATTGCGGTGAAGATGCCGTATACCCGCGGCTAGACGGAAAGACCCCGTGCACCTTTACTATAGCTTGGCACTGAACATTGAACCTACATGTGTAGGATAGGTGGGAGACTTTGAAGTTGGGACGCTAGTTCTGATGGAGTCAACCTTGAAATACCACCCTTGTAGTTTTGATGTTCTAACTCAGGCCCCTGAATCGGGGTTGAGGACAGTGCCTGGTGGGTAGTTTGACTGGGGCGGTCTCCTCCCAAAGAGTAACGGAGGAGCACGAAGGTTGGCTAAGTACGGTCGGACATCGTACGGTTAGTGCAATGGCATAAGCCAGCTTAACTGCGAGACATACACGTCGAGCAGGTACGAAAGTAGGTCATAGTGATCCGGTGGTTCTGTATGGAAGGGCCATCGCTCAACGGATAAAAGGTACGCCGGGGATAACAGGCTGATACCGCCCAAGAGTTCATATCGACGGCGGTGTTTGGCACCTCGATGTCGGCTCATCACATCCTGGGGCTGAAGTCGGTCCCAAGGGTATGGCTGTTCGCCATTTAAAGTGGTACGCGAGCTGGGTTCAGAACGTCGTGAGACAGTTCGGTCCCTATCTGCCGTGGGCGTTGGATGATTGAAGGAAGCTGCTCCTAGTACGAGAGGACCGGAGTGGACGAACCGCTGGTGTTCGGGTTGTTATGCCAATAGCATTGCCCGGTAGCTACGTTCGGAATCGATAACCGCTGAAAGCATCTAAGCGGGAAGCGAGTCCTAAGATGAGTCATCCCTAGGAATTTAATTCCTCTAAAGAGCCGTTCGAGACTAGGACGTTGATAGGCAGGGTGTGTAAGCGTTGTGAGGCGTTGAGCTAACCTGTACTAATGACTCGTGAGGCTTAACCATACAACCCAGATGGGTTTGTGTAGTTAGTGTGTGT
>NZ_VOQB01000032.1:0-4088 GCF_009377275.1 Shewanella sp. YLB-07 | reverse complement strand
AGTATTACCCCTTCGGTGGCACGGCAGTGTGGAGTGCAAAGCATACCTCGGAGGCGAAGTATAAATATGTGCGTTACTCAGGTAAAGAGCGGGATGCCACAGGGCTGTATTACTACGGTTACCGTTATTACATGCCGTGGATGGGGCGTTGGCTAAATCCAGACCCGGCTTGGACGGTGGATGGATTGAACCTGTACCGGATGGTGAGGAATAACCCGATAACATTGAGGGATGTGGATGGAAGAGCGCCTAATAAAGGAGACAAATCTAAACTGAGCGGAATAGCGAGTGTGAAAAAATCTTTTTCTCGTATTTTTAGTCGAAAAAAAACGGATGTTCAGCAGGAGGGAGATATTAATAATCAAAGTCTTGATTCGTTTATTGCAACAGAGTTTGAAAAAGTATCAAGCAACAATATAGCGGCAAATTTTAAACCGGGTACATCCTTTACAATGCCCGAAGATACATTACTTGACTATAATGGCGCTTCCTTTACTTCAGACGATCCATCTGAAATTAATCGTCCAAGTTATATCGATCTCAATTTTGCCGATGAAAATTCAATAGTTAAAAATAAATCATTTACTATGTTGCCTTATGTAGAAGGTCGTATCAGTTATGCAGGAAGTGAGGGAAGTGTTATTAGCCCTCGGTTTACAGGGTGTTTGATGTCTACTTATATCGTAGGAGGCGAACGTCGAGTTGCTCATACTCATGCGAGTAAAAGTTCAGATGATATGAAAGGAGCAATGAAAAGCCTTTTAAGCCAACCTGGTAACAAAGAAGAATCGACTTTTAAACCGTTCTCGATTGATGATGATTTTTCTTTGTATGCGAAAATACAAAGCGAACACTCTAAACCTCCCGTAGTTTTTGGTCTGGTAACTGAAGATAATAAAAATTACTCGATATTTACTTATCAACCTACATCGACTAAGCAGTTTAATGTTGTCGCTATATTAGATAGAAGTAATAAACATTTTGACTGGGGCACCATATGAATAAATCCACCTCCCCTGACGTGTTCAGAGGCACACCGACTATCTCGGTAATTGATAACCGGGGACTGGCGGTACGAAGTGTGCAATACAATCGCCTGAGAGCATCCAGTGCTTTGGAGTGTTTAATCACTCGCTCTAGTTATAACGAAGTGGGCCAGTTAAGCGGTGCCTCGGACCCACGCTTGTTTGATAACGAAGTCGAAAATCAGTCCCAGATAAACAGTTTGACGGGGCAGACTTTACGGATTGACAGTGTTGATGCTGGTTGGCGGGTTGGGCTGCTTGATATTGAAGGTGGGGTGCATAAAGAGTGGGATGAACTGGGTATTACACGGCGTTACGCTTACGATGTGCTACTGCATCGTCCGCTGGCTATTTATGAGAAAGGTGCGGATATCAACAGTGGTATTGAGCAAATCACCGAGCGTTTTGTCTATGGAGATAGTAGCCAGACTGATGACAATCTGAACTTACAACTTATCCAGCATTATGACCAAGGCGGGTTGGCAGAGACCTGCAGTATCAGTCTTACTGGGCAGCCGTTAATACAGCAGCGTCAGTTATTGAGCGATAACATAGCAGAGAGTGACTGGCAAGGCGATGAAAGCGACTGGAAAGGGCAACTTGGCTCAGAGGTTTACAAGACCACGTGGGGATATAATGCTTTAGGTGTGATGTTGGCTCAGTTGGGTGCGACAGGGAATCGTCAGCGCAGTGAGTATGATGTGTCAGGAGCCTTGTCGGCCAGCTATTTACTGTTGGCACACCAAGCTGATGAGCAGATATTAGTGTCAGAGATTGATTACAACGCTAACGGTCAGAAGACTTTCGAATGTGCAGGTAATGGTGTGACCACTACTTACACTTATGATGAGCGTGATTGGCGCTTAATCACGATGCTGACGGAGCGGCCGAGTAGTGGAACACGCAGTACCAAGCTGCAAGAGCTGAATTACACGTATGACCCGGTGGGAAATATACTCTTAATTGAAGATAAGGCGGTGGCCACGCGCTTTTATAAAAACCAGCGCATCGAACCAGAGCAAAGCTATGAGTATGATGCCCTGTATCAACTTATTAGCGCTAGGGGCAGAGAGAATGCGGCGAATCAGCCTTCGAACTCATCCCTTCCCACCCCAAGTATCCCAATTCCTACCGACAGCAACCAACTGCGTAACTACACGCGAACTTATACTTATGATAGGGGCGGAAATCTTTCCCAAATCCAGCATGCGCCAGATGATGGTAGCCCAGGCTATACCTTGTCGATGGTGGTGTCTGAGCGCAGCAACCGCACTTTGCAACAAACTACTGGAGCACCAATTGATGTTGGTGATGTGGATAACCACTTTGATGCCCATGGTAACTTACTGCAACTTGAGCAGAGTAAGGGGTTGACGTGGGGGCGGTATAATCAATTGAAGCAAGTGGAGCTGACAGACAAGCAACAAGAGGTTTATCAGTATGCAGCGCAGGGAGCACGAATACGTAAAGTGTTGATGGAGGGGAGTAATGAGTCAGAGGTGATTTACTTGCCTGGTCTAGAGCTGAGAAACAAACGGGGTGCGATAAATGAAACGTTACATGTTATCTCGTTGAGCAATACCGGTCGTAATCAGGTGCGCTTGCTGCATTGGGCCACAGAGACACCTGCCGAGATGGATAATGACCAGCTCAGATACAGTCTGGATAACCACCTGGGGAGCAGCCATTTGGAGCTCGACAGTCACGGGGATGTGTTGACGCAAGAGGAGTATTACCCCTTCGGTGGCACAGCAGTGTGGAGTGCAAAGCATACCTCGGAAGCGAAATACAAATATGTGCGTTACTCAGGTAAAGAGCGGGATGTCACAGGGCTGTATTACTACGGTTACCGTTATTACATGCCGTGGATGGGACGCTGGCTCAATCCGGATCCGGCCTGGACGGTGGATGGCTTGAACTTGTATCGGATGGTGGGTAATAGTCCGATTAGATATTCTGATCCAGATGGAAAAGAACGTGTTGATCATTCCTCAATGCACCCGTACACCCCGATTAACCAGATTGCCATGCTGGGTTCTCATGATGCTGGCACATATGCTTTCAGCGCTAAACAGCGTGGGTTGAGCGTGGGGGCAGCATTTACTTCAGCATTTAAAACACAAAAGCTGACCTTGGTGGAGCAAGCTAAGGCTGGAACGACATATTTCGATATTCGAGTGACCCAAAAAAGGAATGGTTTTCAATTTTTTCATGGTCCAAGTTCTGCAGGAGATGCGCTTACCGATGTAAAAGCATTGATGGAATATGCTAAGAATGATCCTGATAATATTTACTTATTTAAAATGGATCTCAAAAAAGGGGGAGAAGAATTTTTAACTCAAGCGCTGAGTGAAGTTCACCGTAACCTTATTACCCCTAATGATACGGATAATTTGGGTTCAACACCGGTGGCGATACTGAGTGATATGAAAAATATAGGCATCATGTTGAAGGGGGGGGAAGGTGCTAATAAAGAAAAGTATTGGGACTACGGTCAGCAAAAGCATACGAAGTGGGCTAATTCTCCAAAGGTAAATAACACCACAAAGGTCATGTCAGATTTTCATGCAGAGCCAGTGGCAGCTGATCGTCTTAATATTATCCAAACCAATATGCCACTAGGCCTAAATATTGGAGGAGGAGTTAGAAATAACCTAAACCAACATAAAAATGAAATGAGTGCTGCCGTCGACTTGCTGGAATTTCCGGGCATCATTAGCGGTGACTATATTGGAACCTCAATAGGAGCCTCTGAACACTTTCTCAAGACCATCAATCGACACAATAAAACAAACGCAAGTAAGTCTACACGCCTCTAAACAGACCCTTCGGTACTACTGGAAGCGTAAAGTGGCAAGCTCGCCACGATCACTTAACGTCTTAAGGTGCCGGTTACAGGGCCTTAAGATTTGCGAAGGAAAACAGCTATGCATACATACTTTTCCCCTGACGTGTTCAGAGGCACACCGACTATCTCGGTAATTGATAACCGGGGACTGGCGGTACGAAATGTGCTGTACAACCGCCAAACTGCATCCAGTGAGCTGGACTGTTTAATCACCC
>NZ_VOQB01000031.1:0-7872 GCF_009377275.1 Shewanella sp. YLB-07 | reverse complement strand
TTAGAAAGCGGAAAAACTACAAGATCACAGAGCAACATTTACACTGGGCAATGATTGAATATATTAAGAAAATTCACTGTGCTGGGATGCCTCAATTATGAGGGGATCCCCCAGCGCCCTGTTAAGGGGAAAATTGTAGTTGGCTAAAATGTGAAGCGGAGCGAAACCAGCCAACTGTAATTTGTCCCGCTTGAACAGCTTGTTATATGTACTATTGCATTAAAATGTCGGATAGGAATTTAATACTATTAATTTCGACTTTATCTTCAGATGATTGCAAAGCCAATTGAACATGAGCAAGACCAGTAGAAAATGTAACTGGTACTTGATAAATAGCATAAGTAACGCTTGGACTATCAATTGGGGAAAGAGTTTTCCAATTTTGAAGCTCTGCTTTTCCAATTGACTGAAACTCACCTAGTTTAGAAAACTGATTAAGATATAAAGTCCATTGCTCTGGTGTTGCTCCGTTAAAACCATCCTCAGACATTAACTCTTGATAAGAAGATTGCTCCCATGAGGTTAATTTCGGAATTGCTTTAGCAATATAGGGTTCGAATACTACTTCTTTATCTATTGTATTGATTGATGTCACAACCCCGATTCCAATAAAAAATATAACAACACTTAAAAAACCGAAACCTAGATATTTGAAGAACTTTTTCACCACAACTCCTTGTACATATAACGCCTCGTTAAGCGGCGAAAAATAGTTGGCTACAATTTGTGAGGCACGAACAAAAGCCAACTGTTTTTTGTCCGTTTAAACGACTTGTTATACCTATTTTCCGCGATTTAAGATGACTTGTACTTCTTTTAATGTATGAGAGCCATTTAATACTCTTCTCATGCTTCCATAGTTCAAGCCTTGCACATTCATGAAGCAAAATATTCCTTTAGAAAGATAATATTCAATACTCCAAAAGCTACGGTAAGGGATTGAATCATTATCCATATCATAGAAAAAAGTATTAATTTTTTCTTTGTCGTATTCAATCCTAGCTTCATCTACCAAATGAATTCCTGACAAAACTTGCTTTCCACTATAATCATTTTTAATAAATCGTTTATATTCATCATCGACTACTGAGTCATCAGCCTCAAAGAATAAAATAGGGGAAAAATCACTATCAACTTCAGGCAGGTATATTAATAAAGACTTGAACTTAAACCGGTAATCAGTTTGGTTATCTTCAGTGAAAATCGATATTAAATCAGATCCAATTCTTTTAACCTCACCTATTTGGCCAGTATTATGGTTGTTATAAAAATCAGCGCCAAAGGTTAAAGATGAGCTTGTGAGTATGGCCATAACTTGCATTGCAACATTAATATCATCAATAACACGAGCTTCATTCTGTCCCATAGATAAACTACACTGAGAAAATGCCTCAATTAATTTCTCGATAGTTTCTCTCTTGATATCTTTTTTAGTTTCATCTGATTTGTCTAAGTATTTCTGATATTCATCTTTAAATTTCGTATACCCTGAAACACTTGAATAATTGCCTTTTAGTTCTTGCAAGAAAAATGTATCAACCTTATCAATCAAGCCATTAAAAGTATCACTAACATCCTCTTCTTTAATAAAGATTGCACTATGCGTTATTTGATTTCTATACTTTTCTAATTGACTAATTTTAGATAACATCTTCTTATCTAAAACAATGCCACAAAAGCTAGAAAGTCTATCTATGGCTTCTTGCATTGTCACAGTATGTGGTGACTTCTCTGTCTCAAAAATCGAAGATAGTTTTTTTTGCCTTTTTTCTCTAAAAGCTGACTTTAAAGATTTATCAATATCAGAAAACACTAGTAGTTCATTATGATTAATTAGTACTTGTTTAAATAAAATTTCGATTCCATGATTTATAGATAATATTGCATCTTTAAGAGTATAAAAACGTTCCTCTCCACTTCTGTCAATGAAATGCATTTCTTCGTATTTCTTTAGGCTTTCAAAGCCCTTTTTAAGAGAATCAACACCATTCTCAATTAGTGAAATCTTCACAGGCAATCCTATTTAGGTATAACGCCCTGCTAATAAGTGAACCATGTGCTGGCGGGCGATTTGCACAGCAAATGGCATGACAGCCTTGGTGCATCTGAATTTAGCAGCTTGTTAGCTGCAATTCTGCTTTGCAACGTATTTTTGATATATTCCATAACCACCTTGCCAGAATGACAATGCCGATAACAGGAAGATAAAAATAACGAACCCAATAAATGATATAGGCTGAGATTCGGCAGTGATAAATCCACTTTTTGACGGGATATATAGTGTTCCTGTCAGAGCGGCAACGACTATTAAAACAAAAAATACAATAGATACTATAAATTTCCACCAAATCGTAAGCGTTGTTTCGTTTTCCTTAATGAATAACATCAATCCTCCTTGGACAGCTAACATTTGTATATACGGCTTGCGCGTTTTGCCAAGCCATGTTGAGAAAGCGTTCACAGTAAAAAGTCTGAAAAGTTAATTAATAACAACTTATTAAGCATTTACGCTTAAGATTGTATCCAATACACCTAGGGCGAAAAGTGAGTTGCACACTTTGCTTTCCGGTTATCTGAGCTTTTCATGAACGCACACTTTCATCTAACTGAATTTACGCTTCTTTTTCTTTTAACTCAATAGCAAACCGTGAACTGATCGCGCAAAATTATGAGATTAACCGCACAAAACCGATACTACTGTATAAAAGCACAAACATTGGTTAACTAAAGGTTTTCGCTAGACGGAACCCATACCTTTTCGACTGATGAGAAAAAGTATTACAAAGAGGTCAGTGCTGCATAGGACAAATTACTGTAGATAACACATAAATGGGGCAAATCATTTATATACCCCTCTACCAAAGCTAACAGACAACCATTCATTCTGGCTGAAAAAGGGATCAATCTCACCTAGCAAAAAAGGCGTGACCTAACATCACCACCTCTCCTTAGTTCAATATTCTATAAGTACACCCTCAAATCGAAGCGCCCATATCATTTTAAGTTTTACTAAATAAAACTTGACTAATAATTTAAGCTTACTTAAATTTGATTTAAGCAAACCTAAATTTATTACTACTGAGGACAAGGAAATGATTCTAGCAAAAGTACAAACAACACCCAAGCAACGCATTGAGTTTCGTCTTTTAGTCGCGATTCGTTTTGCTTGCTTGATGGCGAAAGCTCAAGGCATATCTCAACCGATAGATTGCCCACGTGTACAACATAGAGTATCTAAATTGGCTAAGTACTTAGCGTATAACCACCCAAGCCAGATATTTCAACAACAGTACATGCATCACGCAGGTGAGCTTGGGCAACTGTTTAGCCTTCGCTATACCGAACCCAAGCAAGGGATAACCGGAGTAATTAGTGTATGGAGTCATCAGACAAACCTACATCAACTAACCGCGTAAGCAGATTGATGAAGCAGGTAAGGCACCAGCAACATTACGACCAACTTCTAGCCGAGCAAGACTTAACATGGGCACTTGAATGGTTCGAAAAACAAATACAAAGCCATCTCCAAGCTATTAAGTGCTGGCCCCATGAACGTGCCACTTTCAACCGTTTAATCGCGTTGAATGAGCAAGCCAAACAAAGAATGATTGAAAAACATAACGCCTTACAAATCCGAGTTTCTCTACAGCTAAGCCAAGGCAGGTAACATGAAAGCATTTACAGCAAATAGTGACCATATCGGCATTACTCATATCAATAACTATGCAGGTCTGTTTAATAGCAATAGAGAGTTCACTATGGTGGAAGCAGCATGAACTACCTCTTGCCTGGTGGCGAACAACCTAAGCGACTGCAGCTGCTACTCCTGCTCACCAAGATCAAATCAGAACCTCAGATAGCAGCATTAACTGAGCATTACGTTAATGGCTTACCCGCCGAACGAGCTGCTGCAAGGTTCATGATTGAAAAATCAAACCTTTCACGCGCACAAACAAGACTCGAAGAAGTCGCCAGCATAATCGAACAGATCAAAGAGATTGATTGGTCTCAGCTCAACGCAGCCCCTCAGTCTAATCAACAAAATTATCAGTTAACTGATGCAAACAATAAACGTGATGGAGTCACACTATGACTGCCAAGAATTCAAAAGCTAAAACTAACCTCTACGTACAGCAACTTGAGCAGCTAAAACAAAAGAAGACACACCTTCTCAAAGAAGTTGGTGATCAATGGCAAACCCCTACCCCTCTATTTTGGGGAATTAACGCTAAATTTGGTCCTTTTGTGCATGATATTTTCACCGATGACCATAACAGTAAATGCCCAAACTTCTACACTGCAGAAGATAACGCACTAGTGCAGGACTGGACCAAAGACTTTGCTGGCGGTATAGGCTTTGCTAACCCACCTTACTCACGCACCTCCTTAGACGATGATAACCAAGCCATCACCGGCATGCGTAAGATAATAGCTAAGGCAATGGCTGAACGTGACAAAGGTGCTAAGTTCGTCTTTGCCATCAAATGTGCACCTTCTGAGGTTTGGTGGCCGGAACAAGCGGATCATGTTTGCTTTGTTCGCGGCCGAATCAGCTTTGAGCTACCGCAGTGGTTTATTCCTGCCAATGAAAAACAGGAAGCCAGTAGTGCAGGTTTCGGCATGGCCATAGTTGTTTTTGACAAAAACTGGACCGGTGAACGCCTAAGCTATATCAGCCGAGATGCATTGGTAAAACAAGGGAAAATGCTACTAGATATGATAGATGCTGCAGCCAAGACCAAAGCAGCTAATTATATACCTACACAGATAACTACCTCTCACAATGATTCAAATACACTTGGACAAAGTGCTCAAATCGACATCGAAGAACAGATAGCGAGAGAACCAGCACAAACTAACAAGAAATCAGGATGGCCCAATGAAGTATTTGATCTAGTCGAAAAGGCTTTTGCTGCTTACCCAGAAAAAATTAGTAATTATCGTCACCGGCACCTCTGCGAACGCGCTAATGAGTTGCTGTTATTACAACACAAACACAGTGATGTATTAACCGAGCTCAACGCCATGCTTGATAAATGTGAACCAATGGGAGAAGTAGCATGAGCGGTCTAATAGTCGATAACTTTGCAGGGGGTGGCGGTGCTTCTGAAGGAATAAGCTGGGCATTAGGTCGTAGTGTTGATATTGCTATTAATCATGACCAAGACGCCATTGCCATGCATTCAGTAAACCACCCAGACACCCTGCACTATTGCGAATCTGTGTTTGACGTGAACCCAGTCCAAGCTACAGCCGGTAAGCCTGTTGATTTGGCTTGGTTCTCGCCTGACTGCAAGCACTTTAGTAAAGCTAAAGGCGGTAAACCCGTAAGTAAACAAATTCGTGGCCTAGCTTGGGTAGTGATCCGTTGGGCGCTGCTGACTCGCCCAAAAGTCATCATGCTAGAAAATGTAGAAGAATTCAAAACGTGGGGCCCATTAGTAGAATGTGAGCAAACCCAAACGGCTAAGCCATGCCCAGAACGTAAAAGTGAAACCTTTAAAGCATTCGTTAATATATTATCGACTGGCATTAATGCAAATCACCCTGCACTAGCTGAGTGTATCGATGTTCTTGGTCTGACAGACATTAGCCAGCTCATAAAAGGTTTAGGTTATAAGGTTGAGTGGCGTGAAATGCGCGCCTGTGACTATGGTTCACCAACCATCCGCAAACGTTTATTTATGGTGGCTCGCTGTGATGGACTCCCTATCGTTTGGCCGCAGCCAACCCACGCAACACCAGGTAGTGATCAGGTGACAAGTGGTGAGTTGCTGCCATACAGAACCGCCGCAGAATGTATCGATTGGTCTCTGCCCTGCAAATCTATCTTTGGCCGTAAAAAATCATTAGCTGAAAACACCATGAAGCGAATAGCCAAAGGCATACAAAAATTCATCATCGATGCCAAAGAACCATTTATTGTACCTAGCCATGACATAGCACCATTTATCACCGAACACGCCAACGCCAGTAGCCAACGAAATATGCCAGTTAATGAACCGCTGCGCACCATTTGTGCTGAAGTTAAAGGCGGTCACTTTGCCGTGGTTCAACCAATCATCGCTGCCGCTAATATCTGTAAGCATTACGGTGGTTACTACTCAGGTTCAGGAGATAGTGTTGAAAAACCACTACCTACTGTAACAACAGTTGACCATAACGCACTCATCACTAGCCACATGATAAAGCTAAGAGGTACCAATATTGGCTTTAAGGCTAACGAACCCGCGCACACCATTACCGCGGGCGGTTTACACCTTGGCGAAGTCAGAGCTTTTTTCATTAAATACTACGGCAACGAACAAGACGGCGTACCGTGTGATCAACCTCTGCACACCATAACCACTAACGACCGATTTGGCTTGGTAATGATAAAAGGCGAACCCTATCAAATCATTGATATTGGTATGCGTATGTTGGAACCACACGAGTTGTTTGCCTGCCAAGGCTTTAAACCTGAATACACCATTAAGGACTACAACGGAAAAACCACCAAAAAACGACAAGTTGCCAGAGTGGGCAACAGCGTGCCACCACAGTTTTCTGAAGCACTTACCCGAGCAAACCTACCCTACATTTGCATTAAAACAATCGCTGCAGCTGCAGCCTAAGGACAAAGCAATGGATTCAACTAAACATCAATCTGAAGATGCACCTATAAAAAACTATTTAATAGATGAAAAACTACTATCAGCCACACAAACCATGAAAATTCTGAGCGTTAGCAGGGCAAAGTTTTACACTAAAGTGGTTAAGGACCCCGACTTTACCCAGATAGTTAAACCGCTGTGTTTAATCCAAAATGGCTTAAAACAATATAGACAGACCGAAATAATTGCATTCATAGAGAGAAAGCAAGAAGTGCATTAACCGGTAAAAGTTCGTTTAGATCTATCTGTCAGTTTTAAAGTCATTATGTGATTAAAACTGACAGTTGCTTTAGGTCGTTATTGTCCCAAAATTAGCTAGGGAAAAATTTTGTTTACATCCTGTTTGTCAGCTTTTGCAATAACTAAGCTAATGTGAGGTGCAAAATACAAGACCTGACCCCGAACTCCACTATAAAAGCTGATGACATAGCCTCACTTTACTACTGTTTATTTACACAGTTATAATAGTGATTGTACCTTTTCGCCACTATATGGGTGGAAAAAGGAAGGCTCTCTAAAGCTAAAACTGCTAAGCAACTGTTTACAGGCAAGTATCCCCTACTGTTAAATCGAAGCACATCACAAATAAGCAAATTCTGGTTTTCACCATAAGAGGTGTTAGCGAAATTGCAGACTCTAACTTCGTAAGACATTGAACTTGTGATCATTTTGGGTTAACTTGTTAACATGAAAACAACTTGGCTGTATGTTCTTATTCGGAATTCAGCCTAATATACTGTTATATGGCAAATCAATGATTGACGATAATTTCAAAGTTAGGCGCTACATCACAGAATTTTGTGAGGAAACAGAAGAGCTGATTGCTGAATACGATTTATCATCTTTTGACCTCGTAAAGTTTCAAAATGAGCTTAACGAGCCAAACAACGAAAATCCAATGTTTGATTGTTACCCTATTAAAAAAGAGAATGTTAAATTCATTGAAAATTACATTAGCAATAATATTGAATGGGATTTCAAAAATAAATCATATTTTGTGGAAGCACATGCCATATAACAAGCTAATTAATAAGGACAAAAAACAGTTGACTGTTTTCGTTCCTCAACATTTTAGCCAACAATTTTTTGCCCATTATTAGGGCGCTGGGGGATCCCCTCATAATTGAGGCATCCCAGCACAGTGAATTTTCTTAATATATTCAATCATTGCCCAGTGTAAATGTTGCTCTGTGATCTTGTAGTTTTTCCGCTTTCTAAC
>NZ_VOQB01000030.1:0-12763 GCF_009377275.1 Shewanella sp. YLB-07 | reverse complement strand
CCGACAATGGTGATGATCACGTTGTGTGAGGCGGTGCCATCGGCACTGGTCACTGTGATGGTACGGGTCAGCGTCTGGCCGTCAGTCAGTGACTGCACATCTGCATGGTCGTTATTAAGTGTGTAAGTCCAGTTGCCGTCAGCGTCGATGCTAAAGCTACCGTAGTTGCCATCGGCGACATCAGATTGTACCTGGAATACCGCTTCGCCAGTATCCACATCGGTGACGGTCAAGCTGCCAGAGACCATTTCAACGGTCACTGCATCGGTATCGGTTGCGCCATCTTCAGTGACGGTGCCGGCATCGCTATCGCCTTGGCCAACGGTGATGTCAGCCGGGTCGTTGGCACCGACAATGGTGATGATCACGTTGTGTGAGGCGGTGCCATCGGCACTGGTCACTGTGATGGTACGGGTCAGCGTCTGGCCGTCAGTCAGTGACTGCACATCTGCGTGGTCGTTATTAAGTGTGTAAGTCCAGTTGCCGTCAGCGTCGATGCTAAAGCTACCGTAGTTGCCATCGGCGACATCAGATTGTACCTGGAATACCGCTTCGCCAGTATCGACATCGGTGACGGTCAAGCTGCCAGAGACCATTTCAACGGTATCGACATCGCTGTCAGTCAGACCATCTTCAGTGACGGTGCCGGCATCGCTATCGCCTTGGCCAACGGTGATGTCAGCCGGGTCGTTGGCGCCGACAATGGTGATGATCACGTTGTGTGAGGCGGTGCCATCGGCACTGGTCACTGTGATGGTACGGGTCAGCGTCTGGCCGTCAGTCAGTGACTGCACATCTGCATGGTCGTTATTAAGTGTGTAAGTCCAGTTGCCGTCAGCGTCGATGCTAAAGCTACCGTAGTTGCCATCGGCGACATCAGATTGTACCTGGAATACCGCTTCGCCGCTGTCGACGTCGGTGACGGTCAAGCTGCCAGAGACCATTTCAACGGTCACTGCATCGGTATCGGTTGCGCCATCTTCAGTGACGGTGCCGGCATCGCTATCGCCTTGGCCAACGGTGATGTCAGCCGGGTCGTTGGCACCGACAATGGTGATGATCACGTTGTGTGAGGCGGTGCCATCGGCACTGGTCACTGTGATGGTACGGGTCAGCGTCTGGCCGTCAGTCAGTGACTGCACATCGGCGTGGTCGTTATTAAGTGTGTAAGTCCAGTTGCCGTCAGCATCAATGCTAAAGCTACCATAGTTGCCATCGGCCACATCAGATTGTACCTGGAATACCGCTTCGCCGCTGTCTACGTCGGTGACGGTCAAGCTGCCTGAAACCATTTCAACGGTATCGACATCGGTATCGGTTGCGCCATCTTCAGTGACGGTGCCAGCATCGCTATCGCCTTGGCCGACGGTGATGTCAGCCGGGTCGTTGGCGCCTGTTATTGTTATTGTTAAAGTCTGTGTTAGCGACTCAACACCATCAGTTGCCGTATAAGTGAAAGTGACATCGGCAGTGGTTCCTGCCGCTAAGGCTTCAGCTAGTACGCCATTGGCCACAAAGCTGTAGCTACCATCGGCGTTCATGGTGAGCGTGCCGTACTCGTTCACCACTATACCCGCTGCGCCATCGGCAACAGTAGTGGCTGCACCTGTAGTGCCAGAGAGGATCCCTGTGACAGTAAGTTCATCGCTGCTATCAACATCAGTGTCATTACTGAGCACACCGTTATCGGTGTTGACGGTGAGGGTGGCGTTCTCATCGACATCACTGATATCTGCTACTAAGACTGGTGCGTCATTTTCTGGCGTTACTGTGATAGTTAGAGTCGCAGTTTCACCTGTATTCGTCGTATATGTAACGATCGGTGCTACACCATTCCAATTGTCCCATGGCATGAATGAGTAACTGCCATCAGCTTCCATAGAGAAGACACCACTGAAAAGCTCCATACCTTCACCAGCAAGGTAAACTGTTGGGTCGTCTCCGATGGTGAAGCTTACTACTTCAGTGTTTTCACTTTCATCGTTTGTCAGAATATTACCAGTTGCTGTAACCTCCTCATTGACAGAGTTTGTATCATTGGCCGTATCTGTATTGTCATCATTGACGACTATGGTGAGTGTCGCTGATTCGCCGGTATTAGTCGTGTAAGTAATTACCGGGACATCGCCATTCCAGTTTTCCCAAGGAGTAAATGTATAGCTACCGTCTGCATTAAGCTCTAGCGTACCGCTAGTAAGCTCAACGCCTTCACCAGTTTGGTAGACTGCATTGCTGCCTTCAACGGTAAAGCTTACAACGCTAAGCGCATCATCGACATCTACATCGTTATCAAGCACGTTGCCCGTTGCGACAGTGTCTTCATCGATAG
Organism: Shewanella sp. YLB-07; assembly: GCF_009377275.1. Classification (NCBI taxonomy): domain Bacteria; kingdom Pseudomonadati; phylum Pseudomonadota; class Gammaproteobacteria; order Alteromonadales; family Shewanellaceae; genus Shewanella; species Shewanella sp. YLB-07. The sequence goes on along the minus strand of NZ_VOQB01000030.1, from coordinate 10,434 downwards.
TCTTGCTGTCATTGGCGAGTACACTTGGATCATTGACTGGCGTGACCTCTAAGGTCAGAGTCGCGGTAGAGTCGGTATTGGTTGTATAAGTGATGACAGGAACTGAGCCGTTCCAATTTTCATTTGGCGTGAAGGTATAGGTGCCATCTTCATTGATGACCAGTGTGCCGCCTTCAAGCTGTACTGTTGTACCAGCGGTGTGGGTTTCACCATTTACTTCGAAGCTAACCACAGACAGATTATTGTCGATGTCTGAGTCGTTATCTAATACGTTGCCTGTTGCCACGCTATCTTCGTCGATAGTGTTGCTGTCATTAGCGAGTACACTCGGGTCATCAACTGGCGTGACCTCTAAGGTCAGAGTGGCTGTAGAACCTGTATTGGTTGTATAAGTGATGACAGGAACTGAGCCGTTCCAATTTTCATTTGGCGTGAAGGTATAGGTGCCATCTTCGTTGATGACCAGTGTGCCACCTTCAAGTTCGACGGTAGTGCCTGCAGTGTGAGTTTCACCATTTAGTTCGAAGCTAACCACAGACAGATCATTGTCGATGTCTGAGTCGTTATCTAATACGTTGCCTGTTGCCACGCTATCTTCGTCGATAGTGTTGCTGTCATTGGCGAGTACACTTGGATCATTGACTGGCGTGACCTCTAAGGTCAGAGTCGCGCTAGAGTCGGTATTGGTTGTATAAGTGATGACAGGAACTGAGCCGTTCCAATTTTCATTTGGCGTGAAGGTATAGGTGCCATCTTCATTGATGACCAGTGTGCCGCCTTCAAGCTGTACTGTTGTACCAGCGGTGTGGGTTTCACCATTTACTTCGAAGCTAACCACAGACAGATCATTGTCGATGTCTGAGTCGTTATCTAATACGTTGCCTGTTGCCACGCTATCTTCGTTGATAGTGTTGCTGTCATTAGCTAGTACACTTGGGTCATCGACAGGCGTGACCTCTAAGGTTAGTGTCGCGGTAGAGCCAGTATTAGTTGTATAAGTGATAACAGGAAGAGTGCCATTCCAGTTACTCTCAGGGGTGAAAGAGTAGCTACCGTCTTCGTTGATGACGACAAATCCACCTTCAACACTGACAAAGACTCCGGCGTCATATGTAATACCGTCAATCTGAAAACTTACTACTGTAAGGTCATCATCAACATCTGAATCATTATCGAGTACGTTACCTGTCGCTGTTTCACCTTCATTGATCGTGTTTGAATCATTATTAACAATACTAGGATCATCAACAGCGATGACGTTTAGCGTCAACGTGGCAGTTGAGCCTGTATTAGTTGTGTAGGTGATGACAGGGACTGTGCCGTTCCAGTTTTCATTTGGCGCGAAGGTATAAGTGCCATCTTCATTGATGACTAGTGATCCACCTTCTAGTTGAATCGTTGTGCCTGCTGTGTAATTTTCGCCGTCAACTTCGAAGCTGACGACAGACAGGTCATCATCTATGTCTGAATCGTTATCTAATACATTGCCTGTCGCGACGCCATCTTCATCGATAGTGTTGGTGTCGTCAGCTAATATGGACTCGACATCATAGTTTTCTGATGTATTAGCAGTACCTTGTGCTCCGCCAGCTCCAAAGCCATATACAACAGCCTCTATAACTGTATCTGGGTCATTAACTAGCTCAGATCCTGCAACTTCAATCGAGAAGGTGCCGTCGGCATTCATCTCTGTCTGATAGGTTTGACCATTAATCGTGATAATGACTATACCGACAGTAATAGAGGCATCTGCCGAAACTGTACCAGTGACAGTAATGGTCTGATTGCCCTCTGCATCGGTAATTAAGTTATCACCCGTAATTGGATCGATATCTATGCTTACCGCTGTATTGGAAGGGCCATCATTATCGAAGATTCGCAGTGTACCTTGGGCGTCGACGAGAGCCGCATTTACTGGGTCGGTCAGGTTGACAATTGCAAACTCAGGGCTGTCTTCGATGATTAAATCATCAACAATCGGCACAGTGATATAGGCGGTTGTTTCACCCGGAAGGAAGGTTACTGTGCCAGATACAGCGATGAAATCTTCGCCAAATAGTGCTGACAGCTCTTCTGTACTGTAGTTAACGGTGATTGTTTCTGTGCTTGCCTCGCTCAATGTGAGGGTAAATACTGCGTTTTCCATCCCTTCAATCACGATAACATAATCAATATCTATCTGGGGGAGGCCTGAACCATCGGCATCATTGTCAAAAATGGCAAATTGCAGTGTTTCATCGTAAACATTTTCACCCGTGACTTGGGCAACGAAATACTCGGTAGGCTCTATAGCTACATCATCAAAGATAGGTACACGTATGATGACACTGTCGTTTCCAGCCTCTAAGACAAAGCCAAAAACAGGACGAGGAATACTGCCGCTATAGTCAACCGATGTGACTGTCATAGTCTGCCAAGTGAGGCCACCATCATTCGAATACTCTAGTGGTACTAGATAGTCATCGGCGTATTCAGCAATTGGAAAACCAAGCTGCTCACTCATGATCTCACTGGTAAAGTTGATTTCTAATAGTTGATCATCTGCGAAGGTTAGTTCACTGTTTAAGGTAAACTGATTGAAGCCGTCATGCTCAAATACATCGGGAATATCCGCTGAAAGATGTGATTTAAATTGATCTTGTGTTGCTGAAGTGACCTCTCTGAAGGCGGTCCAATCTTCTACACGGTAATCGATACTTAGACCTTCTAAGTCATATTGAGTTATACCAGCATTGAGAATTATCTCGTAATTACCGTTCCCAAGATCGACGAGTGTACCTATGTCGGCAAAGTCAGCATTAAGTTGTACATTTTTAACGACTAAATTTTCAGTTGTTACCTGCTGACCTGAAGCGCCTGCGAGTAGGTCGTTAGCTGTAAAGGTGATCTTTCCATCTAATTCATTGTAATTGTAGGTAATTAGCCCGCCAGGTACATCAAGTATATCAGCTGTACGATCGTCTGCTGTTACCGGCCCGCGATCACCGGCTAAGTCATCGATAGTGTCGGCAACATGATCCATTGCCAGGGTCTCGAATATATTCGCGCCGCTAGGGTCTAACTCTGAGTCTCGAGTGAAGATAATACCCAGCTCAGCCAGTACGAGAGATAACATCTCTTTACCCGCAGTTGCTAGATTCAGTGGCTGACCAGTAGTGGGGTCGACATAGCCCGTTAATGCTTCATGAATCGCTGCAATAATGTTGATGTTAGATGCGTAACTATCATCCAAATTGACTATACTATTAGTCTGTAAGACACCATCGTCGGTTCCATCACTGAGGTCGTTATCTAGAGCCTGTAAGAAGATAGCCATGTTCTCAACATAGTTCATGTTGCTATCTGACAAAGATGTACCAGCAATGTCTTGAAGGAAAAGAATAGTGCCTTGAATTGCATCTGCACTAAAGCTAGCAATGATGACGTCACCAATACTAAAGGTGATGGTATCGCCTGGGTTATAAGCAAATGAACCATCAGCTCCTACATCACCGGTAAATCCACTTAGGCCTGATGACGTCGTATAGGCAACACCATTGACAAAGTTATCGGTAAACTGGGCTATGTTAACGTTATCTGTTATTTGATTGTCTGTTTGAGCCAAAGAAAGGTTAGCCGTTAATGCCGCATTTGCATCAAGAGGTGCACCGAAAGAGGTGTCGAAGCCTGAACCTGCTAAAGTTTCATCACCGCTACGTCCTAACGATACAAAGTCACCACCTTCGTTACCATTTGCACCAGCACCTGCTGCGGTATCGGGCCCTTCTGTAGGATCTTCACCTGCTGCGATTTGAGCTTGAATAGCTTGAATCTCGTCAGTAATTGACGTGTCAGCATCTGCTATTTCAGAAGTTTCATCTTGTGCTGCTGCACTGGAGAAAGTTGCGCCATCTTCATAAGCTATTTCAAGCTCTGCATCTTCAGGGATAAAGAGTGTTGTGCCAACCGGAAGTTGTTCACCAGGTGCTATGAGCCGTCTTTCACCGTTTATTTCAACGGCGATCTCTCCATTAGCAATTAAAACTTGTCCGTGTTGTGTGGTGACTAAAGATTTCATTCTTAACTCCAAGCAAATAGTATCAACAGTGCAGCTCTGGTAAACCCTTTTCCCAACGTCAGCAGCATATCCTTACAATGGGATCACAAATGTTAACCCATGTAGTGGCGGTGGTCAATTTGTTGACGGTTGAATATCTATTTGTGGGTAATCCGATAGTTTTACGTGCTTCAAAGTTGCTGCGTGTCGGTTAGTTGTGTTGAATGTTGTGTTTTTGTGTTTAGCTGACGGCAGGGGGCTATTGAGGTTTTTTTACTGGTTTGTTAGTTCAATTTGGCACTTCTTGCCATCGAAAGGATTCAGTCAAGTGTTGTCAGGCATCGAAGTGTCAAAAATAGATAACGGTCCGGGATGTGCTAGATAATGTAATCGCTGGTAAGAAAGGGGTAACGGGTTCGAAATCGTGCTCAATTTGTACTTCTACAACTTTGCCGGCACTTTGATCGCGAAGTTGATTCGCGTCCTCTTCCCATGTAGTGGTAACTCGTATTCGTTCTAGAGGCTGTGCCCTTTGCAACACATGAGCCTCAATTTTCGCATCGTTAGTCGGTGAATCTCCTACTCTACGTAAATCATCACCAGCTTCAGCGCCTCTGACTACAGCATAACGCACACCTTCTCGAGCAGCATGAGCAACGGCTCCGTATGCGTATATCATCCTGGCACCATCGAGAATAGCAAACAGAATGAGAAAAAATATGGGAGCGACAATTGCAGCTTCTACCGCAGCTAAACCTTTTTGGAATTTGCTAGACTTCTTACCGAATAGCTGGCTTGATTGTTTATATTTTTTCATCGCTATTGTGCCCTAATGGTAGCAGTTCTGCTTATTACAAGTTGATTGGGTATGAGTGGATAAGAAACTACGGTACGAAAATCGCGTGTTGCAGTTACCTCCACAAATATCTCAACCTGACCAGTGCATAAGTTGTTAGTACAAAATACTTCACTACTGCTACCAGAGCATTTACATACACGTTTCGAACTTACAGCCACCGGATCTGAGTTAAAGGCATCACTAATGAGATCGCTCGCTTCCGAAAGTGCAGAGGCCCTTATTCCAGATGTGTCAATGACGAGATTGGTACTTTGCGCCGCATACCCCGCTGCTGCACGTGCGGCATTAGTCGTGGTAATCGACACATACATGACACGACCGAAATCGATTACTGCCAGCATAATAAAAATGATAATAGGTAAAACAATGACGGCTTCGATGGCTGCAACCCCCTTTTGTTTAGTTGAGCTCAAAGTGAAGTGCTTTTTTACATCCATTTATTACTCCTTACTCAACTAAGGTGACCCGTTTTAGTGGGGAGCCCCCTGAGCCGGTGAAATTACTAATCTCCACGGTCGAGCCACTTGAAATTTCTAAGAACTTCGACACTAAGATAGTATCTGATGGGTTACCCGTTGAGTTACTGTGAAACTTAAGGTGCTGATTACCTACGTATATTGCTCCGGCTAAGGTTGCCGTCACGCTGCTATCTATTCTGTTTAGTGGGTAAGAGCCTGGATTATCAGAGGAGGGGGCATCTCTATCTGAAAAGAAGAGTATGCCATCTAGATCGTTGACACATTCACTGCCGCTAGCGCCGCCGTTACAGAGTGGCGCGGAAAAGTTAACTTCAGAGCTTGAGTTGATATCCAGAGTCCAGAACCATTCTTTACCTTTTTCAGGGTCATGATCTGAATCAGGGTCATCACAGGCCCAATAGCAAGTGTTATAAAATGAAACTCCTGGGCCGATGGCTTCTGAGTCTGCTCCTTCAACAGTGAGCCCACCGCCTCGAAGAATGTATACCCCAGTACTAAGGTTTGCAGTGCCTTTTTTCACTAATATGCCGCCACAATAAGTACCTGAAAATAGATCGACTGAGCCATTGGTATCTATGGTGTATGGCTCATAGGGGCCACCTGAGTCTTTCTTTTTTCCACTACATCCACTGGCATTACAACTCTCCTCCGGCGGACATGCGCCAGAGGTTCTATCCACTGTCGGCGGCGTTAGGCCTGCAAAAGGGTCTGGAGCGGGTAAGGGGGATTCTTCGGGTGGTAAGCCCATGCCGCTGAGAGGGCAGTTCCCATTATTATCACATTGATAGGCCTCGCCGCCTAAATCACAAGTTTGTCCGGTTGTATAACCTCCAACAACAGTGATCATGCCGGCTTTCACACAAGCTCCACTCTCAACCACGCTGGCTGCACCGCTATCGTCTGAATTTACCCAAATTCCACAGCGTGCGTCGAGTACTGAGTCACTAGTGACTTCGAAGGCTTTTTTTTGTTCGTTGTCGAGGACATATACGCAGTTGATCCCGCTGGCGGTGTTACCATTCGCTACGGCTCTTACCTTGTAGGGGATAGAATCTATGTCGAGTATTTGTGAGAAGAAGGTGAGGGTTGGCTGGGTGATGATCACTTCTACTGAAAAGGGATCACCGATATAGAAGCCTGATAATGGTGGATGGTTAATCTCGACGTTGATACCTTGGTTACCTTGAGTAAAGCCGTTGACTATGGCTTCTGCGTTAGCCGCTGTGACAATAGTGAGGTGGTCTCGGCCATAAAACTTTTCGAAAGCTCCAGCTAATGCTGCAGCATCGGCGGCAGTTTGCGCTCGTCGATAATCAGAATAAACTTTCCCTGAGTCTAAGGCTAAGCCAGCCATGGCGATTAAGGCGAGTAAAGACACCACTGCTAATGGTGCGATAATGCCTTTCATCTTTCGGCCCAGAGAGCTTATTTCGACCATGAAAGCACCTTAGTTTAGTTCTTGTTAGTCATTCCTCACTTAAGTCTAGTAGCGATAATCTTGTTCATCAAATAAGTAAAAATGAGCAGGCTAATGAACTCATTAACCTGCTGTAATTAAGCAACATCTACGATGAGTGCATTATTATCGAGTAAACCTTGGATAATGGCTTGATCACCAACTCCGGCTAAACTGGTTCCTTGAAGAAGAATAGTGATAGTGTCGGTGCCTCCCCCATTACCATCAAGATCGATAGTGATAATCGTATCTCCGCCTGAAACATCGAAAGATAAATAATCAAGGAGGTCTACCGCATCATCAGTTTCACCAGAAAGAAGCTCGGAAAGGTCGAGTACATCTTCTAAAGCATCGAAGTCCAATACAGTATCGCTTTCGCCGTTGATTGAATCAGTATTCCAGGTGAAGGTGTCATCGTCTGCACCTCCGTGCATCTCGTCATCACCTCTGCCACCAACTAATTCATCGGTGCCATCACCTCCAAACAACAGATCGTTACCGCTACCACCTAGTAGCAGGTCATCTCCCCCTTGACCAAACAAGATATTGTTGCCATCACCGCCAGTAAGAATATCATCTCCGTCGTTTTCCCGAGATACATCGAAGTCACTCGCATTTTCTGATACGTAGGTGTGAACCTCATAAATTGAGATATTATCATCTAAATTTAAATCGCTACCCGTTTGATCATCGACATATTCGACAAGTGCATCGAACCCTTCTAAATCAATACCGTCAAACTCAATCAGATCACCAAAGATAATATCGTTACCATTTCCCGCATTTAGATCATCATCACCGGGCAACAAGGCTGTTTGTAAGATGGCATCTGCAAGAGTGCCTACATCAATACCAATTAATGGGCCTCCTGCTGTGGTGTTGAAATTAATGAGAGTTGATTGATTAATACTATCACCTAAACCAATAGCTTGAACTTCAGTTAAGGTGCTGGCGATGAGAGCTGCGAAAGCTGCATTTGCTGCTGCTAATGGGTTGTCTTCTGGTCTGTTAGGATGGCCATCTGTGATGAAGAAGGTAAAATTGCTTCCTTGGTTATTGAGTTGACTTTGTTGGTTGAACCAAGTTAATGCTTCATTGAATGCATCTTGATAGTTGGTGGTTGACCCGCTTTGCATGCTACTTAGAGCGGCTAAAATTCCCGGACCAGTTAATGAAAGTAGATCATTAGAGTCTAATAACAGAGTTGCATTATTATCGAAATCAATAATACTGATGTGCACGCTGCCAGGGTTAGCCCCTCCTAATACAATTTGTAACTGTAAAAGCGCTGAAATAATCTGGGCTTTAGCCGTTGCTACAGCTTCACTCCCCATACTGCCAGAAGAGTCGACAATAAAGGCTATATTGTAGTTCTGACCTTGACCGAAACCAGTTGTATCACCGATTAGTACGTCGTGTGCATTGCCTGTTTCTACAGTGGTGTCATCTTCTGGTCCAAATGTTTCTTCAGAATAGACCTCAAAATAAACCGTTGCTGTATCTGTGTCGCCATTGCCATCATCTATGGTGTAGGTGAAACTGGTTGGCGCATCCTCACTACCGTCGTGTTCAAAAGTAAAATTACCATCCTCATTAATAAATAAGGTGCCGCCAGTTATTTCAACTTCGGCATCACCATTATTATCAAACACTACTGCGACACCATTGATGTGCGTGATTAGCAAAGTATCACTATCAATATCACTATCGATACCGTTACCCGTATCATCATCAATGATGTTGCCGATTACTGATTCGCCTTCGTCTACATGGTAGGTATTGTTTCGGGCATCAGGTATAAAGTTTTCAGGCTCTAAGGTGATGGTGAAGTGTCCATCGTTTTCGGGGGTGAATATGACTGCATCTCCATCGTTATCTGTTGCACCATAGGCAAACTCTAAATCGATTGGCGTATTGAAAAGTGTATCTACTGAGGATAAACCGATGACTTGAAAAGCGTCTCCGCTGAAATAGGATATTTCAATGGACATAATAGACAAGCCATTAGGCGCTAGCTCCTCGAGAACTAAGGTGCCATCAATAATAGCGCCAACTACGTTCTTAGTTGTTCCATTTGAATAAGTCACAACATAGTCGATAACACTATTGCCATTATTTTGTCCATTGTTACCGGTTCCAAGGCTTATTGCTGCAAGTGAGGTTCCATCTATACCATATTCGAATTTAATGGCTTCATTTGAGCCCACAGAGTTTTGAGGGCCAACTCCAATGCCATGTACATTTGAATTGACTGAAGAGGCTGAGCCATTGAAAGTACCGGTTATGGTAGAGATAACCATAGCCGCCTGATCATCTTGAGCGTAAATGGAGCCGTCTGTGTCGACATAGTAGGCGGCATTGTTACCTGCAGGAGCGCTACCTAGGTCATAATCGATCACGACTTCAACGTCTACCTTATCGAGTAATGTGAACTTGTAATCGTAATGCCCAGTGCCATCAGGAATAGCCTGTAGGGTAAATACGGCTACATTACCCGCCATAGCGGTTAACGTATCACCGTTCATGGTATAAATTAAATCTATACCATTGGATTGCAGCCCTTGGGTAATGACTTCAAAATCTACACTACCGAAGCCATCGGCTCCTGGATCGAATAAGTTGCCAGTGATCATTTCGTTAATAGTATGAGGCATGCTGGGAGTTGCTAATTCATCTACTTCATCGAGAGGAGCATCATCTTCGATAATGACATTAAGTTCTGTACCTACATTTCCAACCCCATCATTAATGTTGACTCCAAAATTAATAGACATGAGATCTTCGGTATCATTGACAAGGTGATCCAGTGGTCCGAGTAAGTTAACGGTATATCCCACACTATAAACAGAGGCGTTAACACTAACAGAGCCAAGCACTATGGTCATAACAACTATGTTGTTTGCAGTTCCTGTTAAAGTATGGCTATTGTCGTCCCAACTCCAGTTGACTAAGAAACCGTCAGAGTAAACGTCAGTTGTTGAGGTACCTAATGACACGGTTATATCTAAGACATCTGGGTTATCTACATCAGTAAAGGTTAGTGTACCTCCATCTGTTGGAAGGTCGGTTGTATCCGTTGGATCACCTACATCATCAATAATTCCGTTTGTTAATCCTTCTTCTGAAACTATAAGGGAATCAATGTTGGTGATTTCTGGCAGGTCGTTGCTACCTTCGACTGTGATGGTGACATCATGGGTATCGGTACCACCAAATTCATCGGTAACAGTGACGGTAAAGATCTCATCATGGCTCTCGCCGGAGGACAACTCGTTAACCAGGTCGCTGTCATTTAGCGTATAGGTCCACTCGCCAGTAACAGGGTCTATGACAAACTCACCGTAGATACCGGAATCATCACCTGACCAAGTCCAACTGGCGTTATTATCGACATCGCTGGCTAATAAAGTGCCGCTAATGACATCAATACTATCTTCTATAACGGTACCGGTATCGTCAGGAATATTAAGAGAGATAATCGGCGCATCGTTGGTACCTTCGACAGTGATGGTGACATCGTGGGTATCGGTCCCCCCAAACTCATCGGTAACGGTGACGGTGAAAATTTCATTATGACTCTCATTGGAGGCGAGCTCGTTGACGA
>NZ_VOQB01000002.1:0-673855 GCF_009377275.1 Shewanella sp. YLB-07 | reverse complement strand
GCCTATCGAACTCGCTGGTGCTCCACACGTGAAATTCAAGCCTATCGAACTCGCTGGTGCTCCACACGTGAAATTCAAGCCTATCGAACTCGCTGGTGCTCCACACGTGAAATTCAAGCCTATCGAACTCGCTGGTGCTCCACACGTGAAATTCAAGCCTGTTGAACTCGCCGGTGCTCCACACGTTAAGTTCATCAACCAAGAAATTGCTTAAGGTCTAAGGAGAATTATTATGTTTGATTCAATTAAGAAAGCACTAGGCCTAACTCACAAGCCAGCCCGTATCAAAGTACAGCTTCCAGAAGGACTGAACCATTTAGAAGTTATCCCTGCCAAAGTGTGGTGGAAGTAGACTTATATTATCCGTGAGCTGATATGTTAGATAACTCGTGAAGCAAGTACAGAAAAGGAGCCTAGGGCTCCTTTTTTAACTTCGTTATTTAGGGATTTATACTTAATAACTACAGCTTGCTCATCGAAACTGACGCAGCAGAACAGAAACAGAAAACTAGAACCTTAATGATCCTGAAGACTTACCGACTGAACGTCGCCAAGCATAATGTTTATGGGTATTAAATAACGGATAGGCTACAGGACCAATCAGCAGTCCCAGCAAGATCCAGCGCTTGACGCCCAACCCAGCTCGAAAGGCTAAGTTCCCCATGACGATACCCGATAGAAAAAGCACACAAATAAGGGTTACAACACTTTGTACATTTGTAAATACCAGCACTAATCTACCACCTCAATCTATTCTGACCCTATAAGCCGCGGGATTGTACAAAAAACATCATAGAAAGTGAACATAAATTAGGCGGGGATTTTCCTTAGAAACAAAAAAATGCGGCGTTATGTTGCCGCATTGTTAAATAATCTAGTTCGATTTAGGTTAAAGTTACCCTTAGCTAGCTACACCTCGAACCTAACTCGATCGAACTTAGGTCAGTCGAAGAAGCGCTGATTGGTCTCAGCCATCTCCCTTAACTTATCACAAGGTGCAAATCTGTTGCCGTGCTTAGCTTGGTATTTCTCTAACTTAGCAACTAAGACGCCAGCTCCTAGTGTATCGATATAGTGGAATGGTCCACCCAGGAATGGCGGGAAGCCAATACCAAAGATAGCACCAATATCACCGTCACGAGGTGATGCGATAATCCCCTCTTCCAAACAACGTACAGCCTCATTGAGCATCTGAACTACGCATCGCTGCGCGACTTCAGAAACTTCAGCATTCACGCCAGGTTTCAAGCCTAGGACTTGGTAAACACTCTCATCGACTTGCTTACCTTTCTTCTTGGCCTTACCACCGTACAGATAGAAGCCTTTACCGTTCTTACGACCCTTTCTGTCATCACTCAGTAGCTTATCGAACGCTGCAGGCGCCTTGAATCGTTCACCTAATTCAGCTTCCAATATAGGAGAGATCTTCGCGCCTACATCAATACCAACTTCATCGAGTAATGTCATAGGGCCGACAGGGAAACCAAACTTAACCAGTGCCTTATCTAGATGTTCAACACTTTGACCTTCAAGCAGCAATTGTGCAGCTTCGTTCATGTACAAGGCTAAAATTCGATTCACGTAGAAACCGGCACCGTCTTGTACCACTATTGGCGTTTTACCTTGCTTACGGGCAAAGGCAACCACGGTTGCTATGGTCTCGGGCGAGGTTTTCTTATGGGCGATAACTTCAACCAGCGGCATTTTCTCAACCGGAGAAAAATAATGCAAACCGATGACATTTTCGGGACGAGCAGCCGCCTCGGCAATCTGTGAGATTGGCAGTGAAGAGGTATTTGAAGCGAAAATGGTGTTCTCGCCACACTCACGTTCGACATCTTTTACCATCTGATGCTTAAGCTTCAAGTCTTCAAATACGGCTTCAACCACGATATCAGCATCTTTAATGCCTTTGTACTCAGTGGTTGTGGTCATCAGCGACATGATATTATCTCTAGCCGATGGCGTCATATGGCGACGCTTTACGCCTTTATCGAGAAGCTTATAGGCATAAGAGAGTGCGTTGCTAAGTCCTTGCTCACTGATATCTTTGACTCGCGCCGGGATCTTAGCTTTGGTGGTCGTCACAGATGCAATACCGCCGCCCATGAGGCCGCCACCGAGTACCATTGCCTTGTTGACTTTTCGAGGCACAACATCGCCGGCGCCAGTCTCTTTCTTCATCTCGGTCGTGGCAAAGAAGATGCTTCTTAATGCGGCCGACTCTGTCGACATGACCAGATCGGCGAAATGGCTGGCTTCCACTTCGAGTCCTTTGGCTTTTCCCTTAGCCATGCCTTGGCGCACGCAATCGATAATCTTTGCAGGCGCTGGGTAATTACCTTGAGTCTTCTTCTGAACTTGCTTACCGGCTTGATCGAAGATGATATTTCGGCCAACTGGAGTGCCTTCGAGCAACTTGTTGACCAGAGACTTGTTCACCTTCTTAGGCGCACGTTTACCTTTAAGCGCCATTTCAACCGCGGTAGCTAACAGTATCGACTCGGGGACAACATCGTCGACCAAGCCCATCTTCAACGCTTGCTTAGGGCGGATCTGCTTACCCGTTAGCATCATATCTAATGCCGTAGTAATACCAACGAGTCTAGGTAATCTCTGGGTTCCACCACCACCGGGTAACAGGCCTAGCTGCACCTCAGGTACGCCCATCATGGTCTTGCCATTTTGGCTACATACTCTTTGATGACACGCCAATGCCAGCTCCAGACCGCCGCCCAGACACACACCATCTATCGCCGCAACCACGGGGATAGACATGGCTTCTAGTTCGTTAAATACGATATGTCCTTGCTGTGACAGCGCCTTAGCGTCTTCTACAGAAGTACAAGCATCCAACATGGAGATATCAGCACCGGCAACGAAACAATCTTTCTTTCCAGAAGCTAACACTAGGCCCTTGATACTTTTATCGGCTTTAATTTCCGCCAATATTTCAGTGATCTCAGGGCCAAATTCGGTGCGCAAGGTATTCATGGTTTCGCCGGGTACATCTATCGTCAGTACGGCGATGCCATCTTCACGGCGAACTAAATTAAATGTCTTTTCCATAAGAATTACTCCACTTCTACTATCATTGCTGCACCTAAACCACCTGCCGCACAGGCCGTGGTGAGTCCTGTACCACCGCCTCGACGTTTTAGCTCACGACAGACTTGGGTGATTAATCGAGTGCCCGTTGCGGCAAAAGGATGACCATAAGCGAGTGAGCCACCTAACACATTAAATTTGCTCATATCTATCTCACCTATGGCTCGGTTTCTGCCGAGTTTCTCTGCGGCGAACTTTTTCGAGGCAAACATCTGCATATTGGCAAGTGTTTGAGCCGCAAAGGCCTCATGCATCTCGATAAGCGTCAGATCTTCGAGTTCCATACCCGCACGTTGCAATGCCAGAGGCGTCGCATAAGATGGGCCCATCAACATGTCTTCCCACACATCGATGGCGCTAAAAGCATAACTCTTGATATAGCCGATGGGATCATAGCCAAGTGCTTTAGCACGGCTCTCACTCATCATTAACACCGCCGAAGCACCATCGGTTAATGGCGTACTGGTGGCCGCGGTAACGGTACCATGCTTACGATCGAATGCAGGTCTTAGCTTGGCATAGGATTCCAGGCTAGAGTTTTCACGAATATTATTATCACGGTCGATAAAACGCTTATAAGGAGGAACATGAGCCGCCATGACCTCATCTCTAAGATGACCCGCATTCCATGTCTCAGTGGCAAGCGTATGAGAGCGGTGTGCTAAAGCATCTTGATCGGCGCGGCTAATGTTATACGTCTTAGCCATCTGTTCTGCGGTTTGGCCCATGGAGATGCCAGTAGAAAATTCGGCAACAGCTGGTGGAACAGGGAACAAATCTTTTATTCCTAAACGTCTGAAGATAGCCAGCTTCTGGCTGAAAGAGCGGGCCTTGTTCAGATCGACTAACGCATGAGCCAGTTTCTTCGATACACCAATCGGCAGAACCGAAGATGAATCGGCACCACCGGCGATACCGATATCGATATTACCCGTCATAATTGACTCGGCAACATTGACCGTAGACTGAAAACTGGTAGCACATGCACGGCTAACACTATAGGCATCGGTACTCACATTCATACCTGTACCCAACACAATTTCTCGGGCAATATTAGGCGCCGCAGGCATCTGAACAACCTGTCCATATACGAGCTGCTCTATTTCCTTAGGATCAAGCTCCGAACGAGACAACATCTCGTTGACGACCATCTTGCCCATGTCCAGTGCCGAAACACCGTGAAACGCCGTAGCTTGTTTAGCAAATGGGGTTCTTAAACCCATTACTATTGCAATACGATCGCCCTTGGCGTTCGTTACCTGTTGTCTGTGACTCATTTGCCGCCCTCTTCTTATACGCCTAGCCGATATTTAGCTCTTGACGCTATTATTTCCTTGCCGCGTTTTAATCTGTCCGACTGTACTGCATATAACAGGTCAGACCATTAAAGTGTGATCTGATTCTAACTTCTTACAGGAAAGTTTTAAACACCTGTTTGGTTTTTAGGCTGAAAAATATTAAAAAAACCTTTATTAACAATGTTTAATGAAGTTTATTTTGATTTATCTTGTCCTATATATGCATATTACAAATATCTAAATGTAGTTAAAGCGACAATGCAGCATATAACTAAGTCGTACAATTAATATGACTTTATATACACAAAAGGTAAATTGGCACTAGCCAAACCCTATGTGAATTTTTTACCATGTCGTTGGTCTATAACTTAACGAATAAAAACAAGCCGAGTAACATCATGCCTTTGAGTCGATTTCACGCGTTACGCGAATACCTTAATCAGGTCATTTTGGGACAACCTGTCCTAACCGAAAACTTATTAATAGCCTTGATCGCAGATGGACATTTACTCGTCGAGGGACCTCCTGGTCTGGCGAAAACCCGGGCGGTAAAGGCCCTATGTGACGGCGTCGAAGGGGATTTTCATCGAATTCAGTTTACCCCGGATTTACTACCAGCCGATTTAACCGGAACTGACATCTATCGTGCTCAAACGGCGACATTTGAATTTGAAGCTGGCCCTATTTTTCACAATCTTATCTTAGCCGATGAGATCAACCGAGCCCCAGCCAAGGTTCAGTCGGCTCTGCTCGAAGCAATGGGGGAAGGTCAAGTTACCGTAGGTAAGAATAGCTATAAATTACCTGAACTGTTTCTGGTCATGGCGACGCAAAACCCCCTAGAGAACGAAGGGACTTATCCGCTACCCGAAGCACAACTAGATCGCTTCTTGATGCATCTCAAGCTGGATTATCCCAGTGCGGAAACTGAGTTCGAGATCATGCGTATGTCACGTAAAGAAGCCTTGAAGCAAGCGGCTCCCACTGTAGAACCTATCATTCAGAAAGATATTTTCGAAGCCCGCGAAGAGTCACTGGAACTCTATCTCGCCGAGCCGTTAGAGAAATACATCGTCGACATAGTGATGGCGACCAGACAGCCGCAACGCTACAGCGATGAACTGGCCAGTTGGCTTGAGTATGGTGTCAGCCCACGAGCCACACTCGCATTGGAGCGCTGTGCCCGAGCACGAGCTTGGTTACTGGAGCGCGATTTTGTTTCACCGGAAGATATTCAAGCCGTGGCACCCAATGTATTGAGACACAGGTTACTCCTGAGTTATCAGGCACAAGCCGAAGGCGTGAGTAGCGACCAAGTGATCGATTATATTTTGTCTCAAGTCGCGGTGCCTTAAGTGTCTGAAATTGTCCTCCCTCTTTTTGCCGACGGGGTAAACCTGAATCAAAAAGAGCTGCTAGCATGCCAAAATATCGCCAGAGCGCTTCCCGAGAAACGCTCTAAAGCCCGTGCGAGTCTCTCGGGACACAGGGCCAGTCTGATTAAGGGCCGGGGCATGGAGTTTGCCGAAGTACGGCAATACCAACCCGGTGATGATGTCAGAACCATAGATTGGCGCGTTACGGCTCGTACGGGTAAGGCTCATACTAAGCTCTTCGTTGAGGAGCGCGAGCGGCCAGTACTGATTTTACTCGATCTCAGCCACAGCCTCTATTTTGGTTCCAGCTTATTGCTGCAATCGGTACAGGCTGCACATCTGGCCACCACTCTTGGCTGGAGTGCAATCCTACACAGCGACAGATTAGGGGCATTGATTGCCACAGAAGATGAGCATATTGAACTCAAGCCCAGAAGCCGCCAGAAAGGCATCTTACAACTCATCTCAGCCATCGAATCAGTGCATAAGCAACAACTGGCTCGGCTGGCTACACATCAGGCTGAGCCTGATCATATGTTCCGTGCATGTCAAAGGCTCAGGCGCATAGCTAAGCCTGGTTCATTGATCTGGATAATCAGCGATGGCAGCAATTTCAATGAGTCTTGTCTTGCGCCTCTGTCAGATCTAAAACGCCATTGCGATATGGGGGCCTTCTTAATCACAGACCCCCTGAGACAAGGCAAGCTAACACTGCCCAAACAGTTCCAGCTGCCAGTAAAAGATGGCAATAAGGAGCTAACCCTCAATCGAGCCGGCTATGATACCTGGCTGCAAAAACAACTTCAGACCCAAGCCCAGTTTACTCAAATGATGCAAAAATTAAATGTTCACACACGCACATTAGATGCGGGCATGACCCTTAACGATCAACTTGGAGCGTTAAGATAATGCAGCCCACAGCCAATCCCGCCCTCACCGTATTGAAAGACATTCATACACCCGAGGCCATCAGTAACATGCCAATGGCCTTAGGTTACTGGCTGGTTCTAGCACTGATATTGATAGCTGTCACAGCTCTCATGTTCAAACTCAAACAAGCAAGGCGCCACAGGGCGCCAAAACGCGAAGTCTTATCAGCCATCGCATCATTGGACACATCTAGCGATAAACATGCCGCCGATATCCCAGTTCAGATAAATAGCTTAATCAAACGCGCAGCCATGAGTTACCTCTCAAGGGAACAGGTGGCTGGTCTTCAAGGCGACAGTTGGCACCAGTGGATGACGCAGCAAGTTAACACTGTTAATCCGCGTTTGAAAGCCCTGCTCGACAGGCGCTACCAGAGAGAAGGCCTGACTCAAAAAGAGGCCGAAGAGCTCAAGATGTTAGCCACCGACTGGCTCAAGCAAGCCTTACCATTGAAAGAAGACGCTAAGAATATCGGTACCAACAACAAGGAGGCACAATGCTGACTCTCGCATGGGCCTGGTTACTCTTACTTCTGCCACTGCCACTCATTTTCAGAAAACAGCAACAAGAAGTCGAAATCAGCGGTCATCTTCATCTGCCCGGCATAGGTGAAAATGGGGCTGAGCAAATTCAGCAACAAGCACATTCCCGTAAAGCCTACTGGCTAGTCTGGGTGCTGTTAGTGATTGCCGTTGCGCGCCCCTTGTGGATGGGTGATGCTATCGAGCTGCCAAGTAAGGGCCGCGATCTTATGATGGCAGTGGATCTTTCCGGCAGTATGCAGATTGAAGACATGGTGCTCAACGGACAAACTGTGGATCGATTTACCATGATACAAGATGTGGTCAGTGACTTTATCGAACGTCGTAAGGGAGACAAGTTAGGCCTTATTCTGTTCGCCGATCATGCTTATCTGCAGGCCCCCCTGACCCAGGATAGACGCTCTGTCGCGCAATTTCTAAAGGAAGCTCAAATAGGACTAGTCGGCAAACAAACCGCCATAGGCGAAGCGATAGCCTTAGGGGTTAAACGTTTCGACATGGTCGACAAGAGTAATCGGATTTTAGTGCTGCTCACCGATGGCTCCAATAATTCAGGTTCCATCTCTCCCGATCAAGCCGCCGCTATCGCCGCTAAGCGTGGAGTGAAGATCTACGCAATCGGCGTCGGCGCAGATGTCATGGAGAGACGTTCTATCTTCGGTACAGAGAGGGTCAACCCGTCGATGGATCTCGATGAAGCACAACTAAGCTCCCTGGCAAAAACCACAGGAGGCCTGTACTTCAGGGCCAGAAGTTCTCAGGATCTGGAGCAGATCTATCAAGAAATTGATAAACTCGAGCCCATTAGCCGAGATCAACTCAGCTATCGACCTCAATCGGAACTTTTTTATCTGCCATTGACTGCCGCCTTGTTGCTCACTATCTTAATGGCACTATCTCAACTCCCCTTATTTAATCGACCCGTGCAATGGTTAACGGCCCGTCGAGGAGACAGATAAACATGCATTTTCTTCGACCTGAGTGGTTTTTCGCACTCATCCCTCTGATAATCCTCATCCTATTACTGTGGCGCAGTGAACGAAAAAACTCGACATGGAATCGTTACATTGCTCCCCATCTAGCCTCTCTGTTAGTCACCCAGACTAACGAGATAAAGCGCAGCAAGTTATGGTATCTCGGATTAGCTTGGCTCGTGGCCGTGCTTGCCTTGTCGGGACCCGCGTTCACTAAGCAATCTCTGCCAGTATACGAAGCGGCTCAGGGCAGAGTTATCGTCATGGATATGTCTCTGTCTATGTACGCAAGCGATCTGTCCCCCAATAGATTGTCACAAGCAAAATTTAAAGCTACCGACCTTATCGACGCACTTGAAGAGGGTGAAACCGGACTCATCGCCTATGCAGGGGATGCTTTCACCATCAGCCCCTTGACGCGGGATAGAGCAACCTTACTCAACCTACTGCCAACCTTATCACCGGATATAATGCCGGTTCGAGGCTCTAACTTAGTAGCAGCGTTGGAACAAGGGAAAAACCTACTCGCTCAAGGAGGACACATACGCGGTGACATCTTATTGCTCACAGACGGCGTATCGACTCAACAGATGCGTGCAGCAAAAGCCGTCTTACAAGACACCCAATACCGCTTAGCCATTATGGCTTTTGGCAGTGAGCAAGGCTCACCCATTCGTCTGCCAGATGGACAGCTACTCAGGGATAATGCCGACCAAGTAGTCGTCGCTAAGACGAACTATTCGTTGCTCAATGAGCTGACACAGGCTGCAGATGGTGTATTAATTCCCTATAGAAGTGATGGGCGGGATCTCGAGCAGATGCAAAACTGGTTGTCGACAACCGGCGATACTAAGGCAACCGAACTCGATGGAGAGATCTGGCAAGATGCTGGCCCCTATATCGCGCTATTACTCCTGCTGCCTGTATTGCTTAGTTTCAGGCATGGATTGGTTGCGGTCGTTGCACTCTTTATCGTCTATATCCCAACTCCGGTTCAGGCATCGACCTGGGACAATCTCTGGCAAACCCAAGATCAACAAGGAATGCAAGCCTATCAGGCAGAGGATTATCAGCAGGCGTCAGATTCCTTTACATCTCCTCAATGGCAAGCCAGCGCCCTTTATAAGGCTGGAGAGTATGATGAGGCTTTGTCATTGTTCGAACAGGATAACTCCGCTAGCGGCTTGTTCAATCAAGGCAACAGCTTGATGCAGCAGAATAAATATGATGAGGCGATAAAACGTTATCAAGAGGCATTAGTACAAAACCCGGAATTGACTGGTGCAAAGGATAACCTAGAACTTGCCAAAAAATTAGCGCAACAGAAGCAAGATAGCCCAGATCAAGACAAGTCAGACTCACAAGAAAAGTCTGAGGACAATGCCGACAAAGACTCAGACAAAGATAAGCAGCAAAAATCTGATCAAGAGCAGCAATCACAATCCAATGACTCACAGCAAGACAGTGCCTCAGATAAAGAGGATTCAGGAGATCAGAGCCCGGAAGATAAAAGCTCGGAAGAAAAGAGCTCAGAAAATCAAGACTCAAAAAGTAAGAATAACGATGCCGACATGCAGGCCGATCCGGACAAACTGCCGTCTCAAAAAGATAACCAAGACAGTGAGCAGGACAAACAAACCAACAGCCATGATAGTCAAGAAGAGCAAGAGCAGCAGGCTCGTTCGCAAAACGCCCAAGCAGCCGATGAAAATCCAGAGGAAGAAGCTCAGGCAAAAGCCCAAGCGGCTCAAATGCATGAAGGACCAGAAGCACTTCCTCCTGAGATGGAGCGTGCGTTAAGATCTCTGGTCGACGACCCGCAAGTTTTACTGAGAAATAAGATGCAACTCGAATATCAAAAACGTGCAAGACAAAATGCTAACTCTAAGGATCAGCAGCAATGGTAGTTTCCAGACGTTTATTACTAGCCTTAATGACGCTAGTTTTTTCCATTCCCACTTTTGCCATTAGCCAGCTGGAAACAACTGTCGATAGAAACCCTGCCGTTGAAAAGGAATATTTAGTACTGACCATCAGTGCCGACGATGATGTCAAAACCGGGGATCTAGATACATCCCCCCTGCTCAAAGACTTCATTGTGGGACGCACCAGTGTCAGCCGCAGCACACAAATTGTTAATTTCGACTCGAGAAAGCAAACTCGTTGGCAAATCCTCTTGGCACCTAAGCATGCCGGCACTATCTTGATCCCCTCTTTGAGCATAGACGGAGTCGAATCTACACCTATCGAACTCAGTGTCGTCGCTGCAGGCAGTCAACCCCAGCAGATGAGGAACCTGTTTATACGTACCAGCTTATCCACTGAAGAAGCCTATGTGGGACAACTCATCATCTATAAAGTGAAACTCTTCTTAGCGGTGGATCTTCAGCGAGGGCTGTTAAGTGCCCCTAACTTAGATGGTGCACAGATCAAGCAACTGGGTGAAGATGTCGATACGACAGAAATTTTCAATGGCCGCCGCTACCGAGTCATCGAACGCACATACGGCATCATTGCCGATCTACCCGGAGAACTGACCATAGACGGCACAGGTTTTTCGGGCGATGTGTTAGTGCAAGGCTCTCGTCGAGGCGGCATGTTCTCTTTCAATGAAAGCCGCCCCATGGAAGCCAGAGCCGCGAAATCTATCTTACTTATTAACCCTATACCCAATGAGTATCACGGTGAATGGTTAGTATCAGATCTGGTCGCGCTAAGTGAAGACTGGCCGGAAGAGACTCAGGAATATCAAGTCGGGAACCCTATCACACGTACCATCAGTTTACTGGCATCGAATACGGATGACACTAGCTTACCGGAGATCCTAATACCAGTCCCCCAAGATCTTAAAACCTACCCGGAGAAGCCGGTACGCAAGACGTTCTTGCGAGATAAACAGATGGTGTCACAGCTGACCCAAACCTTAGCCATAGTGCCAACCAAAGCCGGAGAGTACACCTTACCGGCCGTCACAGTGCCTTGGTGGAATCCTCACACTAAACGTCAGGAGCAAGCGACGCTCCCCGCCAGAACCATCACAGTGATAGGCAGCGACGTAGCAGAAATCAATTTACCTCAGATAACTAATACTTCTGCTACAGATACATCGGACTACTGGCCTTGGTTAAGCTTAATCTTTGCCGCCTTATGGTTAGCCACCTTAGCGCTCTGGCAAAAGAGTCGCAGTCAGATTAAACAACTCACCACTAACCAGGGTGACTCGGCATCGACCCACAACATACCTGATGCAGTAAGCAACAATGAGAATGTTCAACGCCAAGCCTCCCCCGTCCTAACGGCTAAGCAAGGAACTAACTTATCGACGTTGGAAGCTGCCTGTAAAGAGGAAAACGCCGGAAAAGTATTGACGGCGCTTCAAACTCATTACAGTAAGCAACATTCTCGCTCCATGAGCCTTGCCGATATTGCCGGATTATCTCTCGAGCTGAACCAGGTCATTTCGCAGCTGCAGATCAGCGCCTTCAGTAAGGAACAAACTCCAGTGAATTATCAGATGATCATCGAAGCGGTGAAATCATCGAAAAATAAGAAGGTTCAGCAGCGGACCTCTGCACTGGTGGATCTTAATCCTAAGTAGACCTCTCAACGCCTTTGGCAAGAAGTTATAGTTAACTTCTTGCCATTCCCTTCAAGCAGGTTAAGCTAGCCACTATTGTGGTAGTTAATCGAGCACTAATTTAAAAATGTTTAATCGCCTGCGAAATAAAAAACCCGATTCCTCGGTCAATTCTGACATGCTAAGTAAACAAAGACGATACGATAGCCTTGTCAGGGCACTCCATGCAGATATATTCCGCTACGCCTACTGGTTATGCGGGGATAAGCATATTGCGGAAGATATCACTCAGGAGACTTTTCTCAGAGCCTGGCGCTCACTCGAGTCATTAAAGGATGATAAAGCGGCTAAAGCCTGGCTTATCACCATAGTGAGAAGAGAGAATGCCCGTCGATTCGAGAGGAAACAGTTCGATTACTCAGATATTGAGCAAGAGCAACTGGAAGATCATATCTCCACGAGCACCGAAGATAATGCAGAGCAGCATCTGATCCGCAGACAGATCTCAAAATTAGAGATCGAATACCGTGAACCTTTAATTTTACAAGTTATTGGTGGCTTTAGCGGCGAAGAGATTGCAAAAATATTAGATCTCAACCGTAATACCGTAATGACTCGACTGTTTCGTGCCAGAAACCAGTTAAAAGATTTAATAGAACAACCACAAGTAAGAGGTCAATCCAATGGATGAGCTGAAGTTTAGACGTCAAGCCTATGGAGAGCCAAACTGTCAGGACGATGATTTTTTAGCGGCGATGCAAGTTGCCCCTGAACGTGCAGCTTTCGTCAATGAATTAAAGAAGCTCGATAAAAAACTTGAGCGAGCCTTAAAAATTGATGTACCGGAAGATTTAGTGGCCAAATTGCTGCTTAATCAACAGCTGCATCAGCATCAGAGGCAGAGACGTAAGTCCGGGTTTACGTTGGCACTTGTCGCATCAATCGCTTTTATCGCAGGGATCAGTTTCACCCTATTAAGGATGGCTCCCGTCGATCTAGGGCAACATGCCCTCGCCCATGTGTATCATGAGACTAAAGCACTGAGCGTAGATCAAAATGTCAGCTTTAAGGATGTTAATTTTCAGCTGGCTTCTATGGGTACAATAGGCAATGCCAAGTTCACTCAACAACCCGGTAAAGTCTATTACAGCACTTTTTGTGACTTTCAAGGCGTGAAGAGCCTACATCTGGTTATGCAGGGAGAGCATAGCAAGGTTACCCTCTTTATCGTCCCCATTGAGGAGCGTATGGTGCTCGAACAAGCCTTTGCCGATGACAAGTACAAGGGAAGAGGTTTCACAACCGACAACGCCTACATGTTACTCGTTAGTGAAAATGATGCAGACATAAGTTACGTAGAGGAAGAGATTCAACAAATATTCATCTAAACTCGTAACAACCTGTGGTGGCACCGGGTCACCACAGGACCTACCAGCTTCACATTTCCAATCAATATTGAGCTTCGCATCTAACATCTGCTAGCATGTCGCCCACATTTTAAAATAAATAATAATGGCATAAGCATGGATATTGAATTACCGATATTAGTTACCTTCATCGGCTATCTCGCCCTAATGATGGGGATCGGCCTATGGGCCTATAAAGCGACAGACTCAGTTGACGATTATATCTTAGGTGGCAGAAGCATGGGCCCGGCCGTCACCGCATTGAGTGTTGGTGCATCTGATATGTCAGGCTGGCTATTACTAGGATTACCCGGTGCAGTTTATTTGGGTGGATTAGGCGAAGCTTGGATTGGTATAGGTCTGGTCTTTGGCGCCTGGTTAAACTGGCTCTTCGTGGCCAAGCGTCTTCGTATATACACGGAATTTACCGATAACGCCCTCACTCTACCCGACTTCTTCGAGAAACGCTTCGAAGACAGCAAAGGCTTACTCAAGCTGGTTTCAGCGGTCACTATTCTAGTCTTCTTCACCTTCTATGCTTCGTCTGGCATGGTAGGCGGTGCGATACTGTTTGAAAAAGTCTTCGGCCTAGATTACACCTTAGCCTTGATTATCGGCTCGACCATTATTGTCGCATACACCTTTGTCGGTGGATTCTTTGCCGTCAGTTGGACCGACTTCTTCCAGGGTTGTTTGATGTTGGTTGCCCTATTAATCGTCCCGGTGGCTATCTTCAGTCAGCCTGAAACCCAAAATGGTCTAGACAGTATCGACCCGGCCATGCTTTCCATGTTCAATGAAGGCACCACTGTCATCGGCTTAATCTCACTTCTCGCATGGGGCTTAGGTTATTTCGGTCAACCACATATCCTGTCTCGATTCATGGCCATCAAGAGTGCCAATGATATTCCGCTATCGCGTCGTATCGCCATGAGCTGGATGGTTATCGCCCTCATAGGTGCATTAGCAACGGGCATAGCCGGTAGCCTGTACTTCGCCAACGATCCATTGGCCAATCCTGAGACCGTTTTCATCCACCTGGCACATGCAGCATTTAACCCATGGATCGGCGGTCTGCTTATCGCCGCGATTTTATCGGCCATCATGAGCACCATAGATTCACAGCTCTTGGTCTGCTCTAGTGTCATCACCGAAGATTTCTATAAGAAGTGGCTACGCCCAGAAGCCAGCAGCAAAGAACTGATGTTAGTGGGCCGTATCGGCGTACTCGCGATTGCCATTATCGCCGGTATCGTTGCACTCAACCCAGAAAGCAGCGTTCTTGGACTAGTGAGTTATGCATGGGCAGGGTTTGGCGCGGCATTTGGTCCTGTGGTGTTACTCTCGCTCTTCTGGAGTGCTTACAGTCGAAATGGTGCGGTGGCGACTATCATAGTCGGTGCATTCACAGTTGTGATCTGGAAACAGCTTTCTGGTGGCATCTTCGATATCTATGAAATCTTACCAGGCTTCATTTTAGCAACGCTATCAGGTGTGATTGTGAGTAAAATATCTGCCCCTTCCGATAAGGTAAAAGAGCAGTTTAGAGTATTTACTTCAAAACTATAAGCACTAAAAATAAGACGTTAGCCCCTCAAAAACCCAAAATAGCGTACACGTGTACGCTATTTTTTTTATTTATTTTCAACCCTATTTTTCACAAGCCCGCAACGTAAATTCAAACCCAGTAAAAGCCTTGATACGCCTCATGATAGGCGCTCCAGCTCACGGTTAAAATACACACACATCAATAACCTCAAAACTCATGATTTAATTAACAAAAATGCAACTGACATTTGCAACTGGTCGGAGTTGTTGGTGGGAAAAACCAACCCTAAGATGCACTGGTCTAACAAGTGGACTCACATCAAACTTTAAAAAAGCGGACAAAAGCTGAGTTTGAATTTCCGGTCCTAAAATTACAGAGATGATAATGATGAAAAACTTCAACAAGACTTTATTAGCTATCGCCGTTACGCTTGCAAGTACACAAGCTATGGCCGCAGGTTTTCAATTAAACAGCCAATCGGCTACCGGAATTGGCCGTGCTTTCGCTGGTGACGCCGTCATCGCAGATAACGCTTCTGTGCTATCTCGCAACCCGGCAGCTATGGCGCTGTTTGATGAGAAGCAACTCTCTATGGGCCTGACTTACGCCGATGTACAGGTTCAGGTTAGCGATGTTACTCATGGCGATACAGGTCTGAACTATGGTTCTGTCGATGATGCGGCGGAAGCCAAGATCATCCCTAACTTTTACTATATTAACCCGGTAAACGACAAGTTCGCTTACGGTGTGGCTATGTTCAGTAACTTCGGTACAGGTACCGATACTAGTGAGTTATCGAACCCTGTTCCTGTAGGTGGCGGTGTAAAAGTTCCCGCACCTGTAGACTTACTTGGTAAAACAGAAGTCACCACCATTAACTTCAATCTAAGTGCCTCTTACCGCATCAACGAACATTTCAGCGTCGGTGCTGGTGTCGATATTATCTATGGCCAAGGCACCTTGACTCGTTCTGGAGAGTTACCATTAGGTGAAGGTGGTTCATACGTACCAGTTGATCTAGTTGATGTTGATGCCGATGGCGTCGCATTCGGTGGTATCGTCGGTGCAGTTTATGAAATCAATGCTGATAACCGTTTCGGCATCAGTTATCGTTTCAGTCCAGAAATGAGTGCAGATGGTACCGTGAACTACGGTGGAGTTGATTTTGAAGAGATCAATATCCCTATGCCTGATATCTTCCAGGTTGCAGGTTTTCATCAGCTGACTGACAAGTTTGCCGTTCACTACACGGCTCAGTTAAGCACATGGGGCGATTTTGATGAGATTTCAGTTTCGGACCCAGGTGATGTTCAACTTAAACATTACGCATGGGATGACTCTTGGTTATTCAGCGTCGGTGGTACTTACACACTTAATGACACTTGGACACTTCGTGCCGGTTACATGCATGACCAAGGCGTAGTCGGCGAGGTCAGCTCTATCTCAATCCCGGACTCAAATCGTAACTGGTATACAGCAGGTGCAACTTACAACCTGTCTAAACACACCAGTCTCGACTTCGGCATAGCCTTCGTCCGCGGTGAAGATGTGTCACTGACAGAAATGAGTGAAGTTGTAGGTGATATTCATGCCAGCACTCGCTCTGATGCGACTTACTACTCTATGCAGTACAACTACAAGTTCTAAATTTATTTAGTCCCTGATAGTCATGAAAAAGCCGCATTCAGTGCGGCTTTTTGCTGCCTGAAGAAAATATCAGGATATGCGCTTATTAAAAACTTCTTAGCTAGATTTCAATAGCAAAATAAATCTATACTATTTATTCAGGTTTCCACTCAAGGAATTGGATTAGAATGAATAAAAACAACGCGATAAGTGCACTTATATTAGGCTCCTTACTCTGTTTTGGTCTGGCACTGCTGGGCTATGGCATTGGACATAGCCTAATCGAGATGAAGTCCATGGATAGAACGGTTACCGTCAAGGGGCTTGCCGAACAGGAAGTTAAAGCCAATGTCGCTATTTGGCCAATCCGCTTCACCGAAGTCGACAATGACCTCACAACCTTATATCAGACGGTACAAACTCAGACAGACAAGGTGATCTCTTTCTTGCTTAAACAAGGCTTTACCATCGATGAGATATCCAGCTCTCAGCCCTCAATCGAAGACAGGCAGGCACAGGGATATGTGGACCCCAATGTGAAATACCGCTACGCGGCCAAAGTGACCATCTCTATCTATACCCAGAGAGTCGACCTTCTCTTAGAAAGCAGACAAAATATGCTCGAGCTGGCCAAAGAAGGCATTGCTATCTCAAATCAAGATTACAACAGTAGGACTGAGTTTCTGTTCACAGAGCTCAACTCTGTCAAGCCCGCTATGGTGCAAGCCG
Organism: Shewanella sp. YLB-07; assembly: GCF_009377275.1. Taxonomy (NCBI): domain Bacteria; kingdom Pseudomonadati; phylum Pseudomonadota; class Gammaproteobacteria; order Alteromonadales; family Shewanellaceae; genus Shewanella; species Shewanella sp. YLB-07. Next base: position 656,740 of record NZ_VOQB01000002.1, on the reverse strand, counting down.
CTACGACCAATGCCAGACAAATAGCCGATAAGTTTGCCCAGGACTCAGATTCGGTACTCGGTAAGATAAAAAATGCCTCTCAGGGCCAATTTAGTATATCCGATAGGGACAGCAATACCCCTTATATCAAGCGTGTGAGAGTCGTCTCAACCTTAACTTATTATCTCAAAGATTAGTTAGCTTAAGTGGCATTGATTCCCCCTGTGTAAGGATACTTGGGTACACATTTACCCTATGCCTTCCGAACGTTATACTGAATAGTGAAACCTTAGATTGTTGCCGACGCTTGCTCTGCTTAATGCATTAGCAAGCGCCCAATGTTTATAAGTTAAAAGTATAGAGATTAAAAGCATCTAAACTAACTCGTCATATTCATTCATAAATATAAGGAAAATAAAGTGAAGAATCAGATAAATATCGCCCATAGAAGTATGCAAAATTACAGCTTTATGGTCATTTTCGCGTTACTTAGCCTCTTGATGAGTCAATTCGCCTTGGCGGCTGATAAAGACCCGAGAGTCGCATGGGATAAGATAGATGCGGGGGCCACAGTGATCGATGTCAGAACGGCAGAGGAGTTCGCGGCGGGACATTTAGATAACGCGATCAATATCCCTTTCGAAGAGATAGCCGCTGAAATAAAAATGCTCGACATCGCCAAAGACACTCAAATTGTACTCTATTGTCGCAGTGGCCGACGCAGCGGTATCGCTTTCGATACCTTAGTCTCGGAAGGTTTCACTCAGAGCTATAATGGCGGTGGTTTTGAAACTTTGAGTCAGTTTAAGCAAGATGACAAACAATAATTAAGCGACTAGCTCAGCATGATTTGTCGATAACTCACTAAACCTTGTGAAGAGTTATCGACACCTTAATAATACACCTGGTCTAGATCACTGACTCCTCAGATTCATACTTTTTATGCACCTTTATACCAATCAGTATAAAGGTATGGTCACTCAGCGAGTATTTAGCACTTCTTATACCGATTGGTATTACTCGTCCAAATCCCCCTTTCTCATGCTAGATAAAGTTAAAGCTTTAGAGGCTCAGCATTAGCTTCAATTTGGCAAAAGTTTACCTTAACCCTATGACAAACCTTAGTAATTGGCGTTGTTCCCACTCATCAATATTACTTTTAAGAATATATTATAACCAATATCAACTAATACTATTAACCTATACTTTCAATGCCTTACAAGAATAAAACATTAAAAAACCACAATGAAAATCATTTAGGATATTGAATTCTAAATGTATTGATTTCATCACTATCCGCATACCAACTCACAATTACCTACCAAACCCGCGAATTAATGCGTTTTAAACGCAATAACTATGCAGTAAAGATTTAATTACCCTCTCCAGCCAAATAACACCAAGGTGTTAACGTTAATTTTACAATTCAATTACATACAGTTACATTCACTGACGAGTAACCAGTTTATTTTAGTTTCCACTAAAAATAGACCTAATAATAATGATTAATTCTAATTAACATGGAAGACAACTATGACAATAAGCAAAACAACATCTGTTGCACTCAGCTTATCTGCCTTGGCAATCGCCATTTCAGCTAATGTGCAAGCTGCGCCGACCTTTACCCCGGGGCTTCAATCGAGTGCTACAGGTTTTGAACAAACATCTCCGCTGCCTAAGCGCTATATTGTAAAATTTAAAAATGCTCAAGCCGCTTCAAGTTTCCAATCAGCGTCTGATGAAATGAGTGTGATGAGCTATGTGCCAAGAACTAACGAAGTCTTCTCTCATCACAGAGCACTCAATAGTGTTTCAGCAAGAGAGATGAAGCGCATTGGTCGCAGTAATAGCTATACAGCCAAACTCGACTCAAAGAGTATTCAATCCCTTCGTCTTCGTTCAGATGTTGATTATGTTGAAGAAGACATGCCCAGACACCTGCTGAGTGAAACAACTCCATGGGGTCAAACCTATGTGGGCGCTACCAGCTTGAGTGACTCCATGGCTGGTAATCGCACCATCTGTATTATCGATTCGGGTTACGATCGCGACCATGGTGACTTGAGTGGCAATAATGTCACGGGCACCAATAATTCAGGTACTGGAAACTGGTTCGATCCAGGTAACAATAATGCTCACGGTACTCATGTGGCAGGCACCATTGCAGCCATCGCCAACAACTCAGGGGTTGTTGGTGTGATGCCAAACCAAACAGCCAACATTCATGTGATCAAGGTATTTAACGAAGCTGGTTGGGGGTACTCTTCATCTCTAGTTTCGGCCATAGATACTTGCGTCAGTAACGGCGCTAACGTAGTCACTATGTCTCTGGGTGGTGGCAATTCCAGCACCACAGAAAAGAACGCCATGACGGCTCACGCGAATAATGGCGTGCTATTAATTGCCGCGGCAGGTAACGCTGGTGATAGTACTCACAGCTATCCGGCTTCTTACGATGCGGTAATGTCTGTGGCAGCCGTTGATAACAACAAAGATCATGCTGCATTTTCCCAATACACTAATCAGGTTGAGATCTCAGGTCCAGGTGAAGCGATTCTATCGACAGTGACATTGGGTGAAGGACGTTTAGCCGACATAACCATCGACGGCCAGTCCTACTTCGATAATGGTATCGTCCCACATAATCGTTATGTAAAGTCTGGCACCGACCATATTGGAACTCCAGTTAATGACAGTGTCACCGGAGAATTAGCAGAGTGTTCGGTTTCTGGTAGCAGTTTTAACTGTGGCGATATGAACGCTAAGGTTTGTTTAGTTGAGCGCGTCGGTAATCAGGGCGCTAGCTACCCCGAGATAGATGCAGTTAAAGCCTGTAACTCAGCAGGAGCAAGTGCAGTTATCGTCTATGGTAATACCGAACTTCCGGGCCTACAAAATCCCTTCCTCGTCGATACCAACAACGAAGCTCCACTGGTTTCTGTCTCAGTCGATCGCGCAACGGGTCAGGCCTTACAAGCACGGTTAGGCTCAACGGTCACTGTCGCTAACACGGCAAACGAAGATTACGAATACTACAACGGCACCTCGATGGCGACCCCTCATGTATCGGGTGTGGCAACATTAGTATGGAGTCATCATACAGAGTGTAGCGCCATGCAAATCCGCTCAGCATTAAATGCAACGGCGGAAGATCTTGGTACTGCTGGACGTGATAATCAAACAGGTTATGGTCTTATCGATGCGGTAGCCGCTAAGGCTTATCTCGATGCCTCTTGTGATGGCCCTACCGATCCGGGCACAGGTCCAGGAGAGTTTGTGCTTGAAAACGGTGTAGCGAAAAACAGCTTGGCAGGCGCTAAGAATGACGAGCTTCATTTCTCTGTCGATGTCCCGGCTAACGCAACTGATTTGAGCTTTACCATGAGTGGCGGCAGTGGCGATGCGGATATGTATGTGCAGTACGCAGCGGCGCCAACCACTGGCAGCTATGATTGTCGCTCATGGGAAGGCGGCAACAGTGAGTCTTGTCCTATCAGTAATGCGCAAGCCGGCACTTACTACGTGATGGTTCAAGGTTACACTGCCTTTAGCGGAGTCAGCTTAGTCGCTAATTTCACGGAATCTACTGGCGGTGGCGGAAATACAGGTGGCCCGGCAACCTACACCAACACTAACGGTTACTCCATTCCTGATAACAGCTCAGTCGGCGTTACTAGCCCGATATCTGCCACTCGAACCGGTGACTCTGGAACCGTGACAGTGAAAGTGAATATCAGCCACACTTATATTGGTGATCTACAAGTCGAGCTGCATAGCCCATCGGGTCAATTTGCTATCTTGCATGATAACGCTGGCGGCAGCACAAACAACATAGTCCAAAGCTACACCGTCGATATGACAGGTGTTGAATCTGCAGGTGACTGGACACTAAAAGCGGTAGACAGTGCTCGACGTGATACTGGCACCATCAACAATTGGGAGCTTACTTTCCAGTAAACCTATTCAGCTTTATACATTTTGTTGAGGGCGCATGCGCCCTCTTTTCCTCCTACGCTAAAACCTCCCCTGTTCAATCTTGCTGGTTAACTGATATAATTAACTCAATATCAATTAATCTAATGAACTCATGACCCAAGTAAACAATCCACTACATGGTATCAAGCTAGAAGACCTACTCACCGACTTAGTCGAACATTATGGCTGGGAAGAGCTAGGCGCTCGCATCGATGTTCGTTGCTTTAATCATGATCCAAGTATTAAATCCAGCTTGCGCTTCCTGCGTAAGACCCTCTGGGCAAGAGAGAAGGTTGAATATCTTTATTTGAAGATGAATAAATTACCTTTACCGGCAAGAAAGCCAAGAGATGATCACTATCAGGCCAGTGATAAGAGCCTACGAGAGGCGAGTAACAGGTCAAATGCTAACTCTGATAACAATAGCGATGATGACAATCAGCTCAATACCAATATCTGGGGCAACTAGCTGCTTGGATAAAACCTAGCGACTTGAATCAAACATCAAAAAGCCGGATAGACCTTAGCGTCTGTCCGGCTTTTCTATATTTATAGTATCAATTGGTATTAGCCTTTAAGCGGATACTCGCTGCCATCTTTTGCCGTGAAGATTTGCGAAGCTTGTGAGTTTTCAATGATTCGCTTCTCTTCAATATTGAGTAAGCTAATCCAATATTCATGGCCTTCCAGCCTGACATCATCTATGTGGGCCTGGTCTTTAATACCTGTCTTGCCGCCGCGATCGAAACTCAGTTCCACATGGGTACCGTTACTGTTAAGCAAGATAGCTTCAGGTTCACTCTTATGGCCGTTTAGCGCAACAAATTGCCCTGAATTCTTCAGCCCCGTATGGGTTCCGTCGGCAAAAAACATCAACAGCTGTTGATAGTAAACCACGTAACTACGCACCTCTTTATGAGAACCTTTAGCTAATGGAAAGGTGTTATCCAGAAACTGTTTGGCATTAGCCATAATGTCAGTATCAGTGACTGCTTCTGCAGTTTTCACATTGACAATTCCGGCATTGATAAGGTTTGTAAAGTTTTGCTCGCCATATTCACTGCTGATAGTTGATATATCCATAGCCTTATCCTCTCAAATCAATCTCGGGTTATTTTCCATTATTAACAAACGACTAGTATTTTTATAATTGAATTATCACCTAGCTTTTCATTTTTACTTCAAGTGAGTCACTCATATTCATTCTTTCTCGATTGCTTGATTTGTAGTCTAGCTAATTTTTGACTACAATTTCACAATTAAAATTATACAGTGTGAATTTTACAAAATGAGAACAACAAAAAGCTTAATGCGAAAATCACATTTTCTTGGTACTAAAATTCGTAACCTAAGAAAAAGAAACCATCTCACCATGGAAGATCTTTCTGCTCGTTGTGTTCGGGTCGACCCGGAAACCGCCCCCTCAGTGTCATACCTGTCTATGATAGAGCGCGGTAAACGAGTGCCCAGTGCAGGCATGTTAGCCGTCATCGCGGCAGTATTTCAGAAAGAGGTCGATTGGTTTTTAGATGATGTACCTGAAGATCAAGCTATCACGCCAGATAAAGGCCGCCGTGGTGGCATAAACGGCATGGCGCTGGAGCCAAGTTTTTTGTTTTCCAAAGATATATTACAGATTGCCATACCTGAGATGTTGTCACAAACAGGGGTCACCGGACGACAGTTTGCTCATCTTTTGATCCGCGCCCATCAGGAACATCATCAGAATCACTTCCCGGATCTTGAACGTGCGGCCGAAGAGATAGGACAGAAACGCCTGCCACTCGCCCAGGAAGATATCATGGATATCGCTAAGGGTATGGGCCTCAAGATAAAATGGGTCGACCGTGCCCCCAAAGATGTTATTGATGAGATGGGGGCCACCTCCACTCAACTAGTGACTTCATTTTTTGAACCGCCTTCGACCATCTATATCAATAAACACCTGAAATCGAACCCGACTCGACTCAAGTATGATCTGGCGGTGCACATAGGCCACTGTGTATTGCACAACAAGGATGGATTGAAATCTGTACTCACCACTGGACGAAGTCAGGTCAGTACCGAGATGGACAATGGCACACCACAGTCTTCGACGGTCAATGCACAGGACATTCTCCACGCCTGGCGTGATTTTGAGTCCAGTTTCTTTGCCGGCGCCCTGCTTTGCCCCAAAGTCCCTTTCAGGCAGATGTTAGATCGTCATGGCTATGAGATAAATGTTCATGAAAAAGTGGGGGTGTCCGCATCGGTTGCCATGCGCCGCATGACGGTTGTCTCTCCCTATCCCCACTGGCATTATTTCGATGCCTATGCGCCAGGGAAATTAAAAGCCGTCTATCGCGGCAACGGTATTCCACTTCCCTGGGGCAATATGCGCTTAGTTCAAGACCCCTGTCAGCATTGGGCTGTATTTAGAAAAATCAATGAAACCAGTACTGGCTCATCTGCACAACTGTCGATACTCGATGTCGACAATGAGCCTAGGATTTACAGCTGTGAGTCAATAAGAGTAAAAGATATGGCGGGCAACAATCACGTACTCTGTGCCGGCATAGATCTCAACCCCGCTATCGAAGCTCAGGGAGGAGACGCTAATGCGATGGCCTCAGAATTAAAACAAGCTTGCGTTAAGCATGGCGGCGAAGCCGAGATCCCCAAGGCCATAAAGAAGGACTTAACCAGTGTGGCTAAAATTCTCAATATCAACTGGGTCGAGCGAGGCATAGATACTCAAGCCAGACTCATCTGCTCCAGAGGGGCTGTTTGTCCACGTCAGCCAACTTGTTATGAAGCAGGTAAGTCTCAGTGTAACTAGGTAATTGGATTGCTGAAAAAAAGAGCCGCTGGACACGATTGCGGCTCTTTGTGGTAATAAACCAAGCTAATAGAATTGAGTTGGCTTAGACCTTAAATTGCTGGACTAAGCTGGCTAAATGTCGTGACAGTTGCAACAAGTTTTCACTGGCCGATACGGTTTTTTCTACGGCCTGAGTCGTTGAAATTGACCCATCACTGATAGACACTATATTTTGATTAATCTCAGCGGCAACCAAGGCTTGCTGCTCTGCAGAAGAATCAATCATGGCATTAAGTTGATTAATTTCGGTGATTTGCTCTTCGATAATCTTCAGCGCAGCACCGGCTTTTTCTGCTTGGTCAACGACAGATTTAGCATCGTCATCACCTTGGGACATGACACTTACCGCATGTTGCGTACCCGACTGCAGGTTACTGATAATCTTATTTATCTCTTCCGTTGCATCTTGAGTCCTCTGGGCCAATGTACGTACCTCATCTGCAACAACCGCAAAACCTCGACCCGCTTCACCCGCCCTCGCCGCTTCGATCGCCGCATTGAGCGCCAGAAGGTTGGTCTGCTCGGATATGCCTCGAATCACATCCAGTACAGTCCCGATGACGCTGCTATCTTTCTCAACTCGAGCAATAGCCTGATTAGCATCTGAAATCATTTTTGAGAGGCCTAAAGTTTGCTCAACCGAACTCTCTACCATTTGACGGCCATGACTCGCTGCATCGGTGGCATTAAGTGTTGCCTGTTTTGCATGCTCGGTATGTTGGGCCACTTCTTGTACCGTAGTGGCCATCTGATTGATTGCCGCAGCGACTTGCTCAGTAGATTGCTGCTGTAGCACGACTCCCTGCTTGGTCTCCTGCATAATATTCACCAGATCGGAAACTGCTGCATCGAGCTGCTGGCAAGCATCGGTCACCTTACTCACGATAGTGCCAAACTGCTCCATCATACGGTTGAAAGCGACACCTGTGACACCAATTTCATCCATACTCCTGACTTCGAAGCGGCTAGTCAGATCCGACTGTTTCTCGATACACTCAACTGTGCTGCGAAGCCGTTCTATGGGGGTACAGATCTCTCTACGCATCACATAGGTATAGATAATACTCAATAGAATGATAACGATAAGTAATATGAGTGACAGGGTGAACAATTCAGCGGTCTTGTTAACTATCCTGTCAGCCGCCTCCCTCACCAAATTTCCGGAACGAGTGACGTCCACACTCGCCGATTTCGCTTGTAGGCTGACCTGTTCGAAGTTTTTATCCGCGGCTTGTTGAAAGTGCAAAATCAACAACTCAATATCCTCAGCCTGCTGTCTGCTGCCGGCAATCAATGAGTTACCTTTAACTCGATTATCATCGACATAAGCATCCACAGCCTCAAGCATCACATCATAAAACGCCTGAGTTTTATCTGTGAGTGTCCTAGCTAAATCCCCGTCTTGAGTCGCCAGCTCCGCAAGCTTACTATTAAGGTGTTCCTGGGTGATATTTGCCTGATCTTCCGCTTCGTTTAACCAGCTAACCGACAGATCCAACAGCCAGGCCCTGAGCTCCCGAAACTCTTTATCGATCTCACTCGCCAGTAAGTATTTATTACGCTCTACTCGCTGCAGAAGCTGCATCTCTTCCTGGTGCCTAATCGCGTTAATCTGCTGCTCGACTAACACTTGTTGTTCAACACTAATCGAAGAGATACTTTCAACCGTTGTCAGCACATAGATCAATGCAAATGCCATTACAGCCGAGAAACCAAAGCTGCCTGCAACCAGTTTGGTCGATATAGTCATATTTTTAAACATACCACTACTACCTCTACTGGTAGATGATTAAGCTGATCGCTCCACCTAACTCACCTAATACACCTCCCTCTTTCTTGCCACCGGTAATGTCCCTCTCTCCTTTTGGCATGCCATGGCAGCCTAAACATGACTTACCATAGTATTCAGGTAAGATAAATCTAAAGGCATCTTTGCCCTTGACCTTAGATTCCTCAGAAAATGGCTCTCCCTTCATATAGTCTGCACTCTTAAACAGGGTTTCGATAACATTGTTCTCCCATTTATCAGGCCTGTTAGCACGATTTCTCACATAAGTCTTAGGTGCCGTTAACTTGATTTTCATCTTTCCAGCCATACTGGAACTGAACTTATTAGCCACCTGCCGGGCAAAAATTGCGGGTAAGAAACCTTTAAATCCCACACCTTGTTCATTGATTAAATCCTGATTTTCATCCATGACAGCCACGACCGCAATCAACATGGCAGTCTGGGCATCGGTGAGTTGGTCTGTATCTAAGGGAATACCACTGGCCTGTGCATAATTGACCAGAGCCTGCTCTTTTACAGATTCACCCGACAACCCTTTATCACCTATAGAAGCATCGTTGATATGTTGTTGATTGACTGAGATGACTTTCCTGGCAGCGCGATAGAGCGTGGTGAGTTCTTGGCTTATTTCGGCATTTGAGTTTGCTACTGCGACTTCGACGTCAGTAAATAAAAGTAGGAGAACACAGATTAATGACCCCAATACACGTGATGTGAACATGGCGACCGTCCTGTTAAAAGAGCTACCAAACAAGTTAAAAATACCTAACTCTGTTCAGGGCAGCTGACTAAACATCTTTTAATTATAGTAACCATTCACTCAGGTGATTAGTTTTCGAGCGACTCATGCTTATCTAAAAAGTAACAGAAATACCAAAGTAAACTGATTTACTCTGGCTGATTGAACAAAAAAGAGGTAGCACCATATATGGGGGCTACCTCTTATAGCAAACATCGGTGACTAAGTGATGAATATTCTTGTCTACATTCAGCCTAGCTAGGTGGTGACTACACCCTTAATGCTATTTTTCCAACTGCTGCGCCGGATTCTAAACGAGCATGTGCATCGGCGACTTGCCAGATAGTGAAGTCAGACTCATCGAGCAGAGGTTTGATAATACCAGAGTCCACCAACTCGGCTATCTTAGTTAAGATCTCACCGTGGGATTGTCGATTAATGCCTTCGACCATAGGGATAAGCATAAGCACGCTGTGAAAACTCAAACTCTTCAACGCCACCTGTAATACATTATCGATGGGTAAAGTGGTGGCAACAGCACCATTAAATCGAGCGGCTTCGAAGCTGAGTTGAATATTGTCACCGGCCACGGGATCGAATATGGCATCGAACCCCACGCCCTTGGTGTACTGTTGAACATAGTCGGACACAGACTGCACCTTGATATCGACTAAGTGATCGGCGCCTATACTCGCGGCAAGCTTCATATTACGCGGCGTCGATGTTGCGGTGACCTCGGCGCCAAGATGTTTGGCTAACTGAATTGCCACATGGCCAACCCCACCCGTTGCGCCATGGATCAGCACCTTATCGCCTTGCTTTACCTTGAGTTTATGACATAAGCCTTCCCATGCAGTAATAGACACCAAAGGCAGCACGGCAGCCTGTCTCATGGTCAAGGTTTTAGGCTTAAGAGCCATTAAATCGGCATCGACCAACATAAATTCCGCTAATGCCCCATCGATACCCGCAATTCCCCCCGCACAGCCATAAACCTCATCGCCAACCTTGAAGTGACTCACGTCATCGGCCACTTCAGTCACCACACCGGCAACATCACCGTGGAGTATTTCAGGTAAATTAGCAGACCAAGGAGTGTCGCTTGAGCGCAACATAGTATCTAACGGATTCACACTCGAAGCTTTCACTTCCACCAGCATGTGGCCTGACTTCAATACCGGCTTGGCTTTTTCGGCCAGTTGGAACACATCGCTGGAACCCAGTTGTTTTATGATCATGGCTTTCATATTTATCGTCTCTATCATTGAATGGCTAGTTAATGTTAATGAAGCTATTTTAGTTATTGCCTAACAAACCATCAAGGCACCATAAAGCAAAGCATTTTTGTCTTTTAGACAATAATGCTATTCTAGCTTTATCACACCAAAATGGAGATACACTCATGAGCATATTCACTCGGTTGCACTATTTTAACTGTGTCGTAGAAACCGGCAGCATCTCGAAAGCGAGTCGAATCTTCGATATTCAGCCCTCCTCCATCTCCCGCCAGTTGGTGGCATTGGAGAAAGAACTTGGCATTCGCCTACTCAATCGAAATACCCGTAATATAGGCTTAACCGAAGCAGGCTTAACCTATTATCAGTATTCTCAGCGTATCGTCTCCGAGCTCGATGAGGCTCACAGGGCGGTAAATGAGTTACAGCAAAACCCTAAGGGTCACTTGAAAGTCAGTATGACAGTTGGCTTCGGTGAAAGTTGTGTGCTGCCATTGATCCCAGCGTTTATACACCAATATCCGGAGGTGAAAATTGAGCTGGAATTAACCGAGCGTGTCATAGATATGGTGGAGGAGAATGTCGATATCGCCATACGCAGCGGTCACCTGCCGGACTCTAACTTGATCGCCCGCAAACTGACCGATAATAACTTCTTGCTCTGCTCGAGCCCTCAATACATTACCAATAATGGACTGCCACTATCAACAAACGACTTACATAAATTTGATTGTATAAGATATGGCTATGCCGGCTGGCGTGAATGGTTCGTTATGAAAACTAAGCCCCCCCATACTTTTAAAAAATTGACCATTTCTGAAGGGCTCACGGTCAATTCTGTCAATGGTCAGAAACAACTATTATTGAACGATGCAGGTTTTGCCTTAATTCCACTGTGGGCAGTGAAAGATGAGTTGAAAAATGGCAGCTTAGTCCGAATACTGGAACAGGATCTATTTAGCCCCTGTGCTCCTTTGAGCTCGACCTATGCGCTCTACCTAAAGCGGGAATTAATTTCACCAAAAATTCGGGTATTTCTGGATTTTCTCAGAGATAAGCTAGACTCAGAAATCTAAATACTGAAACTAAGTGTAAGATAGAGCCTAGATAGGAAACTCAAAGATCAAACGCCATACCTTGACGCCATCACCGGCCCGGACACTGAGACCCAAGCGGTCAATTCCCATCCAATCCCAAAGGATTGGCTTAGAAAACGCTAAGGTTGCGCCCACTTCTAAACTATTCGACACCAAAACATCTTCACCAAATGGCGTAGCGAACCTGAGTTTATCGAAGTACCAATAACCAGCAGCAAACACCCTGGGCTCGACATCGACGCCTAACCAATCCCAGCGCCAATGAATATTTGTCCCTATATCGATACCAGATTGAAGTGCAGAATAGGTCTCACTCTGAGTCCCATCGAAGCTGGCATAGCCAGCGAAAAACAGTCGGTTAACCCAGACTGGTGCTGACTGCCTTAATTCAAGATCCAGTAAACTGGAGACACCTGCTGAATAGATAGCGACATTGGTACCTGAGGTAAAATTATTACCGTAGCCAAGATCTACATAGGTTTGAAATTCATGATCCTCTGAGGTACGGACACGATATTCAATGCCAGGGGTTATCGTCATGGTGCCGACGCTGGAGGGCAGGTCAGCCTCAGGAAGATCGCTCCATTTAAAATTGAAGAAGCCCAGCGATATAGGGGTGCGCAGGGTGAGAGATTCAGTATCATTCTTATAGAGTTCGAAACTGATGGGTATGTTAACCACAGTAGCATTCTGCCCTGAGGTTTTATAGATACCACTGCCTAGATAATTTGCAAACGCGTAATGGGTAAAATCTTCTTCAGCATAGACAGAAAAAGATCCAAGCAGTGTTAGCGCGATAAGAACTGATTTCAGAACCATATATAAGATATAGAAACTATATTATTAGTATGGCTCTGAATATAGCGACAGAATGAAGGAAAATCTACAACTGACGTTATTCTTTGCCTTCATCAGCAAAATGATATTCAGACATCAGATGGCCAAGTTCCGTTGACTTGGTCTTCAAATAGGACTCGTTATAGCGATTCTTGCCCACTTGTAGCGGAATACGCTCGACGACCTCTATGCCTAACTCTTTCATCGCTTTTACTTTGCGAGGATTGTTAGTCATTAATCTGACTTTCTGGACGCCAATCTTCTCCATCATGGGCAAGATCATATCGTACTTACGCATATCGGCGGCGAAACCCAGTTTTTCATTGGCTTCGACGGTATTGGCACCCTGATCTTGTAGCTCATAAGCTCTGATCTTATTGAGCAGACCTATGCCACGCCCCTCTTGACGAAGGTAAAGGAGAAAACCTTGACCCGCATCGGCAATATTTTGCATCGCAGTCTGCAGCTGAAAGCCACAATCACAGCGTAGGCTGAATAGAGCATCACCCGTTAAGCATTCTGAATGAATACGTCCAAGGATCGGGCTCTGGCTGTCCAGTTCGCCCAATGTCAGCGCAACATGCTCTTTTCCAGTCTCTGTATCTTCAAAACCGTGCATAGCAAATACGCCCCAAGGCGTCGGGAGTTTTGAAGAAGCGATATACTTGATCGACATGAAATAACCTTAAAGACTCTCTTTCCCTGAGATGACTATAAATCAGAAAAAACAACGAGAATGACCTATGTCTAAAAACGACGGTTTTATAACCCACCCTTCCACTCTATCTTGCAGTGAAGGGAGGAATATTATCTGGTTTTACCAGTAAGTGAAATACCCTAGCATTTTAATCGGCTATTGATTCACCTAATACTAGCATTCCTCTCTCTTCAGATAGGAATGATACGCCTAATACTAGCACTCCACCTACATTAGGTAGGAATGATACGCCTGACGACGATAGAAAAACATGATATCGCTCACTAAAGAATAACCGTCTAACCGGAATAAATTAGATAATTAAAACTCTTTTGGTGCGAAGCCTGTGACCACCTTGATACCCATTTCACGCCCGAGTGCCGTCATAGGATGAACCACGACCAGCCCTTTTACGGATTTCTTAAGTTTACCCATGTCAGCCTGCTCAGCTTTCGTCAGAGGACGCTTGAATTTTAAGCTAACTACTGAGCCGCCTTGCTTACTCAACTCACGGGTCTGTTGAGTCTTAGCGCTGGCAATACGCTTATTCACTGCGTTTATTTCCTGTCTAAATTGCAACATGATGCCTTTATCTCCGCGCTTTTCTGCAGCGGCTAATTTACGACGAAACTGTTCTAGCTTGTCGTTAAGTCCATGAAGCTCTTCTTTTAAATTCATGCTCGTGCCTTAAAAATATTCTGTAAAATGCAAAAACAGCCTCAATGCGCGGCTGTTTTTTAAATGATTTGAAACCTATGGCCGCCATTATAACAGTAACTGAATGAATACAGTTATCGCTTTTCTACCAGATTGTGAATTACCTGATTGCTGCTACCACGAAAAACCAGACTGACATCTGCATTCTCCTGCTCAAACTTGCCATCCACCAGCACATCGACATAATCTAGCACCCTCTTTTGCTCGGCGGATAACTCTGCTAACTTGTATCCGGTCCACAACCAAATATCTTTACCGGGACACTCACTTTTAACTCGCTTAACCAGGGCGAGTATCTCTGAGATGTTCTCAGGGTAGAGAGGATCTCCACCTGAGAGTGATAAGCCTCTGCGCTTAATCCGGCTATCTTTCAGATCGTTAATGACTCGCTGCTGCATCTGTAAGTCAAATCGATGCCCATGATCGGGGTTCCATGTGCTTTGATTATAGCAGCCACGGCATTGATGCTCACAGCCGGTGACAAATAGAGTCGCCCTCGTTCCAGGGCCATTGATAACATCTACAGGATAATATTGATGGTAGTTCATAGCACAATTCCAACCTGCCGAGTAAATAGAGAAGGCGCTACTGACTCTGTAACACCTTGCTTTTTATTACATATAAATAAGCGAAGCAGATTTATTAAAGGTGCTTTACCCGGCGCTTCACTTCTTCTTGCTTACCAAAGTTGAAGGGCCTCGCATCGGGACTGCCTAAGTAGCCACAGACTCTACGAGTCACAGAGACCCGACTCGGTTCATGATTACCACACTTAGGGCAGGTGAAGCCCTTGCTGGTACATTCAAACTCGCCAGTAAAGCCACAGTCATAACACTCATCGATAGGCGTATTGGTACCGTAATATGGCACTCGGCTATAACTGTAATCCCACACATCTTCCAATGCCTCGAGATTATTCTGCATATTCGGATATTCGCCGTAACAGATGAAACCGCCATTAGTTAATGCAGGGTAAGGCTGCTCAAAATCCAACTTGTCGTATGGATTAACTTGCTTTTCAACATCGAGATGAAAGCTATTGGTGTAATAGCCCTTCTGCGTCACTCCTTCGATCACGCCAAAGACCTGAGTGTCGAGCTTACAGAAACGGCTGCAGAGGTTTTCACTAGGTGTGCTGTAGAGACTGAAGGCATAGCTGGTCTCCTCTCGCCACTTGTTGGTCGCTGCTTTCATATACTCGATGACTTCAATGGCTTTTTGACGCAAGGTTTCACAATCATAAACATGCTTATCTGTGCCGTAGAGGGCATTGATCGTCTCATGTAATCCGATATAGCCCAGAGAAATCGAGGCGCGACCATTTTTGAAGATACTTGAGATATCATCATCGGCTCTAAGCCTGACTCCACAAGCCCCTTCCATATACAGGATTGGCGCCACACGCGCTTTCACGCCTTCTAAACGCTCAATTCTGGTATCCAGAGCCTTACGGGCGATGGCGAGACGCAGATCTAAGATGCGATAAAATTCCGCTTCATCGCCTTTGGCTTCCAGCGCAATCCTTGGTAGGTTCAGACTCACCACACCTAAGTTATTACGACCTTCGTGGATCAGCTCACCATCTTCTTCATAGGTCCCAAGGAAGCTGCGGCACCCCATAGGAGTCTTAAAAGAGCCGGTCACTTTCTCTACTTGCTCATAGTTGAGGATATCCGGATACATGCGGGTCGTGGCGCATTTAAGCGCAAGTTGCTTGATATCATAGTTACAGTCACCCGCCTTGTGATTAATACCATCGCGAATGGCAAAGACTAGCTTAGGGAATACTGCCGTCTTACGATTCTTACCCAGACCCGCAATACGAACCTTCATCATAGATGACTGAATGAGGCGAGACTCCCAGGAGGTGCCTAAACCGAAACCAAAGGTGACAAAGGGTGTCTGTCCATTGGCCGTATGTAAGGTATTGACCTCATACTCAAGAGACTGGAACGCATCATGGCACTCTTTTGTAGTCTGCGCGGTAGCGAAGGCTTTCGCATCTGTGATCCCCCAGTCCAACGCCAGCTGATACTGCTTGTCGTAACTCTTAGCAACAAAAGGAGCCAGGACTTCATCGATACGATTAATCGTGGTACCACCATAGATATGACTGGCTACCTGGGCGATGATCTGCGCCGTCACGGCCGTTGCTGTAGAGATAGATTTAGGCGTCTCAATCTCGGCGTTACCCATCTTGAAGCCCTTAGTCAACATGCCACTGAGATCGATCAGCATGCAGTTAAACATGGGGAAGAAAGGCGCATAATCGAGATCGTGATAATGGATCTCACCGGACTCATGAGCGGCAACCACATCTTTGGGTAAAATATGTCGGGTAGCATAATGTTTAGCCACGATACCCGCTAACAAGTCGCGCTGAGTCGGGATCACTTTAGCGTCTTTATTGGCATTTTCATTCATCAGAGCCGCATTGGTCTGATCGACTAAACCGCGGATCTCCTGGTTCAATCGACTGCTTGTTTCACGGTGCAGATCTCTATCATGACGATACTCGATATAGACGCGAGCGAGGGACTTATAAGGGCCTTCCATCAAGTGATTCTCGACCAAGTCCTGTAGCTCGTGAATATCTATCTCAGCATGTTCTGCCACACATTTAGCGACAGAGGAGGCAACACTCACGGCGTAACTCTTGTCTTCAATACCTGCCGAGTTCGCTGCAGCCACCACAGCGTCTCTAATCCTTGTTTCGTCAAAAGGCGTGCGGTAACCATCCCGCTTAATAACCACTGGCATTGTTCAATCTCTCCTCAAGTGACGTCGAAATAACACCATATATAGTGCTAAATTAACCGTGGAACACAATATGCTGTGTATTAAGCTACAAAGTCATAGAAAGAACATTGATCGAGATCATGATTTTGGGGATAGGTTTTAACAAGAAATTATTCCTGCCAACAAGACCACTTATTGATAAGAGTGGCCTTGACCTTAGGAATGAAGCAAGCTAGATGGACTGGCAGATAGAACAAATGAGAAAACGAAACAAAAGTATTCGAAAAAGTGGATAACACTGAAAAACTTACATGGTAAGAGTACTAAAATCTGCCGAGACTCAGGTAACTATTTACCATGCCGACCGCTTGTTGATTTTCTCCCATGGAGGATGCAAGCTGCATCACAGATTTAAGCCCCTGCCACTGCTCACGATCGCTCGATGACATCTGGGTATCACTCTTAAGATAAATATTCAATTGAGCCGATACCCGAGTCGCTTGCTGACCCACCTCTTTACTCTGTGCATTATCCATTTGATTAAGCACGCTCTCGGCATCATCGAGTAGGCTAATCAGGACACCTGTCATACCTTGGGTGTCGCCATTGGCGGTTAACTCTTCACGCTTATCTTGAATAAATGCTTTAAAATCATCGGGCTGACCTTGAACTTTTGGTAAGTCGAAGCCGCCTTCTGACAGACGATTCAGCTGGGTATCTGACAAGATCCCGTCTTGATGCAAGCGTTGGATAAGTTTTGGCAGATCGGCAGCAGAGAAGTCCCCCTTAGAGAAAAAGTCTTTCGCCATGGCTTCAATTTTTTGTGCCCTGGCAGCCCTAGGTGACAGAGACACCGATTCGTCTTTAATCCCATCCCTATTGAGCCCAGTCGCCGCCTCTTTCGATTGACTCAGGCTGACCTTATCACTGCTCGAGCCAGCTTCAGTCTGATGACTGTTAACACCATAACTGTCGGCCAGGCTGGTACTCTTCGCCCCGGCAGAATTGGCATTACCTCCGGCGATAGTCCCTGAGTTAATTTGGCTGGCAAGGCTAGTGATTGGATTCATTGTCAAAATACCGACATAAAAAAGAAATATGCAACTATTAAGCAGGAAACATGCCGTAAAATAAATTAAATGACAAATAATGAAGAGAAAACCATAAACATGCTGAATCTATCTCATTATTTCCTATTTAAGTCTTGAGTTAAGGTCATGCACATCTTCCTCAGAGACTCTATTTCAGGCTCAGAGAGGGTGACTTTATCGAGCAAGACTTGCTTGAGTGCTAATGCCTCTTGTTTCAACGAGAGCCCCTCATGAGTGGTTCTGATGACCTTCTTGCGCTCATCCTCGGCGTCGATGGCACGGATCAACAAGTCTTTGTTCTCTAACCGCTTGACTATGGGCGTCAAGGTGCCTAAATCCAGACGTGTCGCCTGAGACAGGTGAGTCAAACTGACACCATCATTTAACCAGAGCGCCTGCATCACCAGGTATTGTGGATAGGTTAAGCCACATTCATCCAGTAAGGGACGATAGGCACGCACTAGGGCATTACCTGCGGTATACAGGGCAAAACAGACGTTGTCCGACAGGCAACTGCTTGCTTGTGTATCGTTTGTGTTCATTTTTAAATGAAGATTATCGGTCACTATTCATACCTTAGGCGTTATTCAGCATTTTGCTTGATTAAGTTTACAAGATCGCTGGCAGTCATTGTACCCGCATCTACACTCTATATTTTAACGAATCTACACATTGAACTTTTAATTTGCGCGCAAACTAGTTGCGCGGTAAAAAGTTTAAGTGTAGAGTTTACCACAATTAATTAGCGCGCAAAGCAAAGAGGTTTTATGAACGCCAATCAGATCCTATTAGACTCTCGCCCAGAGGGTATGCCTACAGCAGATAATTTCAAACAGACATCGGTGGAGTTGCCGACTATCACCAACGGTGAATTTCTGGTTAAAAACCTGTGGATGTCGGTAGACCCTTATATGCGTGGTCGCATGATCGATAGAGAGAGCTATATTACACCATTTCAGATAGGCCAGGTACTGGAAGGCGGTTCGATAGGCGAAGTGATAGAGTCCAACAATCCCGAGTTCCCAATCGGCAGCAAAGTCAGTGCCATGCACGGCTGGCGTAGTCATTATGTCACCGATGGCAGCGATCATACTAGGCTCCCAAATACCCCAATGAGTGAATCTCACTTCCTCGGTGTCTTAGGTATGCCAGGCATGACGGCATGGACAGGCTTGACCCGAATCGCCGCCTTAAAAGAGGGAGACACCCTATTTGTTTCTGGTGCAGCGGGTGCAGTAGGCAGCGTCGTGTGCCAGCTCGGTATATTAATGGGAGCCAAGGTGGTGGCTTCCGTTGGTAGCGACGAGAAGGCCGCTCATCTGCGCGACTTAGGCGTCGATGCTGTGATTAACTACAAGACGACAAAGGATCTTAGCACTGCACTGAAACAGGCTACCCCCCATGGCATAGATGTCTATTTTGAAAATGTCGGTGGCGAACATCTCACCGCCGCACTGAACAACATGAATGACCACGGCAGAATCGCCGTGTGCGGCATGATCTCTCAATACAATGATACGACGCCGACTCCAGGCCCGAATAACCTTGCCATGATCATCATCAAGAAGCTTAAAATTGAAGGCTTCATCGTATTCGAACACTGGGATCATTACCCTGAGTTTGCCAAACAGATGGGTCAATGGTTAGCGACGGGAGCTGTCAAGGCCGAGCAGACTATCTACCAAGGACTCGAGCAGGCACCCGCAGCCTTTATCGGCTTATTCGAAGGGAAGAACCGCGGTAAGATGGTAGTAAAACTAAGCTGATAGCATTTCGCTTATTTGAGAAGATGATAAATTGAAAGGGCCCGAATAGGCCCTTTTTGTATATGGATGTACTTATCTCTGGAGGCCAGAGAAGGCCTAAAAAGAGATTAATGTCCAGCATATTAATGGTTTTCTCTTAGTACTAATCAAGTACATATTTAGTACTTGCTTAGTACTGCTTCTATCTGATGTCTGGCATGTTTAACCGCCAACTCTCCCGCCGCTATGGCTTCTCCTGCACGATGAAATTCCATGGTGCCTATATCACCGAGATCCGGGATCAGGCAGATATCCGGTGGATCGCCCATGAGTCTGGCGCGTTTATGACGCTGCTCGAGAATATCCATAGATTGTGACATCACCGCCAACATGCCAGGATCTGAGCGGCTACCCTTGGTAAATTTTTCGCTAAGGTGGCTGACATATTCCCGGCCACGAGCAAGCAGATCCATAAAGCCAGTATCTTGATGCTCCTGTGCTCTGACACTCTCCTCAAGTGATGGCTTATTACAGGTCATGTCCACAGGTAAGACCTGCATACGACCACGACGCTGACCGTTAAGATCCACCGCGATGACCACATCGACGCCCATGGCTCTGCTGACAGATACGGGAACCGGATTGACCACGGCGCCATCCACCAGCCAACGTTCACCGACTTTCACCGGCGGTAATATGCCAGGCATAGAGCAGGAAGCGCGAATGGCATGACGAAGGTCTCCTTCCCTAAACCAAATCTCCTGGCCCGAATAGAGATCGGTAGCTACGGCGATCATGGGCTTATTGAGATCTTCTATCTGTAGATCGCCGATACGGCTCTGAATCACATCGAAGACCTTATCGCCTCCGATAAGCCCCCCTTTTCGCCAAGTCAGATCCATCAGGCCTAAGACGTCCCAGCTGGAGAAGCTTCTCACCCAGTGTTCAAGTTCCTCTAGCTGTTCATTGGCATAAGCAGCACCGACAAGCGCACCGATTGAGCAGCCTGACACCTTATCGGGATAGATCCCCATCTCGGCGAGTCCATTGAGCACGCCAATATGAGCCCACCCCTTAGCCGCACCACTGCCCAGTGCAATTCCAACTGTTGCCATTCATTCTCTCCAAGCCAATTCTTCTGGATATAAAAAAGCTGATATCAAAAACGATATAAAAAAGCCGATGCATCACCATCGGCTAATATTACACACTAAACGCGCTTATCCATAATAGGATAGGCAAGCATGAAGAATAATTAACACGCTATCATAGAGCCGACTCATCGCTGTCCTGGCTCACTGTTATCTCCGGGATGGTGATATATACCCGGCGGTTATTGGCTCTGTGCGCTTCGGTCATGTTATCGATCTCGGGATGGGTCTCACCTAAAGCCTCGATGCTAATCTGTATATCTCTCACCCCTAGCTCTTTGAGGTAACTGGCGACGGACTCGGCACGTCGTTTTGATAGCTTAAGGTTATAGTCTGAAGTGCCAACAGCATCGGTGTAGCCTTGAAGCACCACAGACGAGCTTGGGTATTGATTCAAATGCTCGGCAACTTCAACCAAGATATGCGTCTGCAAAGGCACTTGACTATCGAAATCGAAATGTACCGCTTGAGTCACTGCGGCGATGACAATTGGGCTTGGTGCTATGACAACTTGCTCCACTGCAACTGGCGCAGGCTGAGTCACAGGCTTAGCCATTGACTTAGTCTGACCGAAACGATAGCTGAGCCCTAAACTGGTGAAGTGGATATTACTCCCCCCAAGCAGATCGCTGCCAACCGAGTCGAAATATTGATACTCAACACGCGCAACCCAAGACGGGGTGAACTTGTATTCCAAACCGATGCCGACCATGGGAGACCAGCCATTGTCACTGTTATATGAAAATGGGCCTGTGTTGTTACCATCCCATCTCAATGTACCCGCTTTGCCAAACAGGTCCAGGTTTTCGGTGAGTGGCAGATTGCCCTTCAATGAAAACTCCCAGCCTTTCATGGTGCCTATATACTCGTTAAACAGTCCACTCTCAGGGTAAACTGCCGACGCTTGACCAAAATCATTGTAACCGGTTTCAACGCCCCAATTGCGGTGAAATTGATAACCCGCAAACCCGCCCCAGGCAGAATCGTTGGCATCGCAATCGACAGCTTGAGCTTCGCAGGCATTTTGATAATTAACCCAGCCGCCTTTGGCACCAAGATAGAAGAAGCTGTCATCCTGTACTGTTAGGGGGTCGTTGCCTTTAACCTCGTTAGCTTGAGTCATGTCGTCTGCCATGACAAAAAATGAACTGCTTGCCAGAAGTGACAAGGCCGATATTTGAACAAGAGAGGAAGTGCGCTTCAACGAATACATTATCTAATCCTTTATCTAATCTTTTATCTGGTCCCTCTACCAGCGGACAAAGCGTTACTCAATACGTACCTTAGTATGAGAACACTAGGAGATTTTAAGCGTAAGCCATCAAAAAGACAAAGAAATTATAATCATCAAGCCAGTTTGGCCACTCATTATTTTTATCTGATGAGTAAAAGCCAAGCAAAAATAAACATTGATTACCTTGAGATATGCGCTTCGCTTCGCTTAAAGAGCATGCAAACCGATCACGATTTCGTGATGTTTATGGCCCCAGCAACTAAAGTCAGGTTATAATACGCAGTCGAATCAAACTTGGAGTACACCTTTGCAATTTACCGATTTTTCACTGGATAAACGTCTGTTAGATACGCTCGATCATATGGGCATTGAAACGCCTACAGAGATCCAGCAGCAGGCTATACCAGTAGGTCTGTCAGGAAAAGACCTGATGGCGTCATCAAAAACAGGCTCAGGTAAAACCTTAGCGTTTTTGTTACCGGCGATGCAGAGGATAATTTCGACTAGGGCATTGAGTAAAAGAGATCCTAGAGTGTTGATTTTATTGCCAACACGAGAACTTGCTAACCAGGTTTATGGCCAGCTTCGTTTGTTAGTCGCCAACACGCAATACAAGGCGATGAAGATATTGGGCGGTGAGAACTTTAACGACCAGGCAAAGTTACTCGCTCGTGACCCACACTTCGTGGTGGCGACTCCGGGTCGCTTGGCGGATCATCTCGCCCAGCACCATTTACATCTAAATGGTCTCGAACTGCTTATCTTAGATGAAGCCGACCGTATGTTAGATCTTGGTTTTGCCGAACAGCTAAAAGCGATTAACAAGGCCGCCGATCATAAACGTCGCCAAACCTTGATGTTTTCGGCCACCTTAGATCATGGTCAGATTAATGATATTGCCGCCGAATTACTTAAGTCTCCTGAGCATGTGGATGTCGGTGCAGGTAATATCGAAAACCTAGATATTACCCAACGTATCTATCTTGCGGATCACTTAGATCATAAAGAAGCCTTGCTCGACAGTATCTTAAACAATGAGACTCATAAGCAGATCATCATCTTCACCGCGACTCGTGAAGATACCGACAGATTGGCGACTAAATTAGCCGCATCCGGGCATAAGACCGCATCTCTGAGCGGTAACTTAAAGCAGAATGACCGCAATCAGATAATGGATCAATTTAGCCGCGGCCTGCAGAAAATATTAGTCACCACAGATATTGCATCACGAGGGCTAGATCTTCTCAATGTCTCTCTGGTGATTAACTTCGACATGCCAAAGTTTGCCGAAGAGTATGTCCACAGAATTGGTCGTACGGGTCGTGCCGGGGCTAAGGGTGATGCCATCTCTTTCGTCGGACCTAAAGATTGGCTCAGCTTCAAGCAAGTACAGGTATTCCTGCGTAAGACATTCAAACTCACGGTTATCGATGGTTTAGCCGCTAAATTCTCTGGTTTGAAAGATAAGCCAAAAACCAACAAGAGAACTAAGGCAACAAGCAAGAAAGCCACGGAAAACAAGGCCAAGCGTAAGGCAAAGACTAAACCTAAGAAGCAAGATAAGCGCTTCATCACAGGTATTGATGTCGGTGATGCTCCTATGCTAAGAAAGCCAAAATCAAAGCTTCAGGAAACACCAGAGTAAACTAAACAGTTATACCATTCCGAGTAAGTATCTGATAATTCAGCGGGAATTCAAAGCACTGTAGGCAAGGTGAATGTTTGAAGCTAATAGTTATTCTATATCGAGAAAATTAAACGTAGCATAAAGGGCTTTGAAACCCGCACTGCGTGAGTCTCTGAACTGAGCAGATACTTATATGGAATGGTATTAAATAGTCGCTAGATGCGTTTGGCGGCTGAGTATCAATTTACGATTATCAGCTAACGTAACATAGCGTGATCAAGAATATTTTTAAGGGTTAACATGAGAGTTTGTGGCGTAGAGTTAAAAGGCGGTGAAGCGGTAATTAGCCTGCTGAGCTATGAAGGTGAGACATTTAATATACCAGATTGTCGTCAGCAATCATTCATCATTTCACATTCGGAAGCTACCGAATCGATTCGTGATTTTCAATTCACTTTTAAGAAGCTAATGGAAGATTACCATGTCGATAAAATCGTGATCATTTCACGTGAGCAGAAAGGTAAACTGGCTGGTAGTGCCACTAGCTTCAAGGCCGAAGCCGCCATTCAGCTGCTCGACTTGCCAGTTATCTTGATTTCGCCAGTGACAGTCAAAGAGCGCCTGAAACGAAACCCACCTCAGGTAGATTTCGAAGGTCTGGGGCTTAAACGATTCCAAAAGCCTGCATTTGATGCGGCATATGCTTACCATAATCAGCATATTTTTAATGTTTGGGGTGATGACCAATCAGACAGCTAAGTTTTTATGACTTAAGCTGCTAAATAAATATGAGGGCTAAACGCCCTCTTTTTTATGCCTTTAAAAAACAACCTATATCAGATTAACTCATGGAAAATCAGCTTAAATACCTCAACGGTTACCGCCAAGAAATAAAAGATCAAGTGGCTAGCTTACTTGAAAATGGCAAACTTCAGTCTGTGCTGTTGAACCGTCATGGGGATATCCACAATATTCGCACCGACAAGGCCCTATACGATTACACCATAGCAATAAAGAACCGCTACCTGCGTAAGTCTCAGCCCCTGTCGAAAGTCCAATATGACGATAAAATATCCCTCAGTCATCAGGCATTGGGATTACACTCCTTTGTGTCCCGAGCTCAAGGCCGTAAGACTAAGGCAAAGAATGAAATTCGCATTTCATCCCGGTTAAAACGTGTCCCAGAATCTCTGCTAAGAATGGTAGTGGTGCACGAATTGGCGCACCTGAAAGAGAAAGATCACAACAAGGCTTTCTATCAACTCTGTTGTCATATGGAAGGAGATTACCATCAGTTGGAGTTTGATCTTAGGCTGCTACTGACCTTAGTCGAACACGATCAGAATCCCTATACCTAATAGACATCAAACATAGGACAAAAAAATATCAGCCATAGGCTGATATTTTTAATCATTCATCTTATTGAAAGGCGTGAATCAAATAATAAGCTTAAACCTGACCCATCATCATCTTACGTACCTTGACCAGTTGCTCGAACTCATCCATCTGCTTTTTAGACAACTTACTGGACATAGGAATATTGGCTGTCATTGGGTTCACTGGACGACCATTAACATGAAACTCATAATGAAGATGCGGGCCAGTTATGCGCCCGGTATTACCCGAGAGAGCTATTACCTGACCACGAGTAACACGTTGTCCTTTATGAACTAAGGCTTTCGACAAGTGCAGATAGCGAGTTCGGTACTTATTACCATGCTGTATCACCACATATTTACCGGCATACCTATGGTTAGTCACCAGAGTGACAATACCATCACCGGGGGCAATGACCTTAGTACCGATTGGCGTGGCGAAATCTGTACCATTATGAGGGGACGTCCGCCCTGTCACTGGGTGATGGCGATGACGATTAAAACGTGAGCTTATACGGTAGTTCTTCAGCAGCGGAATACGCTGAAATGCACGTGACAGGCTGCGGCCCTGATCATCGTAAAAATTACCATCACTATTTTGAAAGGCGGTAATGTCACTGCGGCCACGATGAATAGTAATACCTAAAATATCACTGACACCCGTTGCAGTGCCATCGATAAACTGATCGTTCATCAATACCGAGAATCGGTCACCCGCACGAAGATCTCGAGCGAAATTGAGCTTCTCTTTTAGCAGAGACTCGATGCGTTGAATCTCTCCAGCATTCAAACCTATCTTCTTGGCCGAAACATAGAAAGACCCATGGATCTCGCCAAAGACACTGCGATTACGCCAGATCCCTTCGATATTGATATCATCGACATTAAAACTGCCGTCATCGAAGCGAGTAAACACCACTTGATGTGCCGCAGAGAAATAGAGCTCTAATTTTTCAAGTTCTCCCTTGTCATCGAGCCAGAATTTTATCTGGTTACCCGGCTTTAACGTATCTAATGCCAACACATTTAAGTCGGCCTCTAATACCCGGTACATGGTTTGTTGATCCACGCTAGCCTGCATGAAGAGTCCACTCAGAGTATCGCCACTGGTGATCTTATGAATAAAATCTGGCCTTGTGATGATATTTTCTGTTTGAGTAGTAGGTTTAAGCTGAGCAATCAAGGTCTCGATATCTAAATCGATCGGAATGCGCTGGGGCATTGATTCGTTATTCGTCGGCCATAGAATGGCTGCAGCGATGATTAGTCCCCCGCCCAGCATGACTTTTTTGTTAAAATTAGACTCTTGTAAAGACAAGAGTGCCTGAATAGTCGATAGAGGTGACTTTAAAAAAGAAACCTTAAGAAATGAAAATTTACCCGTTCGCAACTTGTAGCCCCATCTAACTTATTTTGTTTTAGTACAAAAAACCGGAGCTATCCTGTCAACAAAGTGTCATCCATTCTTGGAATGAGTGATATAAGTGGTGTTATATCAAGGCATGACACACGGTTTTGTTACATTTGTATAAATTTGGCTTGTTCATCCATAGGGATAAACAATCGAGATAACTTATACCAAAATTAAGACAAAGTACAAACTGATCGACTAGAGAATTTTGAATAATTATTCTTAATGTGATTTAACTTGCATTGGAACCCTCTATTTGAACAGAACCAATGTATTAATTAACTGACTTTGAGCAAGCACTCGTTTAAGGCAGAACGATAACCGTTTCACTGCCTTGGGCTGTTTTGATGATATCGATGCGGGTGCCTATCTGCTCCTTCATCTCGGAGACATGAGAGATAACCCCTATCATGCGGCCAGAAGATTGCAGATCCATCAAGGTACGAATAGCTAAATCCAGTGAGTCTTGATCTAAGCTGCCGAAACCCTCATCGATAAACAGGGTATCGAGTTTAATCCCACCGGCATAGGCCTGTACGACTTCTGATAACCCCAGCGCCATAGAAAGCGCTGCCATAAAGCTCTCTCCGCCACTCAGGGTCGCCACGGGGCGCACCTTAGAGGTGTAAGCATCTTCCACCTCCAGCTCGAGTCCTGAGGCCTTATTGCCCTTCGCCCTCTCCTCTTTACGTATCAGTCGGTAACGCCCCTTGCTCATCATCTGTAATCTATGACTCGCCTCGAGCAGCACATCATCGAGCAGCACACTCAAGACGAAGCGCTGTAAACTTATCTTATTGCCTGTCTGTCCATTAGCCACTTCAGATAAGGTACCGATAACGGCATACTCATCCTCAAGTTTCTTGGCCTGAGAATCGGCGTCGTTTAGCTGCTTTTGAGTCTGAACCAATTGTGTGACTCTGCTCTGAATGAGTTGCCAACTATGCTCAGCCGCTTGCAGCTCTGCCTGACTCGTCGCCACCCGCTCCTCAACATCGATTAATTGAGGCCTTACTTGCCCGTCAAGCTTCTCACTGAACTGAGTTAGGGTCGTCTGATTGGCAATACAAGCCTGCTGATAGTTAGCGATTCCATCGGCTATATCTTTAAGGACTTCACTGGATAACAAAGCATGGGTCAATGCCTGCTTATCACTAAAACCTGAACTCGATAATTGGCTACTTAGCTCCGCATGAGCCTCATGACTTAACTCCCTTGCCTGAGCACTGTTCGACAGAGCACTGGCTAAAGCTGCAGACTGTGCCGCATCTTGCTCCAGTGCTTGTGTATGAGACTGGCGTATGGTGTTTATGCTTTGGTGTAGCGCCGTAACATGGGCATTAGCTTGGCGAATCGCATTTTTGAGTACATCTAGGCTACGATATTGATCAGGTATAGCGGCTGATGCTTGCTCCACTTGTCCTTTAAGACTCGATACGAGATTCTGCAGCTTTTGAAAATGCTCTCGTTCAGCATCGAGCTCCGTTTGCAGATCCCTCTCCTTCGATTGCCAGTTTTGTATTTGCTTCCTTAGCTGAATTAATTGCTGAGCGGCAGTATTGGCTTTAGTAAGCTGCTGCTGTAACTCCTGCAATTGTGACTGCAAACTTTCAATGGGTTGAGTACAGCTGTCGCCAATTCTTTGCTGAAGTTCATCTAATTGCTTCAACTGCACTTGATATTGAGTGTTTAAGCCTGAGTAATCGGCTCTAGCTTGGTTAAGGGCTTCATTTGCCAATTCTTCAATTCGCTGAGCCTGTTGCAGCTCCTCTTCAGTTGGCAGTTGCTCCTCACTTTGAGCGGGATTGGGATGTTCAACGCTACCACATACCAGACACGGCAGCCCAGGACTAAGCTGCAATGCTAAACTTGCTGCTTGCCCACGATGCCAAATCAGCTGCAGTTGTCGGTGGCTCGTTTGCGCTTCGCTAAAACGAGACTTGAGTTGTTGACCTTTCTCTTTTGCCTGTTTCAAGGCCTGTTCAGTATGACTAGATTCGATACTCGCCTTTTGCCACTGCAGATAACGCTCAATCAAGTCGTTTTGAACAGTGACAGCTTGCTGGGCATTAACCTGCTCACTAGCACCTTGCTCTAACTGAGAGATTCGTTGCTCTGCGGCATATTTTTCAGCTGCTAGAACTTCTAATACTCCCTTCTCTTTAATACCTTTTTCTTTGGCTTGATCACGTTCACCTGTTGCCTGACTGAACGATTTTTGTAGACCATCTAATCCTTGAAGCTGAGGCTCCAATTGAATTAACTTTTGCGCTTCATTCTGTGCTCGTTGCAGTTCCACATCCAACTCAGCCAATGAGTCAAACTTGGTTTTGCTTAAGGCCAGTGCCTGCTCACTGCTCTGCTTAGCAGATTGAATTCGAGCCAGGCTATCTTGAGCTTGAGCGACTTCTTTTTCACGAGACAGTGAAACATCTAACACTGGTTTTAATTGCTGCGCCTTTTGACCGCTTTCTAGCCTTGCTCTGTCTTGCTCTATCGCCTGATTTTGCTCATCTAATACTGCAGCTGACTGTTGCAATTTTTCCAGAGCATCGAAATCATTGGTCAGTAACTTGGCAGACTCAAACTGCTTATTGGCATCAATAAAGACAAGGCTCGCCTTCTCTTTACTCTCAACGGCTTGAGTTAGTTTAGGTGAAAACTCGGCAAGCTCAGCGTTTAACGCTTCATCTGACTCAAGCTCGATATTGTGTAAGATCCCATCGCGTCTGTTGCGGTGATCCCGAACCTCAGCTTTAATTGCAGAAGCCTGAAACTTGAGTTTATCTTCAATCTTACGATAAATTTGAGTCTGAAACAGCTGACTGAATATCTTCTCTCTGTCTTTAGAGTCTGCCATCAGGAGTTCGCGGAACTTACCCTGGGGCAGCACCATGACTTGACGGAACTGGTCGGCATCCAGACCTGTGAGTTGCTCAATTTCAGCGGTAGCCTCAGAGACCTTACTCGCCACCAACAGATGCTCGCTACAGTCACTATCGATACGGTAAAGCTGAGCCTCAGGTTTCTGCACCGTGTAACCATCACCATTTTTCTTGGCGCGTTGCTGTTCGGGTACACGGCGGATGCGGTATTGAATATCACTCAGGGCAAAACTAAAAGTCACCTCGGTGAGTAGACTGTCAACGGCTAAGTCGCAGCGCATCTGACTGCCTTCACGCTCATCACCTGTGGTCTTACCGTATAGAGCGAAACAGATGGCATCTAAAAGCGTGGTTTTACCCGCGCCAGTTGGTCCGTTGATCAAAAATAATGGATTGGTGCCCAGCGCCGAAAAATCGGTTTCCTGGGTCGACGCGAAGGGGCCAAAGGCCGACATCACCAGTTTTAATGGCCTCATGATGCACTCTCCACTTTGTGTAACTCATCGATTGCCGCTGTCATCGCCTGTTGCTGTGCCTCTGTCATTGGCTCTCCGGATACCTGAGAGAAGAAATCACTGAACATATCCAACTCGCCCTTCTTGATGTGATCCCGGCTAAGCTCTACTCTGCCATTATCCGCCATCAAGCCCGTGCGCTCCAAGTGCAGCACATTAGGGTATACGCTTCTCAACTTACCCATGGCATCTAAAATGGCGGTTTTATCTAACAGTCTCACCATCAGGTAATCTTCACGATTGACGTCTGTTTTTCCTTGCTCGAGTAACTCAGCCAACTCCCCTTCGATGATGCGCACATCCCTCATCGCAGCCAGTGGCAATAGCTCTACGTTAGCTTTACCTTGATTATCTAACTCGACCAAGGTGACTGATTTATTTTGATGCTGCTCACTGAAAGAGTACTTAAGCATGGAGCCGGAATACCTGACATGCTCAGCCCCCTTATACTGCGGCCCATGGAGATGACCCAGCGCCGTATAATTAAACGGAGTAAATAAACTTGGAGAGATTCTATCCGCGCCGCCTATACTCAGCGGACGCTCAGACTCAGACTCGCTGCCGCCATCGAGGAAACAGTGGCTAATCACCACTTTGGGTAAATCTTGGCTGTCATGAATATGCACTTGCTCAAGCAATTTAACCATAGCCTCTTCATGACTCGTCACTTCACACTCAAACACATGACGCACAGTGGCAGGATCGGCGTAAGGCAAGCCATAAAAAACGGCACTGCCCTGCTTGCCTTTAAGCTCTATCGCCGCAACGTTTTTGGTCAGCGGACCTATGATATACAAGCCACTATCTGTCATCTGTCTCGAGGCAAAGCCAAGACGTTCATGGCCATCATGATTACCCGCGATCATGACTACGGGTATCTTAAGTTCATTAACGAGACGATTCACCACCTCATCGAGCAGCGCCACGGCATTAGCTGGTGGAATAGATCTGTCATAGATGTCACCGGCAATAATCACGGCATCGACATCATGTTCGACGGCGAATTCAACGATCTGATTTAACACGAAGCGCTGATCTTCGAGCAGATTCTGGTTATGTAGCTGCCTGCCAATATGCCAGTCAGAAGTGTGGATAAATTTCATGCATTCTCGATTAAAATGAGGAAGATGGAGAACCTGTTTTTTGATTTAGCTATAGTAAGAAAACTATCGCCGTTTCACAAGCATGATAACCCTGTGACAATCACTTTTGCAGCTAAAGATGTGTTAGTCTTTTTTGAGTTAAGCTCATTTAACTGCTCCCCGTGATGACTAGATTCTGATGCAATAAATACCTAGTTTAAGGATTAACTTTTTGTAATGATTCATCCACGTTGGTGCAAGGGACAACACGTACAATTCAGTTCTCAACCAACAACCCACTAGGATAACAAAATGAAATATACTAAATTAATCTGTGCAGCGCTGGCCTTCACATCACTATCAGCATTTGCGGGTCGTGAAGACGATGCACTGTCCGCACTAGCATTACAACGCGCTAATTTCACTTTAGAGCAGGCGATTGAGAAGGTAAGTACAGATTACGCTAAGCACATTGTCGAATTTGAAATTGATGATCATCATAATCAAGCAACCTATGATATTGAAGCTGTCAATCTTGAAACAAAAGAAAAGCATGACATTGAATTAAGCCTTGCAGATGGTGCGGTGTTAAAACATAAAACTAAAAATAGCTTAAGTCGATTAGATAATGATGACCTGTTAGCGTTACAGGAGTTACAAGCGTCAAAATTTAACTTAGGCGCGACCATTGCCCAATTACAGCTTAAATACAGTGCTGATGTTTTTGAGTTTGAATTAGAGAACAAAAAAGGCATTACATTCTACAAATTTAAACTCATGGGCGAGCAAGGCCTTACACGTGTCATTGTAGATGTAACTACTGGCAAAGCCATTCCAGTAATGAAGCGCTAATTCAGTCAACATTTATAGGGGAGTAGCACTCCCCTAGGGAAACTTTTTGCGAATTCTTGTTATTGAAGATAACCAGACGACTCGTCAATACCTACAAAAAGCCCTTAAAGAACAGGGCTACGAGATTGATCTAGCGGATAATGGCCAAGATGGTTTATTCTTAGCGCTTGAAGGCGACTACCAATTAATCGTGCTTGACCGGATGCTACCTAAATTAGATGGCTTAACGGTATTATCGACGTTAAGAAATGCAGGCAAACAAACACCAGTACTTATTTTAAGTGCCTTAGATAGCGTCTCTGAACGTGTAAGAGGGCTGCGTGAAGGCGGTGATGATTACCTAATCAAACCTTTTGCGCTTTCTGAGTTGCTCGTGCGTATTGAGATCTTAATTCAGCGCAAAGGTACTCACAGCGAAAAGCTAACCAGCGTTTTGCACGTTGCCGATCTAAAAATGGATCTGCTTTCTCATAAGGTGTTCCGAGGGTCAACTGAAATCTCCCTGCTGCCAAAAGAGTTTAAGCTGTTACGTTATTTGATGGAGCATAGCGGACAGGTGGTATCTCGCTCGTTATTGTTTGAAGCAGTTTGGGACTATCAATTTGATCCACAAACGAATGTTATTGATGTTCATATGGCAAGATTGCGTAAAAAGGTAGAATTTGATGGTCTTACCCCTTTACTGGAAACAGTACGTGGCGTCGGTTACAGAATGGTGGAGCAGCGTTAAAACCGCCCACTCGGTGTGGCGTTTAACTCGTTTGTATACTGGCTTGTTATTATCGGTGGTGACCATCTTACTGGTAGTCTTGTATCAATTGAGCATTGGTCAAATGAACCGCCAACAAGGGTTACAAATGGCTAATATTATTGCTCAGCAAACATCACTTGCTGAGCAATTAAGTACAGAGCAGTTTATTGAACAATTTAAGCTACAGGCTCAAAGTTCACGTCAATACATTCTGAGTTATCAAATAGAGCAACAGCTCATTGGTAGACTTAGCGCCCCCCCTACGACTTTATCGCAATGCCCGAGCTTATCGCGTTTCCCGATTTGGTTAGACCAATTTGATGAGATCAGGCTGGTTTCCGGTTGTGCTCAGCCTATGGCCTCTGGAACGCTCATAGTGGCTGTCGACGATGAATCATTATATGA
Organism: Shewanella sp. YLB-07; assembly: GCF_009377275.1. Taxonomy (NCBI): domain Bacteria; kingdom Pseudomonadati; phylum Pseudomonadota; class Gammaproteobacteria; order Alteromonadales; family Shewanellaceae; genus Shewanella; species Shewanella sp. YLB-07. The sequence continues at coordinate 623,951 of NZ_VOQB01000002.1, read as the reverse complement.
ACTTAAAGCACAATTTATCAGTGCCTCAGCCGTTGCATTATTACTGGCCGTATTGCTCGGCATAATAACGGGCTTAGTTTTCTCAATGCGGGTGTTAAAACGCATTAACAGCTTTAATCAAGTCGCCTTACGGGTTGAATCAGGTCAATTGAACGCACGTGTCGCAGTATCGGACCATAATGATGAATATGATCATATGGCCTTACATATCAATACCATGCTCAATCAATTGCAACACTCCTTTGAAACGGTTTCCGGGATCACTGATGCGATTGCTCATGATTTACGCACGCCACTGAGCCATTTAAGGCAGCAAATTGAATCGGAGATATTAACTAAACAGCAACTGAATCACCCCAGTGAGCAGCTAGAATCTATGCTAGATAAGCTCGACGAGATATTATTTACCTTTAGTGCAATGCTTGAATTGACTAGGCTCCAGCAACAGAAAGAGAGCAACACCAAACACTTTAAAACGGTTGATTTACAGCAAGTCATTATCGATGCTGTGGATTTAGTAGAGCCGCTTGCAGAAGAGAAACAGCAAGTTGTCAGTATAGAAAGCGCTGAGCCCTTCTCTATTCAAGGTGATGCAACGCTATTGTTTCGAGCCATATATAATCTGCTAGAAAACGCCAGTAAGTACGCCGGAAATAAAGCACAAATCAGCGTTCAGTTAACACCCCGTGGTTTTACTGTTAGCGATAATGGACCTGGTATTTGTGATATCGAAAAGGAAAAAGTATTTCAGCGCTTATATCGCATTGAAAAAAGCCGTGGTGTGGCTGGTTTTGGCTTAGGCTTAACCTTAGTCAAAGCCATTATACAACTGCATAACGGGAAAATAGAGTTACTGGATAACCAACCAGGCTTAATTGTACAAGTCGAATTTTCGAACTAAAAAATACGATTACTGGTAAAGCATATCTATGAGACAATTATAAGCGAGTGATAAGAAAACAGTGCCGTAACACACAATGAGTCAAAGCTTGATAGCCCATCCCTGAACTCTCAAAGCCGCATCTACACTGTATTGGGAAACGGAATTCCTAGCTTTTAGTGTTCACCATAAAAGGCACTACATCAACTCATATCTTCCCCCTATTCCCATAAGCCTAAACTGAACAAATAAATTGCGATTTATTTCGCAAAACATGATGGATTGCAAAATTAGGCACTTAAAAATGAAATAATGAGTGCGTTTCTTACTGAATATTGTTACTACAGGTATTCATAAGAAATTACGATTTTTAGGTATTAGGCTCATGCAGTATTCAAAGTTTGGTGAAAAATTTAATCGTAACTCCGGCATTAATCAGTTGATGAATGATCTCAATGATGGGCTACGCACACCAGGCGCCATTATGTTGGGCGGTGGCAACCCTGCCACTATTCCTGCGATGCAGGATTATTTTCACCAAGCAGCAAGCGAGATGCTGGCAAACGGTGAGTTGATAGCGGCATTAGGTAACTATGATGGTCCTCAGGGTAAAGATACCTTTCTAACAGCCTTAGCGGGCTTGTTACGGGAGACTTATGGCTGGGATATCAGCGAGAAAAATATCAGCCTGACCAACGGCAGCCAAAGTGCCTTCTTCTACCTGTTTAATCTGCTTGCTGGCAAGCAAGTTGATGGCAGCCACAAGAAAATACTCTTACCTCTGGCACCTGAATATATAGGTTACAGTGATGCCGGACTGGACGATGATATATTTGTCTCTTACCGCCCCGAAATCGAGATGCTAGATAACCGCATGTTTAAGTATCATGTGGATTTTGAGCAGCTAAAAGTGGATGACTCGGTAGCAGCAATATGTGTGTCTCGCCCCACCAATCCCACGGGCAACGTGTTGACCGATATTGAGATATCCAAATTAGACCTCTTAGCACGCAAAAATGACATTCCTCTTATCATAGATAACGCTTACGGCACCCCTTTCCCGAATATCATCTTCGAAGAAGTGACACCATTTTGGAACAGCAACACCATACTGTGTATGAGTTTATCCAAATTGGGTTTACCCGGCGTGCGCTGCGGCATCGTGATAGCCAATGAGGAGATCACTCAGGCGCTGACGAATCTTAATGGCATTATCAGCCTAGCCCCCGGAGGATTCGGCCCAGCCATTGCCAAGCACATGATTGAATCAGGCGATCTATTACGTTTAAGCGAATCGGTGATCAAACCTTTTTATAAAGAAAAATCAGAGTTTGCACTGTCTTTGTTACAGCAATCCATCACAGACAGCAGGTTCAAAATTCATAAACCAGAAGGTGCCATGTTCCTCTGGCTCTGGTTCGATGAATTGCCTATCACCACTATGGAGCTCTATGCCAGATTAAAGGCTCGTGGAGTATTGATAGTACCGGGAGAATATTTCTTCTTTGGACAGAAAGAACAATCGGAGGAAAAGTGGGAGCATGCCCACCAATGCTTACGAATGAACTATGTGCAAGATCAAGCCAAGATGCGTGAAGGAATTGCGATTATCGCAGAAGTAGTTGAGAAGGCTTATGCAAACTCTTAGGCTGCCGTGCTTACTTGTCAGATAACAAGTGTCAAATATCTTCTTAGGTTTGTTTCATTGAGCTGGTTTGGTATTTGGTCAATTGGCTAAATACCATAGCCTCAAATAACTTGCGAAAATGTTGAGAGATGAAAGTAGGTTAAGAGTGGCGAATCTTAAATGTTAATAAAAATTGATGCATTGTCCATTTAGACATCACCCACTAAAAACTTATTGGCACATAATGCCCAAAGCAGTCGGCACGCATTAACGTGTCCGACTGCCTTTGCATTTTATGTGCAGCTACCTATCTAAACAGGAACTACTTTATTTGCACAAGGACCTTTTTGACCTTGGCCAACTTCGAATTCAACAGCCTGGCCATCACTCAAAGTTGCGTATCCGCCACCAGCTTGAATTTCTGAATGATGAACAAACAGATCTTTGCTGCCATCTTCAGGTGTAATAAAGCCGAAACCTTTATCTGCGTTGAACCACTTAACTGTACCTTTAGCCATTATATTTACTCATAATTGTTGGTGAAAAACAAAAGTTTATATCCGAATTCACCGTTCGAATATAAATGTAAAAGTATACGACAAAACACATAAAAGCTTAGTATTTATGCGTTGCGCTGGTTACCAAGCATAAATTGCTTGGTAAACTTGGCTGCTGCCACATCTACATTATGGGGTATGCTATAGGAGTTTTCTTTTTTACGGTAGTCGTTTTTAAGCTTATACGATAAAAAGGTCAGACAGGATAATGTCGAATGGTCTTATAGATCAACTTATGTAGATGCTGCTAGCTTCAAAGCAGGGTCAAAGATGATCCCACATTTTCGGGAGTCCCATCATCTGCCCCATATAAATATGGGAAATGTCAGGAACACTTTATACCATATTAAGGTAGAAGTTTTGGCAAAATCCACACTCTCAAGCTCAGTTAAACCCAAGCAAAAAGATCATATTGTGTCGACAGTAGCTTTACACTCATGGCGATAGACATAGTGACGACCAATGGCTTGATTATTTTTGTCCCCTTAGTCAGGACGAGTCTGGAGCCCAGAGTGGCTCCGATTGCCTGACCAACGAGCATGACACCTCCGAGCAACCAAAATACTTTGCCACCGATGGCAAAAAAAATGAGTGAGGCAATATTGGTCGAGAAGTTGAGCACTTTGGCATGAGCTGTGGCTTTGGCGAGGCCAAAACCAGCAAGAGACACGAAGGCTAATGCGAAGAAACTGCCTGTTCCCGGGCCAAAGAATCCATCATATAACCCAACGCCGAATGCTGCTGTAAAACCAAACATAACAGGTGTAAAGACTTGATGTTTGTCCTCTTCGCTGATCTTCTTTGAAAACAGAAAGTAGCCACCTATACCTAGAATTAAGAAGGGTAATAATGTCTCTAAGAAAGCTGTGTCGACCATCTGTACGGCTATGGTACCAATAGCGGCACCGACAAAGGCACAAGCGATAGCCAACTTCATCTCACCGAGTTTCACCATGCCTTTACGCACAAAGTATAGGCTGGCAAAGAAACTGCCACCACAGGCTTGCAGCTTGTTGGTCGCCAGTGCTGCTGTAGGCGGAAGACCTGCCCACATAAGTGCTGGAATAGTGATTAAACCACCGCCTCCCGCAATCGCGTCGATAAAGCCTGCCAACATAGCCACGCCAAACAGGAGTGCGATAAGTTCATAGGATAGTTCCAATGGCATAGATAAGTCTCAAAATAGTTTACACGCGTAGAATGGTATTATTAGACGATATTTGCACAAGATGTGCAAAGGAGTTATCGTCCACTTAGAGTGAGATATTCTCACACAAATAATCAGCGGGCACATGATGCATTCACCTCTTCCACCACTCAATTCACTCCTGGCTTTTGAATCTGCCGCGAGACACTTGAGTTTTAGCAAAGCGGCCAACGAACTCTTCGTTACTCATGGGGCCATCAGCAAACAGATCAAGGGATTGGAGTCATTTGTAGGCGTCCCCTTATTCATTCGCCAACATAGAAAATTATTGCTCACTGATGATGCCCAACGTTACCTCGTTCAGGTGCAGTCGGCGCTGCAGACCATAAATAATGCGACAGATGAGATAAAGTCACAACAGATGCGAACTCAGACGCTCTCTATCAACGTCTTGCCTAGCCTCACCATCAATTGGCTTATCCCCCGGATGGAGGAATTTAAGCGGCGACACCCTCATCTGTATGTGGATCTCTCCATTGGCGATTTTGCGGTAGATTTCGATAAGAGCCGTTGTGACATCGCCATCAGAAGTGCTCAGAATGAGCCGACAGATGCCAACTTTATCAAGCTAATGGATGAAGATCTCTGCTTGGTATGTTCCCCTCTGTTAGCCGAACAACTTAACACCGTCGAAGACATCAACAAGATGACCTTGCTTAAACACACGACCAGGCCAGAGCTTTGGCCCTACTGGTCACAGCAGGTTGGACTGGCTTTGACCACAGATAAGAAGTTTGGCATGGAACATTTCTATATGCTCAGCCAAGCAGCAGCTGGTGACATGGGAGTCGCACTTATTCCAAGATTTTTTATCGAAGAGCAACTGGCTGATGGAAGTTTAGTTATCCCCTTCGATACAGGTTTCACCAGTCCTTACATCTACTACGTGTTGACCCCAAAATCCAGTAACCTGTCACTCAAAGCCCAAGCCTTTATCGATTGGTTATTAGAGATATTCGCCCCCTACCGTAACTAGCAACTCCTAGCTCCTAAACCCTAGCGTCACAGAGTATCAAACATAAAAAAGAAGCCCAAATAGAGCTTCTCTTTTTATGTTTGAGGGTGAAAATACCCCTTAAACTAAACTATCTACCACATCGAAGGCTTGAAGATAATTCATTCCCGGCGTAGCCTCGAATTCAAAATTTAATACCTTCATGCAGGTATCGAAGGTCTTCTCACCAAACCACTGCTTATCGAAAGAATTAAGCGCTTGAATAATCCCCTCACGTCCTCCGTCTCCCTGCAATGACATAGGTGCCAAAGTGGAGATAAAGCCGGCCACTAAACCATAAAGATCTCTCTCAGCATCACCTTCTGCGGCCCAGAGTTTAGGGTCGGCATAGCGACTGGCGTAGTGACTAGTCGCAATGTCTAAGCCGATGCCAAAGTTGACTAAGATAGCTTTCTCTTGGTTACAGATAATATTTTTAGGACAAATGGCACCATGATAAATATCCATCTGATGCATATATTGCAATCCGCTTAGCAGCTGCGTAAACCACATCACAGGCTGACCCAATTGAATTTCAGGCAGCTCATCCAGAGATACGCCATACTCCCATGCTCGTGCGATAAAGAGCTCGTCACTCAGGGGCAACTGGCCAAAACCCAACACCTTTTCGACATGGGGGTGATGTAATTTAGACAGGCTACGATATAAGTTACTCAAGGTGGGCCATTTGGCCTCTACCTTAGTATAAATTGAAACACCACACTGATATTGCCCCTGGATGTGGGTTGCACGCCAGAACTGGCTATTAGGCGTTGCCGCGATAAATTGCTCCAGCTTATAGTGGTGATCGATTATCGCCCCAGTGGTGATTTCTACTCGCTCCGGCAAGGTATCGCAAACGCCATTATCTATCAGTGCCGACAGATCACATCTAAGGGCATCAAGATCGACTGTGCCGCCTTTAGCCGCCAAACGATACCATTGGTATACACGCGGTTGTTTAGTCTGCTCAGCTAGAGCCTGGAATCCTGCTGCATAAGCTTGAATATCTTCACTGCTATTGAGGTTATCTTTGATATCAATAAACTCGACATCCCCCAGATCAGATACAAAAATACAGTTCCCTGTCCAGCCACCAACAGTATATCCTCTGCGGTGGATCTGCTGCAGACCAGAGACTGAGCGCCTTAAGATCTCAAGCAGTTGATAGGTCGTTAATGATTCAGCTTCAAGTATGTTTAATGGTAAGCCTCTTGGCATCCTTATTGGAAGTACTAGCTGCTCACCATCCTGTATAAGCGGTGCGCAATAGGGAACGCCACTACAGCCAGTGAGCGCTTGCAGACGCTTAAACTCAGATCGCAAACGACTCTCATGTTCCTCTGACTGCTCTTTATCGACAAACTGAGTCGGTATCAGAATTTTCAGTAACCAGGGAGCCGTCCACCCACCAGGATTGTACTCTGCCTGCCAGACCTCTAAGCCACTTTGAATGAACAGACACTTGAGCTTAGTGAAATCCTGGATCTTATTATTACGTTGCTCAACAAGGGCGACCTGACCTATGGTTTTAAGCACCATCTCTTTTTGCTCATCAGTCACCTGATGGCTGCGAGGCGCTGTAAGCCCCCACTCCTTGGTCAGAGCGGCAACGATCTGTTGCGGCGTATAGATACTCAAAGACCCTTGTTGCTTCTCCAGCTCAATCTCCTCACCCCTGCGTCCGGTCACAAATACCATTCCCTGACACCAGGGCGCATAGACACCAACAGGGATCTTATGCTTGACGTTACCCGCCAGAACGCGGGCAACATAGTTGGCCTTGGCCAGACTGTTATCCACCTGCCTGCCATCTAAGGACCAGGCATGAAGTCCGGCATCTAAGCGTCCTATATAGCCTTTGACATCGACGACATACACACCCCATTCGCCGATAACCAGCGCATCAACTTCCATGGCTTGCCCGGATTTAGTTGGGATCTCCACATTGGTGAGTAATATGTAATTATCGGGTAGCTCATCCGCCAACAAGGAAAAAGCCCAACGTTCGGCATCATTGACTGGAGTTCCAAAACTTATCTGCTTTGCCATTCTCTCTGGTCCTTCTGTGGCTATTACCCAACTTGTTAAATCTAGGTGTGAGTATGGTAAACCATTTGATGCTACATCATGAATTAGAGGCATAAAAAAAGCCACTCAAATGGTGGCTTAATACAAAATATCTGTCATCTCATCGCTTAGCGATGTAAACCCAATAAAAACGCCACCAAGTGGCATCAATCGAGATGCGTAGCAGACTGATTAGTGCTTACACTCGTCACTACATTCGTGCTCGTCATCGGCAAACTCATCGTCGCCCTCTTGATGCTGCATCACGCCCCAACCATCGGTCACGCCGCCGAACTCTTGGGCAAATGTATTGAGCTCAACTTCTCGATCGACTATGGCTTGATACTCAGGAACCATGGGAATACAAACAATCAGCTCCCACTGGCCAAGCTCGTCGTTGAGATGAAGCTCAAATTCACCTTCAAGCCCAGACTTTGCCAGCTCTTCACTGGCATACTCGGCATCTCTTTGGTCATCAAAAACAAGGAAGAAGTCGACATCAAGTTGCTTGGTCAGATCAATACCCGCATCGGCCATCGCTGCGAGCATCTTGCCATTGTCATCATCTGGAAATTGCATTTATTACTCCACTTAATTGTTATTCAATCACCAATTAAGGTGCAATGACTATCTGTACTGACTCGCCATTGAAAGAAACCACTTCACCAGCCCGGACTTTTTTACGCTTACGGGTCTCAACTTCACCGTCAACGGTTACCTTGCCTTCACTAATAACGAATTTAGCTTCACCGCCCCCGCCAATCATGGCCTGGACTTTTAAAATTTTATATAACTCTATGTACTCTTCACCTGGCAATAGGGCCAAGGTTTCTATTTGTGCTGTCACACGTATTACCTTTAATCAAAATTCTTATGAGATTATAGCACCGAGCTTAGACAAGGATAATACCTATTCGCCTCTTTCATGGCTCAATAGGCCATAAGTACAATCATCAATCCAGATATCATCGATTTTATAGTTGTCTCTCAGCACGCCTTCCAGTTGGAAGCCATTTTTCTCCAACACTTTTACCGATGCGATATTCTGTTTCGCACACAGGCCGATAAACTTGTGCACCTGAAAACTTAAGCAAGCCCAGTCAATGACCGCCTTAAGACCCTCAGTAGCATAACCCTTACCTTGACCTTCGTTGGCTAACATATAACCCACTTCGGCGCGGTCACAATCGTGATTAACGCAATATAATCCGGTATAGCCAATAAATTTATCGGTTCCAATCTCCTCTATGACCAGAGTCAACCAGTCACCGGATTCATATTGCCAGGGTACTAACCTATGCTCGAAATTTTCCAGAATCACAGACGCCACGACCGGCTGTCTGACAAATTGATTGATGATAGGATCTTGATGAAGCATCAAGAAATTATCCCAATCATCGGCTCTGAGACTGCGAAGCCTGAGCCGATCGGTATAGAGTTCGAGCATAGAGTATGACCTTTTGCTAATTATCCGCGGCTTGTCACTTCAAGCAGGTGATAACCAAATTGTGTCTTAACAGGGCCTTGAACTTCATTCAGAGGCGCATTGAACACGACTTCATCAAACTCTTTAACCATCATGCCTGGGCCGAAAGAACCAAGGTCACCACCTTGAGCACTCGACGGACAAGATGAGTTAGCCTTTGCCACATCACCAAAATCTGCACCGGCTAAGATTTCCTGCTTAAGTGCTTCACATTTATCTTCGCTGCTAACTAGTAGATGTCTTGCTGTGGCTTGTACCATGGTGTAACTCCTAACGTTGTGATGAATTTGCCTGCCAGTATCTAGATACCTTAGCGATGACAAATTTTAGAAAAAATAAACCCAGCCAGTATATTGATAAAAGCCGGGTTTAAAAAGCTTTAGCTGATGAAACTGTGTTTAACTAATCTCGTATTCAATTACTTCTGAGTTTCTATCCAATGATGGATCTTCAACTCCATCACCGCCATAGGCAAAGAGCCTGAGGTTAAGATCTGATCATGGAAGACTTTTAGGTCGAACTTATCGCCTAATTCAGCTTCCGCTTCAGCTCTAAGAGAAAGAATCTTGAGTTGACCCACTTTATAGGACAGTGCCTGTCCAGGTATAGCCATATAGCGCTCAACTTCGGCGACGATGTCCGACTCAGCCATGGGCGAGTTATCTTTCATGTATTGAATCGCTTGTTCACGTGTCCAGCCTTTAGCGTGAAGGCCGGTATCAACCACTAGGCGCATAGCGCGTAGCATCTCATCAGACAGCTTACCAAAATACTGATAAGGGTCATTGAACAGCCCCATCTCAACCCCTAAATATTCGGCATACAGGGCCCAGCCCTCTTCGAACGCAGTGTAATTGCCAAAACGTTGAAACTCTGGCACTCCAGTTAACTCTTGCTTTATGGCTATTTGGAAGTGATGTCCAGGGGCAGCCTCATGCAGAGACAGGGTCGTCATCCCCCACTTAGGCTGCGCTTTTAAGTTAAAGGTGTTGATATAGAACACACCAGGACGAGAGCCATCAACGGCTGGAGATTCATATGATGCACCAGCCGCAGACTGCTCACGGAAGCTTTCCACTGGCTTAACCACATAATCGGCCTTTGGCATTATATTGAAATACTCAGGTAGCTCAGCATTTATCTGCTCTTTAAGGCTCATATAACCATCGATAAGGCCCTGGCGATCAGTGAAGAAATATTCTGGCTCAGATGACAGAGATGCGAAGAAAGCCTTCAAATCTCCCTTAAATTTAACCTGCTCACGTACCTTATCCATCTCAGACAAGATACGAGCCACTTCACTCAGACCAATCTGATGGATTTCATCCACTGGCATCAGGGTAGTCGTGTGGGAATTAGCCAGATGCTGATACCAAACTTTACCGTTAGGTAAGTCCCACCAACCATCGCTAGCGCGGGCAACAGAGAGATATTTAGTCTCGAAATACTCAGTTAATGAGGCTAGTGCCGGGATTAACTCTTGATTGATAAGTTGAGTGTAACTCGCGGTGAGTTCAGCTTTATCTGTATCAGAAAAGCTCTGCGGCAGATTATTTATTGGCGCGTAGAATAAGCTCTTACTGGCATCATCGACAAGCTGAGCCTTAAGCTGAGGGATAATGCGCTCGACTAACACCCGAGGCAGAACGACCTTGCTTCTTGCTCCCTCGTCCATGCGCTCTTGTGCAAGCTTAGTCCAGGCGATGAACCCAGATAAACGAGATGCCCAGTTATGGTAATCTTCGACGGTATTAAATGGTTGAGCACTTTCACCACTGCCCAGTTGTACCATACTGATAACTGTGCTGTAGAACTGATTCATTGGCATGAAACGAGCTGGGAATGTTTCATCTACCAGAGCGACATTTCTATCATAGGTAAACATGTCATAACTTAGCTGTAGCTCAGGAGATAAAGCACTTCTGTCTATCATCTTGACTCTTGCCAAATAACTGGTATTTAAATCATGACGCGTCTTCAAATACTCATTTGTAAGATCACCGCCAAACTGATCGTTATAATCATTGACCCCAACAAATGTGGCATAGATAGGCTCAAGCTTAAGATAGTCCTTAAAGAATTCGTCCACCAATGCCAGGTAAGCCTGCTCTACAGATGCTTCTTTTTTCTGGCTGGTTTGTACGACTTCAGAAGAGGTACTGATTGCGGTTGAACCTGCGTCTTTGCTTACTTTATTTTCATTATCTGAACAGCCTGTGATCCCCAGTACTAACCCTATTGATACGGCTAAAAAAGCTCTTCTCATCTGTTTCTTTCCCTATATTCGGTGCAATTGCTTGTTATTTTCTATACTTATTGCAAACGTACAAAATTATTTGTACTGCTATATTTATACAGCTATCTCAATCTTCTTCTTTGTAGGACCGAAAGGAGCCAGTCTATGATCTATTCATTTCGCAACTCAGGTTTCAGAGATCCAGAAACTGGCGTCTATAATCAAACCTACTTTATGGAGGTTTTCAACCGCGAATGGCATCGCCATATCAGAGATCACCAAAGTCTGGCTCTATTGTATCTGTGCCCGCACATACATGAAACAGTTAAGCAACCTCATCTGCTCGAATTCTTTATGAAACAGGTACAAGAAGCCATCTTAAGAACAACAGACCTAGTAGCGAGACTCAACAATAACAGCTTTGCATTAGGGTTATTCAACATTGATGAGGCTGGTACTCAGATTGTGTTGCATAGAATTGAAAAGAAAATTGAAAACTTCAATATAGAATACGGCAAAAAACACACGAGTCACATCGATTACGAACTCGCTGGCTATACTTGCACGCCGGCGCGTAACCTAAGCATAGAGTTGATTTTTCAAGACGTAGAGAATTTAACTCATGAATTAGAGATGGAAAAACATCGACATATTGAGTTGAGGCAGATGCAGTAAATGAAGGTTCTAAGTTCTAGTAAGATTGCAGTTTTCTAGGAATTCACAGCAATAAAAAAGCCCCTTTCGGGGCTTTTAAAAACTCATTTAGTCAAGTTAAAGTTACAGTGTTACGTTATGAACACGTGCCTTCTCTTTGATATAAGAGATATAACTCTTCGCTGAACGAGCCGTCTTCTTATCCTTCGCCGCTAACTTAGCACGCGAATAAGCAGACTTATATTGCTTAAGGTTTAAATAAGCAAGTGCTAGCTCAAATTGAGCCTCACCCGGATTATCAATGCCTGCGTCGAGTGACTTCTTAAACGCGGAAACAGCGGCTTTAGACTTACCATCCAGAGACAGGATTCGACCCTGTCTTAGATAATATTTGCCATTGTTGCCCGCATCTGCAGCCTTACCATAATATGAAGCAGCTTCTTTCAACTCTTTCGCGTTGTGATAGAAACCAGCCAAAATCCCAAGAGTTTTCTCTTCCTCTTTGATCATGCCCGACTTCATGTGCTTCTCATATATTTTGGCTGCACGGTATGGCGAACCATTCTGTGCAAGTAGCTGAGTTAAACGAGTAATGTTACCCGCAGTCTCAAGAAAACCATTTTTATAAGCAAGATCATAAGTGGCTAACGACTTAGTGTACTTTTCAGTCATCAAATAAAACTGAGCTAACTGAACCCAAAGACGTTTATCATCCTGGAAAAGTGGCACCATGGTTTCTAGCACTTTTACCGCTTCCGGATACTTCTTCTGATTGAAGTAAGCCGTTAGCTTCATCTGATACAAACCTTTATCAGGCTTATCAGACAGTGATAGTCCCTTGTTAGCGGCCTCAAGAACCTTGTTCCAGTTCTTCTGCTCTGAGTAACCAATACCTATACGACGGTAGACTTGAGCATCCTCTTTACAGGTAAACTCCATCCACTTGTAGTAATAAGTGATCGATTCTTTAAACTTCTTCTCTTGAATCAAGAGGTCGGCATAAAGTCTCAGCGTCGCAGCATGGTCACCGCCACCTAAGATATCGGCATCGACAGCAGTCTTAAGATACTTAATTGCTGTACCCATCTGAGACTTTTCGGCGTAGAAATTACCCAACATGCGGTCAATATATGCTTTATCGAAATCACTCTTAGGGTTGGCCTCGAGTAATATCGCGATGGCTCCGTCAACGTCGCCTTCAGTATAAGCTTTGAAAGATTTTTGCACTTTCTTCGCTGCACTTTGACCAACGGCTTTAGACTTACGACTCTCGATAGGACACTTCTCGACAGCCGATGCTGCCGGAACTAGTGCTAAACTACCACCAAAAGAAAGTAATAAAGCGGCAGCTATACTAGTCGTTCTTAAACTAAGTTTACGCATCGTTATCTGCCTCCTTTGTCTAAGGTGAAGTCCAACTGAACTTTCATACCAGTTTGTCTAAGTGCCTTACCGTCAACAATCTTCGGCTTATATTTCCACTTTTTAAGTGCGCGCCTAGCTTCTTTGTTAAACAATCGCTTAGGTTCAGCCTTAATAATTTTAACGTCTTCAACACCACCGAGTTCGTTAATGGTAAAGCTAAGCTGTACCCAGCCTTCTTTACCATCGCGTGCTGCGGCTATCGGATACTGAGGCTCGATGCGAACGATAGGTGTAGCATCACCATCGCGCGTCATCATGTTACCCAGTTTAAAGCCTGTGTTTGCACCACCAGTTTCAACACCACCCATGTTAAATGACATGTTTGTATCTATGTCAGATGAACTGTCAGGCGGAGTTGTATCCGGCTTAGGTGGCTGCTCAGGTGGCGCAGGAGGCTTAGGTTTAACCCTAGGTTTCTTCTGTGCTGATGCATCCTCTTTGCTCATGGTTATTTCGATGATAGGTGATTCTGTTGAAGCATCGTGGCGGGTTGGACCGCCACCTATCAAAAATGCCATGAAGACAAATAAGGCATAAGTCACAGCACCACCAAGTAGTAATGATACTATTCCTCTAAGCATATTAGTCTTTCCCCGCCGATACAGATATCTTATCTACGCCCGCCTTCTTCACACTATCCATTACCTTGATAACCAGACCATGCTTGGCATCTTTATCGGCTTGGATTAGCACGGCCGCTTCTGGAGCCTCTGCAAGCATACGCTCTACGTTTGCAGTTACACGCTCGATATCGACCAGACGGTTCTCCATCATAATGGTTCCTGTCTTGCTCACACCGATGAAGATGTTAGCAGAGGGCTTCTTAGTCGCTGTAGACGCTTCTGGCTTGGTATAATCAAGGCCTGAAGGTTTAACAAACGAAGTTGTTACAATGAAGAAGATCAACATGATAAACACGATGTCTAGCATCGGTGTCATATCAATTTGAGCTTCCTCTTCCACGCTGGAATGCTTTCTACGTGCCATGTTCAATCTCTCTCTAGTGGTGACGCATGCTGTCTTTTAGCTTTTCTAAACTGATTTTCATCTTAGCGTCCAGACGAGTACTAAAGAATACCCCCGATAACGCCGCTACCATTCCCGCCATTGTCGGCATGGTCGCCATTGAAATACCAGCTGCCATCATACGAGCATTACTCGTCCCATGAACTGCCATCACATCGAATACCGAAATCATACCTGTCACTGTGCCTAAAAGACCTATCATAGGGCAGATGGCAACTAAGGTTTTAATAAACAGCATACGTGCATTCAAATTTTGTTTCGCTTGGGAAAGCCAGGCTTCACGGATGCGGTGTGCATACCAAGAGGTAGAATCCTCTCGGGCATCCCATGAGGTTATGATTGCCTTATGTTCGTTTGGTGATATCCAATTGAGATACCAGTAACGTTCAAGCATCAATACCCACATGACAAACAACACTGCCGCGACCAACCAGAGAACATCGCCTCCGGCGGCCATAAAGCCCCTGACGGAATCCCAGATATCCATCAGGAATAACATTAGGCGTTCCTCTTCTCAGCGTGAGTCGCAACCATGCCTGCACTCTGTTCTTCAAGTACCTGTACGATTGACTTACTGCGAGCAATAACAATTGCGTGCATAAGCATCAGAGGTAGAGCAGCGACCAGACCCTGTACAGTAGTCATCAATGCCATCGAGATACCGCCAGCCATAAGCTTAGGATCGCTAGTACCAAACAACTGGATGCTTTGGAAGGTAGCAATCATACCGGTTACTGTACCGAGTAGACCCATCATAGGTGCGATTGCAGCGAGTACCTTAATGATCGAGATACGAGCCTCTAGTGCCGGTGTCTCTTTCAGAATGGCTTCATCAAGCTTAAGTTCCAGCGTTTCAACATCGACATCTTTGTTGTCGTGGAAAGCCTTAAGAATACGACCTAAGGCATTGTCACCTGGGTTATCCAGATTTTTGCGTTGGGCTTTAACTTTAGCGCCTACAAGAGTAAGCGTGACTATACGCTCGATAGAGATGATGGCACCGATAATAAGCAGGCCAATAATGATGTAACCGATAGTTCCACCCGCTTCGATACGATCTTCAATAGTCGGCTTCTGCGTGAAGATGCTCAACAACACACCCTTAATAGGATCTATGTAGAGAGGAGCGATACCAGAAGTGATATCCTGAAACTTAGACACAGCTTTGACTTGGTAACCGGATGGTTGCTGCGATAGCTCCTGAATCAGACCAAGGTCGGCGTTATAAACAACATATTTACCATCGGCAAGTAAGTTAAAGGCACCCACTCGTGTGATGGTCGTATTACGGATATTACCGTCGATATCGGTAACAGCACCTTCGAAGTTGACAACCTTGCCAGACTGCGCCATTTCAAATAACTGCTCTTCCCAGAAACGCTCCAGTTCGTCGATCTTTGGCAGTTGCTTACGCGCACCAAGTTCTGCGATGAAGACATCACGTCCAGGATATTGAGCACTGATGTTAGACGCTACCAGTTTACCGGAGAAATCACCGGCATCACCTTTAACGACACCGAACATCTCACCCAAGTCACCTTGAGCCGTTTTTAGGTTCTCTTCCAACTCGCCAATTTTGCGCTCGTTATCCAAGAAAGCTTGGCTTAAATCTTTACCGCGTTGACGCTCGGTAGCTAAAGCATTCTTTTCACGTTTAAGTAGAGCGGCCTTATCGCCACGTTCATTTCTGAACTCTTGCTCACGCTTCTTGTTTGTCTTCGAAGCATTAGCACGATCTGTTTGAACCTGCTTAAGCAGCTGGTCGATCGTTTTAGGCGCATCTGCTGCACTCGCAATACCTGAAGATAAAACCAGGGTTGCAGCAACGATTGCTGTAGTTATTAACTTCTTCATTATTGTGCAGCCTCCGCAGCAGGGATTGGTAACGAGAATAGATCCGGAGCACCCTGTTTACGTGCAATGCGGATGCCTTTAGTCAGTTCACGAAGATAGCTTTCATCTAGCTCATCCCATGCCTTAGTTTCATCGTTAAACATCCAAGCTGACTTCTGGTCTAAGCTCTGTGCATAAAGGGCTACTCGGCCTAAGTTGAAGAAATCAACCAAGACCTCTTTACCATTGAGTTCAAGCTGACCGGTTTTAACGGCAACGAAACTGCCGTATTCACGCTCGATGCTGTATGCATCAAGGATCAGACGAAACTTCTCGGCAAGTGTCACTTCTGCACTGTTCAATAGTGCCTTAAGATTGTTTACGCGCTCAATACGAGTTTCTTGATTGAAAGGAAGATCCAGAGCAATAAACTGCTCCAGTGCGTCAACCATCTTAAACATAAGAGGAACAACACCTTGACGAAGTGTATCAACGCCATTGATGTCATCTTGAATTAATTTCATTGTTGCTTCTTGATCTGCTACCAGACCAGCAACGTAATCATTGTAAGATTTTAGTGATTCGCGCTCATCTGCAACTGAACCATACTCGAACACCATGTCCTGAGCTTGGTCAAAGTACTTATCTACTTTCTTTTGAGATGTTGCTGCTTCAGCGTGAATTTTGCTGTCAGCCTTCTGAACGTCAGAAAGAGGATCTGCAATCACTAAGTTTGAGCCAGCTAAGGCTAGTGCGCCTACGAGCGCTGTAGCGATTTTTGTTTTATTGCTTACCTTGGACATAGTTCCCAACCAATTTGAAGTAAAATTAAAAAGGTTTAACTTATTAACAACATGGAATTCCGCTTATATTTGCGATAATTTCCTGCTTATAAGTATGTCTTTCTCTTGTGATTGTTAATTATTATCTTATTTTTCTACACCGAATAAGGTGTAGCACCGCTGGCATCATTTCACAAATTGTTGACCTGTGTCAACAATTGAAACGACCTAAAACTAGTGAAAAAAGGCATTAGAGGGGGGAAAAGCTACAAAAGGCAGGTTTTCGAACAAGTCATATATCATATGATTAACAGGAGTCAGGGCTTAAAGACAAAAAAAACGCTGTAAGACTTTGGTTTTAATTAACAATAACGCAGCAACAAACTGGCAATATTATTCACAATCTCGCAACAGTTGCTGGTTTTACCAGTAAACTAATTATATATTCTCCTTTAAAAGCAATCCATTTCTTTGCTAAATGCTAATGTGTAGATTCAATTACATCCAAGATTCACACCGAGCGCACGACAAGGTTTGGCGTGACGCAGATCACAATGACAATTCTCTGGTGAGTGACTTAATTTCGACAGAACAGGATATTAGGTGATAATTCCATCATTTTCAATGTAGAGCGTTTCACTGAACCCAAATGTGATGCTATGAAATATTCACAAAAACGCGCGATCTATTCTGTTGCGTTTTAGCGGTAAAAAATCAAGTCTTCAATACTATTTCTATAGAGTTAGGGTCTACTGCTTCGCGAACTCAATATTGTCTCTCTTTTTATCTACACTCCAAAATATTCTCTGGTTAAACAGTGTAGAAAGATAGGTCAGAATGGGAAGTGGTAAAATAGAGAGGTTTAAAAATCATCCATGGCAGATCTATGTCCAAATTTACTATCCATACATATGACTGCACGACTAGCAGGCTCAGCTATTTAGAAGAGCGATTTTAAATATTGTCTCATTACTGTACTCCTGAAGTAGAAGAATCAGCATCTTATTTTGAAACCAAAAACTACCGAGATTAAACTCTTCTTTGATGTATTACTGGAGAACGTTGCCTATTAATCGCCACCATTTGCTTTAACCTTGCATTCAATTGTTGTTTTTGTTCATGAGAATAGTTTGTAGGCCTGTTTAATGGCTAACTAGTGGTGCATAACCAAAATATCGGTTACACATCTGACAAAGAGATACTGAAGTAATTCTAGAGACATTTTAATATAAAAAATGCCTATCAGTGATCACCGATAGGCATTACAAAATTAAAATCTATATCTTAATTATTTAAAACTTTTGCGATATTCTTACAAATGCACCACGACCATTAACTCTATAAGTTTCAGGGATTGTGCTAGCGTTAAATCCTTGATCAAGATATGGAGCTTTTTCATCGGTAATGTTAGTTACACCAAGAGTTATCTTTGTATTAGTTGGGAAAATATATGAACCCGTAATATCATGATACAACTGCGACTCAATATGTTGGTCTTGTTCATCGAAGAAGAAATATGGAGACTCAATTGAAGATATATATTCAGCACTATAAGTAATCGAAATATCTTCTAAACCCCAATTGAGAAAGAAATTAGCTTTATCAGTTGGATAAACATCTCTTGCAGTAGAAGTATCGATTCGCCCATTCAATTCAATTACATCAGCACCTTCATATGCAGTTTTCTCACGCTCAATTAAATGCGTCCAGTTTAAGCTTGTACGCCAATCACCAATACTAGTAGAAAAACTGTAAGTAATCTCAGTATCTAAACCCGTCGCTTTTTCGTCTGCAAGGTTAAGGTTGGTAGTATTGATTGTATCGATATTACCACTTGGCATACGATTTATCTGACCACAAGCTTCATCAATTCCTTCTTCATAACACAGATCCATAGTCGCTTGAGCACCTAAACCATCGATGCCTTTAGTTAACTCTATATCCCAGTAATCAACGGTTAAGCTAAAACCATCAATAAACTCTGGAGACCATGCCAAACCAACCGTAAATGTATCACCTTCTTCAGGTTGCAATTCTGGGTTACCACCAGAACGACCACGAACCTGAGTATCGGTTTGCTCATATCCACCAGCAGCTACACCAGATGCCATACAACGTGCTTGTCCATCAGCACTTAAGCCACCGTAGTTAATCGTACTACATGGATCGACAGCTTGGTCGAAATCATCGGCTGGCGAGCTGAACAGCTCATCTACAGATGGAGCTCGGAAAACATTACCCGCTGTAGCACGAACAAGTAAACTAGAAATCGGCATATACTTCAGTGAACCTTGTACCGAAGTATTACCACCAAATGAACTAAAGTTATCATAACGAACACCGACATTAGCTTCTAAGAGTTCAGCACCCGGAACACCAGCTAAAATAGGAACAACAAACTCACCAAAGAGACTGTTTACACGGTAACCGCCTTCAGTACCCGCTCCTTTGTTACCTGAAACTGCACCTTTCGCTTTACCCGAGTCAGGTGAATAAGTGTACTGTTCATCACGATATTCATAACCTACACTCATTCCAACATAACCTGCAGGTAATTCAAACAGTTCTGAATTAGTGAGGTTAAGAGTTAATACATCTTGACGAGTATTGTATGTATCTGTGAGGTCGGCTTCAACATAGTCCAATGCTTCTTGAGAAATATTTCCTTCCCCAAACATGTTCATTGGAGTACAACCTTCGATAATCGCACCAGCTTCACCACACTTTACGACACCATCCGTGTCCATAAAAGAAGCACCTAATGCATTAGCAATGTTTGCAGCAACAAACTGACCTTTATCTATATCTGTACGTGTACGGTAGCCCCAATTATAAGTGGCATTCCATTCCCAAACCTCAGCGAACTCACCAGAGAAACCTGCAACAGCTTGAACGTTAGTTACATCTTGTGAGAACTCTCGGTTACTTTCAGTAACACGACGTCTAACATCTGTTACATCTACACCGAATGGGTTGTAATAACTGTCGGCTGAAATACCTTGAGCAGCATTACCGTCAGCATCTCTCACATTTGCACCTGGATCAAATCGAGAATCATAAGGCATTGGAGCTAAACGCTGAATAGATTTACGATTACTCAAACGAATTGCACTTTCAAATCTCACAGAATCAGAGATTTCGAAATTCCCTTCAGTAAAGACGTTGATGCGTTCAAACGGGGTTTGTAGGTAGTTTACTGGAGAGTAATTATAAAAATCATTATTTGCATCACGGAAACAACTCGTTGATGCAGGGACACTACCACTACATCCAGCTAGACTAGGATCAAAAACTTGTCCGCCAGTAGCACCATTAGGTAAGAATCGACCATTTGGAATACGTGAAGACCCCCAAAAAACAGAGTTATCATCAGTTAGGCCATTCTTTTCAAAATCTTCAACATCCCCTACGTGCAGAGGCTCTTGGAAATGCTTAACACCTTCGTACTGTCCCTGTACAGCGCCTTCTTGCTTGTTGTACTCTGCACCGAAAACGATATTACCACCGTCAAAAGCTTTACCCGCGATTAATGAAACAGAATCGTTAGCGGCCCCATCAGTGATTTCTGTCCACTCTTTTCGCTGAACACTAATTTCAACACCTTCGAAATCATTGCGAGTAATGATGTTTACAACACCAGCAACGGCATCTGCACCGTAAATAGCAGAAGCACCATCTTTAAGAATTTCAACACGCTTAATCATAGATGCTGGAATAGTTTGAAAGTCACCACCATCAACCGTACGTTTACCATTAATAAGGACTAGAGTTCTAATTGATCCCAAACCACGTAAGTTTACAGTTACAGCCCCCGAACCGCCATTGTTTGTCGTCGAAGTAACCACACCACCGTTCATTGCTGGAAGTTTTTGAATTAGCTGACCGATATCAGTGATACCGAGATCTTCAAGCTGACTTCTTTCAATTACTGTAACTGGGTTGGCACCTTCAATATCTACTCGTTTGATACGTGAACCCGTTACTGAAATTCTCTCTACGTTTGCAGACTCATCAGCCGCAAAAGCTGTTGGAGCTGTAATTGCTGCTGTTGCTGCAGCACCACTAATTAGTGCGAAACGCACTGAATTAGCTAATAAGCTATTTTTGTACATGTTGTTTCTCCCTGGACTCTTATTTTTTATATTTTTTAAATGCATTAGAATGAACACAAATCGTTACATTGGAATACATTCGCAAACAAATAAGACCACACATGAAACATTTAATCAACAAGTACACGCTAACTTTCACAGACGTTCCAGTTTATTGATTATTTTGTATACAATAAAGATTTATAAGCTGATTTAAATCCTCACAAGAGTTGTAGTAAAATGCTCAGCGGTAAGAGAAGGAATGAACAAGAAGAAGGGATTAACTTTCGACATTATTAATTATCGATTTAAAAACAGCACATTAGAGTCACGAGAAAACATGGATATCGCTTTTGAATTTTTCATTCCCCTCATAACAAGATTAAATTAAGAGTGTTTTGACATAATTAAACTTGTATATGTCGACTCTAGCTCTCTACCACAGTTCTCGTTTACGTAAACTTTAATGTACGGTTTGTCAGTTTTTGTTTTTCAATCTGGAAAATAGAGTCTAGGAGATAGTAGTCATATATATTTGATGGGTTGGTTAATTACACAAGAATATTTACCCATATGAAGTATTCTTCGCACATAAAAAAACGCCCGTATAGGGCGTTTACAACAAGCTAAGTAGCCAGCTTATTACATGTAGTATCTAATGCCGATTGCCACGCCATCACTCTCATCTGGAGTCTGGTTTGCAACATTGAAGTCACTCATGTCTTTACGGGCTTCGATGTAAAGCATTGTCTGCTCATCCCACACATAGTGAAGACCCGCTACAATAAACTGACGCTTAAACTCGCCATCATTATAAAGTGCTTCATAAGCGTCGCCAGCCTTTAGGTAGTTATAAGCAAAGATAGGCTTAAGACCATTATCAAACTTGTAGCTGAACAGTGATTCAAGACCTACAGCATCAGGCATTAAACGACCAATGTTATCTGTATCATGGAATTCGTTCTTGTTGATGTTAATCGCCGCATAGAAACCAGGTTGTTCAAACCCGCCCCAAGTCAAACCAGCACCATAGATGTAGTCTGTTTCAGAGATACCTTCACCAGACTCCAAAGTACCGTCAAACTCACCTAAGTTAAAACCAGCAGTAAGCGTTAGCATATCTGTGGCAGCATAAGTGATAGAGCCACCAACAGTATTGTTGTATTCAATTGTACCTAAAGAGTCACCCGTAATAGCCATTGGGCTACCGATCATCACGCTATTATCAGCTGTCGGGAACATTAAAGAATTATCTTCAATCAGATCAAAACTATCTTGCTTTAGCTGCACTTGCAGGCCGAAGCTGACATCACCGAATGCATTACGGTATTGAACTGTGTTATCACCACGACCAGTACCGTTTACTGCACCATCGGCCTTGTTGTAAGTGTAAGTACCCGACGCATTACCATCCCAAGTGTTTACCAGGTTGGTGTTATAGACTACGTCGTACCAAACGCCCCACTGCTTACCGATAGAGAGTGAACCATACTTATCGTGTGCAAGACCTGCATAACCGAGACGGTTGGTAAGGAAGTCACCACTTTGAGATTCGAAGTTACTCTCGCTACTGTAAACAATGTCACTAGTACCAAATGGGTTTACACCCCACTCAAGTTTTACAAATGTTTTCCAGTCATTATCCATGTCACGGGTAAAACCAAAGTTGATACGTGATGAACCATTTACCACCTCTGTAGCACCTTGAGTGTTGATGATGCGGGCATCCATCCAACCGCCGATCTCTACTGAGTTTTTGTCATCTTTATAGATTTCAATTGCCGATACTGACGGGACAAATATGACGGCTGCCAATGCCGATGCTACTAAAGTTCTTTTCATGTGATGTCTAACCTTTATGTTTTCAGTCTGCTTGGTTCTATTTTTTGTCATTCCATTGTTCTTTGTCTTCCTAGTTGCAGCTGAGGTTAGCAAAAGATTAGTTATCGCTCAAAGACGAAAGTCACAAAAACCACCTGTTTTTTCATCATTTTAACCAAGAAAACCTTTTTATAGCAGACGATAAACCATTTGTTAACATAAAAGCAGAACAATCTTAAGAAAGTACTCACTAAATTAACGACATCTGCTTAGAGCTGATGTCCGAGAAGCGTTTATCGAGCAAACCTAGAACAGGTTCGGCGATGGGGGCAAGCTGCCTTGTTAAATAGTAATGATAATCAATAATAGATTGACGATACTTAACCGGTTCGGCGCCGTTGAGTGTCATAAGGTACTCAATTTTAGTCCCCCTCTTTGAGAAACGCTCAGAGCCTGAAAAGTCGCACATCATTTTCGCCGCCTTAACATGAGGAGATGACTTAGCCGTATAATCGGCAATATCTCTACGCAGGCGCTTACTAAAGACGAGTTCTTCATCCAACTTGCCTTGCATCAAGTCATTGACCACCTCTTGTAAGAAGGCCATCACATCTTCTTTAGAAAATAGCCGGTAATAGAGTGCCTCTTGTATACGTCTGGCAAGCGGACTCCAGTCACTGCGCACTTGCTCCATTCCTTTAAAGACGAGCTGCAATTCTCCTTCATGATTAGTAAAAGCACCTACGTATCGTTTCTTAGACCCTTCAGTAGAACCTCTGAGAGTTGGCATAAAAAACTGCTCATAATGACATTCAAATTCCAACTCTAGATGACACGCTAAATTCATCTCTTTATCTAACTTATGTTTCCATCTAGTGTTAATCGTTTCAACTAAGCCCTTACCTATCTTATCGACATCGATATCCGTCGGATCTTTCCCCAGCCAGACAAAGGTTGAATCGGTATCGCCGTAGATGACCTGGTAGCCAAGTTCCTCAATCCAGGCTCGTGTCTGTTTCATTATCTGATGACCCCTTAGGGTAATAGAGCTAGCAAGCCTGGCATCATGGAATACACAACCACGGGAGCCTAATACGCCATAGAGAGAGTTCATAATTATCTTTATGGCCTGTGACAGCGGCGCATTATTTTCGCTCTTCGCCTCTTCCCTATGCTCCGAGAGTGTTTTAATCAGCTCTGGTAATATGGGAGAATCCCGGCTAAATTTTGCTCCCAAGAAACCCTCAACATTATCTGCTTCAGGTTCCGACAGTCCCTTGATAAGTCCTTTAGGATCGATTAAGAAGGTTCTGATGATGGAAGGATAAAGGCTCTTAAAGTCGAGCACTAAGATATGCTTATAAAGGCCGGGGATAGAATCCATCACATAGCCACCCGGACTCTCTAATCCTTGGCTAGTAGCCATTGCGGGGGCAACGAAACCCGCCCTGTGCAGGTGAGGCAAGTATAAGTTATTGAATGCCGCTACCGAGGCGCCGACTCTGCCGAGCTCTAACCCGGTCAGCCTAGAACGCTCTAAAGCAAACTCAAACAACTGGGTTTTCTTGAACACATCCCACACCAAGCGGCTATCGGTTAAATTATAGTGGGCGAGCGCTGCTTTATTATGATGAAATAGCTCGGTTATCTCCTCTCCTCGATTCTCAACCCCCTTCTTACCGCTGGGCAATGCTTTGCCCTCCTCGAGCAAGGCACGTGCAACAGACTCTAATGAGAAACTATCGAATCGATAGAATGCCGCCTTTAACCAATCAATGCCGTCTAACACAACTCTGCCGGGCAGAGAAAGAGTCTCAGGACGGTACTTATCCGGAATTTTCCAGCTCAGTTCAGCGCCTCCCCTGCCGATTGCAAGCTTGATCCCATGTAGTTTTGCTCTTCTATAAACAAGCGCCAGATCGAACGTCACCACGGCCCAACCTATGATGATGTCAGGATCATACTCTGCAAACCAATCAATTAAACTGAGGATAAGTCCTCTCTCATCAGCTACCCACTCTATATAATCAGCTTGGTCATCAGATATTGCCGATGTATCGCTGCTTATCTCACAAGGTGAGCCCACCATGATCACTTTCTTATACTCGTCATTTGATGTCTTGCCGTAGAGGCCGACCGAGTAAAGCTCGCCCGACATACTGCATTCAAAATCGAGAGATATGGCTTGAAGTTGGATATCAACAGAGTTTTTTCTTGCTCGAGTGGCAGTAAAACTGGCCAGTCCTCCCTGCTTTTGAGGATCGAATTGACCGATAAACTCTACATCCAGCGCTATGTATCTCTCTATCAAGTATCTGTGTTCTGGACGAATATCAGTTTCAAACAGAGGAATGCCGAGATCGACAGCGCCTCTGATCACCTGTCTGAATACTTGTGATGAGCTCGCATAAATGGCGGTGACAGGGTCGCTATTAAAGTTATTAAGCGGCAGATCCACCAGTCTTAGTTTTGCTGACTGCGGCAATGCTTGCAGACTGGGCACAGCAGATGTTGCACAGAAACACATATATTCAGCATGAGGAACTTTGACTAAAACGGGGCCATCGGTGGTTTTAATATAATAATGCAGCCAAGCCATACCCGAATGCTGCACCGTATGGCGAGAAAGAATCCGCCCCTTAACCGATGAGGTTCCACTGAGCTCTAAAGAGGGCTTTACTGACATAATTTGTCTATCCAAAACAAGGACTCGATGAAAATGGGATCACATTTAACTCAATAATATAAAATTAGAGTAGTTAAGGCTATGCAATCACTGTTATTATGTACAGCTCTATTTCTCTTCCATATATACCTATGCTATCGGCCGACGTAAAAACACAGATCCGCTCCATATATAAAGGTATTGCAAACTCCTTGCCTGACTTTCGTCCAAGGCGTGAGCAAAACTACATAGTCGCCGAAATATCTAAGACCTTAGCCGGTGAATACGATAAAAGCAGGCGAATTATCGTGGTCGAAGCTGGCACAGGGATAGGTAAATCATTAGCCTACATATTAGGCTCTATTCCATTGGCACTGGCCAGTAAGAAAAAAGTCTGTATCGCCACTGCGACCGTAGCCCTGCAAGAGCAGCTGTTGCACAAGGACCTGCCCTTCTTTTTACAGCAATCTGAGCTAAACTTTACCTTCGGTTTAGTCAAAGGTCGGCAACGCTATGTTTGCCTATCTAAATTAGAGATGTTAATCGGATCCGATAACAGCACTCAGATGGCGATGTGGCAGACCAAACCCGACAACAGCCAGATAAAGCTGCTGCAGACATTATTGAAGCAGTACCATGAAGGTAAATGGAACGGCGAGCGTGACACCTTAGTCAAACAGCTCCCCGACCACCTATGGCAGCAGATAGCTTGTGATAAACACAGCTGTCACAGACAACTCGCCAGCCACAGGAATTGTCCTTTCCATAAAGCACGTGAAGATATCGATAACTGGGATGTGTTGATCGCTAACCACAGCCTCTTGTTTGCCGATCTGGAACTAGGTGGTGGAGTCATTCTGCCCGATCCCGAAGACGTGTATTACATCATAGATGAAGCTCACCACCTGCCAATGGTTGCCAGAGACTTCTCCAGCGCACAAACCACACTCAGGGGCGCAGTCGACTGGCTGGAGAAAATAGAGAAGACCTGTAGCAAGTTACAAAACCAAATAAAGAGTAACCACATCATAGGCCCGGCGCAGGCAATGCAGGACCATATTACCGATCTTACGGGTCAACTCACTCAGATAGCTCATTTTTGTGATAGTCAAACACACAGGTTCGACAATCCTGAGAATCGTTTACGCTTCGAGCATGGCAAGCTACCCCAGGCGCTGCTTATCCAGGCAGAGAACTTAGCCACGGTATCGACTACGGCCCTCAAGCAGTTCAATAAGATGTTAGCCTTGCTCAGTGAAGCCATAAAAGATGGCGATATTCCAAAACATCAAGCCGAACAGCTGCTCACAGAAACGGGCTTCATGTTGCAGAAGCTGGAAAATCTCCAGAAGCTGTGGAAGATGATGGCGAAGGAAGATCACCCCAAAGGGGCTCCTATGGCACGCTGGATTGAAATATTAACCGGTAAACAGACAGATTACCTGTTCAGTGCATCCCCCATAGAAGTCGGCTTCATGTTAGAAAAGCTACTTTGGGATAAGGCCGCAGGTGTGGTGCTTTGCAGCGCGACTTTACGAGCCTTAAATAATTTTAATCATTTCACCCATCAAGTTGGCCTGTCACTCAACGACGGTAGCCGCTTTCTAGCCATGGACTCGCCCTTCGACTTTGAACAGAATGCTACCCTGTTTCTGCCTCAGATGAACAATGAGCCTACGGACGAAAAATTCACCGAAGAACTCGCCCAGCAGATCTTAGCCCTGATTGAAGGTGAGATGGCCACCTTAGTCTTATTCGCATCTTATTGGCAGATGGAGAAGGTCGTCGATATGGTCGAGAGTAAGATCAAAACAGGCTTACTGATCCAAGGCACTATTTCCAGACAAGAAATTTTATCGGCCCATAAGAAACGATGCGATAACGATGAACCTAGTATCATATTCGGTACAGGTAGCTTCTCTGAAGGATTAGATCTACCGGGCGATTACCTGACTAACTTGATCATCACAAAACTGCCTTTTGCGGTGCCCACCTCTCCCGTCGAACAGGCTCACGCGGAATATATCAAGATAAAAGGCGGAAATCCCTTCATGCAGCTGACAATCCCCGATGCTTCGCGCAAATTAATACAGAGTTGTGGTAGATTACTACGCAACGAGCAAGACTATGGACGTATCACGATTTTAGATCGACGTTTAGTCACTAAACGGTATGGAAAATCACTGCTCGATGCACTCCCCCCCTTCAGACGCGTAATTGAGTAGGATTTTTTTTTGGATTTACTGTTTGAACCCAGCACTTGGGCCATTCTAGCCGGGATCGGTTTACTCGCAGGTTTTATCGACGCCATCGCGGGAGGTGGAGGTTTACTCTCTATTCCGGCCCTTCTCGCTTTGGGCATCAATCCTCATACGGCACTGGGCACCAATAAATTAGCCGCATGCTTTGGGTCTTCTACGGCTGCCTATACCTATTATAAACAAAACCTATTCACGCCTCAGTTGTGGTACTACACCTTTATAGCCACTTTTTTCGGCGCGATAGCTGGCACCTTCATCGTCTCTCTTATCGATAGCCGTTGGTTAGAAAAACTGCTACCACTGATGATCATGATTATTGCGATTTACACGCTACTCAAACCCAATGCCATGGGCTGCAATACATTCACACCACTTAAGCAACCAGCGTCTAAAATTAAGCAATGGCTCCAAGGCTTTCCACTTGGATTTTATGATGGCTTCGCCGGGCCTGGTACAGGCGCATTCTGGACTATAACCAGTACCACTTACCATAAGCTGCCGCTTCTTCACAGCTGTGGCTTAGCCAGAGCAATGACATTCACCAGTAATCTCACCTCTTTAGTGATCTTTCTCACACTTGGGCAAGTGAATGTCATTATCGGTCTTTCAATGGGTCTATGTATGATGCTAGGTTCCTTTATCGGTGCAAGAACGGCGATAAAATTCGGCGTCCAGTTTATCAGACCCGCATTTATCACTCTGGTATTGTTGATCGCGGCAAAGTTAGCTTGGGATGCATGGGTCTAACTATGAATACGAATGAACTCCTAAGGCAGTTATCAGTCCAATTGAAGCAGCTAGAGCAGGACGTGCTTCAACACGATGCTAATTTGCCCAAGAGAGAGCAGAAACTGCTTAGAGATACCGACAGATTTAACGACCAACTCTTTATCCAATCCGGCGCTAAGCTTGCGCCCTGTATAGAACAGATAAACAAGAGTATTAAGCAGCTAGGTCAGCTGATAAAAGGTAACATATCTACCCATACCATAGCCTTGAGCTGTGAACGTATCCAAGATAGGTTTACCGCCGTAAGAAGAGCGCTAAATACCACCTCATTAGGGGCCAATTCGGCATCGCAGCAAAGAGCTTTTCGAGTCGCCCAAGCAAAGAGGCGTAGAAATAAGTCCCACGATGAGAGCGGCTTCAATTGGATCGCCGCCGGAGTCATGCATAATAGTCACCAACTGTATGCAGAGCTCAACAAACATCTCAATTGGGTGAGTAAATTTGAACAGAAAATCCTCATTTTGCAATCACAACTGAATAACTGTCATAGTGCTGACAAAATCCAGATGCAAAATGAGATCCTGTTGGTTCATCGACGACTAGGAAAGTGTCGACAAGCCATCAGCTATATAGAAGATCGCATTCAAGCGTTTGAGCGTCCATTCTCTCAAAACTATAAGCCTTTTAATCGTTAAGGAGCAACAATGAAGTCACTCATGTCTATCACCGCAATCTTGGCTCTGCTGGGTTCATCTTCGGCCCTGGCAGCTAATTTGAATATCCCAATGTCATTTGAATATCTGGCCATCGACGGTAAGAAAGTCGAAAGCAGTTTATTCAGCCATAAATCAGATCTTGAATTAGGCCAGGGCACACACAAGATTGCGATCCGTTACCATGATATGGTTCAAGATGATTTCAGTGACAGTGAAAGCTTTATCAAGTCATCTCCCTTCATCGTTACCCTTGCAGTTGATGGCGACTATGAGTACACATTGAAGCCCGCCGATGGCGACATCGTAAAACAACCTAAGTCTTTCGCTAAATCTCCGCAGGTGGTGATCACCCGCACTGACAAGGGGACTGTAAATTATAAGGTCCTTCAAACAGACTTCACCGAAGACTCCTTCGTGACTAGCCTATTTGGTGGCGGAAATAAACAAGACATTGCAGCGATAACGACTGCTGCTACTGGTGGAGCTGTGATTGCAGCCTCGGCAAGTTCGACACCGACGGCTCCAGTCAGTATCCCGGCCCCAATTGATGCTATGCCAATGGTTCCGGCTGCAGGGAATAAAGCCGATAAAGGCGAGCATGCCCAACAGATGTTGCAGTACTGGTGGCTTCATGCCGATGATAAGACCCGTAAAGAGTTTATGGGTTGGGCCATTCAGCAGCTATAAATACAGCGTCCATCTCGCATAAAAGCCAAACGCCAGCATAACTTGCTGGCGTTTTTGTATCCGGATTTAGTAGAGGTGAGAGGCATTAATGCCGAATTAGCGCTAAAGTTATCTTTGAAGATATTGCACTTTTCTATTGCCGCTATATAAATATGATTGCAAACTAAACTATCTTTCTTATTAGACACTAACTGTCACGGAGCATCTGCATGCAATTAGAAATTCGAAACTATTACGAAGTCCTTCTTATGGAACTCTTGTCCGATGAAGGATTACTCGATGAATTACCGGAAGACTATCTGGCAGATCTTTGTTGTGTCACTCTAAACCAGCTCCCGGTTCGCTATATACGGCATCTGGTCGATACCTATTTTTTTGAGGATTACAGTGAGCTGTCCGAAATGAGATCTGAAATCCAAACCGCATTGGAGAAATCGAGAGCATTTCTCAAGGCTAACTTGCATAAGAAAAACAGCTGAAAATAATGGTTAGTCACTGAAGAAGTATTTTGAAATAGAAAAGGATGAACTAGGGGAGATTGGAGGTTCCCCTAGAGCCACACATCAGTACATTAGTCACTTGCAGTGCTCCCTTGCATCTTCTTATAAAGTTGACCAATACTTGCAGTGACTTACGAGCAGCTTAAAATCTGTCTTTGGTGGCTAATGACTTTCTCAGCTCGCGCTTGCCAATACTAGAACGCAGAATTTCAGGTACGACTATACGCGCATACCATAACCAGATTGGAGCAAATAAGGAGAGTTTGTACTGAACTGATTCTCACGAAATGTACCACCAGAGGTGATTATGACGTAAGCTATTGATGTATAGGATATTGATGTACCAGGAGATTGGAGGTTCCCCTAGAGCCACACCCCGGCACATGAGTCACTTGCTGCGGTTGCTCCCTTCCAGGCCTGGCCGAGTTCACAAGTTATCATTGCGAGGGGACCCTAAGGTCACCATTGCTTTCTTTGAGTAAAATACCTCAGAGAACGGCGAGCATTATCTACTAAGCCCGCCGAGCAATCAAGTCCTAAACAGCAACTATCGTCTTGTTGACTGCTGACTGCTGTTTCTATAAACAGATAGTCTATAGATCTGAGCTATAAGCTTAGAAATACCCTATTTTTCTCAACAAGCTTAGGCCCGATACCCTTCACATTTGAAAGATCACCGATCACCTTAAACTTGCCGTTAGTCTCTCTATATTCGACAATCGCTTTCGCTTTTGATTCACCTATTCCCTTAAGTAAAACCAATTCCTCTATTGAAGATGTGTTGATATTGACATTAAGCTGTTGAACTTGGCGTGCATTTTCATTTTGATGGGTCGTTTTCGATTGGCTAGAAACCTCACCAGCGTAGACGCTGAGTGAAAAAATTGCAGCCATAAGTGTCGCAGATACGAGTGTGCTTTTCATAGTAACTCCATGTTGAGTATTATTCCGTTAATATGCAGCCGTTAATCCATTTATCCCTAGCCACTCATTAAATGTAGATCAAGCCCTCACTTCTTGCCATTTTTAGATCTAACGGCAACCCAAAAGAAGTTAAACCGGACGGGTGTCACAGTTTTTAGTTTTGGAAATTTTCATTTTGACAAGCTTTTAAGAAGGTGAGTGCAAATTTGAAATTCAATCACATATTTTTTCGATCAGAGCGCCGTAAGACTTGTCACACAAATGGCTAAAACACCATACCTGTCACTCAATCATTTCTACTTGAATGTAACAAAGATACACCTCAAATTATTATGCCGAAGTCCTCGTCTAGGTTAGTGTGTGCTAAATATAATAATGAGAAAGAAGGTCGAACTTAGATGGAACAGATCAAAAAAAATACCGGTGCCCCACAGAAAAAACTGGTCATATTATTCACCGATATTGTCCTTTTTATCATGCTGTATAACTTTCTTCCCTTCGAAGAAGGCATTAATACTGGTTTATCAATTCTGATCTTCGCTGCCATCTTGTGGTTAACTGAAGCGATTCATATCAGTATTACAGCAATATTAATCCCTATTCTTGCTGTTGTTCTCGGCGTCTTTGAAACCAAAGTGGCGATGAGTAACTTCGCTAACCCAATCATATACCTTTTCTTCGGTGGGTTTGTACTAGCAGCGGCCCTGAACCATCAAGGAATAGATAAACTCATAGCACAAAAGGTGCTAACCGCCTCGAAAGGAAAACTTAGCATTGCTTGTATGTTACTTTTTGGCATAACGGCTTTACTCTCTATGTGGATAAGCAATACTGCAACCGCAGCCATGATGTTGCCTCTGGCACTGGGAATTCTACAGCAGCTTGATTTCAAAGAGCATAAGAACACTTATCTGTTTATGCTTCTTGGTATTGCTTACTCAGCCAATATCGGCGGTATAGGGACTCTAGTCGGCAGTCCTCCTAATGCCATTGCCGCTGCACAAGTTGGTTTAAGTTTCAGTGATTGGCTAGAATTTGGCTTGATCACCGTCGCCTTGATGCTACCAAGTATGCTTATTGCTTTGTATCTGTTCCTTAAGCCCGATCTTTCGGTGATATGTAAAATACCGACTTCTGATACTAAGCTGAATTTTCAGGGTAAATTAACTCTCCTGGTTTTTATTATCACAGTTTGCTGCTGGATATTTAGTAAGCCTATCGCTCAAGCACTTGGAGGCATTGCCCAGTTTGATACTGTGGTTGCACTCGGCGCAGTCGTCACGTTAGCGGGTCTTGGTCTGGTTGAATGGAAGAAGATTGAGCGAACCACAGACTGGGGGGTCTTGATCTTGTTTGGTGGTGGTTTAACATTAAGTGCAATTTTAAAAGCCACTGGCACTAGTGTGTTTCTGGCACACTGGGTTACTGATATTTTCGGTAACACACATATGGCATTATTTACTTTAGCTGTCATCTTCTTTGTAGTGATGCTCACCGAGTTTGCAAGTAATACAGCCAGTGCCGCATTACTAGTACCTGTATTTGCAGCAATTGCCGAACCACTGGGGTTATCCCCTATCATGATATCTGTGCTTATTGGTATTGCAGCCTCTTGCGCCTTTATGTTGCCAGTGGCGACTCCTCCCAACGCCATTGTTTACGGCTCAGGTTTTATCAAGCAGTCAGAGATGATGCGTGCGGGTGTGATAATCAACTTTATCAGTATGTTAGTCCTATACGTTGTTGCTCATACTTTCTGGAGTTTCTAGGCATTATCCTTATAAAAAAGCCACTTCATGAATGACATGATGCGGCTTTTTTATATAGGCTCCATAATGAAATTGGACAAATGTCGATTGGTATTGAGTTATATGTTAGCTAAGCCTTGTTCCAGATCGACAATAAGATCTTCAACTGATTCTAGCCCCACAGATATACGTAATAAATTTTCTCCTATGCCAGCGGCTTCCCGCTGCTCTTTCTCATAGGTAGCATGGGTCATAGAAGCTGGATGTTGTATGAGAGATTCGGCATCACCTAAACTCACCGCGATAGAAAATAATTGCAGACTATTGATAAACTCGATGGACTTGTCTAAGTCTGCATTGAGCTCGAAGGCAATCACTCCACCACCCCTGCGCATCTGTTTACCAAGAAGATACTGACCATAGCTCCCCTCGATTCCCGGGTAATACACCTTAAGTACTTTCGGATGAGATAACAGATATTCGACCACTCTGTCGGCATTATCACAATGCCGTTCCATTCTAACATCTAAGGTTTTGAGCCCCCGCAAGATCAACCAGGCATCATGGGGAGACAAGACTCCACCTAAATCTTTCATGGTCTCAAATTTTATCTTCTCTATCTGCTCATCACTGCCACAGATGATTCCGGCAATGACATCACCGTGTCCGTTGAGATACTTAGTCGCACTATGAACAACCAGATCGATCCCGTGAGCCAGAGGTTGCTGTAGTAAGGGAGTCATAAAAGTATTGTCTATGACGCTTATCAAACCATGCTTTTTTGCAATAGACGCCAGTGCATCCAAGTCAAAAACATCAAGGTGAGGATTAACTGGTGTCTCACAAAAAAGCACTCTGGTCTTATCGGTTATCGCTGCAGAAATCGCATCGAGATCCTTAAAATCAACCAATGAGACGTCGATACCAAACTTGTTTAACTGAGTACTCATGAGTGAAAAGGTACAGCCGTATACGGCCTTGGAAGCAACCAGATGATCGCCTTGTGAAAGGTTAGCCAGCAGCGCCGAAGAAACCGCCGCCATGCCAGAGGCCGTAGCCGCTGCCGCTGCGGCACCTTCGAGTCGAGCCATTTTGCGCTCTAACTCAGCTGTGGTCGGATTACCCAGTCGAGTATAGATATAGCCAGCTTCATCGCCGGAAAACCTGGCACCTCCCTGTTGTGCATTATCAAATACGAAAGTCGCACTCTGGCACAAGGGGGTAACGAGTGCCCCTGAACTGTCTTTGATACGTCCAGCGTGTATGACTTGCGTGGCCTGCTTCCACTTTTCTTGCATAAAATTTCTCCGAGGTCTGCACTTGAGTATCCACCGGCGGTTAATTTTATTATACGTAAATACCGATAGTTATTTAACCATGTACCCAGACACTATCCGGAGTAAACAGCGGATGAGAAATAATCAAGTTCAAGATGTAAAGTCTTTATTACATTTGACTTTTTCTTTGACCTTGCCATTAAATACCGAAGAAGATAACTCCTTAAGATCTAACAATAACTCTTTATGTATTCCTGAAAGCCTTGGCCTGGAAGACTCTTTAAAGGAGAGTGGTCTACACAGTGCCATCGCTTGATAACCTAGACGTGCCGTCAGTAGGCCGCCACCGAGTCCTTGTCCAAGACGGGCGGACAACTTACCGGACATCTCAACTGAAAGCAATTGAGTGCCAAGATCTGTGACAATTTCACTGGTGCCAGCATAGATGATGTTAGTGATAACACCTCTTATCAACTTGATACGGCTCCAATAACCCAATTCAATACCATAGCAGTGGGCAATCTTGACTATCATACGTTGATTTCGCCAGAGAATAATGGCCATATCGAGCACTGCCAGAGGGCTTGCCGCTAATAACAGCGCCGACTCTTGAGCGAAGCGGCGAACAATTTTCTTTGCCACTTTATCTCTATCACTCAATATGATCTCATCGAATAAAATCAACTTTTCAGCATCATTATGCCCATCTCGGCTGGCGTCATGATACTTATTAAAGTCAATGCCTTCAGGTAGATTAGTGATGATATTACCGATAAATTTATCGGCTTCACCCTGCTGCATACTTTGAGCGAGTCTATCCCCGGTTTGTTGCGCCTCTTCCACCGACTTTAGCCTGAGTAAATGACGCCATTCACGAAATATGAGTTTCCCCGCCCATAACGTGATCAATAAAGTCACACTGGAGTACAAACCGAATAACCAAGGGCTCTGTAACCAAGCGTCCCTCAGTCCCAGAGTCGTCTCTGTGATAACCAGGCCGATGAGTCCCATGATGATAAGTTTGGCAAGCACAGACCATCGAGGTTTGACTGTACGTTTGGAACTATTTTCAAATAATCCAGAACGTTCGGATAAGCTGGAGGCGACTTCATTATCTATGACCTCATCGGTCAAGACCTCCTCCTCTTTATCATGAGGGGTCTCAATAAATTGAGCTTGCTCTTCGAATCGCTCAGCTTCCCGAAAGCTTGGCGCTACTTCACCCGCTCTGGATTCAAATACCTGCTTCTGTTTTATCGTATGCTCAGCCTCTTTTTCACTATCTTTCTTATTCTCTTGCGAAGAGGCAGCTTCTCTATCTTTCATATGATTCTCTCAACACGGCCAACTATTTAAGCTTGTCACCGAGCAAAAATTGCAGCAAGTGGTCTAGTCGTATATGTTCAAAATCGGCTTCATCTGATTGAGGAGCATAATTAGGTGGCGCGAAGCTGGTAAACTCAAACCCCTGAGAGCCCCAAAAGTTAGCCCCAGGCAATGATTTTGGCACTTCCCCCGGAAACAGGGTAATTGGCTCTCTCTCATTCAAACTGACACCTTTGACGACTTCTATTTCGCCCTTACCCGATCTGATCATTCCGTGCTGGGTAGCCTTGATGGCACTGATGGCCATGGTCTCGACCTCACAGCCTTCAAACTTCGCCTGTCTCTGACTCTGTTTAACCAGTTGGGTCAGTAATGACAACACATTACCTTGTTGATCCCGGGTGATATGATCTACCTTACTCGCCGCGAAGAGCAGTTTATCGATTCGGGGGGAAAACAGGCGTTTTAATAGGTTAGATTGTCCAAATTTAAAACTCTCCATGATGCCATTAAGCGCTTGTGTCATATCATCGAACTGCTCCTTGCCTCTGTTTAGCGGCGTAAAACAATCGACCAGTAGCAACTGACGGTCAAAGGTAGAAAAATAGTCTTTATAGAAAGGCCTTATCACCTTGTCCTGATACTCTTTGTATCGGGTTTTCAATACTTGATAGGCCGAGTTAGCATGGGTGTTTTCAAGACTTTCCCGCGCATCTTCGGATGTATTTAGCAAAGGAAAAAAAGCCAATACTGGGGAGCCGGCAAACTCACCGGGAAGGAGTAATCGACCCGGCTGAGCATAATAAAAACCATGTTGATGCACGCAATCTACCAATACCTGTCGGTATAACTCGGCGATGTGCTTTAACTCTGCTTCGTCGGCATTAGACCCTAATTCCAGCGAGTCCAAGGCCGTAACAAAATCCGGATAATATTGTGACTTAGCCAATATCGGCTTACGCAGCTCCTGCGCCATGGACCAGTGCTCATAGCTTTGTTTGAGCATAGGCAGGTCGAGTAGCCATTCTCCGGGATAGTCGATAATGTCCAGATACAGGCTGGCGCTATCGGTGAATTTAGCCAATATTCCTTGGCTAGGTTGATATTTGAGGGTTAACCTGATTTCACTAATATTGCGTGTCGATGCAGGCCATTGCGGAACGGCTTGCTTTAAGGCATTCATGCCTAAATCATAGTCGAAACTTGCCACGGTCAAGTCAGGCTGAAGCGCACGCTTTACGCCATACAAACGCTCATCTCTGGTGACTTGCCATAAAGGAAGGTTATTACTCTTTCCTGAGAGACCCGCGTTAAGAAGTTGATTAACAAGGCCTGTGATGAAGGCTGTTTTTCCTGAACCTGAGAGTCCAGTGACTGCTAATCTGATATTTCGATCTGAAGCCCTATGGGCGAATGATTGGGTTTTATTACTGACTGTTTTGCCAAACTTAGATAAAGAGCGGTTGATACGACCCATAGCCTGCACTTAAAGTTATGTGGGCGACAGG
Organism: Shewanella sp. YLB-07; assembly: GCF_009377275.1. NCBI lineage: Bacteria > Pseudomonadati > Pseudomonadota > Gammaproteobacteria > Alteromonadales > Shewanellaceae > Shewanella > Shewanella sp. YLB-07. Next base: position 586,921 of record NZ_VOQB01000002.1, on the reverse strand, counting down.
GCCGCCCATTGGAAGGATTAAAGGTTATTGATCTCTTGTTTCAAGTCGAAACTGTCCGAGGTGACATGACGTTCCAATTTTTGAAGCCTGATTTCCAAACTTCTAAATTGAGAGTTTACATCACGCAGAGCCATCTTCGGAGGCTCACCCGATTGCCAAACCTTTTTCTTTATTTCTATATCCTTATGCGCTTTTTTATTTTTGTCGGTCCCGGGTTTAATATCTAAAATCATCCAAAGTAATACATAGATGATCAACACAATTCCCGAGCCACCTAAAAGAAATATTGAAGCGGCGACGACTCTTACTAGCCAGGTTTCAAAGCCGAAATAGTCTGCGATTCCAGAACAAACCCCAGCTATTTTACCTGATTGAGGAATGCGATATAAGGTACGTCCTCTAGTGTCACTCATTTCAATTCCTCCGCGTTAAAAGGCCTGCCTCGCCGATTGTAACCACCCTAAGTCTGTTGCCACTATAGCTTACTGCTACTCCCCGATTTAAAGAGTCTGCCCCGCCGGTTGAAACCGCCCAAAGTCTGATGTCACTGTTACTCATTGCGTCCCCTCCATTGTGGTGATTCGCTGTCTAAAATCGCTTCCAATGTATCGATACGTTGAGCCATTTTATCGGCTCTGCCAATGAGCTCATTAAGCTGTGAATACTCTTCTTCAGTAAGTCCCTGGCTCACCTGACGCTTACTGCGGTAGTGAAGTATCAGCCAAATGGGAGCCACGATTATCAGAAAAATAATAATTGGGGCCATTAAAATATCCATGTTCATAACTCACCTCTGAATTGTAATTATTTGGCTTTAGTCTTTGCCTTGCTGCTCTTTATTTTGGCTTTTAATGCCTCAAGCTCGGCATTGACAGAGTCTTCAGCTTCCAGTGCTGCAAACTCATCACTTAAACTTTTCTTATTGCCCAGGTCATAGGCATCGACTTGTGACTCGAGTCCCTCTACACGACGCTCATACTGCTCAAACTTACTCATAGCGTTATCTATCTTGCTAGAATCAAGTTGCTTCTTCACTTCTAAACGTGAAGATGCTGTTTGCTTACGCATAATGATGGTCTTTTGACGAGCCTTGGCATCGGCCAGCTTCTGCTGCAGCAAGTTAACCTCCTCTTTTAAGCGAGTAATCTGCTCTTCAACAACCACAAGTTCATGAGTCAAGGTATCGGCAAGCTCACTCGCCTTCTGTTTTTCAACCAGAGCAGCTTTAGCAAGGTCTTCACGGTCTTTCGACAATGCAAGCTCGGCTTTTCCTTCCCAGTCGTGGACCTGCTCCTGCACCTTAGTGATGCGACGGATTATCTCCTTCTTCTCTGCTAATACTTTGGCCGATGTAGAACGAACCTCTACTAAGGTGTCTTCCATCTCTTGAATAATCAAGCGAACCATTTTTTCTGGATCTTCGGCTTTATCCAGTAATGAAGAGATATTTGAATTAATGATATCTGCGAAGCGAGAGAAAATTCCCATAATGCTGTCCTTAAATTAACGTTGGTTTCGTAGATATTAATCCACTTTCTGTGCCAACTTTTCATATTTCATAAAATACAGTAACTTAACCAATATATTAACTTTTTCTTTCTTTTAATAACAGAGGGTCTTATTATTATTTTCACCAACTATTAGCGTTAAAGACTAAAACTTACTGTGGCAAATCAATTTCAGCAAGATAATCTTATCGGTCAATCAAATGCGCTCCTCGAAGTATTGGAGCATGTTTCACAGATCGCACCTCTGTCTAAGCCCGTCCTTATTATTGGCGAACGTGGTACAGGTAAGGAGCTCATTGCAGAACGCCTCCATTTCCTGTCCACACGTTGGGATCAAAGCTTTATTAAACTTAATTGTTCTTCACTGAGTGAAAACTTACTCGAAAGTGAGCTCTTTGGCCATGATGCCGGTGCTTTTACTGGCGCAAATAAAAAGCATGAGGGTCGATTTGAGCGCGCCGATGGCGGTAGCTTGTTTCTCGATGAACTCGCTAATACTTCTGGGCTGATCCAGGAAAAATTGCTTCGCGTAATAGAGTACGGTGAATTTGAGCGAGTAGGTGGCAGTAAAACAGTACGAACAGATGTCAGGTTAATCTGCGCGGCTAACGAAGATCTTCCCACCTTAGCCGAAGCCGGTGAATTTAGAGCCGATTTACTCGACAGATTGGCCTTTGATGTGATCACCTTGCCTCCTCTGCGTCACAGGCAGGAAGATATCATGACCTTAGCCGAATACTTTGCCATAGGAATGGCAAGGCAACTAAAGCATGAGCTATTTCCCGGCTTCAACCCCAGAGCGATACAACAACTGATGGATCATAACTGGCCGGGTAACATACGAGAGCTTAAAAACGTGGTGGAGAGAAGCGTCTATCGAAACCCTGACACCGAAACGCCTATTACCAATATCGTGGTCGACCCTTTTGCCTCCCCCTATCGCCCTACAACAAGAGTGAAGACACGCGAGAGACAACATCTGGCTAGCAACCAAGCTCCGGTTGCGAGCAGCGATGCAGTGTCATCGGACTCAGCTGAACTCAGCTGTGACCAAATAACCTTCCCCATTGATTTTAAAGAACATTGTGAAAGTTTGGAAGTCTCACTTCTAAAACAAGCATTAGAGGCGGGTCAATTTAATCAAAAGAAAACCGCCGAACTTTTAAACTTAAGTTATCACCAATTACGCGGCATTTTAAAAAAATACAACTTACTCGATAAAACTTAATACGCCTTAATAACATATGTTCATTGCTCATCGACGATCAGCACTGCTAAAATGGCCACCAAAGCCCTGAAAAATTGATCTGTCGATGAGAGTGCTGCTTAAGCGTCTATCTTTATACCCTACCATATCCTGCATCTGTGTTTTGCTTGCAGGTTGTGGCCCCAAGCTAGTCCCACCTGGGATAGTCTATTGCTCCGAGGGGAACCCTGAATCTTTCAATCCTCAACTGGTCACTTCAGGAACGACGGTGGATGCAACTTCACAGCAGATCTACAATGGGCTAGTGGATTACGATATAAGATCCGGCCAGATAGAACCCTCCTTAGCCACACATTGGCAACTCAGTGACGATGAATTAACTTACACCTTTCAATTACGAAGAGAAGTTAATTTTCATCACACCTCAAAATTTGCACCGACACGTCATTTCAATGCTGACGATGTGTTGTTCTCATTCAACAGGGTTATCGATTCATCCCACCCATTTCATCATATCTCCAAGACGGGATACCCGTTTTTTCAGAGCATAGGCTTCGATAAACAGATCGAATCAATTGAAAAACTGTCTGACTATGAAGTCGCCTTCCATCTAAAGCATAAAGATGCCTCTTTTCTCGCCAACTTAGCATCTGGGTTTGCCGTTATCTTGTCGGCCGAATATGCAGATACCTTGGTTGAAAAAGGTGAATCAGAAAAAATTGACCGAGAGCCCGTCGGCACTGGACCTTTTCAGCTGGTGAAATATGTCAAAAACGACTATATACGCTACCATCGTAATGAGGATTATTGGCGACGCTTACCCAGCGCAGAACTGTTAGTGTTTGATATCACTCCTAAGAGTACCACCAGACTGGCTAAACTCATCACAGGAGATTGCAGTGTCTCCGCCCTCCCAAAGGCTGGTGAGCTCTCGGTTGTTTTCGAACATGATGAACTAGAAGTAGATTCACTGCCTGGATTTAATGTCGCATTTTGGGCGTTTAATACTCAAAAAGCCCCCTTTAATGATGTCAGAGTACGCAGAGCCCTAGCCCACGCCGTAGACAGGGATAATATTCTCAGAGCGGTTTACCAGAAGACAGCTGTTGGCTCCACGGGCATGCTCCCGCCAATGTCCTGGGCATATTCGAAAAATCAAAGCCTGGTAGATTATAATCCCGAGAAAGCCAGACAACTCTTAAGAGAAGCAGGCATAAAAAATCTCGCTATCGATATCTGGGCCATGCCCGTCGCGCGTATATACAACCCTAACGCTCATAAAACGGCTGAACTCATTCAGGCGGACCTGGCTGACATCGGCGTTAAGGTCAATATCGTTAGCTATGATTGGAGTGTATTCAACCAGAAATTAAGTCAAAGGAGCTACGACTCTGTGCTTATAGGTTGGAATGCCGATAACAGCGATCCAGACAACTTCTTTACTCCGATCCTCAGCTGCGCATCCGTACTGTCGAACAGTAATCGCTCCCGTTGGTGTAACCCAAAATTCGATGAGATTCTCTTTAAAGCAAAATCAATCACTTCAAAAAAAGAACGTAAAGCCCTCTACCAAGAGGCCGAGGCTCTATTTGCACAAGAGCTACCTATGCTGCCCTTTGCCCATGCGACCCGACTTATTTTGAAGAAAAAAGGAATAGATAATAGCCAGCTCACTCCATTTGGTGGAATATCCTTTAATGCCGATCGCCATAGGGATATGATGACTATTGAGGAGGTAAGATAATGGCTCGATATCTGTTACGTAGAATGAATCTGTTTGTGGCCACATCCTTGGTACTACTCGCGGTGCTGTTTATCGCCACACACCACTTCCCAGTCGAGATACGGTTTTCGCTGACCGGCATACATGCGCCAACAGTCGAACAGATCGCACAAATCGATCAAGATTATCGACTCGAGAGCAACCAATTCGGCCAATTTATTGGATATCTTCAGCAAAGGTTAACGGGTAATTTGGGGATTTCAGCTACATCACAGCAACCAGTGACAGATGAGCTAGCGGCAGTATTACCCGCCTCATTCGAACTGGCTATTGTCGCTGCAATGTTAGCACTGCTTTTCGGTATACCCCTTGGCGTTTTGGCGTCGATGAGTAAAAACAAGATCACCCAACACACCATAATGACCATCACCTTAACTGGATATTCTATTCCTGTTTTTTGGCTGGGTTTAACCTTATCACTCTGGTTTGGTGTACAACTGGGCTGGTTGCCCATCTCTGGTCAGCTAAACTTGCTCTATGAAATTGCCCCTGTCACAGGATTTGTGCTGATTGACACGCTTGTTTCAGATTCACCCTATGCAGACTCAGCCTTTATCGATGCCCTGCAGCACATCATATTGCCCGCTGTTACACTGGCCGTACTCCCATTCACTGTGGTGCTGAGAAGCACACGCTCGGCGATCATATCCATCATGGATAAGACCTACATTAAGGCGGCAGAGGCCAGAGGCCTACATACCAGTCACATAGTGTTACGTCATGCCCTTCCCAACGCCTTGATACCTGTGCTGAAAAATCTAGGTCTCATGTTAGGCACATTCGCCAGCTATGCCATGGTTGTTGAAGTCATCTTCTCATGGCCAGGTGTAGGAGCCTGGTTAGTCTCGGGCATCTATCAAAGGGATTACACAGTAATCCAAGGCGGTGTGTTAGCAGTTGCCTTGATCATCATATTTTTAAGTATCATGATTGAAGTCCTTCATACGGCAATCAACCCCCTAAGCAGGAAAGAGCTTTATGCCGCAAATTAAGATCTATCAGGAAGATGAGATACCCTCTCCAATGCGCAGATTCTGGCATGCTTTTTCAGATAATCCGTTCGCTTTTGCTGGATTATGGACTGTGATTTGTTTCTTATTGCTGGCCCTATTTGGTCCGCTTATCGCCCCCTATGCTCCGGAGCAGCAAGATCCACACGCACTCTTGTTGGCACCATCCTGGGATGCAGCCGGAACAGTAGAGCACTTCCTTGGTACCGACGATTTAGGTCGCGATATTTTCAGTCGCCTGCTCCATGGCGCTCACTTAACCTTCGGTATGGCCTTAGGCATAGTCCTCGCATCATTGATTCTCGGTTTTATTATCGGTTCAATCTCAGGCATGATGAAAGGGCTAAAATCAAGTATTCTCAGTCACCTGCTCGATGCCTTGTTGTCAATCCCCTCTCTGCTAATGGCGATATTAGTAGTCGCAGTGATGGGACCGGGATTAGAAAACGTTTTTTGGGCCGTGGGCATTGCGCTTACGCCTCAGTTTGTCCGTGCCATTCATCAAGCCATTCATGAAGAGTTGCAAAAAGAGTATGTCACAGCGGCAAAACTCGATGGTGCGAATCAGTTTCAAATTTTCTGGTATGTCATCATGCCAAATATATGGGACACATTAATCATACAAACCACCTTAGGGATCTCGGCAGCCATTTTAGATATCGCCGCGCTGGGCTTCTTAAACTTAGGCGCACAAGCCCCGAGCCCTGAATGGGGCGCCATGGTATCCCAGGGAATGGATAACCTGTTAACCGCCCCATGGACTGTGACGATACCCGGCATTGCCATCTTGTGCTGTGTCCTAGCCATTAACTTAGTCGGTGACGGCTTACGATCTGCACTGTCGCCGATCAATAATTAATGTTGATACCTGATTATGCCTTTACTCGATATTCGTAACCTCACCATTGAACTAGACACCCCTCACGGGCGCGTCAAGGCACTGGATAGAGTCAGCTTAACCATCAACCCGGCTGAAATTCACGGCTTAGTTGGAGAGTCCGGTTCTGGCCGCAGCTTATTAGCTCGAGCTATCTTAGGGATTCCAGGCCATAACTGGACGATCAAGGCCGATCGCATGTTGTGGGATGGACACAATCTGTTAGAGATGAGTTCGAAGCAGCGACGCAACCTGATGGGAAGCGAAATGGCCATGATATTTCAAGACCCATCCAGCAGCCTAGATCCTGTTATTTGTGTCGGCACTCAGCTTGTTGAAGCTATGCCAGAAAATAAAAAACTGCCTTTCTGGCGACGCAACGCAGATAAAAGGAAGACCGCCAAAAAATGGCTGCATAAGGTTGGCATCAAGGACACACAAAAAGTCATGGCCAGTTATGCCTGGGAGCTATCCGAAGGCGAGTGTCAAAAGGTGATGATAGCCATGGCTATTGCCAACCAACCTAGGCTATTAATAGCCGATGAGCCAACCAATTCCATGGAGATGGACACACAGGCGCAGATCTTTCGCCTGCTGACTAAATTAAACCAGCTACAGGATGTATCCATTCTGTTGATCAGTCATGAGCTCGAGACCTTATCAATCTGGTGTGATCAACTGTCGGTAATGTATTGTGGACAAATCATGGAGTCAGGCCCTACGGCTGAAATTTTAGCCCATCCTTATCATCCATACACTAAAACACTGCTTAATAATATTCCGGACCACACGGGACAAATCGCTCACAAATCGATCATGCGCACACTACCAGGCTCAGCACCTGCACTGCAACATCTTCCCATAGGTTGCCGACTCGGTCCAAGGTGCCCACGCGCCGAAAAGAAATGCGTGATCCGTCCTAATTTAAGTCATAAAAAAAATCGCTATTTTGCCTGTCATTTCCCTTACCAAGAAGAAACATGTAATGAAGACACCACTGCTTCAAGTTAACAACCTAAGTAAGCGTTTCTATGCAGGCTACAAAGGGTTTAAACGTGAGTATAATCAAGCTTTGTCTCCGGTCTCCTTTGAGCTCAATACTGGTGAAACCTTAGCGATTGTTGGCGAAGCTGGTTCGGGAAAGAGCACCCTGGCAAGGATACTCGTTGGCGCCGAAGTCCGCAGTAGTGGCGAGATTTATTTCGAAGGTGAAGCGCTGGAAAAAAGAAACCTAAAGCAGAGATGTAAACTCATCAGGATGATTTTTCAAGACCCCAACACATCACTGAATCCTAAATTGACAATCGGGGATTTACTCGATGAACCACTCAAGTTTAATACCAAACTCGATGCCAGACAGCGTAGAGCACAAGTCGTTGATAAACTCAGAAAGGTGGGTCTGTTACCCGAACACGCGGATTTCTATCCTCACATGATTTCAGAGGGGATGAAGCAACGCGTTGCCGTTGCCCGTGCGCTGATGTTGGACCCCAAAATAATCATAGCGGATGAAGCGCTCACCGCCCTTGACCTTTCGGTCCGATCGCAAATTCTCAACTTACTGTTAAAACTTCAAAAAGAGATGGGATTGTCTTATATTTTCGTGTCGCATAACCTCAGCATCATTCGTCACTTTAGCGATAAGGTGATGGTGCTTCATCATGGGGAGATGGTTGAGAAAGCGACAACAGAAGAATTATTCAATGCACCAAAACATGAATATACTCAACGTCTGATCCAGGAGCTAACTCTGTTTAGTCAGAAACGACACAACAGGACACTCAAGAAGCATGGTTAACCCATAGGGTATAGTCAGTTCATCCATGCTTAACCATCAAGATTAACCGTCTTAAACGATATTTAAATCCAGTAAACTGCTCTTACCACTGGCCATTTTTAAAGAAAATCAGGAATAATCAGTGCCATTTGGCTCTTGATTAATTATCCTATCGTCACTTTTTAAAGAGAAGCTGAAACATGATAATCAAACCTAAAACACGTGGCTTTATATGCACCACTACTCATCCTGTTGGTTGTGAAGCTAATGTACTCGAACAGATCAATATCACTAAGGCAAAGGGAAGCTTAAAAAACGGCCCTAAGAAAGTTTTAGTTATCGGCTCTTCAAGTGGATATGGTCTATCTTCTCGTATTGCTGCCGCCTTCGGCAGTGGCGCAGCCACTCTAGGTATCTTCTTCGAAAAACCAGGGACTGAAAGAAAGTCAGGCACTGCCGGCTGGTATAACTCTGCAGCCTTCGATAGGTTTGCCAAAGCCGATGGTTTGTACTCTAAGAGCCTCAATGGTGATGCATTCAGTCATGAAGCTAAACAAAAAGCCATCGACATTATTAAAGCCGACTTGGGCCAAGTCGATATGGTGGTCTACTCTTTAGCCTCTCCAGTGCGTAAATTACCCGATTCGGGTGAGCTTATCCGCTCAGCGCTCAAGCCTATTGGCGAGACGTATACCGCTACCGCAGTAGACACTAATAAAGATCTTATTATCGAGACCAGTGTAGAGCCTGCCAGCGAGCAAGAGATCCAAGACACAGTGACAGTCATGGGTGGTGAAGACTGGGAGCTGTGGCTAGCAGCGTTATCTGAGGCTGGGGTACTGGCCGATGGTTGCAAGACCGTCGCCTATAGCTATATCGGCACAGAATTGACTTGGCCTATCTACTGGCATGGCGCCCTGGGTAAAGCCAAAATGGATCTTGACCGCGCGGCTAAAGCATTAGATGAGAAATTATCTATCACAGGTGGTAGCGCAAATGTCGCCGTACTTAAGAGCGTAGTCACTCAAGCCAGCTCGGCTATTCCGGTCATGCCTCTATATATCGCCATGGTATTTAAAAAGATGCGCGAAGAAGGCCTACATGAAGGCTGTATGGAACAGATCAACCGCATGTTCACTGAGCGTCTGTATCGTGAAGATGGTGAGGCGCCACAAGTTGATGACGCTAACCGCTTACGTCTCGATGACTGGGAGCTAAGAGAAGAGATCCAGCAGCATTGTCGCGAACAATGGCCATTAGTCACCACTGAAAACTTGGCTGAGCTTACCGATTACCGTGAGTATAAGGATGAATTCCTCAAGCTATTCGGCTTCGGTATTGAGTCTGTGGATTATGAACTAGATGTTAATCCAGAAGTTAACTTCGACGTCGAACAGATTTAGACAAATACTTATGGGGTGTTTGTCATCCCAAATAAGTTAAGTCTTTAAAAAATGCATCACTTTGAAGTGATGCATTTTTTTTACTTAAATTGGCTGTGCCTATAGGTTCTAGGTTCTAGGTTCTAAAAAGCATAAATTTTCTGACTGCCATGAATGAATGGAACATTTATGGCCAGACATAAATACCAGCCCTATTCCATCCATGGGGGTTGGCATAAATCTTCCAGACATAACGAAGATTTATACCCATCCCTAGTAAATCTTCATAAGTGTTCCGGACATAAAAAAGGTCAGCTGATGCTGACCTTTAATTTAAGTGAGTAAACTCACAATGCGTTCATTACTGCGTAGAGCTGTATACCACATCGCCTTTGGCTTTTAATGTCGCAATCAGTGCGCGGTAATCACCTTCACTGTATTGTGCGCTCAGACGTTGTTCAAGAGCACCCAGTAAGTTGTCATCGATACCTTCAGCAAGATTAACCTTGTCTAGCACGATAACGGCATAACCATTGGCAAGCGCCACTGTATCGACAACGGCTGAATCAGCAGGTTGAGCCATCTGGAATGCTTTGCTGGTGATAGAGGCATCGATACCTTGTTCGAAACGTCCAAGTTTTGCCTTAGTTACAAACTCAGTGCTCGACTCGGCGTCAGGGAAAGCACTCATTAAGGTTTGAGCCTTCTCACGAGCCACTTCATTAGCTTGCTCCTGCTTCAAACGCTCAACAATACCGGCTTTTACCTTAGCGAAATCGACAGTACCCGCAGTAGTGTGAGACTTGATGCGGATAACCATGGCATGGTTAGCGTCTATCTCAATCACATCGCTGTTCATTCCATCTAGCAATACGTTGGTAGAAAAAGCCGCCTTCAACACATCTGGGTTATCGAACGGTGCCGGTGCATTAGAGCGAGTAAACACGGGTGAAGTCATGACTTCAACTCCAAGCTCACTCGCAGCTTCACTCAAGGTATCAGGCACTTCATAGGTCACATCGGCAAGTGTCTGCTGCAAACCATAATAAGTGTCGACCGCTGCCTTATCTTTCAGCTGAGCAATAATCTTATCTTTAACATCAGCAAAAGGTGCTTCGGCCCCTGGCTGGACGTCGAGTAGCTTGATGATATGATAACCAAAGCTTGTCTTCACCACAGTCGAATATGAACCTTTTGACAGTGAATAAAGCACATCATCGAAAGCTGGCTCCATGACGCCTTGTTCAAACCAATCTAATTGACCACCCTGCTCGCCACTGAAAGTGTCTTCAGACTCAGTTTTGGCAAGTTCAGCAAAATCTTCACCAGCTTGGAGCTTGGAATAGATAGCTTCGGCCTTAGCTTTTGATGCTGACTCATCATCGCCAAGGTTAACGAGAATATGTGCAGCAAGGCGTTTCTCAGCCTTTAGATACTGCTGCTTATTCTCATCATAATAGGCTTGAGCCTCTGCATCGGTCACTGCCACATCGTTAGCCATATCAGTAGCATTAAGCTCAATGTATTCGAGACTCATAGTCTCAGGACTCATGAATTGTGCAAGATTCGCATCAAAAAATGCTTGCGCCTGTTCATCAGTCACTTCAGCATCGGCTACAAATGGGCTTGCATCTACAATATGATAACGAATATCGCGGGTCTGCCCCTGAATACCTGCCAAATAACTGGTTTCACCAGGAAGCACAAATTCAGAACCGACCAGAGAAGCAACAAGCTGACGGCGGGTCATATCGGTCCGCATCATATTCCTGAACGTATTCGCCTGATAGCCTAACTGACGCAAAATGGCCAGATAACGGTCGTTATCGAATTGACCATCGGTCTGAAATGCAGGCTCAGTCATGATGGCATTCTTAATCTGCTGATCTGATACTCGCAAACCAAGTTCAGTGGCGGTTTGATCGAGTAACTTTTCTGCGACCAAACGTTCTAACACGCTTTGCTTTACACTTGCCAGATAAGTATCATCTGCGGCTAGCGCTTGGAACATTTCACCCAGTTGCTGCTCTAATCGAGCACGTTCACTTTGGTAGGCTTGTTCCAAGGCTGACTCACTGATATCTTCACCATTAACAGTGGCAGCTGCTGCCTCTGTCGATGATCCTAAGTAACTACTTACACCAGTAAATGCAAAGGAAAGTATTACTAGAACCAGAATGCTTTTTGCAATCACGCCCTGTGAGCCTTCGCGAATCTTCTCTAACATCTGTTCTCTCGCTCGTTGCGATTAAAAAATAAAAAGGCGCATCACGTTTGAGATGCGCCTTTTCGTAAACTTGAGGTCATTAGCAACCTATGCTACTGAATGCCTGTCATACTCATTATTCGTAAAAGCACCGCTAAAGCAGTGCTTGTATCTTACGAAACTCTTTTAAAAAGAGTGGTAAAACGGATCTTAGTTTACAGCGTCTTTTAGAGCTTTACCTGCTTTGAATGCAGGAATGTTTGCTGCAGCAATCTTGATCTCTGCACCCGTCTGTGGGTTGCGACCAGTACGCTCAGCACGTTGACGCACTTCAAAAGTACCAAAACCAACAAGAGAAATCTTATCGCCATCTTTAAGGCCGTCAGTGACTGCGCCGATGAAAGAATCTAATGCACGGCCAGCAGCCGCTTTAGAAATGTCAGCACCAGAAGCGATTTTCTCGATTAGTTCAGATTTGTTCATGTCATCCCCTTGAATGTAATTTTTGCACCGCAACCAAATCCTTTGCTAGAGCGGTCTGCGGTGGCTTTTATAACAAGCTTGAATTTAAAACTCAAGCTCAGTAGGAAAAGCAAGATAAATATAATTGGAAATAGCTCAAAACCAGTAGCCATAAGGGCTTGAGAAGAATGGGCTATCCACCAACCTAGGCTACCACAGCTAGCGAGTTTAAAAAGCCCCTTTTTGCAATTTTTTTACTACAAAGGGGCAATTTTTGCGTTAACCCGTGTTTTTAACGACTTCGAAGCCTTCAATTGGTCGCTCTAGCGCCAATTTTAACACTTCATCGATCCAGCGCACCGGATAAATTTTCAAGTCGGCGACTACGTTTGCAGGGATCTCTTCCAAATCTCGTTCATTTTCCTTTGGAATCAACACGACTTTAGTTCCACCTCGGTGGGCAGCAAGCAACTTTTCCTTCAATCCACCGATAGGCAATACCTCACCACGTAGGGTGATTTCACCTGTCATGGCGACATCGGCACGTACAGGGTTCCCCGTTAGGCTAGAAACCAATGCGGTACACATAGCCGCACCAGCAGAAGGCCCATCTTTCGGTGTTGCCCCTTCTGGCACATGAACATGGATATCACGTTTCTCATAGAAATCAGGATTGATGCCTAACTGTTCTGCACGAGCTCTGACCACTGTCATCGCAGCTTGAATTGACTCCTGCATAACATCACCGAGTGAGCCTGTGTAACTTAGCTTACCTTTACCCGGTACCGAGGTGGCCTCAATAGTGAGCAAATCACCACCGACTTCAGTCCATGCCAACCCAGTCACTTGACCGATCTGGTTATTGGACTCTGCTTTACCATAGTCACAACGCTGCACACCCAAAAATGATTTTAGGTTATCCTGATCCACGTCAACATGCTTAAGCGTCTTGTCGAGCAAGATACGCTTAACCACTTTACGACAGATTTTTGATAGTTCACGTTCAAGCGATCTCACACCCGCTTCACGTGTGTAATAACGAATGATACCTATGATGGCACTATCATGAACTGTCACTTCTTTGATTTTGAGGCCGTTACGTTCGATTTGCTTAGGCAACAAGTGTTGCTTAGCAATATTAAGTTTCTCATCTTCGGTGTAACCCGATAGACGAATGACTTCCATACGGTCAAGTAGTGGGCCAGGGATATTCATCGAATTCGAGGTCGCAACGAACATCACATCGGACAGATCGTAATCCACTTCTAAATAGTGATCACTAAAGGTCGAATTCTGCTCAGGATCTAGCACCTCTAACAGAGCCGACGCTGGATCGCCACGCATATCGCTGCTCATCTTATCTATCTCATCGAGCAGGAACAGCGGATTTTTAACCCCTACTTTAGACATTTTCTGGATGACTTTGCCCGGCATAGAGCCAATATAAGTACGACGATGACCGCGGATCTCGGCCTCATCACGTACGCCACCCAAGGCGACACGAATATACTTGCGCCCGGTTGCCCTAGCAATCGACTGTCCTAATGAGGTTTTACCCACGCCTGGAGGTCCCACTAAACAAAGAATTGGACCTTTAAGCTGCTTGACTCGGCTCTGAACCGCCAAGTACTCTAAAATGCGTTCTTTGACTTTTTCCAAACCAAAATGATCAGCGTCTAACACATCTTGTGCCTTGGCCAAGTCACGTTTAATTTTAGAACGTTGACGCCAAGGAACCGAGATCATCCAATCGACATAGCTACGAACAACCGTAGCTTCAGCCGACATGGGCGACATCATCTTCAATTTATTGAGCTCAGCGATCGCCTTCTCTTTGGCTTCCTCCGGCATCTTAGCTTCTTCAATCTTCTTGGCTAAGGTTTCAAATTCATCGTGAGACTCATCGATGTCCCCCAACTCTTTTTGAATCGCCTTCATCTGCTCGTTGAGGTAATACTCGCGCTGACTCTTCTCCATCTGCTTCTTGACTCGAGAACGGATCCGCTTCTCAACCTGTAACAGATCAATTTCGGACTCCATCATGGCCATCAAATACTCGAGACGTTCGGCAACATCGACCATCTCAAGCACAGATTGCTTATCTTCGAGCTTAAGTGGCATATGGGCCGCCATGGTATCGGCAAGACGTGCGGCTTCTTCGATCCCCGACAGTGACGTTAACACCTCAGGTGGGATCTTCTTATTCAGCTTGATGTAGCCCTCAAACTGGCCAACGGCAGAACGAACCAACACCTCTTCCTCTTTCTCAACCATTGGCTCAGATTCCAGGTATTGAGCCGTGGCGACAAAGAAAGATTCCTCGTCTGAATATTTCTCGATGCGCGCGCGCTTACCACCTTCAACCAGTACTTTTACTGTGCCATCGGGTAACTTCAACAACTGTAAAATTGAAGCGACTGTACCCACTTCAAAAATGTCATCAATGCTTGGGTCATCGAGCTCAGCATCGCGCTGGGCAACCAGAATAATTTGTTTGTTTTGCTCCATCGCCGATTCCAGGCAACGAATAGATTTTTCCCGTCCTACGAATAACGGAATTACCATATGGGGATAAACCACCACATCTCTTAGTGGTAGTACGGGTAGTTCGATTCGCGCTTCACTCTCTTGTGTCATAGCTCGATTCCGTTTGATGATAATACTAATGATTATATTGGGATGAATTGATTGGTTTCAATGGCTAACAACAAATATATAAACTGAGCGAATAAAAAAGGAGCCATATGGGCTCCCTTTCAATTCTGATGAGTCTGTTTCTGAGAAACTTACTCTGCGCCTGCAGCCTTAGGCTCACTATTCTCATAGATGAGTATAGGGCTAGATTCACCTTTAACGACAGATTCATCTATCACAACTTTAGCAACATCATCTGAGGAAGGTAGGTCATACATGATATCGAGTAAGATACCTTCAACGATTGAGCGTAATCCACGAGCACCAGTCTTACGGGTCATCGCCTTAGCTGCAATGGCTTTGAGTGCATCAGCTCTGAACTCAAGCTCTACGCCTTCCATCTCAAACAGTGCTGCAAACTGTTTAGTCAAGGCGTTCTTAGGTTCAGACAAAATTTGCACCAAGGCCTCTTCATCGAGCTCTGCCAATGTCGACAGAACAGGAAGACGGCCGATAAACTCAGGGATCAGACCATATTTGACCAGATCTTCCGGCTCAACCTGCATCAGGATCTCAGAGATAGTGGCTTTATCATCTTCGCCCTTAATTTGAGCGCCAAAGCCAATACCACTGCCTTTATGGCTACGCTGCTCGATAACTTTCTCGAGACCAGAAAAGGCGCCACCACAAATGAACAGAATCTTAGAGGTGTCGACCTGTAAGAATTCTTGCTGAGGATGCTTACGTCCTCCCTGAGGTGGTACAGAAGCAACGGTGCCTTCTATCAGCTTGAGCAGTGCCTGTTGAACACCTTCACCGGACACATCGCGAGTGATCGATGGGTTATCAGACTTACGACTGATCTTATCTATCTCATCGATGTAGACAATACCGCGCTGCGCCTTCTCGACGTCGTAATCACATTTTTGTAGCAGCTTCTGAATGATATTCTCGACATCTTCACCTACATAACCAGCCTCGGTTAATGTGGTTGCATCGGCCATGGTAAATGGCACATCCAGAAAACGCGCAAATGTCTCGGCGAGTAATGTCTTACCGCTACCCGTTGGGCCAATCAGCAAGATATTACTCTTGCCGAGTTCGACACCATCTTTAGGACTCGAATTTTTTAATCGCTTATAGTGGTTATATACCGCGACAGACAGGACCTTCTTCGCCTTATCTTGCCCAATCACATAATCATCCAGATGAGCTCTTAACTCATGTGGTGTCGGTAATTTGTCCTGATCTTGCTTCGGTGAAATCTCTTTGATCTCTTCCCTAATAATATCGTTGCAGAGCTCAACACACTCATCACAAACATATACTGAAGGGCCAGCGATGAGTTTACGAACCTCATGTTGACTCTTTCCACAAAAAGAGCAGTACAGTAGTTTCCCACTGTCACCGGTACTTTTGTTGTCGCTCATTACACTACCTCTTGCGCAGTCTGCACTACTTAAATCTACTTATCGCCTTACTACTCAGCATAGCTCAGCCAAAGACAAAAATCAGCCCTGTTTACTCATCACTGAATCGACGATTCCATATTCTGCCGCTTGATTGGCACTCATGAAGTTATCACGATCCGTATCACGTTCAATCACTTCCAGTGGTTGGCCCGTGTGCTCAGCCAGCATCTGGTTTAACTTATCCTTGATGCCCAATATCTCCTGAGCATGAATGGCGATATCAGAGGCTTGCCCCTGAAAGCCACCCAATGGCTGATGGATCATCACTCTGGAGTTTGGCAAACAATGACGCTTACCTGCAGCGCCCCCAGCAAGAAGAAACGCCCCCATGCTAGCAGCTTGTCCAATACAGACTGTACTGACATCCGGCTTGATGAATTGCATAGTATCGTAGATCGCCATTCCGGCAGTAACAGAGCCGCCTGGAGAGTTAATATACAGGAAAATATCCTTATCAGGGCTCTCTGACTCCAAAAACAGTAATTGTGCGACGACAAGATTAGCCATATGCTCTTCAACTGGACCAACCAGGAAGATGATACGCTCTTTTAATAGGCGAGAATAGATATCGTACGAGCGTTCACCCTTGGCAGTTTGTTCAACTACCATAGGCACTAGTGCATTTAATACTGATTCTGGTGCATTTTGCATTATTTATAATCCCTAAATAAAAACGGCTCGCATGAGGAACCTCATACGAGCCATTATAAATGGTTAATCACCATTTAAGTCAAGCTAAGCTTAGCCTTGTTGTGTAGCCTTGTTCATAAATTCTTCAAAGTTAACTGCTTTTTCAGTCACTTTGGCAGTTTTTAACAAAGCTTCAACCGCTTGCTCTTCAAGAGCGACATTACGCATGTTCTGCATCATCTCTTGATTAGCCTTGTAATATTCAACAACTTCACTTGGATCTTCGTAAGCTGAAGCCATAGAAGCAATAAGCGCCTGAACACGTTCGTCTTCAGCTTTAAGCTCGTTAGTCTTGATCACTTCACCAAGTAGTAAGCCAACTTTTACGCGACGTTCTGCTTGCTCAGTGAATAGGTCTGCAGGTAGCTCAGGCATGTTAGCAGCTTGATCACCGAAACGCTGCATCGCTTGCTTACGCAATACTTCAACTTCGCCATCGATAAGCGACTTAGGCAGGCCGATTTCATTCTGCTCAAGTAGACCTTTAAGTACTTGCTCTTTAACACTGGCTTTAAGTGCTTGCTCAAGTTCACGACCCATGTTCTTGCTGATCTCAGCTTTAAGCGCTTCCAGACCACCTTCGGTCACACCGAATAGCTTAGCAAACTCATCGTTAACTTCAGGAAGGTTAGCCGCTTGAACTTCGTTCAATGTGATAATGAACTTAGCAACTTTACCTTTCAAGTTTTCAGCATGGTAATCTTCAGGGAAAGTGACATCGATATCGAACTCTTCACCCGCTTTATGACCTTCAACACCAGACTCGAAGCCAGGGATCATGCGGCCGCTACCAAGTTGTAGTTCGAAGTTTTCGGCTTTACCGCCTTCAAACTCTTCACCGTCAACTGAACCCACGAAGTTGATCATCGCCTTGTCGCCATCAGCAGCTTCACGCTCTACAGCTTCAAAAGTAGCGTGTTGCTTACGCAATGTTTCAATCATAGCGTCAACATCAGTATCTGTGACTTCAGCAGTTGGTTGCTCAACTACGATTGCATCAAGACCCTTTAGTTCTACTTCTGGGTAGATCTCGAAAGTCGCTACAAACTGGAAGTTATCGGTATCTGACTCACCAGGTATGAAAGTCGGTGCGCCAGCTGGGTTTAATTTCTCAGCAACAATAGCTTCAACGAAATTACGCTGCATCACTTCACCGGTGATATCTTGACGGATAGCCTTGCCATAACGCTTGTTAATGACACTAACTGGCACCTTACCTGGACGGAAACCAGGAAGACGAGCACGCTTTGCTTCGCTCTTTAATGCTTCATTAACGGTTTTTTCAATCTGCTCAGCAGGAACAGAAATAGTTAGGCGACGCTCTAGGCCTTGAGTTGTTTCAACAGAAACTTGCATTGTTTTACCTCGAAATAAGTCTTACATCCTTTGTAATAGTCGAATGATCAACTATTAAAGTATTCGTTTCTTGATCTTAAAATTTGACTAGAAAGCCCATCACAACTGAATTCCGGCTCTAATCACTCATAGTTGAGAATTATCAAGACGCGACATTATAGCCACGCTTTATCCCAGAGTCGACCTTAAAACACGAATTACAGGCGTAAAAAAAGCGACCTAAGGTCGCTTTTCTACTTTCTTCTGAAAGAAATGGGGTGACTGATGGGGCTCGAACCCACGACAACCGGAATCACAATCCGGGGCTCTACCAACTGAGCTACAATCACCACTGATATGGTGCGCCCGGCAGGATTCGAACCTGCGGCCACCCGCTTAGAAGGCGGGTGCTCTATCCAACTGAGCTACGGGCGCTTCGAAAGTGATAATTCTCACATCCTGAATAAGCGTTGAAAGACGTATCTTTCATTTATCTGCTTGGTGTTCAGATAAATATATAATTGGTCGGCCACTCTCTTTCATAAAGAGTGAGAATTCGAAGCTCTTAGCCTCTGTTCCTATTCGACCTTAAAGCAGGAAGGTTAACAACCTACTTTAATAAATTTGGTCGGTGATAGAGGATTCGAACCTCTGACCCTCTGGTCCCAAACCAGATGCGCTACCGGGCTGCGCTAATCACCGAAAATCAACTTTTACTTTATCTGCAATCAACACCAGAGTTCCTCTGTTCCACTTCTTATCCTAAACAAGGATGCTAAAGCGGCTGCGCTAATCACCGAAGGTCTATCATTTGAAAATTTTAAAGAATGTTTATAATTGGGAGAAACATTCAATCTTCTGCTAACCTCGAGAACAATCTAGCTTCTCGTTGAGAACGGAGCGCATCTTAGCCCCTAGCCTGACATGCGTCAACGGTTTTTTTATAAAGAAAGTGAGCTTGGTTACTTTACAAACTATCGGGTCTAAAACCACTCAAATTATCCGTATTTTAGAACTGATTGTTGTACAGCTTAATAAATGACACTCAAGCCTTGTCCTGTTAAAATGGCGCCGTTTTCATTATCGCGCTCCATTAAAGGATATCCAACCCCAATGACAGCTCAAAGAATCGATGGCAAAGCGATCGCTCAATCCATTCGAACACAGCTAAAAGAAAAAGTAACCGCCCGTAAAGAGGCAGGACAGAGAGCTCCAGGTTTAGCGGTGATCTTAGTCGGCGCAGATCCAGCGTCTCAAGTTTATGTTGGCAGCAAGAGACGCGCCTGCGAAGAGGTCGGATTTCTTTCCCGCTCATATGACTTAGACAGCAGCACGTCTGAAGAGGAGTTGTTGGCGCTAATTGATGAGTGTAATAACGATTCATCTATCGATGGTATATTAGTGCAACTGCCTCTGCCTAAGCATATCGAAGAGTCGAAGGTCATCGAGCGTATCAGACCCGATAAAGATGTTGATGGTTTCCATCCCTATAACGTTGGCCGTCTGGCTCAGCGCATTCCGGTATTGCGTTCATGTACACCTATGGGGATCATGACACTGATTAAGTCTACTGGCGTTGATACCTTCGGTTTAGACGCTATCGTAGTGGGAGCCTCGAACATAGTGGGTCGCCCTATGACACTTGAATTGTTACTCGCGGGTTGTACTACCACCACCTGTCATAGATTCACCCGCAATCTTGAACAAAAAGTCAGACAAGCGGATCTGGTTGTGGTCGCAGTAGGCAAGCCGGGGTTTATTCCTGGAGATTGGATCAAGCCCGGCGCCTTGGTTATCGATGTGGGGATTAACCGTCTTGAAGATGGCAGCTTAGTGGGTGATGTTCAATATGACGTTGCGGCGGAAAATGCCGCTTTCATCACCCCGGTTCCCGGTGGCGTCGGTCCAATGACCATAGCCAGCCTGCTGGAGAACACTTTATATGCCGCCGAGACTTATCACGATAAAGTCTAGATAGATTATAGGCTTGGATATTATTAGGTTCTAGGTTCTAGGTTCTAGGTTCTAGGTTCTAGGTTCTAGGTTCTAGGTTCTAGGTTCTAGGTTCTAGGTTCTAGGTTCTAGGTTCTAGGTTCTAGGTTCTAAAAAGCATAAATGTTCTGACTGCCACGGATAGCGGAAATGCCAATAAATGAATGGAACATTTATGGCCAGGCACAGCGAAGGTTTATACCCGTCCTTGGTAAATCTTCATAAATGTTCCAGACATAAATACCACACCTTTCCATCCATGGGGCGTGGCATAAGTGTTCCAGACACAAAAAAGCCTGCATCTGCAGGCTTTTTAATGGGAAAGAGTAATTTCACTTCTTACGCCAGGTGGTGCCACTAGGGCCATCTTCTAAGATAACGCCTAAAGCATTTAAACCATCACGAGCCACATCGGCAGCAGGCCAATCTTTCTCGGCTCTGGCGCGATTACGCTCGACGATCAAGGCCTCTATTTGAGCCACTTCATCATCACTGCCCTCCCCCTTGAAGAAGGTATCGACATCTTGTTCCAGTAGACCTAATACCTCGGCCAGCTCTTTTAACTTAACCCCCAATGCCGACGCTTGTGCGATGTCACTGCCTTTGAGACGGTTAATCTCACGCACCATCTCAAACAGCACCGAATAAGCTTCAGGCGTATTAAAATCGTCATCCATCGCTGCCTTAAACTTAGCGACAAATTCGGAGGCATCTGCAGGCTCAACGCTAAGATCTAAACCTTTAAGTGAAGTATACAAACGCTCGAGTGCAGATTTAGCTTGCTTGAGGTTATCTTCCGAATAATTAAGCTGGCTACGGTAATGACCCGATAACAGGAAGTAGCGAATCGTCGCAGCATCATAGTGCTTAAGCACATCACGTATGGTGAAGAAGTTGTTCAATGACTTAGACATCTTCTCCTTGTCGATCATTACCATACCAGTGTGCATCCAGTAATTCACATAAGGTGTGTCATGGGCACAGCAAGATTGAGCAATTTCATTCTCATGGTGTGGAAACTGAAGATCTGAACCACCACCATGGATATCGAAGTGTTGACCTAAGTGCTTACTGTTCATTGCCGAACATTCTATATGCCATCCTGGACGACCGGCCCCCCAAGGAGATTCCCAGGTCGGTTCTCCGGGTTTAGACATCTTCCACAACACAAAATCCATAGGATCGCGTTTAGTGTCTTCGACTTCGACGCGAGCACCGGCTTGCAACTGCTCAATATTTTGCCCCGACAGGCGGCCATATTCAGGGAAAGATGACACGCTAAAGAGCACATCGCCATTATCGGATACATAGGCATGTTCCTTCTCGATAAGTTTTTCAACCATATCGATAATTTCAGGCATATGTAGTGTGGCTCTAGGCTCAAAATCTGGGCGTTTCATGTTTAACGCATCGAAATCACGATGCATTTCACCAATTAAACGCTCAGTCAAAGATTCACAACTTTCGTTATTCTCAGCCGCGCGCTTGATGATCTTGTCATCTACATCGGTAATGTTTCGCTGAAAATTCACCTCATAGCCTGAGTATCTCAGATACCTGACAATCATATCGAAAGAGACAAAAGTTCGACCGTGACCGATATGACATAAGTCATAGATGGTGATCCCACACACATACATGCCAATTTTTCCTGGCTGTAATGGTTTGAATTCCTCTTTTTGGCGGGTCAGACTATTGTATAACTTCAACATCGCTACTCTCTTCAACGAAAAAACAATAAAAATTAGCTAGACAGTTTAACATCGCCCCCATGTTGCTTCCATCAGTTTTACGTGACTCTCACCATGAAACCCGGCTTTTTATCAAGTATATGGACGAGTTTTATCCTCACACGCTCTGACAATCAAATTTTTATTCTCTTAAGCAAATTAGCGACTAGCTCTTTATGCGAAATGGCAATTACGATAGAATCCTGCCACAATTTCTTATTGCTAAATTTAGTGAGAATCAAATCATGATCACTCTTCATACCAACCATGGTGAAATCACCCTGGAACTAGAGACAGAAAAAGCACAGTTAACTGCCGAAAACTTTATCAAGTATGCTAAAGATGGCTTCTATGACGGTACGGTATTCCACCGCGTTATCGATGGTTTCATGGTTCAAGGTGGTGGCTTCACTGAAGATATGGAGCAGAAGCCTTGCGGTGAAACCATCCAGAACGAAGCAAACAATGGTTTGTCGAACGTGATAGGCACTGTGGCTATGGCCAGAACATCGGATCCCCATTCGGCAACGGCTCAGTTCTTCATCAACATCAATGACAATACCTTCCTGGATTTCAAATCAGAGACAGCACAGGGCTGGGGTTACTGCGTATTTGCCAAGATCAGTGCCGGCATGGACGTGGTCAACAAGATTAAAGCGGTAAACACAGGTAACAAGGGCATGCATCAAGATGTGCCTCTAGAAGCTGTAATTATCGAGAAAGTGACCATTGCCGAATAAATCAGCTTAATGCGCACACTTTTTATAGGCGATCTGCATCTATCTGCAGATCGCCCTGATATTACACTCGCCTTCAATCAGTTTCTCGATACCCAACTCGATGATGCCGAAGCGCTCTATATACTTGGCGACCTATTTGAAGTCTGGACAGGCGATGATATTGCCGAGCCCTTCGCTAATGAGTTAGCCGATAAACTCCATGGCATCTCACAAAACCTGCCTATCTATTATATCCATGGAAATCGAGATTTTCTGATTGGTAATCAATTTGCAACACGATCTGGCATAACCTTATTGCCAGAACTCCATAGCCTTAATCTATATGGCATTGCTACTGTGCTCCTTCATGGCGATAGCCTATGCACACTCGATAAGGGCTACCAAAGATTCAGACGCTTCAGAAATAACTCAGTGGTTAAGTGGATCTATTCACGCCTTCCTAAGCGCACTCGCCAAAATATTGCAACCAAGATACGTGCAAAGAGTCAGGCGAGTAATATGAATAAAAGCTACACCATCATGGATGTAGAGAAAGATGCCGTTACTCAACTAATGAATAGTTGCGGCGCAACACAGATGATCCATGGCCATACCCATAGACCCGATATTCATTATTTAGGTAAAAATCAGGCTGGAATTGAGAATCTGCGAATTGTGGTCGGTGACTGGTACGAACAAGGCAGCGTGCTTAGCGTGTCGAAAGATAATCTAGCCTTAACCAGCCTGCCCTTTCAAGCCCAGTAATGACTTCGTTAAGTCTTTACTGGCTCTCTCCCCTACAAAAACCGCCCCCAATAGTTCGAAACAGATTCAAAAGGTATTAGGTCACTGGTGCGCCAGAGTGAAATTTAAACTCAGGATCGACAGATAAAATTAGCTCAGCTTCAGTCTGGCGGATAACGGCTATTCGCTCACTCACAGGCACACTCTTCTTAGTCATAGCATTGGCCTGAATCAGTTCCGCTAGCACCAGGTAATCTTGATAATGTCTCGCTTCTGAGCGTAACAGAGAAACATAGAACCGGTTGAGTTCATCGTCTAAAAAGGGCGCCAGTTTTGCGAAGCGCTCACAGGATCTAGCCTCAATAAAGGCGCCTATGATGAGCTTATCGACTAAGGCTGCTGGCTCATGTGTCCTGACTTGCTTCATCATGCCTTTGGCATAACGACCCGCTGTCATGTTCTGGTAAGGGATATTTCGTGCTTGCATAATCTCTAACACCTGCTCGAAATGATGAAACTCCTCTTTGATAAGACGAACCATCTTACTTATCAGTTCGGAGCCATGATCGAAGCCGGGTTTAGCGACTAGCTCCCCGGAAAAATCATTTTTTTTACTGTCACGAGATAAAAAGGCGTCTATGTCTCTGTCTTTTTGATAGATAAATTCTTCATAGGGTTTTGCCCATTGAAGTAACAATTTGCCACTGTCTTTATCGATTGCATATTTCCGAATAAGAAACATGGCCGTCTGCGCCGCTTTTAATTCACAGTTACAGTGATCGATAAGTAACTCAGGTAGACTTTCCGGCTTTTTAGCCACTTCAATCCAGGCATCTGGTGTTTCACATCCTAAAAAATCATGGATCGGGGCTAACAATTGCTGCATGGACTCTGTTCTCGAAGTAAATAAATGTCATCTTTATGGGTGCATTATTCTAGCATCGACTCGGGTAGGCAGAGGGATCAATTTAATCGTTATTTCTTATCCTGAATTATTAATCCAGAAGTTTGAACTCGATCAAACAAACAGGAATACAAACTTAGAAACAAATAATTAACAAATGAGGTAAGTTCAGCTTGACTAAGAGCCTGTTTTGTTCAATAAATAAACTTACACCATGCAATTATTGGAAATATGAGCTAGACATTAGTGAGAGCATTGATTGGCATTGGGTATCGTGAGCCGTAAGGTCTTTGGGAATTAGACCAATAGGCATGTAGGCTCGTCTGAAGTTTGGCGAGCAAAAGTTAAAGCTAAACAAGGATAATTATAATGATATTGAATCACTTAATGGGACTCTACACACATCCAAAAGAAGAATGGCACACAATTGAGCAGAATCATGAAGCACTCAAGAGCAGTCTGAGCCACATATTGCTCATTGCACTCATTCCAGTGATCTGTACCTTCATCGCAGCTACTGAACTGGGATGGGACTTAGGTGTTGGCGATCGACTCTTTCTAACACAAGAAAGTGCACTATTGATGTCCGGAGGCATGTATTTTGGACTCATTGCCGGTGTGTTTGCACTCGCTTATCTGGCTTTTTGGATGGCAAAGACGTTCGATGCTGATCCTAGCTATACTCAAGCACTGGAACTCGCATCTTACACGGCAACCCCATTATTTATGGTGGGGCTCGCCGCATTGTATCCCGCTATTTGGTTTGTGATGGTCGTCGGCTTCTTCGGACTCGCCTACTCAGTTTATCTGCTCTATACCGGTGTCCCTATTATCATGAATATTCCTGAAGAAAAAGGCTTCATCTATGCCAGCTCAGTGGTCACTGCTGGCCTGGTACTGCTGGTCGCCTTGATGGCATCGAGCGTTATCCTCTGGAGTATGGGTTTTGGCCCTATGTATCAATAGAATCTAGGAATCTAGGACAACAAAAAAGGCTTTAGGGTTTCCCCTAAAGCCTTTTTAATACATCAATTTTTATATCAACTAACTACTGTGAAGAATCTCGCAGCGCTACCGTCAGGTTGAAGACTAAGCTGTCTGGCGTTGAATCTTTGCTATCTGCACAGAAATATCCTTCACGCTCAAACTGATAGGCTTTTTCCGCTGCAGCATTCACAAGACCCGCTTCGACTAGACCTTGCTTCACCACAAGAGAATCAGGATTTAATACATCCTCTACTGTTTCAGCCCCTGCAGGGTTAGCATCGATAAATAATCGATTGTAGAGACGGAACTCGGCAGGCTTAGCACTGCTCGCTTCAACCCAGTGAATAACACCTTTCACTTTACGGCCATCAGATGGGTTTACACCTAATGTCTCATCATCATAGGTACAGTAGATAGTGGTGATGTTACCTTCTGCATCCTTGTCACAGCGCTCAGCTTTAATGACATATGCGTTACGAAGGCGCACTTCTTTACCTTGTACAAGACGCTTATACTTCTTATTGGCTTCTTCACGAAAATCATCGGCATCGATAAACAGCTCGCGGCCAAATGTTATCTCACGCTTACCAAACTCATCTTTACTCGGATGAATGGGTGCATGAAGAGTCTCAACTTGCCCTTGCGGATAGTTTTCGATAATCACCTTAACCGGATTGATCACCGCCATGGCGCGGGGAGCATTATCGTTTAACTCTTCACGAATACAGGCATCTAACATGGCCACTTCAACCATATTATCTTGCTTAGTCACGCCAATGCGCAGACAAAACTCACGAATAGAGGCGGCGGTATAACCACGACGGCGAAGTCCTGCGAGAGTAGGCATGCGGGGGTCGTCCCAGCCATGTACCAGCTCACGGGTAACCAAGTCATTTAGCTTACGCTTAGACATCAAGGTGTATTCAAGATTAAGTCTGGAGAACTCATATTGACGAGTTCTGTTAGGCGCCTGAAAATCATCTAAATGATCCAGTACCCAGTCGTACAGACGACGGTTGTCTTGAAACTCTAATGTACATAAAGAGTGACTGATGTTCTCGATGGCATCCGAGATACAGTGGGTAAAATCGTACATAGGGTAGATGCACCACTTATCACCCGTTTGATGGTGATGAGCGAAACGAATGCGGTAGATGATAGGGTCGCGCATACACATGAAAGACGATGCCATATCTATCTTAGCTCTGAGTGAACATTCACCCTCTTTGAACTCACCCCTACGCATCTTCTCAAACAACTCAAGGTTCTCAGCCGCTGAAGACTCACGATAAGGACTGTTCTTACCCGGTGCTTTCAATGTACCGCGATACTCACGAGTCTCTTCACTGTTTAGGAAGCAGACATAAGCTAAGCCCTTAGTGATCAGCTCAACAGCATAGCCGTGTAGCTGATCGAAGTAATTAGACGAGTAGCGAATATCTCCAGACCACTCGAAACCCAACCACTTCACATCGTCCTGAATCGAATGAACATAATCGATATCTTCTTTTTCAGGATTGGTATCATCAAAACGTAAGTTACATTGGCCCTTGTAATCCTTTGCTATACCGAAGTTTAAGCAGATAGATTTAGCATGACCAATATGAAGAAAGCCATTAGGCTCAGGTGGAAAACGTGTATGCACGCTGGTGTGCTTACCGCTTTCAAGGTCTTCATCTATGATGTTACGAATGAAGTTACTGGGACGAACTTCGCTGTCCACATGGCTCATGTGATTCCTCTTAGAGAACGCTGGCCAACCATTAGCCTGCTTGTATATACAATTAGCTTTATGGGATGGCATATTTTGATGTAATTGGAAAGATAATCTACTATCTCAGTGCCAGATACAACGCCTGATAGCAAAAAACAGCAACAAAAAACCATATAATAAAAAAGCAGCGAATAAACGCTGCTTTTTTATTATATTCGACTACGACTTGCTTGTTATGTGATCACTTTTACATCTAATGTGACCATCTCAGTCCGTTTGGCTTTCACCTTCAACCAAATATAGAAAATAGCCAGCGCACTGATAAAGAAACCAATCCACAGACTCGATGAAAGCGGGTGCTCCCCGAACGTCGCCGCCTGATAGAAGACAGTCGCCGTGCCGTAAGCTAAGGCAAAAGTCCAAACCCCGGCAAATGCAGCCCAACGCCCACCAAACTCTCCCACTAACGCGCCCATCGCCGCGACACAGGGTGTATAGAGTAAGATAAACAACAAATAGGCAAAGGCTGCCGTGATCCCAGAGAAACCCGCCTGAAGCGCGGTGAAGGTCGAAGTATCCACCTCTAACTCTTCCGATGCAGCTTCCACCGAAGACACATCACCCACAGAGATCGACAAGGGATCATCGAGTGCGATACCGAACAAGTTTTCCGGAATAGTACTCAAGGCTTGTTTGAGTGTTTCAGAGAACGGTGCAAGCTCTTCGTCACCCGAGCCAGCTGTGCTATACAAGCTGTTAAGAGTCCCGACTACCGCTTCTTTGGCAAATATCCCGGTGATAATCCCCACAGTGGCAGGCCAGTTATCTTGCTCCACTCCCATTGGGCCGAAAAATGGCGTCACTTTCTGGCTGGCAACGCTGAGCACGGACTCTGAGCTATCTTCATGGCCAAAGGTACCATCTACGCCTATGGCGTTGACGAAGTTAAGCAAGGTCACCACGATAACGATAGTCTTGCCCGCACCAAGAATGAAACTCTTGGTCCGTTTACCTGTACGGTTCATTACCGTCTTAAATTTGGGTTTCTCGTAACTCGGTAACTCCATCACCACAGCACTGCTGCTGCCAGGAAGCAAGGTCGAGCGCAAGAGTAAACCAGTCCCTACCGCGGCTAATATTCCTATGATATAGAGTAAAAACACCAGGTTCTGTCCCGACTCAGGAAAAAAGGCGGCGGCAAACAACGCATACACAGGAAGCCGTGCACCGCAGGACATAAACGGCGCCATCATACCTGTTACTATGCGCTCACGTTCACTGCCTAAAGTACGTGTGGCCATGATAGCGGGTACCGAACAGCCAAAGCCCACTATCATAGGCACGAAAGCTTTACCCGGCAGACCGATGCGACGCATAAGGCCATCGACAACAAACGCCGCACGAGCCATATAGCCCGAGCCTTCGAGCACAGACAGCGCTAAAAACAGCGCGGCGATGACAGGAATAAAGGTCGCTACCGTCTGAATACCTTGTCCAATACCACCAGCAATGATAGTAACTAACCAAGCCGGCGAACCAAGACTCGCCATCAATGCACCTAAGTGATCGACGAAGATAGCGCCAGCGGTAATATCGAAAAAATCGATAAACGCGCTACCCACATTGATACTGAACATGAACATCAGATACATAACAAACAGAAATACTGGCACGCCGGCCACCGGGTGAAGAATCACCTTATCTAGTTTGTCACTCAGGGTTTCACTGCCATCCGATGATACAGAGGAGTCATAGACACTTTGGACGAAGTCGAAACGTGTGGTGGCCACCATAACTTCTATATCTTGGCCCTGCCTGGAAATCGATTCAGAGCACTCATTAACCTCATCGTGCATCTGGCCATTCTTGCACTGACCACACCCTATTCCATTGGCCAACATGGCGAGCGCGCGGCCACGGCTTAGGCTTGTATCACTGGACAATAAACTGGTGACGCCTGTCTCAATTCGAGCGTCATAATTGAGAATCAAGGCTTTCTCGGACACCTTGCCCTCGAACAAAATCACAACTTGCGCCTTCACTTTCTCGATATCGGCCTCATCCCGTGAGCAAACACCCACAACCGGACAACCTAAGGTTTTGCTCATCTGCTCAACATCGACTTCGATGCCGTGGCTCTTGGCCGCATCTATCTTGTTGAGCACGACAATCATAGGTATGCCAAGCTCACGCAGCTGAATCGTTAGATACAGATGTCGCTCAATATTGGTCGCATCGACGAGATTGATAATACCGTCTATCTGTTGCTCGGCAAGAAACTGCTGTGCTATCTGCTCATCTAACGAGCAATCACAGCTTTTACCGGCAGGCAGTAGATCATAGATACCAGGAAGGTCGGTTAGAGAAACATCGGTACCATTTAGGGTAAATAAGCCTGTTTTCTTCTCTACTGTGACCCCAGACCAGTTACCAACCTGTTGATTGGCACCCGTGAGTGCATTAAAAAGTGTCGATTTACCCGCGTTAGGATTACCGACAGTCACACAATGAAACTGCTTAGCCATTCGTTAGTACCGCCTTAACTGTATCTGCTCTAACTATCTCTACATCAATAATGTCGGCAAGGTCACGACGCATACATAATCGACTGCCTCGAATATCGAGCAAAAGCCCGGATCCCATCGGAGCCTTACGGATCATGAAGAATGACGTGTTTGGGGTGATCCCCATGGAAAGTAATTTTCGTTTAACCACAGATGGCAAACTCAACTGGCCAACCTCTGAAATCGTGGCGTGATCGCCAGGGTTTAAATCGCTTAATTTCATTATGCTTTTATACCTTTTAACAGGTCTCAATAATTCTTAAACTCGAACTAATTTTAACGGAGGAACAAGAAGAATAACTTTACCTAGATCAACTTTTCGCATTGGGAACGATAATAGTTTTCAATTGTATTCTATATTATGTGACAAAAGTCCCAACTAATAAATGATTGTAATCAAATAAATCCAACTACAAGCTAATACGAATAATTATCAATTACTTAATTATTGAGCTTATTAATCGCACCCTACAGTGATCGAGATCACATTTTAGATTTTCCCTTCATAATCATCACTCTTTACCGGACGAAATCACCGCAAATGTGACTCAAATGTAATGCACATGCTCTATAGTTATGTATTAGTAAATTAGATAATTACTAATATAACAATTATTAGCAAAATAGCGCTCAGGATGTGTGATGATGAACATGGGATCTGCTTGGACAAAAAGCAAGGCCTTACCTTGCCTGTTATTTTTATTAACAGTATTTAGTTTACATCTAGCGGCTGCTCCTTGGGATGATAAAGACCCTGCCGAAGTAGAAACGATTCTCGACCAAAAATTTGCCGAAGGTAAATACTCCTCAAAAGGCGCTGATACTTGCCTAATGTGTCACAGAAAGAGTGCCAAGGTGATGGCGCTGTTTGACGGTGTACACGGTAATACCAGCGTCAAGGGCTCTCCGATGGCCGATCTGCAGTGCGAAGCCTGCCATGGTCCATTAGGCAAACACAACCGAGGCGGCAAAGAGCCAATGATCACCTTCGGTGCTAACTCACCAGTTCCGGCCCAAAAACAAAATAGTGTCTGCATGAGCTGTCATAATGATGACAAGCGTATGGCTTGGAGTGGTAATCACCACGACAACGCCGATGTCAGTTGTGCCAGTTGTCACTCGATCCACACCGGACACGACCCAATCAGTGATCGTAAAACAGAAGTCGAAGTTTGTACTTCATGTCACACCCAACAGAAAGCCGACATCCATAAGCGCTCTTCTCACCCGCTGAAATGGCAACAGATGGTGTGTAGTGATTGTCATAACCCCCATGGAAGTTTAAGTGACTCTAGCCTCAAGCAGATGAGTGTGAATGAAAACTGCTATTCATGTCATGCAGAGAAACGCGGTCCAAAGCTGTGGGAACATTCACCTGTCACGGATAACTGCGCCAATTGCCATAACCCTCATGGCAGCGTGAATGAAGCCATGCTTATCAGTAAGCCACCTCAGCTCTGTCAGAGTTGCCACGCTTCTGATGGACACACATCGAACGCTGTTTTCGCTAATCAGAAGAATGCCTTCAATGCGGGGCAATCCTGTATGAACTGCCATAGCCAAGTACACGGCTCTAATCATCCATCCGGTAAGCTACTGCAGCGTTAAGAGGGAATAGATAATGAAAACACATATTATGAATACCCTAGCGCAACACACGATAAAAATGAGCTTAGTTGCCATCGCCATGACGAGTGTTTTTTCCCCCGCAATAGCCGATGGGTACGGCCTAGCACAAGTTAATCGTACCAGTTTAAAACTTGAGAAGTGGCAATGTAAGCGTTGCAAGGTTTCAACTGACACCCAAGGGAGTATCGGCGTAGGACTTGCCTATAATGATGGCTCAGATCCTCGGTTCGGTAATACTTCTGGAACAGACAAAGACGGACTCGTCGGCCACTTAGATGCCGATGTGACGTTAAAAGGCGAATCAGGCTATCGCACCGAAATTGCAGCGAACAAGCTAGGTTATGACAACGGCAGTGCAACGCTGACCACCGGCAAGCCCGGGCAATATGAAGTCGCTTTCGGATATCGAGGTATCGCTAATTACGATACTAACAGGGCTCTGACACCTTATATGGTTAACAGTGATGCTATGCTTCTCCCCGAAGACTGGCAAACTGGTGCCACTACTGGACAAATGATTTCGCTAATCGATAGCGTCAGGCAAGCTGAGCTTATGACCCAGCGTGATAGCCTGACCCTAGATGCACATTATAAAGGTGATTTCTATAAAGCTGAGCTGGATTACCAGCACCAAGAGCGCTCAGGACAAGGTGCCTTTAGTGGTAACTTATTAACAAACAGTGCCATGTTGGCACAACCTATCGATGACTCCATCGATAATCTAGGCGCAAAAATCTACTTCAATGGCGATGGTTGGCTTGCGGGCATAGATACCATGCTTAGCCGCTATAATAACGATCATGATGCAATAAGCTGGGATTCAGCATTTAGCCCAACCTTTGGTGCGGCTTATTCGGGTCAAAGTGCTACGACACCAGATAACAAGGCCTACCGAATAGCGGGCAATGCGCAATTTAGCGACAATGGCCAACAAATTTTAATGCACACAGGTTTCAGTCGCTTCACCCAAGAACAAACATTCCTACCCGCTACAATTAACGGCCCTTCTCCTGACTTACCTTCAGCGAATTTAAATGGTCAAGTCGATATGATTGAGATGACCATTAAGTATTCGGGGCGCATAACCCGTGAATTAAGCTTACGTGCCAGTTACGACTACAAAGACAGGGATAATAAAACTGAAGTGAATGACTACCCTCAGGTGATCACCGACAGTTATTTTAGCGGGGCAGCAACAAATCCTGAATATGATCGCACACGTCAAAAGGCCAAGCTTGCCGCTAAATACAGATTTAGCCGTAATGTCTATCTCGATGTGGGTTATGAATATGATCATAACAATTATAGTGATTTGGACAGAGAAACCATACACGAGTCCAGCCTATATGGACGCTTGAGCTACCGACCTTCTCACGCTTGGTCATTTGGGTTTAAAGCAAAAGCGCAAGATAGAAGCGGTAGTGAATACAAGCCGGTCAGTAGAACTGATAGTCCCAGCAATCCATTACTGAGAAAAACCTACCTTGCAGATAGAGAACATCAGGAATATAAACTCTCGGCAAATTACACTGGCTCTGCATCTTTCTCTGCCTCAGCGAATCTACATTTAAGCCAACAAGATTATACCGATACCCAGATAGGCTTAACCGATGTCGACACTTCCGGTTATGACATTTCTGGCCAATACCTGATCGATGAAGACCTCAGTTTCAACGTTTTTCTCAATCAGGACTGGCGTGATAGCGAGCAAGCCGGCAGCAGCAATTTCAGTGCTCCTAACTGGTACGCAACTGCTGATGAGCAATCCACTATCGTAGGCCTTGGGATGCTGTATCAAAACCTATTGGATAAGCAGTTATCTCTGGGGGTCGACTACAACTATTCAGATGGCCAAAGCGATACCGAGGTCACCCAAGGCTTGGCAACCCCTTACGGCGCATACTTCTCCACCAGCCATAATGTGAATGCATTCGCCGATTACCAAATGAGTGAATCAATAGGTATACGCTTTGACTGGATTTTTGAACAGTACCAAGATGCCGATTGGAGTAACCAAGGGATGAGCGTCGACTCCATCCCAAATGTATTGATATTTGGTGATCTCAGCCATGACTACAATGCGCATTACTTCGGGGTGACATTGAGCTACCAGCTATAAACATTAGCGATAAACATCAGATTTAAACGACTTATTAATAGCACGTTTTTTGGGAAAGTCAGTGTGTGAGCATGTTCCAAGGAAGAGATGATGAAACTAATTACAAATCTAATATGTGTATTTGACATGAAAAATGCAGCACCGCTTATCCTTGCTTTACTGTTAACGGCTTGTGGTGGTGATGACGGTGAGCCCGGTAACTCAGGAGAACCCGGCGGTCCTCCTGCTACCGATATATCTTCACTTAACGTCGAGGTTAATGAAGTCATTTTTACTCATGGCGTAGCCACGGTGAATTACAGCGTCAACAACCAAGACGATGAGCCCATCGTCGGCATACCTAGCTCAACGTATATTGCAGCTCAGCTTCTTCCCCAAGGTTTTACCAATGCCGGAAACAGCAGTCAGTGGCAATACTTTACCTCTGAGAGCTGCACAAGCAGCTGTACAGGCGAGCTTGTCGATCACAAGAATGGAAAGTATTCCTATACTTTCAGTGCTGCTTTCGATGGCATGAATGAGATGAGCTATTTGCCAGGAGCCACCCAACGCATAGTCATTAAGATTGGCGGAGATAGCTTACCTGACGGAACAGCATTACCAACAACTAACCAAAATTTCGATTGGCAAGATTCAGGTGAAGCCGCCTACACTCGTAATTTGATCACCATGGAGACATGTAACACCTGTCACAAGGATCTCGCTTTTCACGGTAGTAAGTACAACGAAGTCGAAACTTGCGTGACCTGTCATAGTGAAGGAAAAGTGAGTAGCAATGACAATATCTTCCCGCAGATGATACACGGTAAACATTTAACCGGCTTCCCAGGCTCCTTGGCAGATTGTCAGACTTGTCATGCCAATGATGAAACATTGACTGAAAATATGAACTGGGCCCGTGTGCCAGGTATGGAGGCATGTGGTTCATGTCATACCGATATCAACTTTCCTGCAGGTGAAGGGCATCCAGCCCAAGTCGATAACAGCAATTGTGTGGCTTGTCATAATCCCGATTGGACCATGAGTGTACATAATGATGGTGGTAACGATGAGGCATTAGCACAATTTAATGCCCAAATAACCGTTGCTAGCCTCTCAGGCACGACTGTCACTTTTTCACTAAGACTCTCTAACCCTGTCACTGGGGAGGTTTACACAGATAGCGCTGATAAACTTAACTTTGTGGCTGATTTACGCGTAGTAGCTAACTGGGGAACAAGCTTTGATTATGCCACTCGTTCGGCAAAATCAATCAAGTTACAAGAAATACCGCCAAAGTCAGGCAGTGCAGGTATCTACACTTATGACATTACTGACCTAACAGTTCCATCGGGAAGCGAATCAGACCACGGAACCTTAGCTATTCAAGGTAAACTTTGTAGCTCAGAAGGAATGCTTGGTGATTGCGCCAATGAACAATTTTCAAGCGTTAATATAAAATCCAGCCATCAATTCTTCTCAATCGCTTCTATATCGGATGAAGGCAGACGAATTGTTGTCACTAATACTACCTGCGGAAGCTGTCATGGCGATCAAGCCCTCAATTTTCATGGTTCTCGTAACGACCTGGAGCAACAATGTCAGTTATGTCATAACAATAATATGATGGCTGATGCCAGTGCTGTTAATCCCTCGATTGCAACCGCAGACTTTAAGCATCTTATTCACGGTTTACATAGCTCACAACGTGAAGGTTTTGAAGATCTTAATTATCCAGGTCAAATAGGTGATTGTGCTCAATGCCATACCAGTAACGATACAGGAACCCTAACTGCAGCACTGCCGCTGAGTAACGCTGTACAACCCCTTTCAATTGACAATGGCACATTCACCAGTGCTACCGCTGCAATATGTAGCGACTGTCACTCCAGTACAAATGCCGCAAATCATATGACTCAGCAAGGCGCTGTATTTATGGGGACCGAGGAAGATGCAACTTCTGGTACAGAGAGCTGTGCAACCTGTCATGGACAAGGGGCTACAGCGGACGTACTGACAGTCCATCCAATAAAGTAGCAATACAGAATGAATACAAAGAGTGAGGCACTCAATAAACTCTGTCAGATAAAAGAGTGAGTGCCTCAACCCGAGATGATGTATAGATAATGGAACGCAACTTATGGATATCAAAAGAAAAGGTTCGAAGCTAAGCGTTATCGCACTGACCTGCTCTGCCCTACTACTAGGCTGTGGAAGTGATGGTAAAGACGGTGAAGATGGACAAGACGGAGAAGTCGGCTTCTCAGTTAGCCAAGCCAATGAGCTAGTCACTAACATTAGTGCAGTCGACATTGTGGATGGTGTAGTGACAGTCAGCTTCAGTGTTGAAAATGCCAATGGTGTCGCCATCACAGACTTTGATACCTATGAAGGCGTCGACACATTAGGCATGGGGATAGCCAAGCTGCTTCCTCAAAGCGGCAAAGGTTATAAAACACCCCAGTGGATCAACTATATCAATAATATGGTCGAACCGGTTTCCGAGAATATTCCCGCCGGATATGAAGAGATGGCAGGGCCTCAGATCCAGCCATCTCTTGAGGGAAGTTGTAAACAAGAGTGTGTCGAGAAGATTTCTGCGGGTGAATATACCTATACCTTCCAGCTCAACCTCAGTGCAGTTGAATCTGTAGGTGATTTAGACCTGACGTTTGATACTAGCCTAACTCATAGGGTCACCATGGAGATGCGCGCCGATGGCGACATCAAGAAGCTGGTTAATACCCATTATGACTTTTTACCTTCATCGGGTGAGATGGTCAGTGCAGAGGACACGCGCACGGTCGAGTTTTTAGAAGACTCCTGTTTGCGCTGTCACAGTGATAATTATGGTCACGCCTGGGCACCAAAGCTCATCATGCATGGTTCAAAACGTTACGCCATCGAAAATTGTCAAATGTGCCATACCAGCTACGCGGGCGATCCAGAAACGGGGGCCCCTATCGACATGGGCTACATGATTCATAAGATCCACAAGTCCGAGTATTTTATGGTGGGCTATGGCGGTAGTGTCCATGACTACCAAGATGTCACCTTCCCTGCCGATATATACGATTGCCGCACTTGCCATATCGAAGGCGAAACGGCGCCAGCCGATGCTGCAAACTTTAAACATCACAGAGCACTCGCTTGTGGTTCATGTCATTCCGATTCAAGCGATCCCGCAGTAATAAAATCTGAAATGCATGATAAGTATCAACCCGACTATGCTTGTAGCACCTGTCATGCCGAGCAAGGCCAGGAAGGTGCAGGCCATCATATGACCGATGCGATAGCAAAAGATAATGCCAAAAACAGCTACTCGGCTAGCTTAGTGCCAGGGTCAGTGTCGATAGCAACGGATATGATTAGCTTCGATGTAGAATTCAAAGATAGCTCACTAACGACCACCGTAATGAGTCCCGATGCCGATGCCCGTATCTCATTGAGCAATCTCTATTTTGGCTTTGGTAATGACATAGACTTTGGCTCAGGAACACAAAAAATAGACTTACGCTCAATGACTCCGACATCGGTCAGTAATGGGGTATATCGATATACAAGTGCAACCTCGTTAACGCCTGATGAAAGCCAAGCAGCCACTGGTGTTGTCTCTACTAAGATGTGCGTCGATAGAGACAGTCTAATGGGGGTAAATTGCGGCACAGGAACCCATGAGTCTATAAACCCAGCAGTGATCACCGGTGAGCTTGTCGCGTTCAATCTCAATGGTGATACTAGCGTGATGGCCAGAAGAGTGGTTGTCAGTAACGACACCTGTGCCAATTGCCATGATGAGAAGTTTATCGGTAAGTTTGGCATCGGCTTCAAACACAGCGGCAGTTACAGCAACTTCGAGGGTGAGTGTCAGATGTGTCATAACCCCACTCGTTCAGGCGCTGACTCGAAATCGATTATCGATCATATCGACTTTAAAGTCCGCATTCATGCACACCATGCCAGCAAGCGCTCGACTCAAGATCCTGTGACCTTCCCTGAGCATTATGGCAACTGTGCAGTCTGTCATGATAAGGGCCAGCTAAAGATGGATGGCTTGAGCGCTATGGTCGCGACACCTTCAACGGACTCAGTACTTGGAGCTGTTGAATTCTCACCTATCGCGGCAACCTGTGTCAGTTGTCACGGCGTAAAAGACTCTTTAGTGGCGCATATACGGGCTAATGGCGGCGCAGCTAACGACACCAGAGGGAGTTATGTGCCTGGCAGTGAAAGCTGCGCAACTTGTCACGCCGAAGGTAAAACTAATGGCGTCGATGCGGTTCATCCAACTCAGTATTAGATACATTTAGCTACGAGCTACGAGCTACGAGCTACGAGCTACGAGCTACGAAAATAGTTTAATTGAGCAATCTGAAGCAGGAAGTAAACCTTC
The DNA here is from genome assembly GCF_009377275.1 of Shewanella sp. YLB-07. Taxonomy (NCBI): domain Bacteria; kingdom Pseudomonadati; phylum Pseudomonadota; class Gammaproteobacteria; order Alteromonadales; family Shewanellaceae; genus Shewanella; species Shewanella sp. YLB-07. The sequence continues at coordinate 549,104 of NZ_VOQB01000002.1, read as the reverse complement.
CTGCTTTTTATATCTAAAAAGTAATACTCTAACATTCACTATTTAGATACCTGACATCTCAGGCTAAGAACACCACCCAATAGCAACGAAATATCAAATAACCCACACTAAACCTCTGATAAATATTTAGCCTCTTCCACGAGTGTTTAGCTTATCCGATCCTTAAGAACGGCTGAAAACCCCTCTTTCACCTACCCCTAAAGAAATAGTCAGACCTAGTTCACATAAACTAGCTAAAACAACTGCTAAAAATTCGCTGCTTAGTTAGCCTTACCAAGGGAAATAAATTCCACACACTAAGTTGCTGTTTAACAACAAGTTGATAATGAGAATTACTCTTATATATCGCAAAGCTTATAAAGCAAACGCTTAAATAGTGACTCAGTGATGATTAAAACTATTGCAGGGAATAATCATGATGAAAAAGTTCAACTCTTTTAATCTAAAAAAGAGTGCAGCAGCCAAAGCTGTACTCAGTGCAGGGATACTCTCTCTTGCACTTGCTGGTTGCGGCAGCGACGGTAGTGATGGTGAAGATGGCAAGCCTGGTCCTATTGGCGTAAATATAGACTCGGCTAAGAGTGTCAATGCGATATTTACTAATGCTGCTGTCGAAGCGGGCATAGTCACCGTCGACTTCACTCTTGAAAATGATAATGGTGTTGCCGTTCTCGGCCTGACTAAAGATCACGATCTGCGTTTTGGTATCGCTCAGCTTGCACATGTTACCGAAACCATGAACGACAAAGATGGCGTACCCACAGAATACGACCGTGGTTACCAATGGCAAGCCTATATCAATGCTGAAAAATCACCTAACCCGGACTGGGTTCCTGAAGGTGAATCAGATATTAACCCAACGAATCAGTTCCAGGCTAATGTAGAAAAAGCCAGTGATTGCGAAACCTGTTTTGTTGATAATAACGATGGGACATATACTTATTCCTTCCAACAAAATATTGGCAACGTCACAACGCCTGTTGAAGTCATTTACAACGCAGACTACACTCAACGTGCCACATTGGAACTTGAGTTACCTAGCTTTGCTGCAAATGCAAATTATGATTGGCAGCCATCTACTGGCACCACTGACGGCATTCAAACTCGTGAAGTCGTTTCTATCGAAACCTGTTACACCTGTCACCAACCAGATAGCCTAGAGTTCCACGGTGGGCGTCGAATCAATCTTGAAAACTGTGTATCTTGTCATACTGCGACTTCAGGCGATCCTGAAAGTGGTAACAGTGTCGACTTCACCTATATGATCCACGCTATCCATAAAGGAAATAGCAGAACAACTTATAGCCCTGACTCACCTGACGCTGATGAGAATGGCAATATTCCAGCACCTTACAAGGTTATAGGATACGGTGGTGGCGTTCACGATTACGGTAAAGTGATGTTCCCTCAGGGACCTGCTGCTGACTGTACCTCATGTCACGTCACAGGCGAAAATGCACCAGTTAATGCGGACTTATTCGAAGCCAATCAAAGCAACCAAGCTTGTATTGCCTGTCACACGACTATGCCTAAGGCATATCACGATCCAAGCAACGAAAACTGTATGTCTTGTCATATCGAAGAAGGCTATGCACGTAGTGCTAAAGAAGCTCACGGCGATATCATGAAAGCCTACAATGAAACCCAAGAGATGAGTGTACAATTCTCTGAAATTGGTGTTGATAGCGATGGTAAGTTCACAACCACAGTTCAAGTGCTGGGTACTGATGGCCTGCCATTAGCTGCAGAGTTTGTCGATACTGGTTCTCGTATTGTAATGGCTTGGGACAGCGATAAAGACTTCCCTTCATACTCTGAAGCTTCATATAGCAAACGTCGTATGAAACTTAGCGAAGGCATCTATGACGCTGCAGCTAATGCATGGGTGATGACTTATGCTGGTATCGACCTTCCTGCCGATGCAAGCGGAAAAACGTTTGAGCTTTGGTCTGCACTTAAAATTTGTTACAACAATGGTGGTTATGGCCGCCCTGTCGTGGAAATGACAGATTGTACAACTGAAGGTGTTCGCAAAGTTGAAGTGAAAGATGAGCCGTTCCATTTTATTTGGAGTGACACAGGTGCAGACTTAGACACAGCTCCTATGGCGCGTCGTGACATTATCGACCCAACTAAGTGTGCAGGTTGCCACAATCAGGAGATTTATCACTACAACAATGGTGTGAATTGCCAGACATGTCATACATCAGACAAGACCACTAAAAGTAATGCGAGTGAGCAGTACCCTAATGCTAAGAAGCCAACCAGTTTCGCTTACAAAGCACATGAAGCTGAAGGACATTACCTGAAATATGCAGGTGTTGGTTCGAGTACTGTAGTAAAAACCGATTGTATGACCTGTCATACTGATGACGGTATTCAACTTGGCCGAGCTCCAGAGCGTACATGGCGCTACGGTGACATGTTGACTGGAGAAGACATGTGGGTCTCTTCTGATGCGGGTTCATGTATGAGCTGCCACCAGAAATACCTCAGTGATTCTGGTAAATCTCACATCGAAACAAACGGCGGTATCTTAGATGGTATCAGCGCTGAAGACGTTCAAAATCGTGCGAAAGAGACCTGTTCAACTTGTCACTCTCCAGAGAAGTTAATGGAACTTCACGGTAACTAATCAGCGGCAAGCACTAACTAAATATGATGAATTAGCACTCGCTCTCTAGCCGTTAAACCATCATTTTTTATACCCAAAGGGAGGCTTAGCCTCCCTTTATTTTATCTGCGTAAGTAAAAAAAGAAAATATTAAACACTTACCATACATAACATCAACTTAACTGAGAATAGTTATCAACTAACCCGCTCATTTATTGATCTGGAATAGCGTTTCCCCCCTGTCTAAACTACCACTTTATAAATAGGCGGATCTTGGTCACACATTAACACCTGCTTTGCAGATTTCACCCCCCTATTACGTTAGCCTTCCCCTAGGGAATTATATTTCCAGCATCGACTTAAGTAGCACTAATAATGAAATCATCTAAATGATAATCGGTTAGCTTAGCTGACCAAGCACTTGAGCCAATGTCAAACCTATGCAGGGAAAAAATGATGAACGTGATAAATAATAAGTTTGTGCTGCTATTGGCAGCAAGTGCTGTATCTCTAGCCTTAACCGGTTGTGGTGGCAGTGACGGTAATAATGGTGATGACGGCAACCCAGGCGGTCCAGCTGCCGATGTAGTTAATGTACTCAACTTAGATGTGACTAAGGTGACTTACCAAGACGGCATGCCAACCATTGAAGTCTTCGCCACTAACGAAGAAGACCTTCCGGTTGTAGGTTTAAAAGACTTGGAAGTTAAAGCCGTTGCCCAGCTTCTCCCACAAGGTTCTACCGGCGCTGGTGACAGCGCTCAGTGGCAGAAAATTGGTTCTGAGAAAACCTTTACCGACCACAAGAATGGCAACTATAGCTTCACCATTGAGGTTGAAGGCTATAATTCAGAGCTAACTCAAAGATACAACGTTATCGCCAGTGCATCGACACTGCAAGATGGCGTAACTTCTGTACCACGTACCGAGCTTTCAGAAGATTTCTCAGGTGACGGCTACCAAGCGCTTTATACCAAAGACATAGTTTCAACTGAAACCTGTGCTTCTTGCCATGCTGCAGGAGAAGCAATTTATCACAGCTACACTTCAGCAGAAACCTGTGCATCTTGTCATACCCAAGAGTGGGCCGAAGGGCGCGGTAAGCCAGAAGTGGCCTTCACTCACCTGGTTCACAACGTACACAACTCAGCCAAAGGCTATAAAGCTGACAAAGATACTGGTGAATTCACTAAAGATGCAGAAAAAGCGCACGCTTTGCTGCAAGACAAGTGTCAAACCTGTCACATTGCACCTGAAGAAGGTAGCAATGAGCTAAGTGAATGGGGCAACTGGACGCGCGTTCCAACCATGGAAACCTGTACAAGTTGTCACGTTAACATCGACTTTAAAGCCGGTGAAGGTCACTCTCAGCAAAATGACAACAGCAACTGTATCGCTTGTCATAACGCAAGTTGGACAGAAGAGCTTCATATGGGTGGCTTCGTTGAGAAGAAAGCACTTATCGACCAATATGGTATGGAAGCAAGCCTTACTGCGATAGCCACAGACTCAGGTAGCGATACCACACTCAGCATTACCATTACTGGTGCTGACGGCGCCGCAATAGATGCTGCAACATTATTGACTAATATTGAGCAACTGGAATCTATCACTAACGTGGGTCCTAACTTCCCGATAATGGGCTACAACCCAAGCCCTGGTAATGGTGAGCATAAAGTGCTTATTAATCTAGTTAAAGATGGCACCCTCGATGAAGCAGCCTCTATTGTTGATGGTAAATTTGTCACCACAATCGCTAACCTTCCTTACGGTGAAGTCGGCGCAGATACTGATACAGCATTTAGCTTTATCGGCCTGACCTTATGCAACGACGGTACTGATCTGCTTGCCTGTGGTGAAGGCGTTGATAGCACATCAATGAAAGCAGAGCTTGCCCACGGCACACTTTCTGGTGAAGCACCGAGTGTACGTCACACAGATTCAGTTAACTTTGCAGCTTGTGAAAGCTGTCATGGCACCGAGTGGGAGCTACATCAAGAGTACCATGCAGGTTTCGTGATGACAGAGCAGCTAGGCCGCATCAACGAAGCGGGTGAGATGATTGTTGGTGTTGATGGCTGTGTCGCTTGTCACACTCCAGATGGTACTTACATGAGTGGCGGCAACAAAGGTGCACTCGAGATGAAACTTCACTCAGTACATAGTTCTGGTGATTACGGCATTATTTCAGGCATGACCTGTAGTCAGTGTCATAACGACTTCAACCTTGATGCTTTCAAGGTGAAAGGTGCGTTAGCAACCTCATCAGGCAAATACAGCACACCTATCGCGGCAACATGTAGCTCTTGTCATAGTCATAGCGATAGCTTCAAGCCACACGCTGAAGGTCAAGGTGCCATCATCGACGGTTCCTATGAAGCCGCCAACGATGCAGCCCAACTTGAAACCTGTTTCTTGTGTCACAACCCAAGCATCAATGATCACACTTCGGTGAAGATGTAATTTGCTCAACTCTTAACGATAAATAGAGAGTTTGAAAGGGGGAGTCCTCTCCCCCTGCTTTCAAGCGAATTTGTGCAGATTAGGAAGCCAAATATGAAAATCATTAATACACTAAAATCTGTTTCACTGTCAGTGCTCCCCGTACTGCTAGTGTCAGCAGTCTTGTCTCTCGGTATGACTTCTGTCGCTCACGCGTCAAAGTGGGATGCCAAGATGACTCCCGATGAAGTCGAAGCCACATTAGATAAGAAGTTTGCCGAAGGTAAATACTCCCCTAAAGGCGCCGATTCTTGCTTAATGTGTCACCGTAAATCTGAAAAAGTGATGGATCTGTTTAAAGGTGTCCATGGCTCAATCGATTCAAGTAAGAGCCCTATGGCTGGTCTTCAATGTGAAGCCTGTCACGGCCCTCTTGGTAAGCATAACCGCGGCGGTAACGAGCCAATGATCGCCTTCGGTCCAGACTCGACTCTGTCAGCCGAAAAACAAAACAGTGTCTGTATGAGCTGTCACTTAGATGATAAGCGTATGGATTGGAATGGTGGACACCATGACAATGCCGACGTTGCTTGTGCTTCTTGTCACTCCATACACACAGATAAAGACCCTGTTTTGTCTAAAAACACCGAGATGGAAGTCTGTACTAGTTGTCACACCAAGCAAAAAGCTGACATGAACAAGCGCTCAAGCCACCCGATGAAGTGGGCCCAAATGGTGTGTAGCGATTGTCATAATCCACATGGCACTTTGAGCGACTCAGATCTTGTAAAACCTACGGTTAACGAGACATGTTACTCCTGTCACGCCGAGAAGCGCGGCCCAAAACTGTGGGAGCATGCACCCGTAACTGAAGATTGTGTCGCTTGTCACAATCCACACGGTTCGGTGAACGAAGGGATGCTGAAGACTCGTGCTCCTCAGCTTTGTCAGCAATGTCATGCCAGTGACGGTCATTCCAGTAGTGCCTACATGGGCAACACAGATCAAGGCTCAACCGTAGGTGGCAATGCATTCACTGGTGGTCGCAGCTGTTTGAACTGCCATAGCCAGATCCATGGTTCTAACCACCCATCTGGCAAGCTATTTCAGCGCTAAACGGAGTCGAGAAGATGAAATTCAAATTAAATTTAGTCACCCTCGCCCTACTTGCTAATGCTGGCTTTGTCAGCACGGCAATGGCAGCTGGCGGCTATGGTATTCAAGATGCGAATACCGACAAGGTTAAGTTCGACAAGTGGGCGTGTAAACGCTGCGTTGTCGAAACTGGCGTTAACGGCACTGTCGGTGTCGGCATGGGCTATAACAATAGCGATGATATTCGCTCTGCCAACGCCTTCGCAGCCGAAAACGACTTAGCGGCTAAGCTAGATGCAGATCTGAAATATGTTAGCGAATCAGGTTACCGCGCCACCATAGAGGCCGATAACCTCGGCATGGAAAATGGCCGTTTAGATATTAATGCCGGTAAATCCGGTCAGTACAACCTGAACCTTAACTATCGTCAGATTGCCACCTATAAAACAGACAGCGCCATGTCACCTTATCAGGGCGTTGGTGGAGACCATCTAACCCTGCCAGATAACTGGCAGACGGCAGGTTCGAGTCAAGATATGACTCAGCTATACAGCAGCCTGAACCCTATGGAGTTATCACTTAAGCGTAAACGAGCCGGACTTGGTTTCGACTATACGTTTGATGCTGATCCGGGTGAGGAGTTATGGACCACTTATCTAAATTATCAACGTGAAAATAAGACCGGACTTAAGCAAGCTTCTGGTAGTTTCTATAACCAGTCTATGATGTTAGCTGAACCCGTCGATTACACCACAGATACGGTAGAAGCAGGTATAAAGCTTAAAGGTGACAACTGGTTCACAGCACTTAACTACTCAGGTTCGAGCTTTAAAAACCAGTATAGTCAGCTAACGTTTGATAACGCCTTTAACCCAACGTTCGGCGCGCAAACTCAAGGCACCATGGCATTAGATCCTGACAATGAAGCTCATACGGTTTCATTGATGGGCCGAGTCACTGCCGATAAGACTATCTTGAGTGGCCGCGTTCATTACGGACAAATGACCCAAGATCAAGCGTTTGTCACCTCTGGGTACGGTTACCAGATGCCAGCAGAATCCCTCGATGGTCGCGTCGACATGACAGGTGTGAACTTGAAGCTAGTCTCCCGCTTAAATCGCAGCGTGAGTATTAAGGCAAGCTATGATTATAGCGATCGTGACAACAAGACTAACGTTGAAGAATGGACGCAGATAAGCATAGACTCAACAACAGGGCAAGCTGCCTATAACACGCCCTATGACATCACCACACAAAGGGCTAAATTAAGTGCCAACTATCGCATCACTCGCGGTATGCGACTCGAAGCGGGTTATGATTACCGCCAGGATGACCGTAGCTATCAAGATAGAGAAACCACCAACGAACACACACTCTGGAGCAAGTTCCGTCTGAGTAAGTTCGAAAACTGGGATATGTGGATCAAGGGTAGCTATGGCGAGCGTGACGGTTCTGAATACCAAGCATCAGAGTGGACTTCAAACGAGTCTAACGACCTGCTACGTAAGTACAACCTAGCAGATCGCAAACGCACCATGGTTGAGGCTCGTATCACTCACAGCCCTACCGAGGCGTTGACTATCGACTTAGGTACGCGATACGCACTGGATGACTATAACGACACCCAGATTGGTTTAACTGAATCTAGAGATCTTAGTTATGATGTCAGTGCAAGTTACCTGATCAACGATGATATGACATTGACGGCATTTTATAACCGTCAGAACATAGAATCAGATCAATCAGGTAGCACTAACTTCAGCACGCCAAACTGGTTTGGTGTGGTTGAAGATCAGGTCGATGTGATCGGTGCAGGCTGGAGTTATAACAACCTGATGGAGAAAAAGTTACGTTTAGGCGTAGATTACACTTATTCAAATTCAGACAGTAATACTCAGGTCACCCAAGGTGTCACCGGAGATTACGGCGACTACTATGCCAAGTCCCATAACATCAACATCTATGGTCAGTATCAAGCCACCGAAAAAATGGCGCTTCGCTTAGATTATAAGATGGAGAAATACCAAGATAATGATGCTGGCAATGAGATAGCACCTGACGGTATCTGGAATGTAGTGAGTTTTGGTTCAAACAGCCACGATTACACTGCCCACCTCATAATGTTGAGTATGAGTTATAGGTTGTAAAAACTCGGGTAGATTATAGATGAAGCTCAAACAGCCAACTCTATGACCTACCACAGCCCACCTCATAATGTTGAGTATGAGCTATAGGTTGTAAGAAGTTCCGAGGGCCTAGGGCCTAGGGCCTAGGGCCTAGGGCCTAGGGCCTAGGGCCTAGCTAAAACATAAATGCCAGCTGCTATCTTATTAGTCGCTGGCATTTTTATTTTTTAAAACTGTCTCACATCGACATTAGCGTCACTGTCTCTAGCTCGAAAAACTGGCTTACAAACCTTGCAAGTATTCACGCAATAGATGAGTCATAATGATTCGATAAACAATGACCTCATATAATGAATGAAACCATCTGATAAGTTCCTGCAGCTCAAAGCAAAAATCTCAGCCTGTAACTTATGTCAGGCTGAGCTGCCTTTGCCTGCAAAGCCTATCATCCAAATCTCGCAAAATGCCAAAATATTAATTGCTGGCCAAGCACCAGGCATAAAAGCCCACGAGAAAGGAGCGCCCTTTCACGACCCCAGTGGTAAACGACTCAGAGACTGGTTAGGTGTAACAGAGGAACAGTTTTACGATGCAAACCTGTTTGCCATAGTACCTATGGGATTTTGTTTTCCCGGCACCATAATCAGAAATGGTAAAAAATCCGGCGACAAACCGCCCATGCCATTATGTGCGCCGATCTGGCGTCAAACCTTGTTTGAAGAGTTAGCCCATATCGAGCTGACTATCATTCTAGGCCAATATGCCATCGACTATCACCTGAATAGTAAACAAGGAAAAAATAAGCTGTCAGTGACTCAGGCTGTGATGAACTGGCAGGAGTATTGGCCAGCAAGCATCGCCCTGCCTCATCCAAGCCCGAGGAATAATATCTGGCTTAAACGCCATCCAGAGTTTGAGGCAGAGGTCATTCCAAGACTCAGAAACAAGGTGAAAGATATATTAACAGTTCAGGGTTGAGCTAAATGCTTAACTTGAAACGAATCACTCCACAGACTAGGCCCCTCATACTATTATCTTAAATGAGTAATAAACATCCACTCACCCAACAAAACCTCTAGGCCTTAGCTAAACTTAATTTTAATAACACAAGATCTGAGGTCAATTTGTGAGTGACATGCTAAGTCCAACACGTGCTCCTTACCCTTACTCATCTATTTTAGAGCTAGAGATAGAGGAGATCGACTGGCAAAGATGGCAGCGGCTGGTAAACACTGTCGCCGACATGTTCCATGCTCCGGCTACTTTCATCAATCAAGCTAATCTCAAGGGCATCGAAGTCATCATAGCGTCACAAAAACCAGAGACACATTATCAACCGGGGAGTGTCGATTTAGACACTAATATCTATTGTCATCACGTAGTCAAAAACTCGATCGAGCTCTATGTTAAAGACGCCAAGCTCGATCCCCAATGGAGCAATAACCCAGAATACACCGAAGATAACTATGTCTCTTACTTAGGCTTACCTATCTCCTGGCCCGATGGCAGCATTTTCGGCACCCTGTGTGTGTTAGACACTAAGGCCACCGATTACCCTGAAACCTATATCAATGCGCTTGGAGTCATTAAAGAGGTGATCGATAGTGACCTTCGTCATCTGTATAAAGAGAATCAACTGCTGACACTCAGCTATACCGACCCATTAACACAAATCTATAATCGACGTGGCTTCGAAGACCTGCTTCTCAGCACTCAAGACTTAGCCCAGAGACTCAACCGGCAACTTATTTTGCTTTATTTCGACCTGGATCATTTTAAAGAAGCCAATGACATTTTTGGCCATGAAATTGGAGATGACATCTTAAAAGTCTTCGCAAAAACACTGAAAGTGAACAGTCGAAGCTGTGACTTAGTCGCCAGGTGGGGCGGCGATGAGTTTCTGGTATTGATTCATGCTGAAAACGAGCACTGTGTCGAACTGTTCAATCACAGAATGGCTGAGCATTTATCGGCTTGCTCCTTAAAAACTGAGATAGAATACTCATTCGGTTATGCCGTGCTCAAACCTGGTGAAGAAACCGATCTCGAATCATTGTTAAAAATTGCCGACGAATACATGTACCAAAATAAACTTGCTAAGAAATCTCAGTCTTAACTCGAGATTCAGAAGACCCATAATATTGATTACATCGGTAAATACCATAAATGTTAGATTCAACAAGATATATACCTTGATGTAATACCTGTAACACATATAAAATTACTGCATATGGATTAGTTTAGACGGAACTTAAGTTTATGGCATCAGTAGTATCTTCTCGCCTGGCACAATTTCACTTACCTCGGTTATTCACCCTATTATCAATCAGTGTGCTCACGGCATGTAGCGGTGGCGGCGCAAACTCCACAGCAGAGACAAATGGAAATTCAGGCAACAGCAGCACGTATCAATTCAATGCTGATTTCATTAACCTTATTCCTAATACTCAATTAGCCACTAAAGTCGATCTCTTCTATGAGCATATCGGCATAGATGAAGTTGAAATAGCCTCAAATATCGATTATTTAGAGCGACAAAGAACATCTAACTTTGGCTGGACTGGCCTAACTCAAGCCAATTTAAGCTTCACAGTAAAAGACGCGCTCAATAATCAGTCTTTGCTCAGCACAAGCACCATGACTTATAGCAATACTCAACAAGACCTGTTCCTACTTGCTACAGGTGAGAAACCTACGACTCAAGCCGTGTCACTTATCCGCATCAACAAGCTCGAAGGTGAGCAAGCCAGCTATCGCTTGTTTCACGCTAACGCCTTAGAGCCCCGCAGTATCGATATCTATAATGCTGATGCACAAACCGCTATTGCCCTCAACTTGGCCTTTAACCAAGTGTCTGCGCCTATTAAATATGATCAAAATCTGGCTGAAGTTAATGTCTTCGCTATTCCCTCTGGCACAAGCCCGGATTACAGCAACACCAGTCACTACTTGTTACAAGCCGTTATCACACAAGAATCGAATGACACTCTGAGTGTACTTGTGGCCAAACCTGGAACAACATCTAGCTGGCAAATAAATCACTATTTTGAATAGCGTTATTTATATCACCGTGAAATAAAAGCCCCAGCTCTTGTTTGCCCCCAGTCTTTGGACAAACAAGAGCGGTAAATAAAAGTATCGGTATAAAAGTTTGCCATATCTCATAGTTAGCCCTTCCAAAATACCTTAAGCTAATAGAAACACCTTCGAGACGCTAAATGTGTATTTTCTAGATCCCAACCTAGCCCAACAAATTGTTGAACGAACCATGAAAATTATCCATCACAATATTAATGTGATGAATGATAAAGCTGTCATCTTAGGCTCGGGCGATCCACACCGTATCGGCTCCACTCATGAAGGTGCCCTGCTGGCGATTAGCCAGAATCGAAGTGTTGTAATTAATTCAGCCATGGCGGCTAATCTTCATGGGGTAAAAGCAGGTATTAACTTACCCTTACATTATAAAGGCGAGATCATTGGCGTTATTGGCATCACAGGTGAACCTGAAACCTTAAGAAACTACGGTGAGCTACTTAAAATGACCGCCGAGATGATCGTCGAGCAAGCCAACTCCTTAGAGCTTGCTCAATGGCAATATCGTCAAAAAGAAGAGTTTATTCTTCAACTGATAAAATCAGACACTGAATTTTCGCCTCAAGTTAGAGACTGGGCCCTACAACTCAATATAGAGATAGACGCCCCTCGTGTAGTCGCGGTGATTCAAGTCCAGGGTGATGAAGAGCAAACCTCAGCAAACTCCTTACTCAAAAAAGTGCTCAACCTATTGGAGACCCCTTCACGTGGTAACTTGGTCGCCATGACCTCTATGACTGAGTTGGTGATCTTAAAGCCCGCGTTTCTTGATGGCAACAAGTGGGACCCGCATCTTGAGAGCCAGCGCATCGATCAGCTTCTCACCCGTATCCCAGAAGAGTTGAATGTCAGATTAAAGATTGCGCTAGGCCATTTTTTCCCCAGCCCTGCCGATATAAGCCGTTCCTACACCACAGCCAGAGAAACCTTAGCCTTAGGTCAACAGCTCAGACCCAATGAAAGTAAATACCTCTATGAAGACTTTTCACTACTTGTATTACTCTCCGGACTCAGAGGAGACTGGCGAGGTAGAGAGCTGACCACGCCCTATCAATCACTCGTCGATGCTGATAAAAATGGTCAACTCAGTAAGACCTTAACCGCTTACCTGCAACACTTCGGTGATCTACAGCAGTGTGCTAATGAACTCTTTATCCATAGAAATACCTTAAGATATCGCCTGGATAAGATCCAACAACTGACTGGCGTCGATATTCAAACACTCGATGGCCTACTTCAGCTATATCTGGGCCAGGTATTGAGTAAACAGTAATTTGGCCTTCGAATGAAGGCTGATTACATTTTTTGTTTAGTTCATTTTGTTTTGCTTGTTCCTTCTCATCATTCCGGTAGAGCTTTTGAGCCGGAATCTGACCTCCATGGATGGAGGAAATGCCAAATTTTGTATGGAGCAAAATTGGCCGTGTGGGCTCTGCCAAAACATCTGACCCACATGGATGTGGGGAATGCCAGAAAATGTAGGGAACATTTTTGGCCATGTTTTGGAAGCTCGCAGCCGCATCTGCACTGAGTTATTTTCTCTCTTCGATTGAGCTTTTTATGCTCTTCTTCGTGTCCTCTGTGTACTCCGTGGTGAATTGCTTTTGCCGAAAGTTAGCTAGCCTTCGAATGAAGGCTTATTGCATTTTCTTGTTGTTTGTATAACCGTCATTCCGGTAGCTCTTTTGGGCCGGAATCTGACCTCCATATATGTGGGGAATGCCAGAAAATGTAGGGAACATTTTTGGCCATGTTTTGGAAGCTCGCAGCCGTATCTACAACTTGGTGGTTTACAAGAATATTTGACCTTATTTGATACGCCCCCTTTGTTTCTTGAAATGGTGAGTTACTACACTCACCATTTTCAATGTTTACTTAGTTAACACGGCTTGCCTCTCATCAAACAAGGCGTCTGTAGATTTATTGAGATTTTCTGCTAGAGCCAAATAGACTGCCGGTAACACAAATAGGGTAAATATTGTGCCGATAAACATGCCTGCTACCAAAATAATACCAATACTATTCCTGGCTTCTGCGCCTGGTCCTGTCACTAAAACTAAAGGAAAGTGACCAAGTACTGTCGCAGCTGTTGTCATCAAAATAGGTCGTAACCTTAACTTTGCGCTATATACGACAGCGTCCAATTTTCGATACCCTTTTTGTTGAAGCTCATTCGCAAACTCTGTAATTAGTATTCCATTTTTAGCAACTAAGCCCACGAGAGTAATAAAACCGATTTGGGCGTAGATATTCATCGTTGTCATACCAAGAAACGAAAACGACATACCGCTAGCAAGAGCCAAAGGTACGGACCCAAGTAATACCACTAATGGCGAACGAAAGCTGTTGAACTGTATAGCTAGAACCATGTAAACCATGAATAAAGATATGGCAAGCACAGAGAATAAACTGTTTCCTTCTTGGCGTAGTTGACGAGAGCTGCCCGCATAATTCACTTGGTATCCTGGCGGTAATATCTCCTCTGCCTTTTGTTCCAGAATACTCAACGCTTGATCAGGTGTTGTCCCTGGCACCAATCCACCTAAAACACGAAACGAGTTAAGTTGATTAAATCGGTTCGCGCTGCGTACGCTAGCGGTTTGCTCTAAGTTTGCGATACTACTTAAGGGTACAAAATCGCCATTCGGTGTTTTTATTTGTAGGGTGAGTAATGTTTCACTGCTATTTAGCTGTTGCTCCTCAATCATGGGGATCACACGATAGGCCCTACCATTACTATCAAAACGTGTCACGTCCTGCTCTGACACCATCAATGATATTTGGTCTGTTACCGCTTTGGTTGTTAACCCCAAGTCCATCATTTTTGTACTGTCAAACTCGAGTCGTGCATGAGGCATATCTAGCTTCAGGTCCGTATCAACAAACATGAATTTGCCACTTTTTTGCGCGGCCTCTAGCAGTGCATATGAATACCTAAGCATATCGCTGTGACTATCTTGCGATTGAATGACCATTTCTACATCAAATTGCCCAGCCGTCGGCAGTGGCATCGGTGACGTTGGGTAAATTCTCAAGCCAGTGATTTCTTTGAGTGCAAAATAAATATTTTGTACAACATCTGAGGTTGAGTATGAGCGTTGGTCGTATGGAACGAAGTTAATGCCACTGAAACCGCCTGACTCAGTAAGGGTCTGCCATACCATGTCTATGCCTTCCATTTTCTCAATAGAGCTGACCGCCTTTTGCATAAATTGATTGCTATAGTCTAAAGAACCACCTGAAGGGGCTTCAGAAATAACAAATAGCGAACTTTGGTCTTCAACAGGAGCAAGCTCTTGCTGTGAAAATAGATAGAAAGGAACGATCAAAAGCGAAAGAACAAATGCTCCAGTCAATAGGGCTCGGTCATGAGAGAAAACACGATATAGTCCATTCTCATAACGCGCTGACAATCGATCGAATATCAGGTTGACCTTGTGCGTTAGGCGACTTTCTTTCCCCTTTTCTTGAGAGACGTAGGCGCTCATGATTGGCGATAAAGTAATAGCAACGATACCGGAAACAAGAACAGCAATGGCTAACGTAAACGCGAACTCTTTAAATAGAGCCCCAGACAAACCGCCGACAAAACCAATGGGGACAAATACTAAAGCCAAGGTGATTGTCATAGAGAAAATAGGGCGCAGCAGCTCTCTTGAGCTTATTAATGCAGCTTCAATTCGGCCTTTACCATTTCGCATATGACGTGCGACATTTTCTACGACGACAATCGCATCATCGACAACCAGTCCTACAGATAAGACGATTGCCAAAATGGTCAGTAAATTAAGTGAGAAACCCGCTAGTAGCATCGCTGCGATACTGCCTAAAATTGAAATAGGAATCGTCACCAAAGGCACCAACGCCGTTCGAAATGATCCCATTAGCAACAGAATCACTACGCCTACCAGCAATACAGTTTCGACAAGAGTGGTGAAAATTTCTTTGAGTGCATCTCGCATATATTGAGTGCCATCATAGCCAATGGTGATACTTGTTCCTTCTGGTAAGCGTGAATTAGTGACCACAAGTTGCTCGTATAATGCATCACCAATTGAAATTTCGTTCGAACCCGGTGACGTTACGATGCCGATAAAAACCGACTCACTAAGATTTAGGCGTGCAGAGTCGGTACCGCGATCCTCTCCAAGCTCTATACGAGCGAAATCGCTAAGGTAAATAAAAGTATCACCACTCTTTTTCACGATCATTTGGCGAAAATCATCGGCGCTTTGGTACAGTGCATTACTCATGATACTTATGTTTTGGCTAGCGCTTTCTACATGACCTAAAGAAGCGATAACATTGTTATCGATTAAAGCCTGATGAACTTGATCGGCACCAATATTCAAGCTTGCCATTTTCAGAGGATCGAGCCATACACGCATAGCCGGCTTGCGTCCACCAAGTACATCCGCACTTTGAACGCCAGGCACAGACGCAAACCAAGGTGTTACGTCGCGTTCTAAAAAGTCGGTGAGCTCTGCTCTGTCCATTGTAGTGCTAGAAACATTCAGATAAAAAGTGGCTCCTGGCCTGTCGACACGGGTAACAGAAACGCTTGGGTCTTGCACGCCATCTGGCAGTTCATAAGAGATCTGGCTGAGCCGTGAGTTAAGTTCAGCAAGCGCATTGGTGCTATTTTCGTTGAGCTTGAGCCATACCGTTACCTTACTCAGTCCTGCTGTTGTTGATGAATCGACGTAGTCGACGCCCGGAACACTCATTGCAACTCTTTCGATTGGTTCTGTAACGAAACCTTTTACGACATCAGCAGAGACACCAACATACTCAGTGGTGATGATAAGAGACGAACTTTCGATCTGGGGGAACTGCGAAATCGATAGTCGTTGTGATGCCATCAAACCGGCAATGATAATGATCAAAGAAATGACGATTGCTATAACTGGCTTTTTAACAAAGATATCCACTGTTATTCTCCAACAATAGCTGCAACGAGTGGCGGCTCTTGTGGTAAAGCTCCTTCCCTTGAGCGAACCAACAAGCCTTCATAAAGTTTGAATGCGCCAGCCGCCGCAATTTTCTCACCTTCATGAACGCCTTCAGTGATTAGTTTCGATCCATTAATCTCTGAGATAACCTGTACGGGAACGCGTTTTGCCCGGTAAGCTCCGGGCTCACTGTCGAGTGCGATTAGCTTCATGACATATGAGCCATAAAGATCCTGATTAACAGAAATAACAGGGACTTGATATACCGTCTTGTTTTCACTTATCGGAATAAGCACTTCCAATGGCATGTTTGGTGTGTAGGGGGCGAGGGTTCGGCTAATCTCTGCGCGATATCTCAGGCTACGAGTTGTCTCCGATATTTGTGTGTCTTTTGCTATGACTGTTGCCTGCTGGAAAGACGATGTACCAAGAGAATCAATGTTTCTTGCTCGTATCTGAGAGCTTATGTCGAGCTCTGGGTAGAATTGTGGAACGCTAAAATCTACCCAGACTTTGTCACTGTCTCCAATAAACGTTGAAAGTACTTGGTTAGCAGAGACATAGTCGCCTAACTTGATATCATGAAGTCCTATGACCCCATCAAATGGCGCAATAACGGTCTTTTGTTTGATTGTGACTTGTAGTACCTCAATTTCAGATTCAATCACAATAAGGTCAGCGTAAGCTTGATCATATTGCTCTTGGCTAATCGATTTTTTTTCTAGCAAAGTTAGATAACGTTGAAGTACTGATTGAGCATGTTTTTTGCGTGCTTGTGCCGATTTTATTCTCGCGCGTTCTTCAGAAATATCGACCTGAAATAATAGATCTCCTCCATTAGCCTTTCCACCAGCTTGGAAACCAACAGAGGCAACTTTCCCCGACAGCTCCAGTGATAAATTAGATTGCAGTGGCGATGCCGCACTGCCAAGTACGCTGACAGTCGGTGTATGCTCCGAAACTTTTACGTAGGTGGCATCGACGACTTCGTAGTGCTCAGGGAAGGAGGACGCTATATCTATTGCGACTTTTATTTGATTGTATTTGTAATACCCTAAACCACCTATAATCAAGGCTAAGCTTGATAGCACCCATAGCCAACCTACGAATGAAGACCTTTTCTTTTTCATATAATCACCACAAAAGTTTAAATAATTGCATTCGAATGATATTCGAATAGGATTCGGATTATGAATTGTTGGAATTTTTTGTCAAACTGAAAGGTTTAAGTTTCAAGCAATGGTGAGAGCAGGAAGGTAACTTTACTCTTTAAATATCAATCACTTTAAGACAGCATACTTGTGTTAAAATTATATTCATTGACAACCTTTTCGTATTCATAGCAGCTTATCCATAAAGATTGACTCAGGTAGGGAGATTTATTAGCATTCACCCGAATATTATTCGAATGAAGGTCCACTATGCCAGCCCCTAAACACACTATCGCTGAACAAGAGAAGCTAATATTAGATGCTGCTGCACAATGTATTCTCGATACTTCGTTGATCGATTTTAAGATGTCGGCGATTGCTAAAAAAGCTGGTTTATCAATGGGCTCAGTTTATAAGCACATCCAATCTAAAGAAGATGTATTGGTTGCCCTGTCTGTACGTCTTGATAGTCAAGCATCCAATGTTATTCGATTCATTCTTGCTCTACCCTATTCACTTCCAGCGAAGATCGTGGCAATTAATCTTGTGTCACAAGAATCAATGTATATTTATTCTTTTTCTTATCAGCTTCTTACGATGATAAGCAGTAGAGACTTGCTAGCCAAAGCCTCTGATAAATGGCTAGCTAAATTATCTTTAGTGTCTACAGAAATTAGGTTTCAGTTTCAAGATGCGTTACGAGAGGCAGTAGGTTCAGAAGAATTACTTTGTGAAGAGGAAGAAAAAGAAGCTCTGATTGAAGAGTTTATGCTCCTGCATTGGGCCGTAAATATAGGCTCCCCTCAAATCCTTAACCACCCCCATGAGACTCATATAAATGAAGCTAAGGTAAACGTTAATGTACCGCTGACATTGGATCACCCATTAATGAGAGCGACTATCCGTATGACAAATTGCTACCCTTGGAAATACCCAGTGACACGAAAAGAGCTATCTGAAATTGAGCAAGTGCTCATCGAAAATGATTTACGATAGATTTAGATTCTTTCTTAATTTATATTGCCCTTTTAGGATAAAGGAGAGAAGACGAGACAACCATATCTTTTGTTTGTTTCTGGTTAAATCTTTCACTAAAAACTATATTTTTCAATAAAGTAACGGCTTGTATATTGTAACCCACAATAAAAGTAGGTTATTGTGTGTGCAGTTAGGGAAACGCAGGCGAGACTCACTTCTTAAGTAAGAGGTAGAAAGTCGCCATTCAGGGATGAAGACAAGCTAGCAGTACTCACTCACTCTTTGCAGAAAAGAAGAAAAGCAGAGTGAACTGCTCAAGCAATTGATTCATATCAATCTTCCCCCTATTTTTTTCACGTTTTGCAACGAAAGAATTTCCCCAAAAACACCCAATCAGTTAGATTTAACAATGGGTGTCTTAGTTATTTAAACCCGCATTCTTGGATGGAAACAAATGGGACCCGCACCTGGAGAGTCAGCGAATCGATCAGCTTCTTACTCGCATTCCTGAAGAGTTGAATATCCGATTAAAAATCGCACTGGGACACTTCTTCCCAACCCCAGCCGATATTAGTCGCTCCTACATAACAGCACGAGAAACCTTAGCCTTAGGTCAGCAACTAAGGCCCAATGAAAGCAAATATCTGTATGAAGACTTCTCGCTACTTGTATTACTCTCCGGGCTCAGGGGAAATTGGCGGGGACAAGAACTAACAACACCCTATCAGACGCTCGTGAATGGGGATAAAAATGGTCAACTCATTAAGACCTTAACCGCTTACCTGCAACACTTCGGTGATCTGCAGCAGTGTGCTAATGAACTCTTTATCCATAGAAACACTTTAAGGTATCGTCTGGATAAAATCCAACAACTCACTGGCGCCGATATTCAAGAACTCGATGGCCTGCTTCAGCTATATCTTGGACAGGTATTGAGTAAACAGTAAGTTTGTTAGCCTTCGATTGCAGCTTTATTATTTGAAGCCTGATTAGCTAGGCTTCCATAGTTACTCAGCTCTTCTGGCTCACATACTACCTTGTGGAAACATTTTCCCGTACAAAAGCTGTGACTATCTAAGTGAAGAATAATCAAACAAAGGTGCTAACTCTAAATAAAGTCAGCTAGTAGCTATTTTAGCGATATAAAGCGTATTCTTGTTTTTAGAAAAGTTCAAACCAGCAAGAATATGGTGGCTACATAATGTTGCAAGCTCATCGTTCAATACCTGCTAGATAGGTGGTACTATCCTCGTCTATCGAAAGTTACGACTCAATTTAGCAAATAAGTGATGGACCACTTTTGGGTTAACCCCCATACATTCAATGGATGAATATATGCGCTCAACGAAAATAGTCAACGTCGACACCTTAATGCTAGCGGATGCCAGTTGCATCGAATCTGATACCTCCTGGATAAGCGATAAGGATTGGAAAGAGATGTTGCCTACTGGTAGCTCTTTAGGCCAAATTGAAAGTCAGCTTGAATCTGGCGAATCAGTTGTATTGAGTGACAGCCCCAGAAGTCCATTATTTACCTTATCTCAAGGCGAGTGGATAAAGTCAGTGAGTGCAAGTTCGGCTTTTCCAAGTTGTGCTGTTACCGCCATCACCCAACGTTTTAATGCTGCTGGAAGTAGTATCGCATTTGAGCGTTCGCCCGGTGAGTCGCTACCACCTTCACCGCAATTAGATTACACGCCCGATACTTCTACAGTGAAGGAGCAAGTGTTCCCTATCTCCTGCCAGTACAATGTAGAGATAGCCTGTACTCCTCAACATTTAGACACTTTAAATTATGGCTACTTCATGTTGGCTAAAACCAAGAATGAACCTAGCTTGGCATTATCTACGGTCAAGCCATTAGGCAGTCATTCTCTGCTCACTGCGCTCGGTAAGTTTGAGGAGCCTAAACAACTTCTGCACATGCTGACCACAGGCAAGAGCAGCCAGTTATCTGTAAAACCGGTAAAGATGGTGCCCTTAGGCTCTCAACAAGTCTATGAGTCCTTTGTTCCAGTGCAACTTGCCGTGCAAGTGGGTGAGAGGCTGGGCTACCCCATTCGCGGTTATTTCTATCATTTCAAGCAAGGTCAACTGGTACATGAATACGCTATCGTCGAGGGTGCCAAAGGATATTTTAATATCACTCACTCGACAGCGAACGCCTTATCTGATGAGGTAAACATACCGGCATTAAGAGGGAGTATCTTTCTGCCTTGGAAAATTAATGGACAACAGGTCGCCCCTCAGCATATTTACTACAGCAAGCAAAAGTTAACCGCTGAGATGTTCCAAAGCATCGATGGGGCCTGGCTAAACACTAATGCCTTCATGGTTGACCTGAAAGCCATCTTAGCCATCAACCAGGAAGCGGGGCTTGAAAGAGCAGAAGAGCAAGCGAGCCAACAAAACAAACAACCGGCTAAACCACAAAACCATGCGGTACTCCCCAGTCATGCTGGTCCCGGTCGTGAAAGCTGGTCTGATATTGCCAAGCAATACGGACTGACGCCTGATGAGTTACTCGCACTAAATCCTGCTTTCCAGCAAGACCCGATGCTGCTTAAAGCCAGCGATATCTTAGTCATCGCCAAAGCGGAAACAGCTCAAGATAAGTCCAAAGTAGATACTCAGCCGCCCCAAGCCCCGCAAGCGGTAAGCCGAGCAGATAACATCTATT
Organism: Shewanella sp. YLB-07; assembly: GCF_009377275.1. NCBI lineage: Bacteria > Pseudomonadati > Pseudomonadota > Gammaproteobacteria > Alteromonadales > Shewanellaceae > Shewanella > Shewanella sp. YLB-07. Next base: position 527,970 of record NZ_VOQB01000002.1, on the reverse strand, counting down.
ACCAATCTTCAACACCAGAGTTGGCACCGGGTATTATCGGCATTACTAAGCAATCGGTGTTAAAGGGTGTAGCGGTCCTGAATTTAGTTGAGCTAGTTAATCGAAACACTAAGTCTTTCCCTGATGAACCTTTACGAGACAAGCTAAAGGAAAATAATAAACACATTATGTTTTTGACGCTAAAAGAAGCCCTAGATGTATTACGCGATTGGGGGTGGAAGGATACAAAAGGGCTATGGAAAGAAAGTACTGATTCAGTGTTAGGGCAGGTACTAATCAATTACGGTGTAAATGGTAAGGATGTCGTCACAGCATCTATGCTCATCTCTCAATTAGGTAGCGTTGGTATCAAGGCTACAAGTTATCTCAATAAAAGTGGTACAGAGATGATAAAACTCTCTGGTTATGCAGGTATACGCAAAGTCTTAAACGCCCCCTCTTTTAGTGCTGTAAACCCCAAGATTGTTCAAGTTGGTATCGGAAAATATGGCCTTGCCAACTCTATTAAAAGTGGCGCAGTATTAACGTTTTACGTTGCGGCAGCTTACCGTATCGTTGATTACATTTTGACAGATGAACAAAGGCTTTCTGAATTCATAGGTTCGATGGCTACTGATGTAGTGAAGATAGGAATAGCTTCTGCTATTACATGGGGGATCGGTAGCGTCATCGTTACCTCTTTTGTTGTTGTGAATTTTGGAATTGTAATCGTTGCGGGGTTAGCTACTGCTGTGATTTTAAACTATTTAGATGACAGGTATGGAATAACTAATCAAGTCATTGAATATTTAGAAAAGTCGCAGCAAGAAGTTGTAGATAAAGCACGAGATATTGAAGATGGCTTTTGGGACTTAGGGTCTATGATTTTAGATGGGATGCTAGAGGCTGGTAAAAGAGTCATAGAAGATGAGGTTCGGAGTTATATCAGAAGCACAATACAAGATATTAAGCCAAGGATGTTTTAGTTATGCAATCTAATTATTTAACAAATCGGCTCAGAGCATTCTTTGCTACATTGATAGGGATCGCTATAACAATAGGAACCAGTATATTTGGGTTTCAAGGAGTTCTAGGGTATTTCAACTATACTGATGTCATCATCTACACGCGAGGACTGGTAGTTTTTTTATTTATTCCTCTGTTTTTTATTATGGTAACTGGTTATCAGGTTTATATATTAATATATGGCCGTGACTTACCTCACTTTATTGGAGTGAAACTAGTGCGAGCGACTATTTTCATTGCTATATCTGCATTTGTTTCATCAATTACTTTTTCAATATGGTACTCCAATCATTTGGAAGATAAAGGCTACATTCAATGTAGTGGAGTACCGGTTGGATACATGCCTTTCATGGCAGTAAAATATGTTGTATTTGAGTCTATGTGTAAAAAATAATTGTGATATTTATAATGGCTAAGCTCCCAAAATAGTCAATCTGAAGTAAATAAAATTACAACTGTAGTGACTATAGCCATGCCACTACGAATAAATCACTAGTGTCGGCAGACAATAAATCCTGATCAATGATCATTAAAGTTTGTCACTTTTACTGGTTTAGGTGCAAATCAAAGGAGAGGCTCTGGCTCACTTCTGCCCCAACATGAGTTGGCGGCAGTATTTCGCCGATTTCAGTATTAACCTTTTCGCAATACTTTTTCTCAGCTGAAGAGGTAATTATTTTTCTTGCGACAACTCTTTAGTTAACCAGTCCTTGAGTTATATACAGTATTATTGGTTTTTTGCGGATATTTACCGAATTTTGCGTATTCAGTTCACGATTTTCTATTGAGTGATAATAAAAAGCAGCGTAGATTCAAGTAATTAAAAACGCGCATACTCGGTTTTCAAGAGACCGGAGATACGAGGCAAGCAGAGTGTGCATTCTCGTTTTTCCAGAAGGTGTGTTTGGACTAATCGTTGAAAATGTTTATAAATGAGACGATTATGAGTATACGCCTTGACTGGTCTAACCTGATAAACGCGCAAGGCGTGTATACAAAGGTTATATTTTTCGGAGAAATCATGGATTTTGAGTCCCTAGATAAATCAATCAAGAATGAGCTTTTGACTTCTATCCCTCTGTTCATTTTTGCAATACTAATTCCAACCCTTGCATGGCGTGGTTGGTTTCAACTAGATGAAAATGTGGGTACTTGGTTCCAAAGAAGTGGCTCTTTAATGGTACTTTTTGCAGTGTGGATTGAATTCAAGCTATTTAAAATAACAAATTCAACAAACCCGATTAGTGCCAATGGACAAACGTGGGATAACTTAGAAGTTGGGAGCCGTTTAAGAATTAAATATGGAAAAACAATTCAAAAATTGAAGTTTCTTGCCGCTGCATTGGTACTTTAGTTTGGGGGTATGGTGATTTGTTCTTATCAACGATCATCGAGTGTGAAAAAATAGTAATGCACTTAAATGCAACTAAAACAGTCGGTTAGTCTTGGCTTCTCTCCACGTTTTAACCCGCGATTTTAGTCCGTTTAATGCGGAGTTATGTGTCTATTGGAAATCGAGGATAATATTTATGAAATGCCCTAATTCAGCGGCAGTAAAAGCATTAGGTTCGTCAATGGACCGACTCAATGAGGCGCAATGGTACGTTGAATTGATGCAAGATAATTATCACACGGCAAACAAGTTTCGTTGGGCACTAACTGGTTTTCTTCGCTCAATCAAAGAAATCCCTCAGATCATCAGTATGGAGGTTCAGCAACACGCTGAATTAAAAGACTGGTATAAAGAGGTGCGAAAAGACATTCAAAATGACCCTATTGTAAAATACTTGAGCAAACAGCGTGACGTAGTGGTGCACAAAAAAACTTTAGAAACCGCAAGTTCAGCGACTGTCGGGTTTGTGCGAGGAAAACAGTTAAAGCTTGGTATTAGTGTACCGATCAATCCTCGTTATGATAGTGTTGAAGGCATCTTAATGTACATTGACGCAGCAGCACGAGATACAGACTTTCTAGGTATTCTATATACAGAGGATGATGGTAGCGGTGAAAGAAGTGCTGTGATTCGTGAATGGAAACTCCCGGGGTATGAGGACGTAGAAGTAACAACTCTATGCAAACACGCTTGGGAGTTAATGGGGAAAACGAACGTTGCATTAGCACGTATGCTCGGTGCAGACTTTTTTGAGCCTCAGTTAAAAGTGAAGCCAGTAAACGAGGTTTCAATCCAAACATATGATCCAGATTGGGTTAAAGAGCAACTTCAAATAGCAAAAAGTGAAATATCATAGCTACACATAAAACTGTTAAATCAGGACAAATACAGTTGGCTGTGTTTCATTCCGCAACAATATTTTGCCCATTAACGAGGGCGTTATGTCTCCTAAGTAATGGAGAGTCAGGATGATTCAAAGATACATTAGGTGGTATGAAAAAGAAGGTGACGCATTTATTGGTGAAGAGCCTTTTTACTTAAGTACCATTGAATTGCAGTTCATTTTTAGCCGTGAAGCTAACTATCCCTTACTCGATTGCTATCAGATAGATAATGATCAGAAAGATAACTTTGTAAGAATTTTATTACATCGCTTTGATTTGGATAAGTTTGATTATTTCTTAGAGTCGCATGAAGCGAAGGGATACCTGCATGAACTCTGGTCAGAAAACGAAGTAGAGCAACTGTTCTGTTTGGCTGGTAGAGGTGGCGAGGAAGCTAGGAGTCAAATGGAACCGGATGCCGAGCTGATATGGTCGATTTCTGCAACTAGCCACTACGAAGCAATGGAAAAGTACTATCAACATATGGGATGGGGGTATTATGCATCAGAATTCTTAGTTGATAGATTTCCATATGATAATAAATAGAGACAGACATAACAAACGGCTCCAAGTGAAGTGGATATAGGGATCGGACCGAACTAGGGCTTTTTAATAAACTAAGAGACTTTTTCTAATCTGAACTAAGTGCATTAGTGCAAAGCCAGAAAAAGACGGGACAGCCATATCTTTTGTGCTTTAGCACATCCTCTACTAACCTTTAAGTTACCTCAACTTAGTTTTGTTCAGGATAACGATGATGACTTCAGCTCGAAGAATTCTTATCGATGCAGAATCGACTCCGTTTTACCACATAATAAATCGTTGTGTTAGAAGGGCTTTTTTGTGCGGAGAGGATGAACTCACAGGTAAAAGCTATGAGCATAGACGCGGCTGGATTGTCGATAAAGTTAAGGCTCTATCTGCTATTTTTTGTATTGATGTCTGTGCCTATGCGGTGATGAATAATCACTATCATTTGGTCCTTAAAATCGATACCGACAAAGCCAAGTCATTGAGTAACCGTGAGGTTATTAGTCGATGGTGTAAGGTAACAAAAGGGCATGATGTAGCGACTAAATTTATGAATGGAGAGACCTTAATCGAGGGGGAGCGTTTACTACTTGATGGGTTATTGGCTGAGTGGCACGAACGTCTATCCAGTATCTCTTGGTTTATGAGGTGCCTCAATGAAGAGATAGCGCGTAGGGCCAATCGTGAGGATGGATGTAAAGGGGCTTTCTGGGAGGGGCGCTTTAAGTCACAAGCTTTACTTGATGAGCAAGCACTATTAGCCTGCATGATGTATGTTGATTTAAATCCTATTAGAGCGGGAATTGCCAACACACTTCAAGCTTCTGATTATACGTCTATTCAGGAGCGCATTAACGAGCTCAATACACCAGATAAAGACACTAAACCAAATGATGAATCAGAACTAATCTCGAGTGAGCGACTCAAACCCCTTGCCCAATTTGATGGTGCAGCTCATTTAGCGACTCAATCAGGCGTCCCATTTCATTTCTGTGATTATTTACAACTTATCGATTGGACTGGCAGAGCAATTAGGCCAGACAAAAGAGGTTTCATCGACTCAAGTCGCCCTAAATTACTTGATGAACTTGGTATATCATCCGATGCCTGGATAACCTCAGCAAAAGAGTTTCGCCGCCAATACAGTGGTATTAGTGGTCGTTGGGATGCTATGTGTGCTTTCAAAAAGCAACATAACTGTGGGCTATGGTGTAAAGGTAAAGCCAGCAGTAATGCACTTCACCCCTCGCCTTAGTCGTATATAAATTATCTACAAAGGCTTGGTGATAATTAGGGATTTCGAATAAACCAAGATACTTTTTCTAATCAATGTCAGTTTAATTAGACTCTGATCTCCGGGGTCAGAGTAAACTTTATTACTAGCCAGTATAGTTACAATCGAAGAGACAAACACTCAGGTGTGAACGCGGCTGAGAGCTTCCGAAACAAGGACGTTTTGGCAGAGCCCACGGCAGGTGATAGATAACTATAAGGTTTTGGTATTCGACATAAAACCAAATACTAATTCAGCCTAATGAAACCCAAAAAGATACTTACAACTTATTATCAGACAAAAAATTTGAATGGCGACTCGCAGAAGTGTTTGCACATGAGGTCACTCATTCACATCCTTGTGATTGTGACATTCGTAAATCCATTTACAGCACCTGCTGCAGGCAATAAACACCAATGAAGCTTTGGTGATCAGCAAACTAACCAAATAACAAAACCAGTCCAATGAACCCACAATAGATATTTAACCAACTTGTTATCCGACAAGCTTGAACCTTCATCTGGTATACAATACCCTCCCATTAAAGTACCTATTATGTGAGAAATGATGAAGAAAGTATTAGTGATAGGCTATGTGTGGCCAGAGCCCAACTCATCGGCGGCAGGTACACATATGTTGTCGCTGTTAAGGCTTTACAGGCAACAAGGCTGGCAGGTCGAGTTCGCCACCCCGGCGCAGCCATCGGATCACATGATAGACCTAAGCCTAGAAGGTATATCCAGTAAAAATATCAGCTTGAACTGCGATAGCTTCGATACTTATATCATGGATTTTCAACCAGATATCGTCATGTTCGACCGTTTCATGATGGAAGAGCAGTTTGGCTGGCGCGTGGAAAAACACTGCCCCGATGCCATAAAAATACTCGATACCGAAGACCTACAATGCTTGCGTAATGCACGCCATCAAGCCGTTAAGAGTGAGCGAGCACTCACTCAAGCCGACCTGTTCAGCGATATAGCAAAACGTGAAATAGCCGCGATTCTTCGCTGTGACATCTCACTTATCATCTCAAGTTTCGAGATGGAGCTGCTACAAAACCAGTTTAAGCTTGACCCAAGCCTCTTGCATCACTTGCCGTTTATGGTGGACTTGAACAAGCGCCCGTCTCAGACAAAAACCTATACTGAGCGTCAGCACTTTATGACCATAGGTAATTTCCGTCATGCTCCTAACTGGGACGCCGTGCTATATCTGCAAAAAATCTGGCCCTTGATCAGAAAACAGCTACCCCAGGCAGAGCTACATATCTATGGCTCCTACCCGCCACCGAAAGCCACCGCACTCAATAACCCCAAAACTGGCTTTATCATTAAGGGTTGGGCGGAAGATGCCTATCAGGTAATGGAGCAGTCTCGTGTCTGCTTAGCACCCATTCGTTTTGGTGCCGGTATCAAGGGTAAGCTACTCGATGCCATGATAATGCAGACCCCAAGCGTCACCACAAGTGTTGGCAGTGAAGGCATGATTCAAGATGAGCAGTGGCCTGGTTGCATTACAGATATTATCGATGACTTTGCCCAAGCTGCGGTTGATTTATACACTCAAGAATCACTCTGGACAGAGGCTCAAAGCCACGCCTCGAGTCTATTAACGGCGCGATACGATGGTGAGATGTTAGGGCAGAATTGGATGAAAAAGTTGGCTCATACAATAGAAAATATTGACCAACATAGGCTGAATAACTTTACCGGCGCCATGCTTAAGCATCACTCGATGGCGAGCACTAAGTATATGTCTCAGTGGATAGCGGCTAAGAATGCCAAGTAATGACTCAACCAGTAGCTCTGCAGACTGATTTACCAGAGCTACTCATCAACTTCCATCACAACAAAGCCATAAAGCACTGAAACAACCGTTTCCTAAACCACAGACCCCTAAAGCCCTAGTTCAGTCAGCCCAGGATGTTCATCTGGCCGGCGTCCTATGGGCCAATAAAATTTACGTTCAATCTCTTCAATCTTCAGATCATTGATACTGGCGTGGCGCTGCTCCATCAAGCCGTTTTCATCAAATTGCCAATTCTCGTTACCATAGGCTCGATACCATTGACCACTAGCATCGCAATATTCATAGGCAAAACGTACCGCAATGCGATGGCTATCCACCGCCCATACCTCTTTAATCAATCTATATTCAGTCTCTTGCTGCCATTTGGCTGTGAGCAGCTGGATAATTTCATCTCGTCCCTGCACAAATTGATCACGATTACGCCAAATTGAGTTTTCACTGTATGCCTTCGCTATTTTTTCCGGTTGCTGTCCATTCCAGGCATCTTCGGCCATTCTTGCTTTAATCACTGCACTGGCTTGGTCATAGGGCGGCAGTGGTGCTTTTTTGTCATTAGTTATGTTATTCATATCAATCTCTCACTGTATGTCTTGCTTGCATCATTAATGATTAAAGATCCAGAGTCAGCACTTGTGTCTTTGATCGGGAAACACAGGGACAAAATAGCTGTAGTTGCTCTTTTTCAATATCGGTCAGCACACTGTCTCTATGGTCAGGTTTTCCCTCTATCACAGGTATTGCGCACTGTTTACAGCTTCCAGACTGACAGCTAAAAGGTGTATCAATATCGGCAGCGAGTAAGGCATCGAGAACCGACTCATCGGCAGCAACCTTAAGTTTCAGTTTCGACTTAGCAAGATCAATGGTGAATGCCTTATCCTCAACTGAGCTGTCTACAACGCCACCGAAGCCTTCGCTTCTGATGCGGTCACTATCGATACCCAGCTCATTGGCCATAAACTTCATCTCACTGAGCATCTTTTGCGGGCCACAGATATAGAAGATGGTATTTTTGGGCGCCCTCGATAACACATGACGTAAATTCATTCGCCTATTGTCGTCACTGGGATAAATTGATATCGACTCACCAAACTCTCGCTCTAGTCGGTCCCTAAAAGCCATATCCTTAATACTTCGGCCACAGTAGTGCAGCGAAAGTGTTACGCCTCTCGACTTTAGGTATTGCGACAGCGGCTTTATCACAGTGATCCCAACTCCTCCAGCAATCAAGATTGCAGGCTCAGTCCCTGAGTGCACATCGAAATGGTTGCTTGGTAAATCACAGTTAATCACCATGCCAATTTGAAAGTTATGGTGGATCGAATGGGATGCACTCTTGTGCAGATAATGCTCCCGACCTTGGCCAGTCTCGCTGCTTAAGCGTTTAGCGAGTACGGCTATCTCGTAGAAGTTTCGGCGCGAGGGATTAGAGCAGATAGAGAAGGAACGATGCACCAGAGAGCCATCATTGAGCAGAACCGGCACTCTAATATGAGAACCTGCAGTCACTAAAGGCAGCTCTCCTCCACCAGCAGCTTTAAATTCAAAGGCACGTACTTCAGGTGTCAATTGACGTATGCCGCTGATAACCAGACTCAGTGGCCCTTCACCTAAAGTGACAGGACTCAGTCTGCCAAGGTTTTCGGCCTTTTCCACTGGCTTACTTTCAGCTTGCTCAAGCTGTTTAGCTTCTAATCGCTTAGCTTCGGCGAGTCTTGCCGCTACAATGTCCTCTACCTCAGCTTCACTATATCTGGGGGTGATATGTTTAGGGCAGTTCCAATCGAAGGCTTCAACTTGGATAACGAAAGCACGCTCGACCCTGGCACGGTAATCATCGTCCTGCAATTGACTCAACATTTCTGAGTCATTCACATCCGCAAGCTTTACCCTGCCGAGCAACTTAAGTCGGGTCTTGTTGGGATAATCCATAAAAAACAGTGACACCTTGTCATTGTTAGCAAAATTACCTGTGCTGATATACTGACGATTACCGTTATAATCGGCAAAGCCAATGGTCTTGTCATCGAGCACTTTCATAAAGCCTTGCGGCCCACCTCGATGTTGAATGTAAGGCCAGTCGGTTTCACTGACACTGGCCATATAGAAACTGTCACGGGCCTGGATGAATGCTGTTTCAGCAACGCCAAGGCGATCATTAAAATCCTCGCCACCTTCCATCCCCTCATAGCCTTTACGGCTGCCAAGCCTCGCCTGGACCTCTTTCACGGCTTGAGTGAAACCTATCTCAGCAAATTTATGACCCATGACTTTATCTCCAATAACTCGATAATCTTATCTGACTGTCACTCTTTAGCTGATATGCCAGCTAGAGAGTGACAGTAGCGAATCTCACCTGGCAGAGTTTAAAATAGCCCTCTAATACAGGCGAGAATAGTGCCCTAATACAAGTGAAACAATTATCTGACACAAGTGTCAAGTTTTGTTGTTTCAACTCACGTCAATTAAGCCACTTTGTTCAGTGACACTTTTGGAAAGTCGATATCTAATTGACTCGCCTTACCGAGAATATTGGTCATCACGTTCATGCCGACATGAGTAATGATCTCGACAATATCTGCTTCGGTGTAGCCCGCAGCGCGCACCGCGGTTAACTCTGCATTGGTCACATCACCGTTATGTTCGGCGAGAGAGGTAGCAAATTTCACCGCAGCAGCAGCCTTTGCATCTTGGCTGGTACCTGCGCGATTAGCCTCTATTTCATCACCATTGAGACCCGCTTTACGACCCAGTGCGGTATGAGCTGATAGGCAATACTCACAGCTGTTTTGTTCAGCCAAGGCTAACGCAATACGCTCACGAGTCAGCGGGGTTAAGCTACCTTCCCCGGCAATGCCATGTAAGCCTAGAAAAGCGCGCAGCGCGGCGGGTGAGTTAGCGAACACTTTCAAGAAATTTGGCACCATACCCAGCTGAGACTGAATCACCTCTAAAAGTGCTTTTTGTTCGTTATTGGCAGTATCGTTTTCGATTAAATTAATGCGGCTCATGGTCGTTCTCCATTATATGAATTGCTAGTAGGTTTATCGGTAACAAGCCTTCTGTGCTTGCTTGGTAACTAGATTGCCAAATTTCACTTTAAAGAAGAATACCCGTATATTACATTTGATAATTCCAATAAATGGAATAACAAATCTAGTGAAATAATAAGCCTAGTGAAATAACCAGTAAGTGAAGTATCAGGCTAATAAAATAACCAGCAAGTGGAATAACAAATGGATAGATTTCATCTTCTCAAAGTATTTATTGCCGTAGCTGAAGAGCAAGGGTTCGCTGCCGCGGCAAGAAGGCTGAACATGTCGCCACCAGCGGTTACCCGCGCCATCGCAGGACTCGAGCAGCAGCTCAATGTCAAACTACTCAATCGCACCACACGTTTTGTCAGAGCGACCGATGTAGGGCTGCGTTACTTAGATGATGCCAGACGTATCTTGGCAGACCTAAGCGCTGCCGATGAAGCGGTAACGGGCATAAATGCAGAGCCACAGGGACATCTTGCGGTCACCGCACCTGTGATGTTTGGCAGCCTGTTCGTTATGCCTTCAATAGTCCGATACCTGCAGCAGCACCCTAAAATGGAAGTCTCAGCCATCTTTCTAGATCGGGTGGTTAATATGCTCGAAGAGGGTATAGATGTGGGAGTAAGGATAGGTCAACTGCCTGATTCGAGTATGCGAGCCAGACGGGTGGGCTCAGTCAGGCTGGTGCTTTGTGCATCACCACAATATATCCAGATCCACGGCCTTCCCCAACACCCAGATGATCTGCATCAACACACAATTATTGCCTCAAAGGCCGGCAATAATGGTCTGGATTGGCGCTTTCCCGATGGTAAGAGTATCAAGTCAATCAAGGTCAAACCTCGACTGACGGTCACCACTAACGACGCCGCCATCTCTTCAGCCGTCGAAGGCTTGGGTATCACCCGCTTACTCTCATATCAAATCGCCCTGCAACTCGCCTCGGGTGAACTTAAAATTTTACTGGAGGGCTTCGAGCCCGAACCCCGGCCTGTGCATATCATTCATCGAGAGGGCCCCAATGGCTCGGCCAAGGTGCGCAGTTTAGTTGACCTGTTAGCGAAACAGCTTAGCCAACATCCGGCGCTCAATTAAACAAACAACGCTACCTCTCCTCAATAGGTGTGGTTAAACGCTCAAATTATCGCTGAGCCTCATCTGACCACTAAATATATTTGTGCAAACGCACAAATATATTACCGATAAAGGTGATAAATCAGTCACTAGACACGATGTCAGATTGTACTCAGCACAGGATAATAGCCAAAGCCTGAAATACCTTAGCCGTCGACCTTTAAAAACGGCGAGTGAACCGGGTCAAATAAAAAAGTAAGCTAATAATACCCAAACAGGGACACCCTATGAGCCAAGTCATGATCTTGTTGGCAGTGATATTTTTCATTGTTATTGCCACCTCAAAATTCAAACTACATCCATTTTTAACGCTGATTTTAGCCTCATTCCTTACCGCATTTGCCTACGGATTACCCAGCACAGATATTGCCAAGACCATCACTAGCGGATTCGGTGGTATTCTTGGCTATATTGGCCTGGTTATCGTACTCGGTACTATTATCGGTACCATATTGGAGAAGAGCGGCGCGGCCATCACCATGGCAGATGTAGTCATCAAGGTGCTGGGGAAACGTTTTCCGACCCTGACCATGTCGATTATCGGCTACCTGGTCTCAATTCCTGTTTTTTGTGACTCAGGTTTCGTGATCCTTAACTCCTTGAAACAATCTATGGCCAATCGCATGAAGGTCTCGAGTGTCTCCATGAGTGTCGCCTTAGCCACGGGTCTGTATGCGACTCACACGTTCGTGCCGCCAACACCCGGCCCTATTGCCGCTGCGGGTAACTTAGGTCTGGAATCGAATCTCGGCTTAGTCATCTTTGTCGGTGTGTTTGTCGCGGCCGTTGCCGCACTTGCTGGCACGCTGTGGGCTAACCGTTTTGCCAATGTTGAGCCGGACGGTGAAGGTGCGGAAGAACTTAACAAGAATGTAGAAGACTTCGACACGCTAAAAGAAGCCTATGGCACACTGCCAAGCCCGACTCGCGCCTTTGCCCCTATCTTCGTGCCCATCTTACTCATCTGCTTTGGCTCAGTCGCTAACTTCCCTTCAGCGCCGCTTGGCAATGGTCTGTTATTTGATGTGCTCGCCTTCCTGGGTCAACCAGTAAACGCCCTTATGATTGGTCTGTTCCTGTCTATTTCACTGCTTAAAAGCAGTGAAAAGATTAAAGAGTTCAGCGAGCGCATCACTCAAGGTCTAGTGGTTGCCGCCCCCATTCTGCTAATCACAGGTGCAGGCGGTGCATTCGGCGCCGTGCTTAAAGCGACAGAAATTGGCACCTTCCTTGGAACATCACTTTCGGCATTAGGCATAGGCATCTTCATGCCATTTATCGTCGCTGCTGCCCTTAAATCAGCCCAAGGTTCATCGACAGTGGCATTAGTGACCACATCGGCCTTGGTGGCACCTATGCTGGGTGATATCGGTCTTGCCAGTGACATGGGACGAGTACTGACTGTGATGGCCATCGGAGCCGGCGCTATGACGGTTTCTCATGCCAATGACAGCTTCTTCTGGGTCGTGACTCAATTTAGCCGCATGAGTGTTAAGCAAGCCTATAAAGCACAAACTATGGCGACGCTAGTGCAAGGCATAACCGCAATGACCTTAGTGTATATCTTGAGTCTTATTCTGCTTTAAACGCCAGGCCCAGAGTTCAGTGGCTGTCACAGCAGCCACTGACATTTTATTGTTTTTAGTACCCAGTTCTTCTGACTGCTTTAGGATCCCCACCAATGAAAATAGTTATCGCTCCCGATTCATTCAAAGAAAGCCTGAGTGCGATGGAAGTAGCCAACGAAATCGAACGCGGCTTTAAATCTGTCCTGCCCGACACTGAGTATCTAAAGTTGCCTGTTGCCGACGGCGGTGAAGGCACTGTGCAGTCTATGGTCGATGCGACAAACGGTTCCATTATCGAGCTCGATGTTATCGGCCCCCTGGGAAAACGAGTCAGTGCTCATTACGGGATCTTAGGAAATGAGTTTATTGGTGACAGTAAGACAGCCATCATAGAGATGGCGTCGGCCTCGGGCCTACATCATGTCTCAGTCGAGAAACGCGACCCTCGTATCACCACCAGCTATGGCACAGGCCAGCTTATCTGTGATGCGCTCAACCGCGGCATCAAACACATCATAATTGGCCTAGGTGGCAGTGCCACCAACGATGGCGGCGCAGGTATGGCACAGGCACTTGGTATTCATCTGCTCGATGAGTCAGGCAAAGCCCTGAGTGTGGGCGGTTCGGCATTAAACGAGCTTCACACCATAGACATGAAAGATCTCCATCCCCTTATCCAGCGCTGTGAATTTATCGTCGCCTGTGACGTAGATAACCCTTTGTGTGGTGAGAAAGGCGCGTCGGTAATTTTTGGTCCACAAAAAGGCGCTACACCCGAAATGGTAACCAGCCTGGATGCGGCCTTGACTCGATACGCCGACATTATCGCCAAGACTATTGCTAACAAACAGATCAATGACACTAAAATTGAAGACAAGCGCAATACACCAGGTGCAGGCGCCGCCGGCGGAATGGGGCTGGGTGTCATGGCATTCCTAAACGCCACACTCAAACCCGGCATAGATATCGTCATGGAAACCGTAAAACTCGACGAAAAAATTGCAGGCGCAGATCTGGTGATCACAGGAGAAGGCAGACTCGACAGCCAAACCCTGCACGGTAAGACCCCAATGGGCGTCACGCGCGTCGCCAACTCACAGGGTATTCCTGTTATCGCCATAGCAGGCTGCGTCAGTGATGATGCCAATATGCTACTCGAACATGGCCTATCTGCCATCTTCTCCATCACTCCCAGGGCGCTGCCACTGGAGGATGTGCTTGCCAATGCTAAACACAACTTATTTACCGCGTCGCAGAATATCGCCGCTCTCTATGCCATGAAGATAAAGGCGTAATGCCGTCCTCGAAGACGATAAAATGAGGCTATCCTCTCTTTATCGTCTTCAGATAACCTCAATGGCACTCAGCCCAAACAATCGCCACCGCTTTACATTCCCCATGAATCGTTTTAACTTTTCCACTTGATGCACCAAAGCGCATAAAGTAAAGTGACTCCCCTTTGGAAAACTGCAACAAATAGCAGTTCCTGTTGAATAGTGTGATAGCTAAGAGATAACCATGTCGATGACACCCAGACGAGCCACAGCTTCTGAAGAGGCATTACTGCGCATCTTCACCGTACCGGAAGCCCCTGATTCAACATTAAGCGTCATCGAGCAAAACATATCGCAAAACTTGATGGGCTTCCTGCAAGAAAGTGTGGTTGCCATCGAGAAGCCTCTGTCTGAGATAGAGCTAGACTTCCAACAGCATCAGATCCCCTCTGCGCCTCAGTTTGTTTCAGACTATGCCGATGAGATGATGAAAACCTTAGTAGCGCATTCGGTTCATACGTCATCGCCTAGCTTTATCGGTCACATGACCTCGGCTCTACCTTACTTCGTCTTGCCTCTGTCTAAGATGATGGTTGGCCTGAATCAAAATCTGGTAAAAATTGAGACCTCTAAGGCCTTTACGCCACTGGAACGTCAGGTCTTAGGTATGATGCATCACCTGATCTACAGTGAAGATGATAAGTTTTACAAAAGCTGGATGCACAGCGCCAACTACTCCCTCGGAGCATTTTGCTCTGGCGGCACGGTCGCCAACATCACGGCCCTATGGATAGCCCGTAATCAGTTACTCAAGGCCGACGGTGACTTCAAAGGAGTTTCGGCTCAAGGCCTGATGAAAGGCCTACGTCATTATGGCTATGATGATCTGGCCATCTTAGTCTCAGAGCGTGGTCACTACTCATTGGCGAAAACGGCAGACTTACTTGGCATAGGCCGTGAGAACATCGTTAAAATCCCCACATCGAGTAGTAACAAGGTCGATGTGGAGAAGATGCGCGCCATGGCAAAACAGCTTGAGCATGACAACATCAAGGTCATGGCCATCGTCGGCGTCGCAGGTACCACAGAAACAGGCAATATCGACCCCTTAGATGAACTTGCCACACTGGCCGTAGAACTTGAGTGCCATTTCCACGTCGATGCGGCTTGGGGCGGCGCCTCGCTATTATCGAACCAGTACCGCCATCTGCTTAAAGGCATAGAGCGCGCTGACTCAGTCACAATCGATGCTCACAAACAGATGTATGTGCCCATGGGCGCGGGAATGGTGATCTTCAAAGACCCGGCCTTCGCCAACGCCATTAAGCATCATGCAGAATATATTTTACGAAAAGGCTCTAAAGATTTAGGCAGTCAAACTCTGGAAGGTTCACGCCCGGGAATGGCCATGTTGGTCCATGCCTGCCTGCAAGTCATTGGCCGGGATGGTTACGAGATATTAATCAACAACAGTTTAGAGAAGGCGCGTTATTTCGCCGAGCTTATCCAGCAGCAAGAAGATTTCCAACTGGTATCAGAACCTGAGCTCTGTCTGCTCACCTATCGCTATGTGCCAAAATCGGTGCAGCTGGCGATGCAAGAGACCAGAGACAATGGCAACACAAAGAAGTTAATCGAATTTAACGGCTTACTCGACGGTCTGACTAAGTTTGTCCAGAAACGTCAACGAGAACAAGGCACCTCATTTGTGTCTCGTACCCGTATTAATCCCGAAAGTAGCAGCGGACTCAATATTCAATCTGTGGTTTTTCGTGTGGTTTTGGCTAATCCCCTCACCACCCGTGAGATATTGCAGCTGGTCTTAGCCGAGCAGATAGAGATAGCCAAACAAGATAATAAATTCTTGCCGCAACTGTTAGCACTCGCCTCTCACTCGTCTTAACCATGTGACAAAACCATAAAGAAGCCGTTTATCAAACGGCTTCAGTTTCCCTTAAGGTCAACACCTCGAAACCCGTTTGGGTTACTAAGATAGTGTGTTCCCACTGAGCCGATAGCTTCTTATCCCGGGTCACCACGGTCCAGCCATCTTTCTTGGTTTTTATTTTGGCATTTCCCTGATTGATCATAGGCTCAATGGTAAAAGTCATTCCAGGTTTCAATGTTAAGCCCAAACCTGGCCGACCGTAATGCAATACTTGTGGCTCTTCATGCATTTCACGCCCTATACCGTGGCCGCAATACTCCTTCACTACGCTGTAACCCGATTTCTCGACATGTTTCTGTATGGCATGGCCTACATCTCCCAGTGTGGCGCCGGGTTTAACCACATTTATCCCCAGCCACATGGCTTCATAGGTGGTCTGCACCAATCTCTTAGCCAGTGGGCTGGCATCGGGTAACAGATAGGTCTTACTCGAGTCCGCAATGAAGTCATGCTTTTCCAAGGTGATATCGACATTGACGATATCGGTGCTCTTCAACCTATAAGTTGCAGAAGGTATGCCGTGGCAGACCACCTCATTGACCGAGGTATTGAGCGAATATTGATAACCGTATTGACCTTTGCTGGCGGGACGAGCGTCAAGCTCGTTAACGATGAAGTCTTCGACCTTATTGTTGATCTCCATGGTGGTGATTCCCACCCGAATATACTCATCTAGAATCCGATACCATTCCATATAAGTATCTGGTCAGTTCAGAGACTCTCAGTTTTTTCAATTCAAGGCGCATTGATGAGGAAATGGTTATTCCCTTTTCAGTCAATGAAACGCAGACGTGGAAACACTGAGAGCCTCACGCAGTGCGGGTTTCAAAGCCCTTTATGCTACGTTGAATGTTCTCGATATAGAATAACTATTAGCTTCAAACATTCGCCTTGCCTACAGTGCTTTGAACTCCCGCTGAATGATCAGATACTTACTCGGAATGGTATTAAACACCCGGGCCAGTAGCTTGCCCGATTGCCTCATTAACTCAGCTTCAACGGCTGACTTGATCTGAATGTCACTCATGACTTACCTTCATGAAGAATGCCTTCTAAAGATACGTTTTCATCCCTGAGGCGTTGCTGCAATATCTCATTGAAGGTTAACGTCGGATTCAACTCGGCTAGCATGCCGGTCTTGATCCAAAACTCCACTTGGGAGTTGATCGATCTCGACATCACATTGCTCGACTTTCTGATCTCTTCATGGAGTTCATCTGAAATTTTAACCAGTCCCAAAATGCACCTTTATATGGTTTATATATAAAACGTATATGTATTATATATAAAACGTATATACCCATCAAGCCCTGACTCAGATACCAATATCAATAGCCCAGATCAACACCTTCCCTTTCCCCTTCACACTTTACGACTTAATTGATAATAATTATCATTTGCATTGAGAAAACACTTATTCCCTGCTAGCATTGAGTCGGTCCACCACGTAACCGCACATAACAAGGAAAAAATATGTTTCGTACATTTGGTTTGCTGCTCGCTATCACCCTCTCCTTCTGGTCGCAAGACCTGCTTGCCAGCCAGAGTGATAAGTTTAAGATCATCACCACCTTCACCGTTATCGCCGACATGGCGAGAAACGTGGCAGGCGACGCCGCTATTGTCGAGTCCATCACCAAACCAGATGCCGAAATTCATAACTATCAGGCGACGCCGGGCGACATTCGTCGTGCACAGGGGGCCAATCTTATCCTGTATAACGGCCTAAATCTGGAACTCTGGTTCGATAAGTTTTTTTACAATCTCAGTGAAGTCCCCCGCACCATAGTCACCAAAGGCATAGAGCCTATGGGAATTTCTCAGGGCCCCTATTCCGGTAAGCCTAATCCCCACGCCTGGATGTCCGCCCCCAATGCGCTGATCTATGTGGAAAATATCCGCCAAGCCTTGGTCAAGTATGACAGCGGCAATGCCGCAAGCTATAACACCAACGCCAAACGTTATTCGGCGCAGATCCTCGCCGCAGTCGCGCCATTCAAGGCGCTATTAGATGCGGTGCCGGAGGAGAAACGTTGGCTGGTAACCAGTGAGGGAGCGTTTAGCTACCTGACTCGAGACTATGATCTGAAGGAGCTCTACCTCTGGCCCATCAATGCCGATGCCCAAGGCACACCTCAGCAGGTGAGAAAGGTTATCGATCAGATGAGGCAGCATAAAATCCCAGTCATCTTCAGTGAGAGCACGGTATCGGCCAAACCCGCTCAGCAGGTGGCACGAGAAACCGGAGCCAAATACGGAGGCATGCTCTATGTCGACTCTCTGAGCAGCACTTCTGGCCCAGTGCCGACCTATATCGAGCTGCTAACGACAACCTTGAGTACCATAGCCAGAGGATTAAACGACTAATGACAGTACTCACAACTGAATTTATAGCTAGTCTCACAGTTAACGACATCACATTCCCCTCTAGCAACAACCTGAAGATAAGCACTTTAAAGACCATAGGCAGAGGACTAAACGACTAATGACAGCACTTATTACGAGTCTCACAGTTAACGACATCACTGTCCCCTATCGCAACGGCCAGCTGACAAGCAGCTTAAGGACCAACGACTAATGACTGCACTCACTAGCGGACTCACAGTTAACGACATCACAGTCACCTACCGCAACGGTCATACTGCAATTCATGATGCCAGCTTTGACCTGCCTAAGGGGTCAATCACAGCCCTGGTCGGCGTCAATGGCAGCGGCAAGTCCACCCTATTTAAATCCATCATGGGCTTCGTCACTCTGGCTAAGGGCAAAGTTGAGATCTTGGGTCTTTCGGTTAAACAGGCCCTAAAGAGCAACCTGGTGGCCTATGTTCCCCAGAGCGAAGAGATAGATTGGAATTTTCCTGTGCTAGTAGAAGATGTGGTCATGATGGGTCGATATGGCCATATGAACATGTTTCGCATCGCTAGCAAGCATGATGAACAGATGGTGAATATCGCCCTGGACAGGGTCAATATGAGGGAGTTTCGCAAGCGTCAGATAGGGGAGCTTTCCGGCGGACAGAAGAAGCGTATCTTTCTTGCCAGAGCTCTGGCCCAAGAGGGGCAAGTCATCTTACTCGATGAGCCTTTCACCGGTGTGGATGTGAAGACCGAAGATCAGATCATGGCACTACTGCGTGAGCTACGCGCCGAGGGCAAGGTTATCTTAGTATCGACCCATAACCTGGGCAGTGTACCCGAGTTTTGTGACAGAACGGTACTCATCAACCGCACCGTACTCGCCGCAGGCCCCACCAAATCGGTATTCACTCAGGAAAATCTGCAACTGGCATTTGGCGGCGTGCTGCGTCACTTCGTATTAGGAGGTAAAGACCTCCATGAAGATGATGATGCCAGGCAGGTAACCTTACTGACGGATCATGAGCGGCCTGTGGTGTTATACGGTGATGACAGCAAGACTCAGGTTGTTAGCAGTGAATAGTATTTGGAAAATAGCGATAGAAGTGAATTCTTGATTAAAGTACCAGCTTAAAAAGTGAACCCTATGATTGAAACTCTATTACAGCCATTCGAATATGGCTACATGGTAAATGCCATCTTTATCAGTGCCCTGGTCGGTGGCGTATGCGCCTTCCTATCAGCCTATCTGATGCTCAAGGGCTGGTCTCTTATCGGCGACGCCCTGTCACACTCCATCGTTCCCGGTGTCGCTGGCGCCTATATGTTAGGTTTGCCCTTCGCCCTGGGCGCCTTCTTTTCCGGAGGACTCGCGGCAACGACCATGCTGTTTCTCAGTCAACGCTCTAAGCTTAAAGAAGATGCCATCATAGGCCTAATCTTCACCTCCTTCTTCGGCCTCGGCCTGTTTATGATCTCCCTCTCCCCCACTTCGGTGAACATTCAGACCATAGTACTGGGGAATATTTTGGCAATCACCCCGGAAGATACCCTACAACTCCTGTTGATTTCCGGTATATCTTTGGCCGTGCTGGTACTGAAATGGCGAGATCTTATGGTGGTTTTCTTCGATGAGAACCACGCCAGAAGCATAGGTCTCAATCCCAATGCTCTGAAGATCCTCTTCTTCACCTTACTGAGTGCATCGACTGTGGCGGCGTTGCAGACCGTGGGCGCGTTTCTGGTTATTGCCATGGTAGTGACCCCCGGAGCTACCGCTTATCAGCTTAGCGACCGATTTGGCATTGTCGTCATCTTGAGTGTCGCCATAGGCGCTATTACCTCTTTTGTTGGCGCCTACTTAAGCTTCTTTATCGATGGTGCTACTGGCGGCATCATAGTGGTTTTACAGGCATGTGTCTTCGTGCTGACATTTGTGTTTGCCCCTAAACATGGTTACCTGGCGGCGAGGCACAGGGCGAAACGCTTCTCAGCTCCAAGCTTAAAAACGACCTCTAAAAAAATATCGCCAAGCATGCTAGAACAAAAGTCGAAAAACATCTCAGTCGATACAGGAGTCCCCAATGACCAGTTTATTTAACTCAGGTCTGGACATATTACTCTTACCCTTTAGCTTTACCTTCATGCATCAAGCCTTCGTGATCGTCTTGTTAGTGGCGATTCCCACCTCAGTGCTCTCCTGCTTTCTCGTGCTCAAGGGCTGGTCCCTGATGGGAGATGCCATCTCCCATTCGGTACTGCCAGGAGTTATCTTGGCCTATGTGCTGTCTATCCCCTACGCCATAGGCGCGTTCGCCGCCGGCATGTTCTGCGCCTTAGCCACGGGGTTTATCAAGGACAACAGTCGTCTCAAGGAGGACACTGTGATGGGCGTAGTGTTTTCCAGCATGTTTGGTTTAGGTCTGGTGCTGATGACTAAGGTTGAGACTGGGGTCCATCTGGACCATATCTTGTTCGGCGATGTGCTCGGAGTGAGCTGGACAGACGTGCTCGAAGCTGGGGGCATTGCGCTGCTGGTAATAAGCTTCATCCTATTCAAGGGGCGGGATCTGCTGGTGTTTGTCTTCGATCAGCAACATGCCAAAGCCATAGGATTGCCCGTAGGTCTGCTGCATTATGGTTTGCTGTCGATACTCTCCCTCACCATAGTCGGCGCACTTAAGGCCGTTGGCATGATTCTGGTTGTCGCCATGCTGATAGCTCCCGGGGCCACCGCCTTCCTGTTAACCCGTAAGTTTCAATCTATGATGCTAATCGCCCTGCTTATCTCGACCTTGACCTCCTTCCTGGGCGTCTATCTCAGCTTCTTCATCGATAGTGCCCCCGCGCCCACCATCATCATGCTGATGACGCTGATCTTCATCTGTGTGTTCTTCTATTCCGGCTATCAGACGAAACGAGCCTCCGCCGCCCTAGACCCAAAAGACCAGAAAAACCAACAAGATCAGCAGCACAGTTTAGAAACGCCCAAAGAGGCGTTCGCCGAATAACGAGTCAATCAGGTCAGATAAATGAAATGAGATAAACAAGGAGCGGCTGGCTTATACCGATTGGTATCAGATACTAAGCCGCTAATCTTGAAAAACGATATGGTAAAATACCTGTTGGTCTGTATCGTCAACGCCCTTTTCAGAATCTTCTGACGACACAAAGCAGAGGCTGAATCCAGTGTTAACTAACACAGCAATCGATGCCAGATTACTACTTTCAACACCGGCGACGATCTTGCAAACATGAATCAGACTATCTTTAACAGAAGACCTTACACTATTGACTGGAGATTTTGCCCAAGCCACCAGCCCCTTAATCATCTCACAAGCAAAGCCTTGTCCCCATTGTGACTCCGTGAGCAGATAACCTAAGTGTAATGTAACCACTTTATCGCTTGGCAACTCTTGCTCTTGATGCCGCTCCTCATGTAAGAAGATGAAACCTATCACTTGGCGGGTTTCACGCTTTCTCACCACTAAGAAACTGCACTCCTCGACCCTGGCCTCTAGCCAGATCTTAGCTTCCTCGAGATTATGAATATTTTGCCAACCCGGCGGCAAGGCGCGGGTCACATTTGGGGTGAGAATATCCAGTGTCATACTGGCAAGCTCTGCCATATCCGGCACTTGATGATTGGCTGAGTCAGGCCAAGCTGAAATAACCAACCTTGGGGTCTCGAATTGGTACAATAAAGCAGAATTTTCCATATGCCCTCTCTTAATATCAATCAATCTAATTAATACAAGTTAATATCAATCAATAAACCGGCTACGCAGATCTTCTGTAGGCAGCATACAGGCATCGCGTTTGCCGAAGAGTGAATAACGCCGACTCCCCAACCAGTGATAGCAATAATCCCTGAATGAACGAGGCAAGACCGAAAATATCCTCAGCAGAGGCCATAAACCGGATAGGTCTTTACAGATCTCAAGCGCCGCATCGGTACGGGTATAACATTTTCCCTGCTTGATAAGAAAGAAGGTATCGCCGTAATCATTCACAAGCGAATACCTAGCCATCAAGTCTTTTGCAGCCTCGCTTTGCATAGGCGTAAAGCAAAAAATTTGCTTAGGATCTCGCTTAATGATGAAGTTGACCGCGTTATTGCAGAGATTACACACACCATCGAAGATGATGATATTTCTGGTTTCCATGGCACTCCTTACTTTTTCTTATACAAAGTGGCTGCTGGGCTTAAGATTTACATTTAAATCCTGATTTCTGGTTCAGAAATTGCTCGGTTTACTGAGACGAAGTCGACTCGATAATATACGCAAAGATATTCCATAGTTCCAATGGAAGGACAGTAACATGATGACAGTTAATGGCTACAATGCTTATTTAAATACAGACACACATATTAGTAAGCCATCACAGGTTCAAGCTAGCCATCATATTGCGTCAAATTCAGTCCAATCTCCGGAGCCCCAGAGTCATATCATCGACCCAAACAGCCAATATCAAGACCGAGTCACACTTTCATCGAGCGCTCAAACCGCTGAAAGTCCCGAGGCCGACACCTATGAACAACTTGGCTCACAAGCCAAACAAAGAGCCAGCTTACAAGATATAATGCAGGTCATACTGGATAAACGCACTGGCATTGACCGTGATAAATTAGATGAGATAGAGGCTCAAATACAGGCTATTGCAAAGAGTGACACCCTAAGCAAAGAGCAGAAGGAGGCACAGATCAAACTGTTAGAGGAGCAAAAGACACAACTAATTCAAGAGTTTGTCGAGAAAAACGAACAAAACCAGCAAGAATACGATAATAAAATCACGTCATAGCCACCGATGTTTAGCGCAACATTCATAGCGACTAAAGATAGCGGCAAAGCGGATGCCGTTTGCAGGCAAGGATTAGCCGCAATAACGGCAAGAAATAAATACCAGCAGCCAATCCTTGAAAATAATTAAATATAGCGAGCGAAAACTCTCACCATAGTGCCGTCCTTGATCGTAATTTCTAGCCAAGTGTCTACGTATTCTTTCCAAATAAGATCTCTGTTCATCAAGAACGCCTTGGCCGAATAACTCAGGTTAGTATCAGGCATTGCGGCGCATAGCTTAGGATGTTTCTTAGATTGCACCTGTACCTCAATACGATCGGTGAACATCACATCGGCGCGGCCGTCGATGATCTCTTGGAATACTGTCACATTACTGCCATGAACAATGACCTTAGCCTGCTTAATATTGCCATCGACGAAGCGCTGATTCGTACCACCTTTATTGACGATAACTCGCGTGTCCGGCGTATCTATCTTGGCTAAGGAATCATACTGACTCACGTTAGCACACAGGCTAATCGGTGTTTTCCCCCCCTCCAGATAAACATCAGACATCAAACCTACCTGTTGACGAAATAGCTTCTTCGAAATGCCACTCATCATGATATCAAAATCTTGGCTTTGCAGATCTGCTATCAGATCTGTCCAACTCGTAGATAAAAATACAGCTTTGGCCCCCAAAGAAGCGGCCAACTGATTTGCCAGCTCTATGTCTATCCCTCTTCTGTGCGTCCCCGCTAAATATGAAAACGGCTCGTAGTCGCCGGTGGTACCGACTATCATAATTTTTTGAGCCAGTATCTTGTCTAATGCCGACGAATAAACTTTAGGCTTCACTGAAGTTAATGCTCTGAACAACAAGGCTTTCTCTTCAAGGCTCACAAACTGGGTATCTATGGAATGATTAAATATCACAAAGTCATGCTCCCCCTGATGACTCGCAATCCTTTGAATAATCGATTTGCCTAGTACTATCAGTTTGGGACGAATTTCAGACAAGCTAAGTTCGGAACGAGTGGCCCCTTGTAACTCAGGAGGCAAACCATGCTCGGTCCATTGCTGATAATATTTCCCCTGTATCTTCTTAGCTAATTCGATTTGAACCCGAAAAAAGTTCTCGATCGCCTGAGATGCTATCCCTTGCTCCTTTGCCATCGAGACGCTCTTCTCGATCACCAATTTCTCTCTGGTGAGGTCTTCAATCGCTAACTTATGTTGCCATTTATATAAGGCCACAGCTTTCATGTAGCCAAGACGTGTATTCATTTCTGAATAAAGCGCCTGATTTTCATCATCCTCGGCATGAGCAGAGAAAGACAAGAGCGTCAGTAAACTTAAGCATAATACTGCGTATAGACGGACGGAATTAAGGGTATAAAAACGAAGAGAGGCCATAAAAAAGATCAAGATGACTGAAATGGAGCACAAAGATATCAGTTACACCTAATATTGCAACAGAGACAACAAGCTAGCCTGACTAATCGATAGGGTAACGACATTACCTAGCACTAGTACTGGCATTAAATGAGCACAATTTTGTACAAAAGCATTAGCCATTTATGCGCTATGATGACTCAGTACAACGAGGAGTATCATGGAACAAGCGGCACCTAAGGCAGACAAGCAAGATTCTGCCCGACAGAGAAACAATAGTGAAAAAGCGGAATTTACCTTGGCCCAAGAGCTGGGTGGTATTGAGCTACTCGATGCCAGCTATCAAAAACAGAACTTTTCCCGTCACAGTCATGAAGGCTACACCGTTGGTGTGATAGATACAGGTGCCCAGAAGTTCTTTCGTACCGGCAGCAATCACCTAGCGCCGCAGAACAGTATCATCTTAGTCAACGCCGATGAGGTACATAACGGCTGCTCTGCCACAGAGAATGGCTGGTCTTATCGCGCCATGTATCCTCTTCCCGAGCAATTTGCCTCGATCAACCAAGAATTAGGACTGGCCTCGACAGGCGCACCTTACTTTCCCGACGCTGTGGTCCACGACAAGTCGATGGCCGACATGCTCCGCATGACGTTTCAGACTCTTAAAGAGTCCGATAACCGCCTGCTGCGGGAATCTGTTGTCTACTCCACCATGATTAAACTCATGGCACGCCACAGCACACACAGAGGAGAAAACCAGACACAGGCCTTGGCTCAGCCTCAATTGGCACTGGTTAAACAATTTCTCGACGATCACCCCAACGCCGATATCTCTCTGGAAGAGTTGGCAGTGTTAGCCGGGCTCAGCCCCTTCTATTTAATCAAACAATTTCAGCGCACCTTTGGCCTACCGCCCCATGCCTATCAGATCCAAGCGCGAGTCAGACTCGCCAAGAAACGGATCCGAAATGGCGATAAGCTACTGGATGTCGCCTTAGCCTGTGGTTTTCACGATCAAAGCCACCTCAACCGTCACTTTAAACGCACCATGGGGGTCACACCAGGCCAATATGCAAAAGAGTTTACCAGATAAATGAGTGCAAGTTTGTACAAGCCAGCGGATCTCAGATAGGTTAACTTAGTGGTTAATGTTACCAATAGAAGTGTTCAAAAGATTAATGAGTTCCCAAATACAAACATTAAAGGCTGAGGGGAAATTTAACGGCTTCTTAAAGGGCACCTTAGCTGTGATGCCATTAACCATAGCCGTCATTCCCTGGGGCATTTTAGCAGGCTCCTTTGCACTTGACGCCGGACTGTCTCCCTTCGAGAGTCAGGCCATGTCGGCCATCATTTTCGCAGGCTCGGCCCAGTTGGTTGCACTTGGCATGATCAAAGCTGGTGTTGGCTTAACCAGCATCTTAATCACCACCTTACTCATCACCTCGCGGCACTTTCTCTATGGCATGGCCATGCGCCCCCAAATTAGTCCCTTGCCACTCAAGTGGCGGCTAGTCTTAAGCTTTCTGCTTACCGATGAACTCTTTGCCATCGCTAATCAAGGCAAGCAACACAAGCTGGATCCCTGGTATGCATTCGGCGGCGGATTTAGCTTTTATCTGGGCTGGAACCTAGCCACGGCGGCCGGTATTATCGCGGGTCAAACAATCCCAAACCTCGACAGCTGGGGACTGGATTTTGCCATCGCGGCCACCTTTATCGCCATTGTCGTTCCTTCGGTAAAGAAACCTTCAATGCTATTTTGTGTACTAGTCTCTCTCGTCGGCGCCGTTGTCTGTGAGCTATTAGCCATCCCCGCTGGACTACTCATCGCAGCACTGCTTGGCATGACCTCCGGCACACTCTACGCCAAGCTGACAGGAGAGAAAACATGATTTGGTTGACTATTTTAGCCATGGCAGCAGTAGTATTTGGCAGTCGATATCTGTTTCTGGAGCCAAGGCTGCCGGTACGATTAAGCAAAAACACCTTAGCATTCCTGAGTTATTCGGCCCCAGCCGTTCTCACAGCCATTTTCGCTCCCATCGTCTTTATTCGAGAAAATCAGTTAGATTTGAGTTTAGATAACAGCTATTTGATATGCGCAATCTTAGCCGCATTTTTGGCATATACCACACGCAGCGTACTGTTAACCACAGTACTGAGCATGGGGCTCTTCTTCGTTATTCACTAGGGTAAAGGAATAAAAATGACTTCGAACGAAAATTTGGAACACCCAAGAATGCAGGTCACTTGTCATGTTAGATACGTAATAAACCCGGAAATGATTGAGGAGTTTGAACACTATGCCAAACTCTGGATACCGCTAGTTGAAAAGTTTGGTGGCCAACATCATGGCTACTTTCTGCCTGGCGAGGGAGCAAATGATATCGCTATAGCCTTATTCTCTTTTCCTAGTTTGGCTGTTTACGAAATCTATCGGAATGATTCAGCCAAAGATGCTGATTGTCTCGCTGCATTTGACTTCGCCAAAAAACATAAATTCATTTTAAGATATGAGCGTAATTTTATGCGTCCTGTACTAGGCTAATATTTATGGACACTATTGCGTCCTAATTGTAACCGTACTTAGCCTCCATCGCCTCGATATAGTCCTGCATCTCCTCACCGGGCGTCACTGAAAAGTGCCGGCCTAAATTGGTGAGTCCGGTGATCCTATCGACCCTGAAGTTACGAAAATCATCTCTGAGTTCACACCAGGCGAGCAAGGTCCAGGTTCCCTTCCAAAAATAGATGGCCAGAGGGCGGATCTCTCGCTGAGTATTAGCCTCTTTGACATCCCGATATTCCATCGACAGGTATTCCCGTAATCTGGATGCAATTCTCAACACATCGAGAAATTTAAACTCATCGGTGTCGATATAAAAGTCCGGAGCAAACATCAGGGACTGATAATCCTGCAAACGTGCAGGTAAGACTGCTTCAACCTTGATCATCGCCTGCTTGGCGGCGCTGGAGAGCTCTTTACCGCCCCAGGCTTGTACCATACGCATGCCGACTTGAATCGCTTCAAGCTCGGCTTCATTGAACATCAAAGGTGGGACATTGACCTCATGGCGCAGCAGGTAACCGACACCGGCCTCGCCTTCGATAGGGATACCACTGAGACAGAGATCTTGCACATCGCGATATATGGTTCGGGTCGACACTTCCAGCCTCTCAGCCAGCTCTTTGGCCGTCGTTAAACGGCGATGACGCAGTAGTTGAACTAGCTGAAATAATCTGTCGGCTCGGCGCATGAGTCACCTCAATATTGAACATCAAACAGATGACATCCAGCTCTAAAACACTGGCTCTGCAAAACATATCTCTAACAAAACAAAAAGTGCCAAGCCCGATTGACTTAGCACACTCTTTGGTACGAAATTAAGGCTATCTAAGCTTGATGCCAATGTAAATATCTACACCGTCATTGGAGGTGTAGCACTCATAATCTGTGCTATAACTCCGCTCAAATTGGCAATTTTCATCATTAAAATAATGCCATACCTGACCCCAAAGACTGATCACCACAGCAGGCATCTCACCAATAGCACTAAAACGCAGGTATTCTCCGGCGGCTAACGTCAGTCCAGTCAGCTCCGAATTATCGGCTCCCACTTTAGTTAACCCTACCACTAATCCCGCGAGAACAGAGAACTCACCATTATGATCGGATTCATAGTCGTAATAACTGCCATAAACTGGCGAACTCATATTGCTCTGAACATCAGATAAGCTTATAAACTGCTGCCAAAGCGGCCCAATTTTCTGAGTATCGGCAACTTGCTCGGCACGATTTGATGTTCTTACCGCCAGTCCCCTTAACTCAATCACCTCTTGGGTTACCAAAACCGGCGAAACCACATCTTCCTTTATCACAGTCATCTGCTTTCCTTTAGCCTAAAGCCATTTTACTCACTCAAGTAATACCAAGCATGAGCCGGAACTAATCCGGCCCACCCACTCCCAACCTACAACTAGCCACTATTTATCTTTTGACCACAGGCCGACAGTATTGCCTTCGCTATCTTCGAATAACGCGATGAAACCGCACTCGCCTTCTTTGATAGGCATGACAGGAAGGAGCACTTTTACGCCAGCTTGGGTAATACTCTCAACCAGAGGAGACAGTTTCTCACTCAAGTGCAGATAAAGCACACTACCATGGGCCGACGGCTTCATCATCTCATGTTTAACCAAGCCAATACTGGCCGCTTCCTTATCCTCAGTTTCTAGAATCGCCATCTCCATATCGTTCATGACTTCGCGTCTAAAACTGACACCAAAATGCTTGCCATAAAACTCAACGGCTCTATCCATGTTTTCGACGGCTATTTCGCCCCAGACTAGCGGTGCTTGATGTAACATATTGAACTCCTTTCAATTACTAAGTTCACACTCAACATGAGTGCTTCTCCCTTAGCGACGAAACAAGGATAAACCAGGCCTACTGACAGCATAGTGTCAGTAGGCTTTCAGACAGGACAAATTTATTGCTTTATAACACTATTAGATATTTTCTCAGGAAGAACCTTAACAATCACTTCTCTTTCCTGAACTAGGTACCGGTTTGCAGTTTGAGTGATATCGGCCACAGTCACGGCACTCAACTCTTGTGTAAATTGATTAAATCGATCAAAACGAGCCGGGGCGCTATAAGCTTGGCTAGCCAAGTCTAACCAAAACCAGTTACTATTCACTGCATTTTTAACATCTTTAATGATAGGAGCTCTGGCTCTTAATAACTCATCATCTGTAATTGCGCCCTCTTTCTTCACCTCGTCAGTTATCAGTTTATAAGCCGCCTCAACTTTATCTATATCACCAAGCTTTATGTTACTGCTCATACCAATGAAACCGTAACCATCCAGAGAATCTGAATTAGTGCTAAATGCATAGGGAGAATAAGAAACGCCCATTGACTCTCTTAGCTTTTTCGTCAACTTTAATGTGAGTATCTCTTGCAGAAGTTGCAATCTGCGCATGCTCTTCACATCACGATCGTCATCAGTTTTCCAATAGGTGTTTAGCAACGCGGTGTCCACCCCCCCTCGATGAAACAAGATAACAGTTTGGGGCTCAGGAAAATCTATTCCCTTTAGATAATGGTGACTTGGGAGCTTAAACCGCTGTGGCAAAGCGCCAAATGTTTCAGCTACCGCTGAAATTGCTTTTTGATTATTGATATCACCCACAATCGCAATTTCAATCGGCCCATTCTTCATGATCCGTTCGATAACAGGTCTAAGTTCAGCAAATGTGCGCTGCTGAATCTCAGATAAGGGTCCAAGCCCAAAACGCTTATCCTCACCATATAAAGTGCGCATGAATTGTGTATCAATCACATGTTCTGGACTGGAGCTAGCCATTTGCTCACTGACTTTGATCTCATGTCTAAAAAAAGATTCCCCTTCCGAACGATAAGCCTGTTCCGTCAAGAGTGCAGTCAATACTTGCAGCTGCAGCTTTAATTCATCAGGCGTCGTACTGTAAGTTCCACCTAAACTGTCTAACCCGACGCCTAAAGCCATTGAGACATTCTTATCGAGAAAGATATTATGCAGCTCATCGAATGTGTGTTTTTTCAACCCACCTGACTGGTAACCATACTCAAAAAGATTAATTAACCCATCTTTGTCAGCAGGAAAATCCTCAAGGCCATGACCAACACGTAAAGAGATAAACACCTGTCCCTTATCAAACTCTGTTTGCTTTACGTTTACTACAACACCGTTGTTGAACTGGACAGATTTTATTCCACTCACTTTATTTGTTTTTTCAGATACAACTTTCCCTTTATCACCAAAGTTTACGTATTGAAACTCGACTTCTTCACGTGCCTCCAAGGGATAAACTTGAGTATTTAAGCTTTGGTTATATACCTTTAATATTGCTGCTTCTGCATCTTCAATTTCAATATTGCTTGTGAGATAAACACTGGGAGCAGCCCCTGACCATAACAGTCTAAAATGCTCAGCGACCTGTTCCGCTTTAATACCCACAATGTTCTTTTGAAAGAACGCTAAATTATCCTTCGCCGACAACACTGATTCTCGATTTTCAACAGCTTGAGTCACCGAGTCCGCAATAACATAATTCGGAACAGTCTCTTCAGATTGGACAGCCAGTTTCAAATCAGCTTCAAAGCTTGCCACTAACCGATCTATCTCCTTTTGCGTAAAACCAAACTCTAAGGTTTGACCTAAGCTTTGCTCAATCAACTCAAGTGCTGATGGCCATTGCTCTGCATCGATATAACTTGAAACACTACTAATGGTTGCCAGTTCCGAACGCTCTTGATAGGCCGCAGCTCCCGTCATCAAGTTATCGCTGTTAATAGCAATATCATTGAGTCGAATAGACAGGGCAGTATTAGCAAGATAAGTTAACAGATCACCAAGACGTTTTTTACGACTATCTGGCTCAACTTTAGCTGGTGTGATCACATTAATGGAGATACGACTATCGATACTCTTATCGATAAAAGCATGGGTACTAATTTCAGTATTGACGACCAATTTCCCAAAGTCCGGTTCATCGAGGCTTTCATCCGCCGTCCAATCTGAGAACTGCTTTTGAATCGCTTTTTTGACCCGTTCAGGGTTAAAGTCTCCTGTAACAATCAATGTTGTACGCTTTGGTGTGTAATACCTGTGATAAAACTCCACCAGAATATCTTGAGTAACAGACTTAATACCTTGAGATGAACCAACCGGGATCTTGTTGATGTAATCAGTCCCCGGATAGGCAAACCGAATCCAATCAAGAAAACTGTTAAATTCAG
The DNA here is from genome assembly GCF_009377275.1 of Shewanella sp. YLB-07. Classification (NCBI taxonomy): domain Bacteria; kingdom Pseudomonadati; phylum Pseudomonadota; class Gammaproteobacteria; order Alteromonadales; family Shewanellaceae; genus Shewanella; species Shewanella sp. YLB-07. The sequence continues at coordinate 496,781 of NZ_VOQB01000002.1, read as the reverse complement.
GCCCCTGCTTGCCTCTAACCTCAGCGTTTAATACCCCTCTTTCTCTTGCAACCGCAGCTTTATCAATCGTCAGGTTACTACTGGTTTCCCTCATAATAAATAAAGCTTTTTCAATAAGCTCTTCTTCAGCGCTAGGCAGTGACAACTGATAAACCGTCTGCGTAAAATCGGTGAACGCATTGGTATGAGCACCGAAAGCGAGCCCATCCCTTTGCAACATAGTGATCATTTCACCTTCAGGAATATTTTTAGACCCATTAAATGCCATATGTTCCAAAAAATGTGCCACACCTGGCTGCGGGCCTTTTTCCAATGCTGACCCTGCACGGATATGCAGCCGGATTTCCACCTCATCTTTCGGAGATTGACTTTGAATTAGTATGTATCTCATACCATTCTCTAACACATATGGCTTAACTCTGGGATGCAGTGTCAGATCAGTTTTCGGATACCAAAGTGCATCATTCTTATCTACTGGCTGTAAGGGAGCAGCATCGATAAATCCAATAGGAATAACCAGTGTAAAAATGATGACTAGTAAACTCGATCGAATACGCAACATATTCCATAACCTCATGAATTTATATAATTAAAATAAGAAGCGAATAGTATTTTAAAGTCTCTATTTTTATACTACTGCTAAAAGATTGGCGTGAGATTAGCACGAGGTGGATACAAACTGTTTCAATATAGGGTGGCATACTATGTAAAGGCCAATAGTAGATCACTATAAGATCAATTAATCACAGTAAAAACAACAACCAACCCAAAGCCGGATAAGTATTAAACAAAATAGATACAATAGATCAGATGTTCTGAAACATTACTTCTAATCGAAAGGTGATAATGGCTTGATCTAACCTGTCTGTGTCGATCTCTTTACTCCAGTTATACTCGGGGGTAATTTCGAAGAATAACCAGTCCCTGGCGAAATTTTGCCGATAGGTGATGGCGATTCTGGCATTCTCCACATAATGATAAGGCGTATCGACACCATAGATACTGGCAATATAGTTAAGTGCTTGCTTACTACTGATGTAATGGTAAAGGTTAACACTGCTGCCAAACTCCCAGCCATTATCACGATTTTCATACTGAGCGACCACGCTCCAACGCAATAAAAAATCTTCATCGAAGGAATGCTCAATATCGAACTCGGTAGACTCTCCGGTCACCTTCTTCTCTTGATAGATTTTCTGCGTGAGTCGAGTAATGGTGCCCTGGGAGATGGGATAGGTATAGCGCCACCTCGCCTCTAACTTAGGTTTAAAGTTGGCCTTAATATTGAAACTCACTCTGTCCTTAGCATACCAATCATATCTAAGCCCGATATCCCGTTCCCCCTCATCATCGGGCCCTTTTAGGAAAGCGAACGGATCGTCCTCCCCTTGAGAGTCGATGATCACTTTAAGCTTCTGGTTGACCCCGGGAAGATTGAACCTGGCATTGAGGTTTGCCCTATATTTGAACCCTTCCTTGAAGTAATAAGAGAAATCATTAGTCCAGCGAACTAAGGTCCCGGCCCGAGCATCTTCCTGAGTACGATCATCGACAAAAAAGCTGTCGAACCAGATAGCCGGCTGACAAAACTTAGTATTGAGATAATCAAAGGCTTGATCGAAAGCGGTATTATCTGCCGAGTGGGTTAAACAGGGATCAAGAGCCTCTTCAGCCTTATCGAGTGAGGCTTTCTCTTTTACTGGCTCTACATCTTCTTGTGCATCGGCGTCTTGTTCAGTAGGTTCTGGATCCATAGCTTCTTGCTCAAGAGATAGTCCAGCATTGCTCGCCACAACAGGCTTATTCACTTGAGTTCGAGATTGCATCAGAACAGGTTCCAGAGCTTGACCCTGAGCTTCAGCAATTGTCAAAGCCATAAAGGTAAGCGATAGTGAAAGTAGTAAGCTTCTAACCTGCAACAACTGTTATCCAATGTCATACAAATATGAGATATCAGATAATAACATCTAGTACCTAATTTCGTTAACAAAGTAGAGAAAGGTTGAAATAAAGCTTGATTACATTTTTAACTAGATTCATTTTCCTATTTAGATTCCCTGATGTGCCTGCCACTCCAGAAATAAGTGCAACTTCTTGAAAAAAGGCGAAATACTAAATAGCTCATTTAAAACCAACTGTATGGCTAGCGTATTAAATAAGTCAGTTCGTTGGAATAGCAATAGTTGAAGTCTTGGCTAAGGAAGAACGAACACCACCATAAACATCTATGGTTAAGCCCCTCTCATTAGCGTAACTTTTTGGTGTTAAACCTATCTGCTTTTTCAAGTGACGAATAAGATGAGGCTGATCGCTAAACCCAAACTCAAAAGCGACTTCAACCCAATCAATTTCATTAGCACTACGTTGATAAAGATATTCCAGCATCTCCTCTAACTTGTTCATCGTCTGACATTGTTTCAATGTTAGGCCTGTTACCCGACTAAAGCTTCTCTCTAAAGTTCTTTGAGAACAAAAAAGCATATTGCCAAGTTTAGAGATTGGAGATGCGTCCAGTAACTGAAGTACTTTTCGAGTAAGCCTGCTATGCTGATCCTCTTTGCAGTTCCCAAGCCAAGGCAAAAATAAAGTATCTAATTGATTACGACATAGTTCAGAATCACTTCTTGCCACTTCTATAAGTTTATTTTCATCAAGTTCATTTACATTTGACTCATTTGAATAAAATAAGTTAGCAAGATTAATTTCTTCAATAACATCTAACATCGAATGGGAATAGAGTGGAAAACCAAGGGAGTACAATGCGCCAACACGAAATTTGACTCCTAAATGAATAAATGGTTTTGAGTGATCGAGCTGAAAAGTTTGCAGATGAGGAAACAACAAATGACTACCATGGCCATCAACTGTGCCAAGGTCCATACCATAATCATAGGCTTGGTTGCTTGGGGATATGATTAAGTGAGCCGATGGATCTGGGTTTAACTTGGGATATTGATAACTTTCTACACTAGGGCATTTTTCAATAAGCCAATAACACTCAATATATTTGGCGACGTCTTGAGACTTGGGCGCCTGAAGCCAGTTGATCATTGTAGTCTATAACCATCATCTTGGATTACATTGTTACTATATGCTAAACCATGACTAATTACAGTTAGCTTACTCATTTAAGGCAAATAGCTTCATCCCTAAATAGGAATGAAGCTATAGGAATCCTTCATTAACCCTAGGTAAATTCACACTGAATTATTCGGTTTGAGGAGATAAATCCTGCACGGAAAATGGCTTTTTGAGCAGCAATATTGCTACTTTCTGTCGAACAAATCGGTATTAACCCTTGCTTTGAAGCCTGATTAATTAAGTGATAAAGAACACGAGTCGCAACACCTTTACCTCGCTCAGATTCAGCAACTATCATACCTAGATCCGCATAGTCAGTCTGATAATCATCGAATAACCGGCACTCACCAGTTGCTAATAATGTGCCTTCATACCAGTAGCCCCATAGCTCTTGGCGCTGAATCAAGTTACCAAAATATGCCGACAACCATTGTTCTGGCGCACCAATATTGGTCGCTGCAAAGCCAACGAAATCATTAAGTTGTTCCTGATACGCTAATGTCATTCCCAACGGTTCTATGGTCTCAATATTCTGTACCTTATTGTGCTGATACATTAAAGCATTGACCTTAACTGAAGACGTGTTATCTAAACAAAGTGATAAATAATCGGTCTCTGCAGTACTCACGAATGCCCCAAGTACTTTCCCAAATTCAGAAATATTTTCTTTCGCAATCAAAGTAAACAATTCTGTAGCTTTGGTTTTCGCTGTTGGAGATAGATAAAATTGCAACATATAGCCTTCACCATTAATGCAGCAGAAACCTACTAGGCGATTATTCTCGTAAAAAGCAAAATGGTCAGACATGGGGACAAAACCGAAATGCCACATGCCATCGAGTGGGGCCCTTGATAGCGAAAAATATTGCAGTTTTAGTTTACAGATCTCGCTTAATGACACAATTTTTTTAATTTCTAACATGGCTCTGTACCTAACAAATGTATTTGAAAAACTAACGAGGGAACTCGCTTTCGATAGGAAAATAGTACGAGATGGCCGGAATATAAGATTGAATAAAAACGACACTTTGAGCAATAAAGTGATAAATCGCATGAACTAGATGTGAGTACTATTTCTGTTGTCGAGCTTTTCTCTAAGGTGTCTACTCTGAAAATATGACCCGCATTCAGGGAGAACAAAGGTTCTTAAACAAAAAGCCAAGACACGCTTGGCTTTTCACCTGAAACAGTGACAGCTCACTGAATTAACAAACCTGCTTTATTGCCGCTGTTGTCGAAAAATCATGTTGTGTGGAAGCAAGAAGGTGATGTGCTTTCTTCTCGGCAACTTGATTGTTTAAGAAGTCATACTGGCGACTCGCTGCCGCAGTCTTGGAAAAATCGTGCTGTGCCGAGCTCTGTTGCACATTATTTCCCTTGGCAGGCTGATTATTTGAAAAATCATAGCTAGATTGCGCAGCAGCTGTTTTTGAGAAATCTGGAGTCTCGGCAAAGGCGGATGCAGAAGAGAGTACTAAGATGGCTGATAGGGCTGCGCTGATCAATAATTTCATGTTTAACTCCACAATTTAGGTTCGATTAATTATAAATAAGGGCTAATAATTTGCTGTTCACGAGGGCTATAAAGTTTGCCAACTAGCCTCCTCGTTTTCAATAACAGCAGGATAATCCCTCCCCTTAGTGGAGGGTCAAGCATGGATCTAGAAATAATTTATTTTCCCTAAAATAAGAGGAAACCAGCCCATTTTTAAGTAAAGTGATATTGGACAATTTCTCACTCTCAATGAAGGAATACACATGACGAATAAAGCAGATAGAGACATAGAGAAGGATTACCCAAAGGCAGAGTTCGTGGCTAAACTTCGCCGACTGGCTGATTCATTGGAAAGCGAGAGTAAGTTTGAGATTCAGATCGCCGGCGAGCGTATCTATGTGCCAGTGCGTGCAAAGTACAACATAGAGCATGAACGTGAGGGAGACGAAGAGGAAATTGAGTTCCAGATAAAATGGACTAACGTTTAAACATTCATGGCCACAAAAGGCATAATGAAAACCTCAGCCCGAAACGCTAAAGAAACAATAAAGGCCACTGTTTCGACTATAAATATACCCAGAGATTCTTAAGAAATCTCACCCTGTTGCTGTTTAATGCTCTTTACTCTCTCTGTTTAGAGCCTTTTTTCAACAGATAGCGAGTATGTTATTCCCTACTGACTGCGCAATCCTTGCCTATTTTATGATTACAAACTCTTATGACGATAAATCAAATGACAAAAACAAAAAAAGATCTTGTGGTCCGAGTAAAGCAAGACTTATCAAAATATCGAGCCGAACAGCTAAAAGAGATGACTGATTTTTTACTTAACGACATAGTTGAAATAGCGAAGTCAGGCTATATCGTTAGTTTGAAAAACCTAGGGAATATCCAGCAATCTCATAAAGCGGCTAGACCGGGAAGAAACCCCAAAACGGGCGAAGATGTGATCATAGCCGCCAGAAGTCGATTAACGTTTAAATTTCGTCCTAATCTCGCACAGACACCGGAGGAAACATGAACGTGAAAATCCACCTCATAGATTTGGCTCAGCGTTTAAGCCATGAATTCTCCATTCCCCAGAGAGATGCCATGCTGATAGTAGAGGCAACACGAGACTTTTTCATTGAATCAATCAGGGCACAACAGAGAATTGAAATTCGAGGTTTTGGGGTCATAAAGTATAATATCCGTCCCTCGGGGATTAAACGCAATCCCAAAACAGATCAACAAATAATCGTTCCTGAAAAAATTGTCCCTTGGTTTGTACCTTCCCGCTCCACCACCGACATAAGCCCATAGCATTTACCTAGCAACCAACTCCCAATTATTTCTGAGCCTAGCGACTATTCACAGTTGCTAGGCTCAGAAAAGAAAACGTAAAACGCCTTATATCAATAGCGATTATTGAGGTAAAGATGCCTGATGAGCCAAGATAAAGGTATCCATCTCTGCTTGAGCACGGATCTGAACGCTATCTAAACTGTCATCACTCGTCATGTTCGCGACCACTTCGTAGTAACACTTAATCTTGGGCTCTGTGCCTGACGGCCTGACGATGACACGTCCCCCTCCTTCCAGCTTAAAAATAAGCACATCACTGGCAGGTAGATCGATAACTTCAGTGGTGCCGTCTTTAAAGGTTCGCAAACCACAACTGATATCATCTGTGCTCAATACCTGCTTTGTGGCAATCACACTCGGTAGCTCCTTACGTAGATATGCGCCAATATTAGGCGTAGTGGGCTTAAGCGCTATGCTCACCTGTGCATTGAGGTGAAACCCATGCTCACGATAGATGGCTTCTAATCTGTCCCATATGGTCTTGCCTTGACTGGCAAGCTCAGCAGTTAACTGAGCAAACGCCACCAGCGCAGATAGACCGTCTTTATCCCACACCATAGAGCCAACCATGTAACCTAAGGCTTCTTCATAGGCAAACAGGCATTGGTTATCCTCAGTTTGCTCCGCCATGCCGACATTAGTCAGCCACTTAAAGCCTGTCAGTGTCGTCAAACAGGTCGCATCCATACTCGCCGCCACTTTCGATAATAGGCTTGAAGACACGATAGTTGTGCAGGTCAGACGTTGATTTTTAGCGGCGTGAGTCATCAAGTAATGGCCAAACAGCACACCCACTTGGTCACCGGTTAACATTTGATAATCACCGGCCTTTGTACGAACGGCAACCGCAAAACGATCGGCATCGGGATCGTTAGCACAAGCCAACATGGCGCCGTGCTTCTTCGCCTCGGCTATCACAAGATCCATAGCCCCTTTCTCTTCGGGGTTAGGGAAATTCACCGTAGGAAAGTCACCATTGGGCTCACGTTGAGCGGCCACAGAATAGACCTGAGTCACGCCAGCATCGGCCAGTACAGTCTCGGCCATCTCCGCGCCGACACCATGCATGGCGGTGTAAGACAGGCTTACCCGCTCAGGCTGAGTGTGGTTTTGCAGCACAGATGCATCCTTGATCCCTTGACGATAACTTTGATAGAAATCATCTTCCAACACGACTAGCTTACCATTGGCCCTGGCAGATTCGAGATCCAATAAATGGATTGACTCTGTCGCCGCCTTATCGATACACGCCGCAATACCTGAGTCGTGAGGCGGGATGATCTGTGCCCCGTTGCCCCAGTACACCTTATAACCATTGTACTGAGGTGGGTTATGACTCGCGGTCACCACTATTCCTGCCGCCGCATCGAGATGATTAACCCCGAATGCCACTAAAGGAGTCGGCGCTACCTTACAGGTCAAATAGACTTTGATTCCCATGGCAGTGAGTACGCCCGCCGCATCATGGGCAAACTGCTTTGAATCGTGGCGTCCATCGTATCCGATGACCACACCACGAGTGTCGACATCGCTAACCTGTTGCTTAAGATAGGCTCCAAGCCCTGCCGATGTCTGCTGTACTACCAAGCGATTCATCCCCATGGGGCCCGCTTCGACGACGCCTCTTAGCCCGGCGGTACCGAATGCGAGTCGACCCGAAAAACGTTGCTGTAACTCAGCTTCATTGCCAGTATCTATGAGCGCCTGCAGTTCCTGTCGAGTACGGGGATCTGGATCATAATCAAGCCAATGTTTAACCCTAAACTTTAACTGTGTATCCATAATTCACTTCACCTGGTATAGATTGTGCCGCCTGGCCTAAATTACCGTCAGCAGCTGGAAATAGTTATCATTAACCCTAAACCTAGCATCTATAGAGAACAAGCAAATTTGCACTTTAAAAAATGATTAATGAAAACTACCAAGCTTAATCAAAATCCTTAATGATGCCTAATAGACGTGCATAGGGCATTATCCCCTCCGAAGTCGTCAACCCTACTTAACTAAATCCTGATGGTTTTAACCTAAGTAGGCTTGCCCTGCAGAGGCATTATTCGTCTTAGCTTCTCCTTTATGGTTTTATTTTGGCCCTGAGTTTGTCAGGGCCGTTTTTTTAAACTCATAGAGCCACTTCTAAAGCCTACATTGACCCCCAGAGATTAAAAATGAACAGTTACTTCTATTTAAGTATCGCTATCATTTCAGAAGTCATTGCTACCACCTTACTCCCGGTTACATTGGGCTTTACCCGGATATTGCCTTCCCTTGGGTGCGCTATAGGTTATGCCAGTGCATTCTATTTCCTCTCATTAGCGACAGCCAATATTCCTACTGCCGTGGTTTATGCTATTTGGTGTGGAGCTGGAATAGTGCTGATCGCACTTATCGGAGCAATAAGAGGAGATATACCCAATATGGACACCATTTTCGGCATGATATTGATCATCATAGGCGTATCTTTAATCAATATGAATACTAAAGCCATATGTTGAAATAACACCAGTAGTGATTGGGCACAATAATCAGCAGATTTCATTATCAAATGATGTAAAATAGCGTCTAACACTATCAGCTATGCCTATATTTTATGCCCCAAGTCACTCAAAATGTGCTCGAATCCCACTTGACCATTAATAACCTCGAACTTGATGCTGCTTCATTATTGGCAGCAGAGACAAAACTGTCTAAGCAACAGATAAAGCAGGCGATGAACAAGGGAGCCGTTTGGCTTACACGAGGCAAACAGACCCAGAGACTTCGCCGTGCTAAACGGACTTTAAAGCTTGGCGATGAGCTACATCTGTATTACAACCCGCAAGTGTTAGCACACAGTGTCGATGCAGCCGAATTGATATTCGATGGGGGTCAATACAGTATCTGGTACAAGCCCTATGGCATGTTGTGTCAGGGGTCTAAATGGGGCGATCACACCACTATTAACCGCTACGCCGAGATTCACCTCGCCCCCGATCGTCCGGCATTTATCATTCATAGGCTAGATAGAGCCGCGACAGGCTTGGTTCTTATCGGTCACAGCAAAAAAACCACCGCGGCCCTGGCTAAGCTCTTTGAGCTAAGGCAACTCGATAAGTACTATCAGGTAATAGTAGAAGGTCAATTTAACTCGGGAAATCTGGAGTCAGTCACCATAGCGACAGATGTGGATAACAAAGCAGCCCGTTCACACGCTAGATTGTTAGCCTTTGATGAAGAGAAAAAACGCTCTTTAGTACAGGTGAAAATTGAGTCGGGACGTAAGCACCAAATCCGTATTCATATGGCATCTATTGGATATCCGGTCGTAGGAGACAGACTCCACGGCGTAGCGAAAGAAGGTGAATTGAATCTGCAGCTCACCTCTTGCTATCTTAAATTCACTTGTCCCATCACAGATGAAATTAAAGAATTTGAACTGCCTGAAAGGTTAAAGCCTAAACTCATCGCGTGCTGATACAGAATGAAAATATAAGTCTCCCACCGTTCTCAGTCTCAATTTTTCACAAAAAAAAAGCTCTATTCGGACGGAATAGAGCTAAAAAACATCCAAGACAAGCATGTTGATGAGAGCCGCACTACTGACTCACATCAAGAATAGCCCAAGCTAAACCTAAGCATGTTTCTTAAGTGTAGACATGCAGAAAACAAATCTCACCCAATGATTGAAACCATTAAGACACAAACAAGATAAGTGAATCGACTATAAATAAGCCTTTAGAATCGACCAGTGAGCGTAATACCTAAACCGACACCGTCGATATCTTCGTTAATGATTTTTGATATTGCGAAATTAGCAGAGAAATCATCAGAAATACGTAACCAATAAGCGGTTCTAATGTCGAAGTCACCATCTTCAGCATCGCGTGTATATCCAGATCCAACGGACCATGAGTTCGTTACATACCAGTCAGCGCCTAAGTTATAGTTATTCTCCGAATTGGCATGTACCCAGCCCGCCGACAGATCAATTCCAGGTGTTGAGTCTAGCTCTAAATAACGACGAATATTTAAGCCGTAGTTTTCCTCTGCATTATCATCTGTACCACCATCAAAAAAAGCTGAAAAAGATGTCTGCTCATTAACATAATAACCAAGCTCAACGCCATAAGTGTTGAGATCCACATTACCAATACTACTACGTTGATAGTTTAGACCCACAAACCAATTAGAATCGAAGACATAAGTACCATCAACGCCTACGGTATCAAGGTCCAGAGCATCAAAATTAGCATAATGCGCTCCAATATTAGATTCCTGGGCAAGAAAACCGTTTAGCGCATAAGGGCTAGTATTTTGTGCGACAGGATTGGCATAGTATCGATAATTAACACCCAAAATGCCGTCACCCATTTCATCTGAATTGGTAAGATAACCCACGCTAGCTTCATGCTGGTATGCATTATCCTGTGCAGCCATTGCATTTGCACTCAATAGGGCTATAACCAATGTTGAAGCAGTAATTAATTTCATTCTCTTTCCTTGACATGTCTAATGACATAATAATTGATGGTGTTCGATGACTTAACTGAGCCAATGTAAAACAACCATAACTATCTGATAAAAATATTTTTTATTTGTTTCCTAAGGGTAGGAAAAGAAAGGATCAGTGCTTCAATGTTTACAGTTTTGTATTTCAGAGCTTGAATTTAAGTCGTATTTTTCTCAATCGATGGGCTGTTCTACAAATAAACGGTTCTTTAACCGTTTAACCCAGTCATGACCAACTCCTAGCCCTATTTATGAGCCGTAGAGAAGCATAAATATCGACTACTCCAGCTGGCTATGTTTATCGCTACATATTCTGCATCTTCTTTGCGTGTTATTAGGTGATCTGCAGTGTCCAAGCTGATAAAACTTTTAGGGTGTCTTGCCTGAAAGTATACCTTCTCGGCCTGAGCAATAGACACTGTGGTATCCACTGGAGAATGCATAACCAACAAGGCTTTTTTTGTTAGGGTAAAACCTTTTTTAGCATGCAAGTCTAAATCATCTAGAAATTGTTTTTTAATGGTAAATGTATGCGGCCCCAAGGTCACATGAGCTAACCCTTCGGTGTTGATTTCGTCAATTGAACCGGAAAAGTTATGGATCACATGGTCGGCAGTTGAAGGCGCACCTATAGTAACAACAGCCTTACACTCTGGAATATCATCGGCGATTGACAGCATCGCGGCACCACCTAAACTATGACCAATTAATAGCTGCGGCGCATCGTACTCTCGTCTCAAAAAATCCGCTGCTGCTTTGAGATCGTCAAGGTTTGAGGAGAAATTGGTATTAGCAAAATCACCATCACTGCTACCAAGTCCAGTAAAATCAAACCTAAGTGTACCTATACCTTTCTCCATTAAAGCCCGAGATATTCTTGAGGCGGCAACGATATCTTTGCCACAAGTAAAGCAGTGGGCAAATAAGGCAAAAGCACTAACATTACCAGCTGGTTGCTCTAATAAACCGACTAATGTCTGACCATTACTGATAAATTCAACTTTCTCTTTCATGCTGGCATCCTCAATTACTGATTATTTAGCCCATCTATGGCCGCGACTAGCTCAAAAAACACTTGTATTTATTAACGCTGAAAAATAATAAGAGTAATGGTCTTTTCTGTTCACTAAAATGACATTTAAATATTGACCTCAGACATATTAAACTTCCTATTTAAAAGGATTGCACCCATTAATACTTGTTAGTGGCGTAATATTATTTAAAATCCCCTGTAGGTTCTCCCTCTATAGGAACATCAACTCGGTTGTACTTATTTATTATTTTTAGAAAGCTCCCACTTTCTTTCGCCTTCTCAAAACCTATCTTCAAACTCAGGTAAACATCAGGTTTAATTGATTTTTTACTAAAGGCAAAGTAAACCAAGTTTGTATGAATAACAAATGGATGTATCTTAACATTCTTGTATTCAGGATGAATAGCAATGGCGTGGCGCAACTGATAATACTCTTCCAAGAAGCCTATTGTTCTGCCTAAATTTAGGAGTTTTATTTTATCCTTATTGCCATTTACAGTGACAAAATAATGAGAAAAATCTGGCTCATTTTCTAGCTTTAGAGAAAATTCATCCCCATAGTGAGCACCACGTTGAATGGAAATTAATCCACCTAAATGGGTGAGGTCATCTATTGAGCTTATCGAAAATTTTGAATTTTCATCTATGCCAAGTACGATGGCCTCATTCTGCTGAGGCCCAATAAAATACATCCCTTGCTTTCTCTCTTCAGTGATAGAAACATTGAGTAACATATCTATTTCCCCATTCATCATCAGGTGAAGAGCCCTTTTCCTAGGGATAGTCATGTAGTCCGGAGTGCAGTTGATCGTATCGAGTAAGGCCTCTGCGAGTTCAATATTCATCCCCTGCCAATGCCCGCTACTATGTAAATAAGATTGAGGGAAAAAATCTTCAACTCCAACTTTAACTAGACAATCAGCTAGAGAAAGCTGTGGAATAACATAAATGAGAACGAGAATATTTAATTTCACCTTAACCCCCAGTGTTAATCACTACAAATCGATTATTTAACCATACTTCAAGATATAAAGACCGGAGAATACATAAAACCATTCCCAAAAAATAACTATTGAAATTTTATTTTGATTGTACAGGTCTCTGTTTACTGTCTAATGCTTGTTATTGCTACTTTATTAAATAGGAGAAAGAATAAACATGAACAAACCTCTATTGCAACACACTTCATTTATTCACGAAAGATTTGGAAGCTGCTTAGAAAAATCTGGCTCATCACTATTGTGTAATAAGAAAAACTTTGAAAAAGAATTAGAGAACAGAAATCTATTACTAATCAGCTTCCGCTGGGAAGACTGGTATAATTATAGCCATTTTATTGATAGACCTGATTATATCTCTGATTCCACGATATTTGAATGTCAGCTGATACTCACGGCTATTATCAGGCTTGAACGGTTTAGCCCTAAGACTCTGGATAACATGCGGCAACTTGGCGTACTAAAAGCTGTAATGGATCGGCTAAGTTGGTTTGCTAGTAGCCATTGATTGAGTGCCTGAAACTCATTGATTTGAAATATCTCAACGTTATGGCCAGCGTATTTTGATATAACAAACCTTGACACCCTACCAACTGGTAGGTAGCATTGATTGCATGAACACTACATACATAGATATTTTACAGTACGCTGATGAATTAATTCAGCAAAATGGCTTTAATGGTTTTAGTTATGCTGACTTATCCAAAAAGCTGGGTATAAAGAAAGCCAGTATACATCATCACTTTCCTACCAAAGCGGATTTGGGGATTGCTTATTGTCAGCAAAAAAGTGATGCGCTCAGTGAGTTACAACAGCAATTATCGATGAAAAAAACAGCCCGGGCACAATTACAAGGTTACTTTTCAGTGTTTGATGATTGTGCTGAGCTTGGAGGCATGTGTGGAATATTTTCTATGCAAACAGATTTGAAACTCCTGAGTGCAGAGTTGCAAAAACAAGTAAATAAACTGGTTCAATTAGAATTACAGATACTCAGTGGTGTGCTGCTAAAGGGCTTAACAACGGGTGAGTTTCGCTTTAATGGGGCACCAGAGCAACAAGCTGTCATTATCTGCTGCGCGATTAAAGGTGCGCTGATGTTAAACCGTAACCAGCAAGGGTTATATAAGCAAACCTGTGACGCCTGCTTGGATATTATTAGCTAAGAAGGAGGGGAAACCCTAAAAATTTTAACCATTACACCTACCTACTAGAAGGTAGCTTAACTTTAATTAATTAAGGATTTTATTATGCAACGCATTACTACGTTAACTGTTAATACCGCGACAGGTCAGGCACAAACTCAGCTCACAGCATTAAAAAAGGCGATGGGCGCCGAAATCAATTTATTTGGCGCAATAGCCAACTCTTCCAGTGCATTAGAAGGTTTTTTAAATTTTAAGGGATCCCTTGAAAAAGGCGTTTTAAGCAAAAAATTGTCAGAGCAACTCGCGTTAACTATCGCCGGGACTAATGGTTGTCACTACTGTGCATCAGCTCATGCTTTTATCGGTGGAAAACTCGGCTTGTCAGAGGCAGAAATAAGAGCGAATTTAAATGCCCGCTCTGAAGACAGCCAAACAAACACCATATTGAGTTTTGCTAGACAGGTGATAGAGCAAAAAGGCCGTGTCACGACGAAACAACTCGCAGCGACAGAAGCTGCAGGATTTAACCGAGAGCAACTTGTTGAGGTCATAGCACATATAGCGCTAAACACCTTCACTAATTATTTCAATGAAGCTTTTGAGATTGACATCGATTTTCCAAAAATCAGCCTAACTGAATAATCGCCGCCAAGTACATAGCAAACACATGTTGGGCCATAGAGCCCTAAATATAATCAGGCACATGCCACAGGAGTGAACCATGAACGTTAATACCATCCAACTGCAAACCTTATCGACCCTTGGCCAAAAAATTGAGAAGACGGGCTTACCCCTGATCTATATCACGCTAGGAATTATTTATATTTGGTTTGGGGGAATGAAATTCACCTCTGGCCAGGCCGAAGGCATGTACGGCATGATAGCTAATAACCCTTTAGTCTCGTGGATGTATATCATTTTCTCTAAACAAGGTTTAGTTGATTTTCTAGGAAGCCTGGAAGTGCTTATCGGTATCTTGATTATTGGGCGATTTGTTAATCCTGCTTTGTCCGCTATTGGCGGCCTACTCTCAATCACTCTATTTACGGTAACCCTAAGTATGATGATTTTTTTGCCTGGTATCACAACCGAAGCAGGCTTTCCGACACTGAGTTTCTTCGGCGAGTTTTTACTCAAAGATGCGGGATTATTTGCCGCCTCTCTCTTTGTACTTGGGCATAGTCTAACAACATGGGCAGCTGCACAACGTCAAGACTAATAACCTTGAAACTAACACTAGAGCAAACAAACTCGCTTATGTCATGCAGTAATGAAATGAAGTCTGGACGTAGAACGTTTTATTGCACCGCTCCACCGAGTTTTTATGGGGCGGCAGCAATAAAACACAACCCGATAACAAATAGGATGCACAACCAAGAGAAATAGTTGGCAAAATGAAGCCTATTTAGTAACACATAGATTAAGCCTCTTGATAGCTTACTCGACGAAAGGAAAGCAAGTCTTACTAGCTGAACAAAGGGAGGGAATATGCAAAATGTATTATTAGAAACAGAGCAGTCAATTAAGTCGTTAATCAACAAAGGCACAGCAGAAACTCTATTAGCGGCTAAGAACACATTGTCGCTCTATAAAATAGCTCATGATGAATTAAAGACTGATGAGTTACTCACCCTCCCCGAAGTATCACTGAGTGATGCCGTGTGCGTTCAGGCAGGCGCGGCACAAAAACAATTATGCCTGCTTAATGCCCGATTTAACTATTTAACTGAACGTTCGGAGCGATTGCTTTATGGTTACATTGATGAGGTTGGAGAGCTCAATACTGCTTCTGATGAGTTTTATCATTTGAGTCAATTCGTTTCAGAAACATTGACCAGCCTCAAAACCGATAAACCTGAATTTACTCTAAGGATAAAGGAGACCCATGAAAACTTAGCTAGACTAGAGCAAGTGTTAGTCGAGGCGATTCAAACACTGATTAATCGCTTCGAGCTGTTATTGGTACACCAAAGCGAGTTATATCATCGTTACTCAGCACTCAACACACAAAATTCAGATAGGCTGAAATGTGCACAGCCATGGAGTGTGAAGCTTTTCTTATGCAGCTTGGGTAACAGATTTCAATCAGTATTATTCTAACCTTACTTACTACATAACAACTATGGCAACATGTCAGTGCATAACCGCCTAGAGGTTATTGTGAAGCCATAAAGCTGAAAATATTATTCCCGCTAACCAAAATACAGGAATGGAAAATAACAAGCTCACACCCCAATAAAAATACAATCAAGATAAATAGAACTTTAGTCATCAAACTTTCCTTGGTATTTTGTGTATCACCTGACAACTCTGAGCGTCTTAATTGGGTTTTAAGCCGCGGGCATTAGGCACATCGATAGGTAAGCTGTAAGTTGCCGCGCCTTGCTGGCTGACTTTGAACGCCCCCAAAAGGACACCGTGCTATTTTCAATAGCCTGGGCCTGTGGAATGAGCATCACAGAACTTAGAGAGGAGCACAGAAGGGCCACACTCAACACATTAACAGCACGATACCGCATCTTACCTACATCCTTATAGAAACAACCGCTTATAAATTCAGTAACAAACTACTGTAAGTCATAAGTTTTTTCTGTTTCTGCAAGGTATCCAGGTGGCTTAATCTAGAAGTTCTAATTTTTAAAAGCCGAAGAGTCAATTCTGGAGAAGAATGCTTATAGATGAGTTAGAGTAACTTCCCCATCAACAAATACCGAAAGCTAAGCTTCTTTCCTTAGTGTTAACACTATTTCATCATAGAGCAAGTGCGCCAGAGACCCTTTAGTGACTGAAGAGCTGGTCATAACACCTACATCTAGGGCCGGTAATTTAGGCAACCTAGTATTGTTTAGCACTTGAAGATGCGCCGGTACGCTGCATCTTGTTAACACCGCGATGGCCATGCCACTCTCGACGGCGGCCAACTGACCGGCAATATTAGGGCTGTTGTAGACGATGCGATACCCGAAGCTAAGTGATTCGAGTTTATCAAGTATCTTAGCTCTAGCCTGACTGCCAAACTCATACATGGCGACGGGCAGCGGACTCCGGTTCCAAATCTGCTGAGATTGCTTGCCAACCCAGACCAGCTCTTCGGAAAAAAGAGACTCCCCGCGATCGGCTTTATCTTGTGTGATGACGGCAATATCCAGTTCATTGGCTGCTATCTTAGGGATGAGTTGTGACGAAGGCTCGCAGCATAAGGTAATTTCTATAGAGGGGTATTTCTCGGAAAATATGCTGAGTAAGGCAGGCAGATAAGCCATGGCATAATCGTCAGGAATACCTAAGCTGATATGTCCCTGGACATCAGATCCCATAAGTTCCCGCATAGAATTGCGATAAACATAAAGAATTTTTTGCGCGTGAACCAGCAACTCTTGCCCCGATGCATTCAGGCTCAAGCGTCTCGACTCACGGCTAAACACGGCTCGCCCTAGAGTGTCTTCGATATTCTTGATATGCATGCTAATCGCAGATTGTGAGCGGTGCAGAATCTTTGCCGTCTCCGTCATAGAACCAGTCTTGGCGACTGTCACGAACGAGTGGAGCCAGCTTATTTCAAGGTTAAGTTCACTCATTATGATTTCTCTTTGCGACATGGTTTACATAGCAACTGAAATAGAAGTAACCAAAAAGAATTATTCAAATACTAGCCGTCTTTTCTTGCTTAAATACACGTCTCTGTGACGAAATGACTACAGCAAGAATAATGGCAAAGCCACCAGATAATACAACTAAAGAAGGCTGCTCAGAAAAAATAATCCAGGCTAACAAGATGGCATAAATGGGCTCTAATGCAATAACAGTGGCGGCGACTTTAGCCTTAACGCCTGATACGCCATAAATAAACAAGGTATAGGCAATGCCGGTGCATAAGATACCTAATACAGCGAGTAATAAGCACTCTTCTAAGGTGATATTTAACATGCCTTCGAAGGAAAATGGCAACAGCAGAAAAGTAATAACCAGGCATTGAACCCAAGATGATTGCATAGGATTAACCCCGTCAACCAGATAGCGGTTGGTAAGCATCATGATGCTGTAGATCACACCGGATCCCAGCCCCCACAGCATGCCTAGGGCTGATTCATCTGACAAATCAAAGTTTGGTGTGATTAGCCATATCCCAATACCTATCAACAGGATAATAACCCCATCATGAGCCGTAATTTTCTCTTTGAAGAAAAGCGCCTCAAACACGATCACAAAAGCCGGGAAACAGGCAAAGCCCAATGTACCTATGGCTAATCCTCCTAGCTTGACTCCCATAAAGAAGCTGAACCAGTGCAGTGCTAGTAGAGTGGCAGACACAGATAATTTGAGCATCTCATTGACAGATAATGGCGAGAGTAACTGATGTCTAAAAAACGGCACTAAGGCAGTAAGAGTGAGTGAGGCAAACAGGCAACGAGCGAACACTATCACCACAACCCCGACCGCCAGTTGCTCAGCGATTAATGCTGAAGCGCCAAAAAGAAAAGCCGCTGTCTGTAACGAAAGCTGATACTTAGAATGCATTAGCATTCACCCTAGTTAGAATTTATCAGAAGAGCTTAACCAAACAGAACTGATTATAAAAACGAATAATAATGGATAATAGCATTCGAAAAACGAATAGATAATTAGTCCAACCTCTGCCAGACCTCAACTTCTTTAAGCACGCCCTGCTCGATACGTTTGGTATGCAGCTGTTGGCCTTTCATCTGATACTCAAACGCAAATGACTCTCCAGGCGTTACGCCGAAAGAATTAAGTTGAGGATACTCGATATATTGGCTATCGGTGAACTCATAGCGCCCCGAACCTGCGGCCCAGAACTCTTGCCTCTTCTTACCATCAGCTTGCTCAATCTCTTTCATGGTAGTGAAGCTAAAATGAGAGGACGAGATAACCTTGATGGCTGTCAAGTTAAGGTTTTTATAGTCCTGCCATTCACCTCTGTCATCCAGATACTTGCCCGATTCTAACTGCCAACTGCCAATAAAAGGGTTAGTCGAAAGCTCAGTTGCTAGCGCCGTAGAGCTTAGTAAGAGTAGAGAGAAAATCAACGAGAGTGAGACCAAAACAGATAAGAGCAGACGACTTGGAGCGAACATGTTTCTTCCTTGGTAGCGCTTAGGCATGTTCATTCTGCATGCCTAAGCTAGATTGATTTAAGACTTAAGATACTGTCTCAGTTTCACCATCCCTTGGTCAATGCTAATAATAGGAGAATATCCGAAATCTGTTTTCGCGGCCGAAATATCGAAATAGTGACTAGTAGACAATTGCTTAGCCACGAAACGGGTCATCATAGGCTCATCTGTCTTACCAAGGACACCATAGACGCTTTCGAGCACGACACCGACGGCATAGGCTAGGCCAGCAGGAACCCGCTTGGTCACTTCCGGTAAGTCAGCGCAGGCTAAAATCTTATTCAGCATGGCAGCCATGGTGATTGGCTCGTCATTACTGAGGAAGTAAGCCTTACCCGCGGCCGACGCATCCTCACAGCACAAGTTAACGGCGGCTAGGATATGAGCATATGCAGCATTGTCCACATAAATGGTATCCACCAATTTATCTTCTTTGCCGACTAACTTGAGTCGTCCGGCTTTTGCCCTCTCAATGACACGCGGCACCAAATGAGGATCTTCTGGCCCCCAAATAAGATGAGGGCGCAACGCCAGAGTCTTCAATACTTGGCTATTGGCCTCGAGCACCATCTGCTCCGCAACCGCCTTAGACTCACCATAATGATTTAAATAGTTAGCGGCGTAAGGCGCACTCTCGTCGATCCCGGATTCATCCTCACCGGCAAAAGTCACACTTGGCGTACTGGTGTAAATAAGTTTGCTGATCTTAAGCTGCTGACAAGCGCTGATGATATTGGCCGCGCCATCCACATTTGGTGAAAAGTAGCTCTGTTTGCTGCCCCAGACACCCGCCTTGGAAGCCACATGAAAAACCAGATCGCAGCCTTTCATTGCATCAACAACAGCAGCCTCATCGGCAATATCGCCTCTAACCATAGTCACGCCCATGGCCGTTAACTCAGAATATTCACCTCGGGCAAAGCCTGTCACCCTAATCCCCGCCGCCAATAAACGTTGGCAGATTGCCTTACCTAAAAAACCGCCAGCACCTGTGACAAAGGCATGATCCACCTTACCTTTAAGAGCCAGGACCGCTGCTTGTTCCAGAACATGAAACGCTTCTAAAGCAGATGAAACAGCGTGTGTATCGACTGAGACATGAGTCGCTGACATGGATTACTCCTTATGTTTATTCTGGGCCCAGACTGCCAGTTTCTCACGAAAAATCTTAGCGTTATGACGAATGTCGACAGGAAATTCAGGATGAATGAGAAAACGTTTGATACCCAGAGTTTGGCTATGTTGCTCGGCGATGGCATTAAGCTCAGCATATAAACCGGCGCCTAACGAGCATGCCAGAGATTTATCCAGCTCAATACACAATAGAGGCACAACCTCTGGGGTACCAGCGTCGCCATTAACCTCAACCCCAACTAACGCGCTTCGCTTTACTTGGGGGTGGGTATTGAAGATACGTTCACAGGGGATGGAAAAGTAGCGTTTACCACAACTGGCATCGACTCTATGGGCCTTACGGCCACACATCCATAGCTTGCCTTCACTGTCGAGATAACCGAGATCGCCCATACGATGGCGTATCGTTTCACCATCTTGAATCTTAGCCTGCTCGGTCGCGCTATCACGGCGATAGTAACTGCGGCTCACCATAGGTCCTTTAACGACTATCTCACCTATCTGACCGGCCTCTAACCTCAATGACTCGCTCCAGTGCGTGAGCGGTTTCTCGGTGATCTCTATGATGGCAATATCCACCCCAGAGATGGCGTCACCGACACAAATCCCGCCGCCATTATCTGTGATGGCACTGGTGTCAAACAATGCCTGGCTGCCCATCTTACTCAGGGGCAAAGATTCAGTGGCACCATAAGAGTTAAGCACTTCCACACCATCACTCAGCATCTTACTAAAGTGCTTGATAGAAGAGATAGTCGCCGGAGCACCTGCGGATATGACACGTTTGATGCTTAGCAACTTATGGTAACTAACCTCATCGTCCAGTCCTTCTTGTACGCCCGCTTGCCCCAACCTCTCGATCAAAGCCGGATTGACAAACATGTTGCTGCATTGGTACTTCTCGATCGCGGCAAACAAGTAATCAGGATTGGCCGTTATCGGCTTGCTGGCATCCATCTCTGGAATAATCGAGGCCATACCCAGTGCGGGTCCAAACAAAGAAAATAGCGGAAAAGTAGCCAGGTCACGTTCACCAGGCTTAATGCCGTAATCATCTCTCAGAGCGCTTATCTGAGCTTCAAACATCTTGTGGGAGTAGACCACACCCTTGGGCGTTCCTGTGCTACCACTGGTAAACAAAATAGCGGCCATCTCATCTTGGTCTAGCCAGTGCATGTCATAGGGCTCTGATGAGCCGCGTGCTGCGATGGCTTCCAGTGTCACTCCTCCAAACAAACTGCGACCGCCTACGGTCACCAGATGCTTAACCGACCCCTTGCCCCAACCAAAGAGCTTGCGGGCCAGATGCGCCTTAGGAATACCAATAAAGGCATCGGGCTCAGATTCGATGAAACATTGCTTGAGATTCTTCACTCCCATGCCCGGATCCACCAAAATAGGCACAACACCCGCCTTAAACAGGGCGAAGGTTAACGTAAAAAAGTCGACGCTCGGGGTCACCATCAACACGGCCTTCATGCCACGCGTTATCCCATAAGCATTTAAGCCATGGGCTAAACGATCACTTTGTTGATTGAGATCTGAAAAGTTGAGCTCTTGATATTCCAGCGTCTTGACGGAGAAAATAGTCCCGCTAGCTGTTTGTACCACTACGGCGAGATCTTTAGGGGAATGGCTTGCGGCGCTAATGAGGTGACGACAGAGATTAGCGTCCGCTCTCGTGTTAATGTCGCTGTTTTGTACTGTTGAAGAATGGCTGGCAGTTAAAGAGGCTGACATGTTCGATGACCTTTCTCATTGCTTATATGAAATAAGCGGTCAATCTTGACCGCTTATTTGTATTTTATCCTCTCGCTAAAAGCTGACTGCGAGTATTAAACAGCGGCAGAGTCGCTGTTCATAAACTGAGTGATATGTCCGACGACTTCATCAGTGGCATCTTCAAGAATATAGTGACCGCAATCTGCAAATTCATGCACGCTCGCATGGGGCATCTCTACTTTCCACTGGGCCAGAAAATGCTTATCGAAAACGAAGTCTTTCAGGCCCCAGCAGATCATAGTCGGCACATTAGCAAACTTTGGCAGACTGGCGGCTATTTCAGAGACCAGCTCATAGTTTCTATCACCCTCTTTGAGGGGAATATCCTGTACAAACCTCAAGGTCGAGATCCGGTTAGCCCAGGAATTGAAAGGCGCCACATAGGCTTTACGTATCTCACTCGCCATAGGTTTACGCTTAACACCGACATAGGAGGCTATGGATGAAAACGCGTTGAAACCTCGGACCATGGCCGTGCCTAGTAAGGTGTTACGACAGATCCATAAGGGCCAGGGAAACGGCTTAGATTGAGGAAGATGAAACGCGCCGGTATTGAGAATAACCAGACGTTTTATCCGCTCAGGGTAGCGCGCAGCATAACCCATGCCTATCATCCCGCCCCAGTCGTGTACGACTAAGGTGATATTCTCTTTGACGTTTAAATGTTCGAGTAAGGCTTCGAGATCGTCGATACGATTCTTTAATGTGTAGTCGTAACCACTGTCATCCGGCTTATCAGACAGGCCACAGCCGATATGATCCGGCACGATACACTGGTGGTTACTGCTCAGAGCAGACACCACATTTCGATAATAGAAAGACCAGCTAGGGTTACCATGAACCATGACTACAGGCTCACCTTGGCCTTCATTTACGTACTGTAGCTTATGGCCGTTTCTGTCGAGATAATTTCGCTTGAAGGGAAACAGAGTGTCTAACATGACTCTTCCTAAATATTCTTTGCATCATCACGCCTCAAACTTGAGGCGCATAACGTGATTATGTGAGGTATGGAACTGAAACGCGCAAAGTTCGCACTAGTTGGCTGCAGCTCGTTACCACTTGATCCCAAGCATCATGCAGTTAAGTCCGCTGCCTATGCCAAGAAAACTCACCTGATCACCTTTCTTAAGGAAACCCTGATCGTGGGCCATTGCTGCCGTGACAGGCAGAGAAACCGTGCCCATATTGCCCAGTAGTTGGTAAGTAGGAAACTCTTTCTCTTGGGGAATAGCCAATGCATTGAGCACTTTCAGGCGATTTGATGACCCCACCTGATGGCAAATCACTTTATCGACCTGCTCCACCACCCAGTCACGCTGTTCGAGGAAATGGCTCCAGGTATGACGGGCAAGCTCTACTCCCTCTTTGAGTAGAGTCACACCATCGGTGCGCATAAACTCGCGGTAGAGATGTAAACCCGCTTCCTGAAGACCCCATTGACACAAGTTATGGTGTTCAGGTGCAGAAAGGTGGCTCGCACCTAAAAGCTGATGTTGACGCTCGGTACTCAATGGCAAGCTGCCATCGGTAAGCAAGACGGCTACCGCTCCCGAGCCACCAGTTAGGGTTGCCAGAGACTGGGCATAGTTCTGCATGGTTTGATCGGCCAACATATTGTCTATGGTGATATCGACAATATGGCGGGCTGATTCACAGGAGACCACTAAGCCGGCTTTAATTTGACCGAGTTCAATGCGGTTAGCGATATCTAAGATCCCAGAGAGCACACCCAGACAAGCATTACTAATGTCATAGATGGCGGTGTCTTTCGATACTCCAAGCTCGGCAGCGATACGGCACGCCGTAGCCGGCTCGTGTTGATCACGGCAAACGCCGGTATAAACCACAGCGCCTAAATCACTCACTTTCACGCCAGTTTCATCAATAGCCTTATGAGCCGCTGCCAGAGCACCGTCTGATAATCTATGGCCCTTTGGCCACCAGCGACGCTCGGTGATCCCAGTTAATGCGGCAAGTTGCCCCATTGGGATTCGAAACTTCTTATATAGAGGTGCCAAACGAGATTCTAATTCGGAAGTTGACACAACTTCAGGTGCCAGTTCATATGCCAGGCTATTGATAAATACTCGGGAATATTTCATGAAACAGTATTATTTCGCTCACAATATCGGCGCGACTTCAGCCAATAAGTATTATTATTTAGTATTAACCCATCATTTGAGCAAGAAAAGGCTAATGATTCAATAAAAAACCGTCATAGGTGCGATTTATTCACTAATAAACTGCATTTTTCATCAAAAAAATGCAGTGTAAAAGAAATAAATTCATATGACTTAGTATATCTTCACTATAAAAACATAGACTTAGTTCATCCTTTATCGGTTAAACATTCGTTTGCTGGTTTTTCCGCCAAAATCAGTGAATTCCTTGGGGTAATGGCCTCACTGCAGAACCTGGTGAGCTTTACCGAGTAACCTTGCTCTTCGAGAAAGCAGACTCTATCGAGCAGTAACCAATGTTCCAGAATGTCACGAAACAGATGGGCAACCAGATCGATTCGTCGAGTGAGTCTCTGTCTCTGAACGCCTAACTCAAGGTAAAAATCAACATCCAGAGCAACAGGTAATTCTACAGACTTTTTCCCGGCCGCCCAGTGACAGAATGCCTCAAAACCTTGGTTCAACTGACTCTGCTTTATTGATGGAATCGGGAGATATCGCCTGCTTCGGTTCACATCTCGCTGCAAGGAATCGAATCCCAAACGCCAAACGATCTCTCTGTGGCGATATTCGACCTGTTTCGCATTGGCAATGGTGCTGTGTTGCAGTGGCACTTGCAGATCATGTGGAGATAACATCAATTCACTATCTAGTACCACTTCAGACATCCCCTGATACTGCTCAGCTTGAATAAGATGATAACAACAGGGAGAAATAATAATAGATCGGGTGTTTGCCTGAGATGCCAGCCTTAACAGGCGCACATGGAGATCGCCACAGGCATGAAGTGCAACGGCCTGCTGATCCCTCTTTAGCTTGGACTGCTGAGGCGTAAATGCATCGGCGCAGATAAATTCTTGAGGCAGATCCCACTTACCGGCAAATTTTGCTCCTTCATCACACAGACTCTGCTGCCATTCCAGACTCACCACAGGACGAGAATGAGCCTTGGCGATGAGTCGACCAAGATGGCCCTTTCCGGCGCACCACTCCAGTACTTCGCTGCTATCTTGCTTGATTTGAGCCGCAAATGCCGTGATCTGTGACCATTTGCGCCCTTTTATTCCAGCGCTTAAATGGGAGACTTCCCTATCCGACAACTGCTGAACCGAGTGTTGCAATTGGCTTGTGTTCCCACCAGTTAACACGGGGTCCACTTGCAGGAGCAAGTCTAGTTGCCACGCCGACCCATTTCGCTTTAAATCTCGCAGTAGCGCTGGCAGCAGCTCAGTGTTGAGCTTAGCTTGACCCTTATCGAGTTCATCGATATCGACATCAGATATCGACCACACTTTTTCCGCCAAACCAGGGAACTGTTTCTCCCAAGGTAATTGGGTGCAGTCGAACGCCTTCACCTGCCATAGCGCACGGCTCTGAACTAATAATGTATCGAGTTGCTTGAGTCGATGGCGATGGGAGGTTGCTTGCAAGGTGTTGGCACTCATTTTTATAGGTGAAAAACAGGAACAAAATCAGTTCCTAGGCCCTAGGAACTGTCTCTTTACTAAATTTATTGGCTTTCTTGCTTTCCATGCGTTTACACAAGAAAACACCAAGACCCAACTGGCTGAAAGGCGAAGAAAACCACTAGCCTGTTCATTAGCAACCTGCTATCTATTAGCTTTTTACTGCTTTGCTACTCAATTAACTCTTCTTGCTTTCCATGCGTTTACCCAAGAAAACACCGAGACCCAATTAGGTGAGAGACGAAGAAAACCACTAGCCTGTTCTAGCTATGAATCTTCTAGCAATTAAGTTTTTATAACCTTACTACTCAGCTTACTCGTCTTCTTGCTTTCCATGCGTTTACCCAAGAAAACACCTAGACCAAGAGGAGCGAAGAAAACCACTAGCAAGAAGAGCACGAAATAGAGGATCAGACTCTTAAGAGTCTTGGTCAGCTCCTGAAACACTACCTCTACCGTGTGTTTGGAGATCTCATCCAGATTAGCCGCCGCGGCGACACGCTCTCTGGCTACCATCTCTTCCAAAGCCAGGCGCTCATTCTTCACCATTAACTCTAGTGCCTGACGTTCGACCGATAGTTGCTTAAGCTTGTCGTCGGTCGAATCGCTGAGCTGCTGCAGTAAGGGGCTCAGCTCACGTCGCATATCTACGGCTAAGCTTTGCATCATCTCAGGGCTCTGTGCCATCAGCTCCTGGAACCTTGCTGATGTCTCACTGATGCTCACAAGCGTTGCCTGGATTTCTTCGGCATTGATATTGGAATGCAGTGCATAGAGCTCGGCTTTCCAACCTAAAATTTTGGGCATCTGTTCAGAGATCATCGCCATACGGTCTGAGATATCACTCATCACTTCTGGCACTGAACCGAAGGTAGTCACGGCTTCAAATTCATTGATCTCTCTGAATGTTAACCAGTCATTGAATGCCGACTTGCGACTAAATGTGATATCAGTAAGGGGATTATCCAGCACGTACTGCTTGATAAATTCGCGGTTCTTGTTGAAGTCACTCTGGGAGACGAAACCTTTAACTGTTTTCTCAAACTGAGCTTCTAATGCCCTGCTGGTCTCAATAACCAGCGCTTGTTGCTCGCCAAACAGGGCTTTACCCGCGCCAGTGTCATAAAAGTCACTCATCTGCGCCGTAAATGCCCAGGTATCGACCATGGCTGCTACTGGTGAGGCCTGGAAAATAGTCCTCTGTAGTGCCTGTTCAGCATTTATCTTCCACATCAGAGCGTTAGATTTCAGATAGATATCTTGCTCGTCGTTAGATTCGATCGCTGAAATCTGGTCGGCAGTCTGTTCGACCTGACTGTAAAAAGTGCTGCTAAAATCACGACTAAATACCCGCATATTTAGCTGCTCTTGTGGCAGAGGCACCACACCACTTTCAAGTTTTACCTCTAACAGAGAACATGCCGTCGTAAGCAGACCCAGCACGACAAAAACACTTAAGCGTAGCAACGCTTTCATAAAGCCCCCAGTAACTTTCCACAATCCATTGAAAAGCTAAATAAATGAAAAAACAAATCGATAAAAAATTCAATCGAGTCTAACATTTGAGGTCTGCTTTACCTATAGCTTACAGTGCTATAGATCATTCATCAGCTCAATATACCCCACTCTGTTTTCATTGGGATTAAAATATTAACAAACTAATAAACATCAAGTTTACAATCAAACAACCATAGGCTTTAGCTAACTGAGGATTATTCTCACTCCCCCTTGAAAATCGTGACAAGGATCACTAAAATCTCGGTCAATGATTTTGGAATTACAATCTGAGCCGAAACCTATGATTCACTCGCCTTGCGTGGCCAAATGTGGTTTAAACGATGATGACATCTGTATGGGGTGTTACCGGACTATCGATGAGATTGTCGGCTGGAGTGCGGGTGACGATGGGTTTAAAACTCAAGTATGGGAGAAACTAGCCCTGCGTAAGACCGAACTAGCCAAAGGTGAGTTCAGCGAAAGTAACAGCATCAGTCGACAGAAATGGCTAGAAGCTGAGGCTCGGATAGCACTGAACGAGCGTTAATTGATATAAAAATCGATAAAAAGAGATATAGGCGATACTGGCACATATCTCTTAATCGTCTTGCCGGTAAACTACTTCTTCATCATGCCTTTAAGATCGGCGAAGGGATTATAGGTTGCCGATTCTACTTTTGTTTCAGTCGTCGCACCGTACTGAATCAACTCTTCAAATTTCGAATGTTCATTATCATGACAATAAAGACAGAGTAACTCCCAGTTTGAGCCATCCGATGGGTTGTTATCATGGTTGTGATCTCTATGATGCACGGTCAACTCTCGCAGATTTGAGTGAGTAAACTCACGAGTACAACGGCCACACACCCATGGATATAACTTCAGCGCCTGCTCACGATAGCCCGTTTCGCGCTTCGCTTTATAATCTCTGGCTTCAGCTAATACTTTATCTAGTTTACTTTGACCTTGACTTACCGACATATACTTTAATCCTGCTCACAGCTATCGAAACTGACTTCATCATTACCGGCACGATAGCAAAAAAATACCCTGTACCGATAATAACATCGCTACAGGGTAAATTTAACTGTTTAACCGACTTTCCACGAAAAGCCTATTGCTAAAAAGCTTATGCATCCCCACCCAGATATTCTGAACTTGAGATATGCAGGTAATAGTTATACTTCTCATACTGAGTCACTACATCGGCCAAGATCTGTTTCTGAGTGAACCCCATCACGTCATAGTGCTGGCCGCCATGCTCAAGGAAGACTTCGGCGCGATAGTAATCAGTCTCACCATCGTCGACTTCGCTGACTAACGGATTGGTAATGGTGAAGGCTCTGATACGCAGACCATAGACAAAATCGTTATGATCTTCACTAGGGATAACAAACCTGACTCGATTATCAAAATTGACAAACTTAGCCGGAATACCACGACGAACGAAGCTCTCACACACCTTAGTCAGCGCCGGCGTCGCCACCTGCTCGAGGAACTCCTGTACATCATCTTCACTGGGATGGGACACCAGGACATCGAGATGATCTTCCCAGTCCACATCGGTCTTACTGTACTGCACACTGGTATTATGTGACTGCACACTATTGATCTTGATCCAATCATCTCGCAGTGCCCTATAAAGACCTAGGCACATCAACAACATCACTAGCAAGAATGGCAGCGCACTGGCAATAGCCACAGTCTGCAAGGCCTGTAGACCACCTGCCAGCAAGAGCACTGAAGCAACCACACCCTGAAGTAGAGCCCAGAAGACACGCTGCCACACAGGAGCCTCTAAATCACCTCCCGAAGTCAGATTATCGATCACCAAGGAGCCTGAATCTGACGAGGTGACGAAGAAGGTGATCACTAAGCACAGGGCAATAGTCGACAACAGCGTCGAGAAAGGCATGTGTTCGAAGAAGACAAACAGGGCGACAGACACGTCCGATGAAACCGCTTCGGACAGATAAGTAGCGCCATGATTCATGATGGCATCTATAGCGGTATTACCAAAGACCGTCATCCATAAGAAGGTAAAAGCCGATGGCACAAATAACACGCCAATCAAGAACTCCCTAATGGTTCTGCCTCGGGAAACTCGTGCGATAAAGGTGCCGACAAAAGGTGACCAGGAGATCCACCAGCCCCAATAGAGCAAGGTCCAACCGCCTATCCAATCATTCTTCTGTTCATAAGCATATAAGTTAAATGTCTTACCCACTATATCACTCAGATAGGCACCGGTATTTTGCACAAAAGCCTGTAGTAATTCGACCGTTGGTCCAAAAATAAGCACAAAAATCAACAAAAGCACTGCCAGCCCCAAATTGAGCTCACTGAGTCGTTTAACCCCTTTATCCAAACCTGAGAATACAGACAGGGTAGCTATCAACGAAATCGCGATGATCAAGCCTACCTGCACCATAGCATTCACCGGCACACCGAGTAGATAGTTAAGACCCGAGTTAACCTGCAGTACGCCGAAGCCCAGAGAGGTAGCTACGCCAAACATGGTACCTAGCACGGCAAACGTATCAACCGCATGACCTATGGGTCCATAAATACGCTCACCAATCAAGGGGTAAAGGGCACTTCTCGGCAACAGAGGTAATTTATGACGATAAGAGAAATAAGACAGACTCAGGGCAACGACGGCATAGATGGCCCAAGCATGGATCCCCCAATGAAAGAAGGTTATCTTCATCGCATCTTTTGCCGCCTGAATCGTCTCAGGAGTAGCATCAGGTGGCGACATATAGTGCATCACAGGTTCGGCAACACCGAAAAACATCAGGCCTATGCCCATACCAGCAGAAAACAGCATGGCTATCCAGCTCTTATAGCTGTAATCGGGTTCAGCGTGATCTGGCCCAAGTTTGATATCACCGAAACGGCTAAACATGACAAAGATGATAAAAATAAGGAAAATGGCTACGCCTGAGATGTAAAGCCAACCAGCTTTAACCTGAAACCAAGTCTGAGCCGTTTTGAATACATCTTGGGCTTGTTCTGGCCACACAGAGCCGACGAACACCATCAAGATGATGAGAAATAACGATGGAAAAAAAACAGGTGGATTGATACTGGTCTTAATAGACATATAGCTCCCGCACGTTAACATGCGGCGGCACACAAGTAATGATGACGCCACTCGGATCCCGAAGCACGACACACTCACACCATGACGCATCAAATCCGACACAGGTTAAGTATATGCAGCAACCGGGAAGTTGCATTTTGTGGTAAAGCCCACTAAATCCTTCTGGCATACGATTAGGTATTTAAAAGCCTTTCATCCGCTTAATAGATAAAAATAGGAAA
This sequence comes from Shewanella sp. YLB-07, assembly GCF_009377275.1. Taxonomy (NCBI): domain Bacteria; kingdom Pseudomonadati; phylum Pseudomonadota; class Gammaproteobacteria; order Alteromonadales; family Shewanellaceae; genus Shewanella; species Shewanella sp. YLB-07. Next base: position 466,673 of record NZ_VOQB01000002.1, on the reverse strand, counting down.
TTTAGCGTAAAAGATGCTGAAACAAATCATATTGAATAACCCAGCCCAAGACTCTCACTAAAGTGAGTCCGGCTCACGCCAGCTCCTGAACACAAGATCCGAATCCAAATTGCAGACTCCAGGTGTTAGAGCGGGCTGCTGCCCAGCTATTAAATAGAATTTGCGTATCGATTTATCTACAGAGCTCGGTAATCATATCCTTGCTCTGTCAAAAAAACAGATACTCACAAAACTCGCTAATATAATAACCTACTATGCCGATCCAGTAATGTGCGGCTAGACAATTAAAACAAAAAAGCAGCGATAAGCTGCTTTTAATCAAGATTTACACCATTGTGGGCTCAAAATTTAGCCTAAAGACTCAGATCTTTTTCATCTCTTCATAAGATATGAGATTGCCGGACATCTTTTCTATTACCAGACTTTTCGCTTAGCCAAGTTATAAGTTCAGGTCTTTTTCCATCTCTTCATAAGATATGAGATTGCCGGGCATCTTTTCTATTACCAGACTTTTCGCTTAGCCAAGTTATAAGTTCAGGTCTTTTTCCATCTCTTCATAAGATATGAGATTGCCGGGCATCTTTTCTATTACCAGACTTTTCGCTTAGCCAAGTTATAAGTTCAGGTCTTTTTCCATCTCTTCATAAGAAACGTGGCGTACATCTTTTCCTTTAACATAATAGATGATGTATTCGCAGATATTCTGACAGCGATCGCCGACACGCTCCACCGCTCGTGTCGCCCAAAGCACATCAAACACCTCAGGTATTGAACGGGGATCTTCCATCATATAGGTCATAAGTTGGCGGATGGTACCTTCATACTCTTTATCTAGCTTAGCGTCTTCCTTATGTAGCGCGAAAGCTGCATCAGCATCCATGCGAGCCAAGGCATCTAGGGTGCCGTGAAGAAAGCGGGTCGCGTGGCGTCCCATGCTATCGAGACTCACCAGAAGAGGCTGTTGCTTTTTCAAACGTTTATCCAGAGCAACCTTGGCAATTTTCACACAAGCATCACCGATACGCTCTAAATCTGTGATGGTTTTAGAGATGGCCAGCACTAACCTTAAATCACTCGCCGCAGGTTGCCTTTTGGCGATGATACGGGCACATTCCTCATCGATCGCGACCTCCATACCATTAACCTTATGATCGCCTTCGATCACGCTCTGGGCGAGCTCAGCATCTAAGGTTGCAATAGCATCCAGAGCTTGCTCCAACTGACGCTCTACCAGGCCACCCATGGCCAAGACGCGGTTACGAATATCATCCAGCTCGGCGTTAAACTGACCCGAAATGTGTTTATTTAAATTCATATTATCCATCGGTGTTAACCCTTTTTCAGTATCTCATCCCCAGGGAGCTTAGCTCACTGGACTTGGATTGGTTGACTCACTCTAATTAGCCTTAATTACCCGTAACGGCCGGTGATGTAATCTTCCGTTTTACGTTTCTGCGGCGTGGTAAAAATGGTGTTGGTATCGGCGTACTCAACCAGCTCGCCCATGTACATAAATGCGGTTTGATCTGACACCCGAGCCGCCTGCTGCATGTTGTGGGTCACTATCACCACGGTATATTTTGATTTAAGCTCACTGATCAGCTCTTCAATGATCAGGGTCGAGATGGGATCCAGAGCCGATGTGGGTTCATCCAGTAGTAATACCTCAGGCTCGATAGCTATCGCGCGAGCAATCACCAGACGCTGTTGCTGACCACCTGAAAGGCCGAAGGCGTTATCATGAAGTCTGTCTTTCACTTCATCCCATATCGCGGCACCGCGAAGAGAGCGCTCGGCAGCGTCATCAAGATCGCGACGATTGTTTATCCCTTGGAGGCGCAATCCGTAGACCACATTCTCATAAATTGATTTAGGAAAAGGGTTAGGACGCTGGAATACCATGCCAACGTTACGACGCAAGGCGGCAACATCGATCTTCTTGTCATAGATATTTTGTCCGTGAAGCAGGATATCACCACTAATATGGCAGTTATCCACCAGATCATTCATCCGGTTAATACAACGCAGTAGAGTCGACTTACCACAACCACTAGGGCCGATGAATGCGGTAACTTGTTTCTCCGGTATCTTCATCGATACATCAAACAGGGCCTGTTTATCGCCATATTTCAGATCTAAGTTACGGATCTCCAGGGCTGTTTCTTCCTGGCTCAAGTTTTTCAGGTCCACTGATTTAGTACTCATCGCTGACTTATCTATCGAAATCATTTTATGTCCTATCACTTATAGATCTGCTACGCATCTCTATTTGAGTCACTGTGTGACAACTTTTTGGTTTATAACTGCAACTTAAAAGTATGATTCTGTTTCTCTATCATACTGGGTTTGCATTACTCCGCTAGCCAATATTAGTGCTCGAGTGAGCGATATTTCTCACGTAGATGGTTTCGAACCGCAATCGCCGTCAGGTTCAATGACACAATGACAGTAACCAGCAGGAACGAGGTGGCGTAAACCAGAGGTCTCGCGGCCTCTACGTTCGGACTTTGAAAGCCCACATCGTAAATATGAAAACCTAAGTGCATAAACTTTCGCTCCAGATGCACGAAGGGAAAGTTCATGTCTATGGGCAAGGTTGGCGCAAGCTTAACCACACCCACCAACATCAAGGGAGCCACTTCACCCGCGGCGCGCGCCACAGCCAGAATGAGTCCTGTCATGATCGCCGGGCTCGCCATAGGCAAGATAATGCGCCACAGAGTTTCCGCCTTGGTAGCCCCTAGTGCCAGGCTAGCTTGGCGTACCGAACTTGGGATACGGCTCAAGCCTTCCTCGGTCGACACGATAACCACAGGTAAGGTCAAGATAGCTAAGGTCAATGCAGACCAGAGTACACCCGGGGAGCCAAATGTCGGCGCCGGCAGCGCTTCGGGAAAAAAGAGCTGATCTATGCTGCCACCGAACATATAGACGAAGAAGCCTAATCCGAATACCCCGTAAACAATCGAGGGCACACCAGCCAGATTAATCACGGCGATGCGGATCATCTTAGTGACCGGGCCTTTCTTGGCATATTCATGCAGGTAAACCGCCGCAATCACCCCAAAAGGCGTCACGATCACAGCCATCAACATCACCATAAAGACAGTACCAAAAATAGCCGGAAATACTCCGCCCTCAGTGTTGGCTTCACGAGGATCGTCACTGACGAAACGCCCAACACCGACGAACCAATGGCCCAATTTATCCAGCGGGCCCAGACGATTGGAATAAGTCACATCCAAAATGCTGTCCAGCTTGAGGGTAACCTCCACGCCGCGCATGTCTTTGATAACGACCGAATCCCGACCCGCCTCTTTCCTGAGTCCGAAGAACTTTTTCTCTACAATCAGATATTGAGCCTGTAGGTCCGCCCGTTTCAGGGCTAAGTCGGCCTTAATCACTGGTGTTAGCTTACCATCGAGTTCATAACCACGTCCCTGCAGACGAAGCTTCTCAATGGCGTAGTTTATCGAACCAATCTCCCCCTTCTGAAGATCCACCGCCTTATCATTGAGCGCCACAGAACGATCTATGTGCGACTCGAACGAGGCTTCGACATTATCGAAGTCGAGTCGTTTACCATTTTCGATGACTGCAACAGGGTAGCCGTAAAAATCGCCATTTTTGCTGCGCTCGATGACCGCGATATCTTCGGGTCGACTGCGAGAGATGATATCAGTGGCTAGAATCCAACGAAAATCCAGGCCAACAAATTCACGGTTACCCGTTTTAACTAAGTAACGGGTAACCGTATCACCCGGCGCCTCTTCAAACACATGACCAGCCGAGATCAACTGCTCTGTGGGCACCTGCTCGGTGTCGTATATCTCCCCGATAAGCGTATATTGGGTCCCCTGTTGATCTTGCATCTCCCATTGATAGATCTCAGCAGGCCAAAAGTAACTCAAGCCCCGCCATGCAATCATCAAGAGTAGACCCAATACTGCAATCAAACTGATGCTGACCGCACCACCTGTCATCCAGATCCAGGGAGAACCAGACTTAAACCAATTACCCATGACACTGACTCCCTACATCTAGTGCTGAACATACCGCATCATCTGTCATATCACAGTCCCAGGGAGAACCTGACTTAAACCAATTACCCATGTGAGTTTCTCCATACATCTAGTGCTGAACATACCGCACCACCTGCCATATCACAGCCCCAAGGAGAACCAGACTTAAACCAATTACCCATGACACTGACTCCCAAGAAGTAGATCAAACTTAGCAACAAGCACCATGTCATTCATTCCCAAAGCCCAAGGAGAAACAGATTTAAACCAATTACCCATGAGAGTGTCTCCATAAGTTCAACTGTAAAACCCATATATTCATGTTCATATATATATTCATCATTTCTTTGCTACTAAAATGAGCGATTAAAGTGAGCTATAGCGTTCACGTAGACGCTGTCTCACCACTTCGGCAATAGTGTTGAAAATAAAGGTGAAAATAAACAGTACAAAAGCCGCCAGGAAGAGTACCCGATAGTGAGAACTGCCTATGGCCGACTCAGGTACTTCGACGGCAATATTCGCCGCCAGGGTGCGCATGCCCTGAAACACACTCCACTCCATGATAGCCGTGTTACCTGTCGCCATGAGTACGATCATGGTTTCACCAACCGCGCGTCCAACTCCCATCATAATGGCGGAGAAGATGCCCGGACTTGCAGTAAGCAATACCACTCGAGTGAGAGTCTGCCAGGTGGTCGCACCCAGCGCCAAACTGCCATTGGAAAGATGACGAGGCACAGAGAACACCGCATCTTCGGCTATCGAGAAGATAGTTGGTATGACTGCAAATCCCATGGCGATACCCACAACCAGCGCATTACGCTGATCGAAGGTGATACCGAGTTCATTGGTGATAAATAATCTTGAATCACCATCAAAGAAGGCGATTTCCAATGCTGGACTGATAGCGAAAGAGAACCAGCCGACGAATAAAATCACCGGAATCAACATCAACTCCTGATAGGCTTCAGGCAAGTACTCTTTAGCCTTACCTGGCAAGTTATGCCAGATGAAAGCACTGGTTAGTATCGAGAGCGGCAAGAGAGTGAGTAAGACTAAGATCCCCGGCAAGTGGTCCTCTATCAAGGGCGCCAGCCATAAACCGGCAAGGAAACCGAGTATTACCGTAGGCAAGGCTTCCATGATCTCGATGGTTGGCTTGACGATGGAGCGTACTTTAGGCGTCATAAAATAGGCGGTATAGATGGCACCGGCAATCGCCAAAGGAGTGGCAAACATCATGGCATAGAAAGCGGCTTTCATGGTACCAAACGCCAATGGCATCAGGCTCAACTTAGCTTCAAAATCATCGGATCCCGAAGTCGACTGCCACACATATTTTGGCTCAGGATAACTTTCATACCACACCTTGCTCCACATGGCGCTCCATGACACTTCAGGGTGAGTATTTGAAACACTGAACATATGTAACTTGTTGTCAGCTTCGACCACTAAGGCGTTAGAGCGTGGGCTGAAGCCCAGGGTGCCGGGATTCTTTAAGTTAAAATCTTTGGAAAATAGTTTTCTTTGGCTCGTGGTATAAAGCAACGACAACTGGCCATTATCGCTGATAGTGACAAAGCTCTTTCGATAAAATTCAGAGGCAACACTCTTAATGCCGCCATGATTTCTAAATTCGCGTATCTCTTGATACTGACGCCCTTGCTTACCATTCACCTGAAAATACTGTTGTACCAAACCTGAATCGTAACTCACCAACAGAGAGCTTGCCCCTGCTAGCAGGCTAACATTTGTGACGTTGACACCAGTACGCCCCAACTCTAATACTTGACTCAGGGAGACAGCTTCGGCATCTCGAATATCATAGACGAAGAGTTTATTGTCTGATCTGAGCAGGAGTTGACGCTGATTAGGAGTCATCAATTGTTGCTGAACACGTACCGGAGCATCGTCGATGATGCCGTTATAAGCAGACCATTCGACCTCTTCGGTCATCATGTTCTCTTCACCCTCCTGACGTGACAGACGCCAAATATTATCATCTCCCTGATAAGCAAAGGTCATCTTATCGCTACTGTAATCGAATGCGAGATTGTTTATCGATTGCCCCTGTTCATCGACAGTCATAGGCGTCTTGCCGTTAGGGAATCTCAAATTAGGTGTGATGAGTCGCTTATTGTCTGGATAAGTCACACCAAACTCGATACCTGCAATGATCACCTGACCATTATCGAGTCCGAAAGCAAACCTCTGCTCACTTGGCACCGAGGCTGAACTACTGACAACTTGACTACCCTCGGGAAATTCCAGCTGTTCAGTTTCAATTAATTTTGATGAGCTAACATCATAAAAATCGACTCGACCAGTTTGAGAGACACGGTACATGATCTCATTTTGTTCATCGCTTCCAACCATCAGGGCCGGAACTGAATCCTGGAGGTCCACGCTCGATACTGGTGACACTTCGGCATCATCGAAGATAGGCTTGATAACATAGAGCAGATAAAAGAAAATTAACAACAGAGCGATAAATACCATAGCTCCGCCGATAGTCACCCCAATTTGAGTCAACTTATCCTTAATTGCCCTGCTGCTTGAGCCTCTCCCCATCAGTAGGTTATGAGCCTTAGAATCAGGTTGTTTTACCTGAGTTTCCATTAGAACCTCGTTTATTAAATAGCCAGTAGACTTTTCACTGGGATTGTTTCAACTGCTATGCTAACAATAGCTTAGAAACATTCTCATTATTCTGATGTGTGGCATTATATGACGTAAAGATGACACTAGTGTTACAGTGCCTAATCAAGGATGAAAACAATTAAAGACAGGAGAAATATCAATATGTTACGTTATTTAGTTACACTGCAGGTTGCAGATAAAAAAGGACTAGTTGAACAGATAGCCCACGCGGTGAGTCGCCATGGCGGTAATTGGCTGGATTCTGAACTACGTCATATCGATGGTATCTTCGCCGCCATACTCCTGTTAGAGGTGCCTTCGTCCAACTGGGACATCTTAATCGAAAGCCTGGAATGTATCGAAGGCTTGAGCCTGACCTATGCCAAGACCAGCAAACAGCCCAATAAACTACAACATCTTAGCTTCTCACTCGTCGCCTATGACAGACCCGGTCTGGTACACGAGATCTCCAACAAAATAAGCGCCCAGGGTATCAATATCGAACACTTCAGCAGTCGTTATGAGACAGCCTGCCACACTGGCATCGCCTTATTCAGAGCAAACTTCGATCTCGGCATGAAAAACCCCGAGCAAGAGGAACAACTATGTGAAGCACTTTATGCATTAGGTGATGATGTGGTACTCGATAAGATAAGCCGCTAAAGCAGACTTGACCCAATAGCTATCCGACCCAAGAAAAAATAGACTCAGTCTCTACATCGAGGAGAACCTTTCTCTTCGATGACTTTATCTTCGATTACTCCCCTGCTCACTTAGCCTTCAGAATGCTTCTTTACATAATCACTTCGCAATCGGTTAAATCAATCAAGAATCAAACCAACAATCTGATATGATGAGAAACATAAGATCGTTAATGTCATGCTCAAAATTATAGGGAACGATAGAGTTTCCAATGATAGGAAAAAATATGTTAGGAACCATCAAGAAGATGCGCGCCACACTGGATGATAACCAGCAGGTGCAGTATCAGTTGCCTATAGGCGATGATTTATTAGACATGAATCCGCTAATCGGCACCAGTGTCACCCTCACACATACAGGCAAAATATGTTGCAGTAACTGTGGTAAGCGCACCAAGAAGAGCTATTCTCAGGGCCATTGTTTCGTCTGTATGAGAAAGCTGGCCAGCTGCGACATGTGTATCATGAAGCCCGAAACATGTCATTTCGCCGAGGGGACATGCCGCGAGCCTGAATGGGGAGAGGCTAACTGTTTCGTGCCCCATTACGTTTACCTGTCAAATACCTCAGGACTCAAAGTTGGCATCACACGTCACACCCAACTCCCGACCCGATGGATTGATCAGGGTGCCACCCAAGGTTTAGCTATCTTGAAGGTGTCGACCAGACAGATCTCTGGACTCGTCGAAGTCGAACTAGCCAAGATGATCGCCGATAAGACCAATTGGCGCACCATGTTAAAGGGCAATGCACAAGACATAGATCTAAAAGCGAAAGCCGCAGAATTACTGCCGGAAGTCGAAAACAAGATCCATGAAATATGCATGGCACATGGCGACTACGCCATTGAGAAGCTCGATGAAGAGATACAGAGTATCCACTTCCCCGTCACCGAGTTTCCAACCAAAATAAGTTCGCATAACTTCGACAAAGAGCCTGTGGTCAGCGGCATATTGCTCGGCATAAAAGGTCAGTATTTAATCTTCGATACTGGTGTGATCAATCTACGCAAGTTCACCTCCTATGAGATTAGCGTCGGCTAAGCTGAGTCAATAAGCAGTTTAAATAAAAAAGCTCATGAAAATCATGAGCTTTTTGTTTAGCGATTAAGATGGATTATTCCTAATAAATATTAGTGTTTATGATCTAAAATAGTCACTTTATCCCCTTGCTCAGCCAGATAAAACACCACGATTTTGGCCGGCTCTGAACTGATGTTTTTTCCATAATGAGAGGTATTAACCAGTTCGATAAGCGTGTCTCCAGCTTTCAGGTTTTTCTTTTTACCGTCGCGGGTGTACACCATCAATTCACCACTTAGGAGTATGCCGGCATTAATCACCGGATGCTGATGCCAGGGCAGTTCCTCACCAGGGGCTATGACAATCTCTTTGATCGTCACTTCAGGCTGGGTCAATGAGTATGCAGGCAGTTTATTCCCGTCCCATGACTCGGTAGATTTGATCAGATCCTTAGAGGTGGCGGCACCAGCGGTCAATGATGCGAACATCAGAGTGGCAGATAAAAGCTTTAACATGAACATATCCTTACTATCAATAAATTTATCCAATCAGATCTGAGCGTTTTCATCGGTCATCATACATAAAAATGTGATCAGAGGCACAAAACCACGTCAAATCAAATACAAGCTGCAACATGGGTGAATTAAATGTAAATAACCTTTCAATGATACCGATAACGATTATCATTCGCGGCACTTTTGTTACATTCAGGACCACACATGTCATTCTCACTTAGCAAAACGGCCATTGCCACGCGATGCGCACTGCTTTGCCTCGCACTTCCCTCACTCTCCGCCTTAGCCGATGATAACGCCCGCTCCATGGAACGTATGATTATCACAGGAAGCCGCAGTGTCGAGCGCATCGATGAAGTGCCATCTTCGGTCACCCTGATCGACAACAAGATGCTTAAGCAAGATATGTTGGTCAGCTCAGAATTGCAGAACATACTGGCGTTCCGCGTACCGGGAATGGCGCCAAGCTCAGGCACCTCCAGTAACTCGGGGCAAACATTACGTGGTCGAAAAGCGCTCGTCATGATAGATGGAGTGCCACAGTCGACGCCACTAAGAAATGGTCAGTTAGGCATTCGTTCCATCGATGCCGGAGCCATAGAACGCATCGAAGTGATCAAGGGCGCGACCTCAATTTATGGTAATGGCGCATCGGGCGGTATCATTAACTACATCACTAAGAAGGCCAGTAGTGACGATAAAGCCAGAGTCCAGCTAGGCGCATCGAGCAAGTTCAGCGCAGTAAAGTTCGAAGATACTCCAGGTTATCGCTTCGATGCATCGATAGACGGTACTGTCGATAAATTCAGTTATGTATTGAGTGGTGCAATAGAAGAGACAGGTTTACAGCGCGACTCGGAAGGCGATGTGATCGGCCTTAAATACGGATTGTCTGAGAGTAAATCGAAAAACTTATTCACTAAACTCGGCTATGCTTTCGACGAAGAGAAGTATCTTCAGCTGACCTATAACTATTACGATGCTCAACAGGAAGCAGATTATGTTGATGTGGTCGGTAGCGTCAATAGTGGCGTTAAGACCTATGCCATCAAAAACACCTCGGGTGATGCAAAACTGGGGGTACCTCAAGGTCCCCGCGGTAACCACAACCTGATGCTAAAATATGTTGATGAAGAAATATTTTCCAATACTCAGCTAACAGTCGATGGCTATGCCCAAGTTATCGAAAACATGTTCTTCTATTCGCCAACTCTGTCGAACCCCAGTGAAGGTTATGCCGGCGGCCAGTCGCTGATTAAGTCCGATAAGAAAGGGTTACGAGTCAACTTCAATACACAAGTTGATTGGGATGATATCGAGGTCAGCTTCATCTATGGCCTGGATGCCCTCAACGATGTTAGCTCTCAACCCTTGGATGACGGCCGGATCTGGGTGCCAGAGATGGACATGACCAACTTGGCCGCCTACCTACAGACCAAGATAGTGATAGACGGAGACTGGATTGTTAAAGCCGGTATTCGTCAAGACAGTGTCGATCTCAGCGTCGATGACTACCAGACACTGAAAGTGTGCAAAGGTGCCGATACCTGCTCAGTCCCTATGGACGTTAAAGGGGGGGATATCGATTATGACACCACCACCTTCAATGTCGGTATCAGATACAATATGAATGAGTATTTCAGCCCATTTATGAGCTTCTCTCAAGGCTCCGACATCTCAGATCTTGGCCGATTATTGCGTACCGCTACCGTCGATGATATCTCGCTTATTCGTACCGAGGCCTCAATCGTCGATAACTATGAACTAGGTTTGTCGGGGCAATTTGCGAACTTGACCTATGAAGTTGCCGCCTATCGCAGCAATTCAGACCTAGGTACCGGCAGTAAATATATAGTGGAAACTGGCGTCTATATGCCAGTTCGCGAGCCACAGAAAATTTGGGGCTATGAAGCTCAGCTTAACTATCAGATACAAGACAACTTAAGCACCAGCGTCAGTTACAGCTGGGTAGAAGGTAAAAATACCGATAAAGATACTTATCTCGACGGTAAAACCATCTCGGCACCTAAGTTCACCGCGACACTCGACTGGCAGCCAATAGAGAAAGCCAGAATCGGCCTAAACTATCTTTATGTTGGTGATCGTAAACGCTTCGAGCCAGTCGATGGTAAGTACGTCGGCACACAAGGGCCTGTTAGCAGCTATAACATAGTGAATTTGAGTAGCAGTTATCAAATTGACAACTGGCAGTTGTCTCTGGGAATCGAAAACCTGCTTAATGCAGACTATTACTCGGCTCGCTCCCAAGCATATACCTATTCAGGTTATAACACCAAGGGATTAGGCACTACAATAAACCTTGGAGTGAAAACCAGCTTCTAATTTAACCCATGATTATTGATGAAGGGCGAGCATTAGCTTGCCCTTCTTTTTAGCCATTTTGACTAAGATATTAATAAAAACCACGAAGAGATGACCTCCTCCAGTTACAGCATAATACCCTTTTCACCCCGCTTCTCAATAACAAATCTAGTCATAAATATGGCTAAACACTAAAATTGCAGATACACATAAGCTAACGGTCCAAAAAATATTTTCATTAGCTGCCGCTAAAGCTCCCACTGTCTTAAACAGGTCCGACATCTCATGCCGCCACTCAGCTTACTCACCAACCGCACGTTTTAAACACGCCCACAGCTCTTGTCCTACCTGAATTTTAATAGAAAACATAGCTTGATCCCCCCCGTTTATTAAGATAACAATAATGACAAGCGTTCACTTTTTATACAGAGCGCTAACAATAAAATACTTATTCAACAAGACAAATTAACCAGCCCCTGGGGAATAACATGAACAGATGGACCTACACACTGACAATTTTGCTCTTGAGCTTATCAAGTTCATTCAATGCGACGGCCAGCACGTCAACATCGGCAACACAATATCCCATAGTTCTGGTTCACGGCTTATTTGGTTTCGATGATATCTGGGGTATAGATTACTTCTACCGGATACCACAAGCACTACAGCGACAAGGCGCACAGGTATTTGTCGCAAATGTTTCACCGGCGAATTCAAGCGAGGTGCGAGGGGAGCAATTACGCAGTTACGTCCAAGCCGTTCTTGCACAAACTGGCGCCGATAAAGTCAACCTGATAGGTCACAGTCACGGCAGCCCAACCATACGTTACGTCGCCAGTGTCAGCCCTGAAATGGTGGCATCGGTGACCTCTATCGGCGGCGTAAATTGGGGCAGCAATGTTGCCGACTTCGCTCGCAGTGCAATACCAGTCGACTCGGCAATAGAATGGCTTGCTCAGCAAGGTTTTAATACCTTAGCCTCGATCATTGCCGGGATCTCCGGCAATAGCGGTCTGCCGACTGACACTATAGCAGCGATGGAATCACTCACTACGGCCGGCTCTGTCGCATTTAATCAGCGCTATCCAGAAGGCATACCAGCCCAATACTGTGGCCAAGGTTCAGCACTCGCCGACAACGGTGTGTACTACTTCTCCTGGTCGGGTTCCGGTCAACTCACCCACGTGTTCGATGTCAGCGATTACCCATTGAGTCTAACGGGTCTGCTATTTAATGAGCCCAACGATGGACTGGTATCAAGTTGTAGCTCGCACTTAGGCTTAGTCATCAAAGATAACTACAAGATGAATCACTTAGATGAAGTGAATCAGACTTTCGGTCTGGTTAGCTGGTTTGAAACCAATCCTGTCACTCTATACAGACAGCACCTAAGCCGCTTAGCCCAACTCGGACTCTAATCTATTTAATAGGATAGGTATAAACATGAACGACAGAACTAAGCCAAGCCAGAAATTCACTAAGCTTATCGGCATACTTGGGCTGATTTCGTTAATATTACTCAGCCTTGGTTTGGTTCTGTATCCGACTATCACTACAGAAAATCGAAGCTCGGCAGCCAAGTTAACCAGTAAAACACCAGAACAAGAGCCATCACTTAGGTTACAGATTGAAGATGCTCAACCCTCACAGTCACCTAAAGTGATCTGGCAGCCATTAAAAATGGAGCTGGCACTAAGATGGAAGTTCGATGACATCATCTTAGAATACCAACAAAATCAAACGCCCTTAGAATCTCAGCTAATCCAGCTGGCTCATACTCTAGCGCTAGACTCGACTGAACTAGCCTACCTTTTGGCCTTATTCGGACGTTATCGTGACTATCAATTGGCTCTTATTGAGATAAAAAATCTCAGTCCCAGCATAGATGAAGATATGCAGATGAGCCAAAGCCTTGCGTTTATCGAGCAGGCTCACGATAGCCAATTTCAATTTTTCAGTGAGCAGGAGATCCAAGCCTTCTTCGCACAGGACAATGCTTACGACCAACAGGCGATAGCCAGAGCGGCCATCAGACAAGATAACTCCCTGACCCCAGCACAAAAGCAGCAATTACTGGCACATCAGATAAGTCAGTTAGATGAGTCAGAGCAACAAGCGTTGCTTCCCAGCTTTCAAGCCGAAAAAATTGCCGCTATGCTCGATAACAGGCAAGTTCAACCACCGGAGATGACACCGGAAATCTCAGCCAGAGTAGAGAAAGTAAGAATAGCGCAAGATGAGTGGAAAACGCGGGTAAGAGGCTATCAAGAGTTTCAGCTGACGATAAAGGAAGAGTATGCGGATACAGAGGAGTACGAGCTAAAAATTGCAATATATATTAAGCAGAATTTCACCTCGACAGAGGTAAAGCGATTGCAGGTTTTTTTAACAAATCCCAGTCTATATGATGCCAGCTAAAGCCCCAAATAGAACAAGCCCTTGCGGGCTTGTTCTATGCGGGTCTAATACGAATTAGTCTTTGTCTGCCAGTTTCTTGCCCATAATGTCCAGCTTACCTTTCTTAGAAAGCCCGGCAATGGCCAGGGTCTGGCTACCGACGCTGTCATAGGTTAAATCGATAGACTCGATTTTAATATCACCTTTAGGTACGCTGATACTACGGCTCGACAGTCCCTTGGTTAACAGACCTAAATTGTCCACCGTCTTGCTCGTGCCGTCACTCATATGCAGTACGACTTTATGCAGGTTCACCGAACCTTGGGTGCACTTTAACTTGATATGAGTGACACTTTTCTCGCTGTAATGAGGAGTTACCGTATCGGTTTCAGTTTTATAATCGACGGTCTTATCTGCAATTTTAACCCAATCTGCAGACGCTAAACCTTGAAACGAAATCAGCGTTAATGCCAATACCAAGATTCGTGTCATTGAAAATTTCAAAATCCTTCTCCTAAACTTCTATCTTTAAAATTAAACGCTAGGAATGCTTCCCAACATTAAAGAGATAAGTTCGTCAAAACGTTGCTGTCTCTGTTCACCAGACTGCTTAAAGTCGGTAAAACCTTGTGCTAACACTCGCCAAACTGGCTGTAGTTGCATAGGCTTAAATAGCGCCACTAACACTGAGCCTTTCTCATACTGATCGCTATCGATACCAGCAGTCGATAAGCCAGCCACTAATCCGGCTTCCTTCAAGATCTCGGCATCACTCATGTTGGACTCGAGTGCCAAACCAAACCCTATCAGCAGATCCGGAGACTCATCGATGGACACGAGTCGATAACCTTTAGACTCCATCATCTGAGTGATCGAGGTGCGCATATGACGAACGACTTTTTCACTGTTAATTCTCTCATCCGCAACCACATTTTCCAATGAGGGATGCCAGGCAAAACGAGAAGTTTTTTCAGAAATGAAACCTAGATCACCCGTAGTCACCATAGTCGTGCGCATTGGGCTGGTTTCAACATGGTCCACAGTGACGCAAGCCGTCAAAAATGTGATTAAAAATAAACAGATTAGTTTTTTGATAATGAGGTTCCTTTTCGATATCAGAGCTTGGCACTCAACAATTTTTCAATGCATCAACAATAACATTGCAAAGGTTAACCTAACCTGACTCATAAGTAACCAAAATGGAGAACATTTGCCTATGGGCCATCTAGAATATTAGCACTTAGAATACTTGTCTTAGCATGCTTAACTATCGACCAGGTTATGAAAGTGAGTCCCAGTTGCAAATTTAGCTTCACTGTCTCACCAATTTAGCTAATATGGCTTCCCGATTTCCCCTACAGGTCCAGTATGGAACTCATTTTAGCTATTGCTCTGTTTGCCTTCTCGTCCGGGATAACTCCGGGGCCAAACAACGTTATGTTGATGAGCTCAGGGGTCAACTTTGGCATTAAACGTAGCCTGCCGCACTTAACTGGGATCTGCCTTGGTTTCCCTTGTATGGTACTTGCCATAGGTTTAGGCATGAGTGCCTTATTCCAGACCTATCCGGTCATTCATTTAGTCATCAAATATATAGGCATTGCTTATCTGCTCTACCTCTCATGGCTTATCGCCAATAGCAGCAGTAAGATGGAAGGCAAACAGACATCGAATCCATTAAGTTTCATACAGGCGGCAGCCTTTCAATGGGTCAACCCTAAAGGCTGGATAATGGCCGTGGGCGCAATAGCCACCTTCACCAATCTTGATACCGCATTAACACCCCAAGTATTGACTATCGCGGCTGTTTTCCTCGGCGTGGCCTTTCCCTGCGCCATGACTTGGTTAGGTTTTGGCGTCGCCTTAAAACGCCTACTCAAAAATGAACGGCAACAGAAAATCTTCAACATCTCTATGGCACTCTTACTCGTGGTGTCGATCATCCCCATGGTGTCGCCATAAGCCAAGTTATTTAGTAGGATAGGTAGTAAGTTCAGCACTGATCGCTTGCGCACTCTGCCTTTCCTCCTTATCCTTGCCCACGATGTATCACCAAAACAGATTAAGGCTAGCCCCGCATGTCACAGCACGAACAAGACAAAGAACTTCAGCTCATCGCGCAGCAGACTCAAAGTTGGGTAGAGCAAGTGATAATGAAGTACAACATCTGTCCGTTCGCTCGCCGGGAAGTCGAACGTGGCAGCATACGCTACGCGGTGATCGATGAGTCCAAGATGCATAATGTACTCGAAGCCTTGATAAAAGAGTGTAAGTTGTTGGATGACAATCCAGATGTTGAGACCACCCTGTTTATTGTCCCCCGTGGTTTCGAGGGCTTCTACCCTTATCTGGATCTGGTCGATGTCGCCAACAATCTGCTTATCGAACAAGGCTATGAAGGCGTATACCAGCTAGCCAGTATGCATCCGGATTACTGTTTCGACGGCGAACCTATGGATGAACCATCGAACTACACCAATCGCTCCCCCTACCCTTTACTCCATATCATTCGGGAGGCCAGCATGGAGCAAGCACTAGCCAGCTATAAGGATCCTGAATCCATTCCCGAGCGTAATATCGAGTTTACCCAGCGTAAAGGCAGTGACTTCTTCGCCAAGCTACTCTCCCAATGCATGAAGAAATAAGCCTTACAGATATCCATCAATGAGCGCATTCTCTGATAATAAGACATGCGCTCAAAACGTCTCGATTTAAAAAGCTAGTCGAGTGAAGGCTATTTATTATACGCCTGCAAACATTCGACGATAAGATCGACAAAACCCTCACGATCCACATCGAACAACACCTTGGCATTCGGCTTATTACCCGACAGCTGATAGCGGTCCACGACTGTCATGCCTTGGGTATGCTCTCCCTTAGTCTCGATACCAACCCACACATCTTGGGCAGTAAACAGCTCAGGTTTCAGCAGCCAGGCTATGGTGCACGGATCGTGCAGCGGCGCCCCCTTGAGTCCCCACTTAGGGTCTTGATGATAGATCATGAAGAAATCCAACAGACCTGCGACGCACTGAGCAACCGGATTATCTATGGCGCGAATTCGCTCTATATCTTGCTGCACAATATACGCTTGGTGAGTCACATCCAATCCGCACATGACGATGGGGATACCTGATTTAAACACCATATCGGCCGATTCAGGATCGACAAAAATATTGAACTCGGCGGCCGGCGTCCAGTTGCCCGCAGCCGCGGCGCCTCCCATCAAGACTATGCTGTCTATCTTAGTGTGCAGCTCGGGATGGCTAGCCAACAGCAGGGCGATATTGGTCAAGGGGCCCGTGGGGTTAAGAATAACCGGAACCTCACTGTCTCGAATTTTCTGCGCCATCAACTCCACCGCGCTGAGCTCGACCGGAGCGAAAGCCGGATCTGGCAGCTTAGGGCCATCCAGTCCGGACTCTCCATGAACATTATCGGCAATGATCAGCTCTCGAGCCAGAGGCTTAAGGGCGCCACCGGCAACGGGCACGTCATATTGCTCCAGCAAGGTCAGTATGCGTAGCGCATTATTCAGTGTCTTATCCGGAGTCTGATTTCCTGCACTCGTGGTCACAGCCAGCACATCCAAGGCTTTAGTGCTAAAGGCAAGAATAAGGGAGATGGCATCATCATGCCCGGGATCACAATCACAGATAATGGGACGACTCGTCATACTATTTACTCCTGAAAAACCAAAAATGACCTAAGTGGCCTAATAATTTACCTAATTGAATTAATATCAATCGCTATGAAAGAGTGTACCTGAGGTTAAAGGGAAATCTGTGAGTCAGTCTGCAAGCTGAAAATCTGGAGCTAGCTGAACCAGATTGAATCATAATAATTTACACATGGGGATGCACATAAGCTCAATACCCGTTGGGTGGCGCCAGCGAGTCTCATCTCCGGCGTTAAAGCCTAACTTTTTATAAAAACCGACGGCATTTAATGAAGATGACAGTGACAAGGTCTTAACGCCCGCTTTTTTGGCCTGCACTTCAAGCTCGATTGCAAGCAACTTACCTATGCCCATGCCTACGGCTTCGGGGTCAACAAAGACGGCCTCTAAACGACATTGAGCCGCATCAATAAAGCCAAAACCCAGAATCTTTTCTGGGGTATCCCCCTGGATATTGCTACCGCATTCTCCCAGAGCTTCAGCGACTTGTTCTACAGAGAGTTCATCGACCAATTCAACGGCGACAATAGCGCCGAGAGATAACAGGACCTCAGTGAACGCTTCCGGCATGGGCGAGCCAGCCCAGGTTTGCACCTCGTATCGGGTATAATGCGTACTGCATCCCTCTAATATGGCATCAGTCCTTATCTGCCAAATCCGGCTCACATCCTGTGATGTCACGGCTCGTGTCGTGATCATGGCTTCTCCTTTAGTTGACCGTTTTTTAACTGAATATCAAAAGCCTGCGGGGTTAATTTCACAGCTATTCTCATCAGAGTCAATCCAGCTCTTTAAGAGGATTAACCTTATCTACAAATAAAACTGGTATAAGATTGTACAAACGAGCTCAGTCTTATCGCTTCTATCCTCTGATTAGGTGACTTTTGCGCTAGGTAACCGTAGTATTTGCCAGAATATACTTTCTTCTATACAGCAAATTTAAGAGTATCAAATGGCTAAAAAGTTTTATGTGGTTTGGGTCGGGCGCGAAACAGGGATTTTTACCACTTGGGATGAAGCCAAGCGTCAGGTCGATAAATTCCCTAAGGCCAAATACAAATCTTTCAAGACAAAATCCGAGGCCGATGCCGCATTTTCAAGAGGCGCATCGAGTGCCTACGCCGCTAAGCCAGCTAGCTCATCTAGCGCAAGCAAGAGTCAAAAAGCTCCGACAGCTAAAACATCAGCTTCTAACGCTGACTATGATGTGGTGATCTATACCGATGGTGGCTGTGAGCCAAACCCGGGTAAAGCAGGATCTGGCGTTGCCGTGTATAAAGATAATGAGTTGTCTGAACTCTGGTACGGGCTATATAACAGCTATGGCACCAACAACTCAGCCGAGTTAAATGCATTGCATCAGGCGCTATTAATCGCAAAAGAGAACTTGGCAGCAGGTAAATCGGCACACATTCGCAGTGACTCCCAATACTCGATAAATTGCATCACCAATTGGGCCTATGGCTGGAAAACCAAAGGCTGGAAACGCAAAACTGCCGGTGACATCAAAAACCTGGATGTCATTCAGGCATCACATGCCCTGTATGACGAGCTTAAAGAAAAACTGGTTATCTCCCATGTTGCGGCCCATATAGGCATAGAAGGTAACGAGTTAGCCGACAGAATGTCTATCTATGCCATAGATAAAAAAGATACAGAGTTTTGCCGCTATCCTAAGCCGATAGTGCTTGCTGAGATTTTAAGTTTACGCACGGGGTAATACCCCTTTCCAACAGCCAGGTCGACAATCGAATCTTAAAGAGCAACAATCAAGTGACAGAGCAGAAAGTATTTATCATAGGCCTACCGAGAACGGCCACCACCAGCGTCTGTGTCGCCACCCTTTCTTTGGGGTTTAAAACCGCGCACACCGCCTACACCCAAAGAGCCATGGATGAGGCCCAGATCATCGCCGACACACCGATTTTTTGTGATTATCAGCAACTCGACAAAGTCTATCCAAATGCTAAGTTCGTTTACCTTACCCGAGAGTCGGATAAGTGGCTGCCTTCTATTCGCCAGTTGTTAGCGCGCATGTTTACCAACTTACAACGCAGTGACGGTGGTTTTAACCCGATATTAAAGCGTTGCTATAACGAGGTATTTGAACCGCTGACTTTAGATAATATTGCCAAAGACAGCTTCTTGCTTGAGTGTTATCAGCGTCATTACCAAGGCGCATTAGACTATTTTAACGGCCGAGAGCAAGACCTGCTGATTATAGATGTCGCTGATGCTGGAAACTTTCAACGGCTAGCCAACTTTTTAAGCATCACAGATATCGCCCCCTCGCAGAATTTTGAACATATCAATATTGGCGGTAAGGTCACAGCCTGGAAAAAGATAAAACATCCGTTGAAAATAGAAGCGACCGAGAAAGGTAAAATCGACAGCATTAAGCGATGAAGCAAGAGTCGACTGAAGCATACACTAGGTTAACGCTTTGCTACTTGGCCTAACTTAGGTAAAATGCCGTTTTTTCTCGCCGAGAGCACTTATGTTTGATTTGAAATACCACACGCCGTTTAAGTGGACCGAAAAGGTATTAGCCGATTTCGATACCTTTTTACAAGATCATGCTTCGGCAGAAAAGAAAGCATCGGGCATGGCCATGTCTATGTTGTCCCATTATCCTCAGCATAAAAAGCTAGCCCGTGCGATGACAGATCTGGCCCTCGAAGAGCTGATCCATTTCAAGCAAGTATTAAAGCTTATCCACGGCCGCGACAATGAACTGGGTCGAGATCAAAAAGATGAGTACATCACTCAGGTACGCAAACTTCATAGACACCCAAGCGATCAACTGTTTTTAGATCGCATGCTCATCGCCGGTGTCATCGAAGCCCGAGGTTTTGAGCGTTTCTCTCTCGTTGCCGAAGCACTCGAGCCAGGTAAAGAGAAAGACTTCTATGAAGCCATTGCTAAGTCGGAAGAGAAACATAAAGAAATGTTTGTCGAACTGGCTTATGAGTATTTCGATAAAGACTTGGTTGATACACGTTTAGAAGAACTGCTTGTCGATGAAGCCAAGATTTGTGAAAGCATTCCTTTCACCGCAGCACTGCATTAACCATTTTAATGTAAACAAGCCCCTTTCTAAGGGGCTTTTTATTGTCTGTTCCTAGCCAACAAGCATTAGCCAACAGGCCTAATCCACGGGCTCTAAGCGTTTAATGTCTTGTTGCCATTGCTCAGCAATAAAGTCGATAAACTGTCTCACTAGAGGTAGTTGATAACTGCGGGACAGATACACGGCCCACAGGGGACTACTGGGAAAGTAATAATCCAAGAGTATTGGTTGCAGCTGTTTAGCGGCAATGATTGGGTTAGCGAGATCGCAGGGTAACCTGACAACACCCTTGCCTCGGATAGCAGATCTAAGTAATAAACCCACATCATTACCTTGAATATTGCCTTTCACCTCAACCGAGAATTGTTGATTATCACGGATAAAGCGCCACTCAGACATGCCAAGATGCACTAAACAGTTATGCTTGGTTAGTTCAGCTGGCGATACGGGCTCGCCATGCAATTTGAGGTATTCTTCCGACGCGCACAGCACAGAATCAATCGAAAACAATTTACGTGCTATCAGGCTTTCATCGGGTTGCTGAGTATACCTAAGCGCTATATCGATGCGCTCGTCCACTAATTGCGAGTAAGTATCCGAGGCAAAAATATCTATGTTGACCAAGGGATGAAGCTCGGTAAAATCTTCCACTAAATCAATCAACATATTTTGTGAGAGTCCGATTGGCGCTGTAATTCGAATCGTTCCCGATAACTTATCTGCCTGAGACAAGGCCTCGAACTCCAATGCCGCGGTTTCATCTAAGATCCGCTCACAGCGCTTTAATGCCGCCTCCCCTGCATGGGTCAAACTCACCTTCCGAGTGGTGCGATGCAATAGCCTCAGCTTCAACCAAGACTCAAGGTCTTGTACATGGCGAGACACCTGCAGTCTGCTCAAGCTCAAATTATCAGCAGCCTGAGTGAAACTGGCAGTATTGGCCACCTCGACAAAACTTCGCATTGCAGTAAACCTATCCATCACACCCACCATTAGTATCTTACATAGATACAATCTACATCATTAATCGATATTTATCCCATATTCCCCTGCTAGTAGACTGCAATGGTTATCAAAACTAAATACTGATCTCGATTGGTATTAAACGAATAAGAGGATTTAAAATGAAAATTGCAGTCATAGGCGCATCGGGTTGGATTGGCAGCCATATCGTTACAGAAGCTAAAAACCGAGGCCATCAGGTTATCGCCTTAGTGCGGGACACAACTAAGATCACAGATACCGACATAGAAGCTCGCCGCTTCGATCTACTCAATAGCCAGGCAGATTTAGCCACAGCGGTAAAAGGCGCCGATGTGGTCATCTCGGCTATCGGCGGACGCGCAGCCGGTAACCATGGCATAGTCTCTAAAACGGCTGAGAAGTTACTATCCGAGCTGCCTCACGCTCACATTGAGCGACTATTATGGGTTGGCGGTGCAGGCTCTCTGGAAGTCGCGCCCAATGTTCAACTGGTAGATACCCCTGAATTTCCTGCAGAATATCACACAGAGTCAATTGAGATGGGTAAGGCTCTCGAGGTATTTCGCCAGAGTAATAGTCCAATTAACTGGACCTTTATCAGCCCGGCGGCGCTGATTTTCCCAGGAGAAAAACAAGCTCAATATCGTGTGGGGGGAGAACAGTTACTCACAGATGCAGAAGGCAATAGCAAGATTTCGGTGAGTGATTATGCACTGGCCATGATCGATGAAGTCGAGACAGGCAAGTATCCGCGGCAACGTATCGGGGTCGCCTATTAATAGATGATGATCATAAGAAAGACAAAAAGTCAGCGTGACAAATACACTGACCTTTTCACTCTTATCGATAACGAATTTCGTCAGCTAACGGCTACTGAGAAGTTAGTCTCGACAATATCGGTTCGCAGATGCTTTATCTGTTGCTATTCATCCGCATTCAAACAATCTTTTAGAGGCTGCATTACTCTTCTAGACCTGCGACGGCCTGATATACAGCACCATTTTTCTGTCCGCTAACACTGGCAACATAATAGGCAGCAAGCTCATCGGCTGGCATACCTGTACTGCTGTCCATACCCAGCATCTCCATCGTCTCTTTAACAAAGCTTGGGCTCACGACGTTAAGCCTTTTACCGTCGATTAACTCAAGTGCTGCAGCGCCAACGAAACCATTGACCGCCGCAGTCGCCATAGAGATAGCAGCCGTCCCTAGTGAAGGATTATCAGATGACTGACCCGAAGTTAAGGTAATAGAGCCCCCGTGATTAAGATATTCAAGCCCTATTCGTACCAGATTAACCTGCCCCATCACCTTACTGTCCAGCACAGTCTGGTAACCAGAATCAGGCATGTCCGCAAGACTCCCCATGGCGCCATTGCCCGCCATGCTCACTACGGCATCCACCATGCCCACCTGCTCAAACAAGGCTCGAATCGAGTCTTTGCTTTGAGTATCGACAGTAATATCACCTCGGCTATGGCCCACTGAGATAACATCATGATCCTTTGCTAAACGATTAACCACTGCCTTACCGATAATGCCGTTCGCACCAATTGCTAAAATTTTCATTGTTTTTGCTTCCTTCTAATTAGAGTCAATTCTTGTATATAGATTAAAATTCGATTTGTTGTCACCCATTCACCAAGCGAGTCTTCAATTCATATTTAATCGATGTCGCTGCTCGAATGAGATAACTTTAAGGCATCACCTGTTCACAAAAAAGCATAGCTTTTAGCACAAGATGGTCATATTATTAGACCATGGTGAATTTAGAACATCTTCAGGTTATCAATACCATCTGTGCAGAAGGCAGCTTTCAGAAAGCCAGCGAGAAACTGCATAAGGTGCGCTCGGCTGTGTCCTACTCAGTAAAACAGGTCGAGTCTTATTACGATATTCAGATCTTTAATCGTCAAACCTATCGACCTGAACTCACGGCAGACGGAAAACTCTTAATTGTAAAAATTAGGCAGCTACTCAAGCAGGCCAGTGATTTTGAAACCTACGTGAATGAGCTAAAGGGTGAGTGTGAGACAGAGTTACGCTTTGGGGTGAGCTCCAACTTCCCTCTGGATAGAATCACTGAGCTGCTGCTCGAATTGAAGCAAACGTTCCCGAGCACCACGATTCATCTGGAAATTGAAGTCGCATCAGGCGAGAGAATGTTACTGGATGAAAAGGTCGATATTGCAATCTATGGTGCCCCGTTTAAAAATAAAGCGGTGGACTATAACCTAATCGATACCATGAATATCCCTCTGCTAATATCTAAGCTGCTCCCCCTTAAAGATCTCAATAAAGTGACAGAAGATGAGCTTGCCGCTTATCCTCAGGTGATAGTCAAATCGACCGACAGTAAATCACCGGATACCAGTTTTATTGATGCTACTCTTAAGTGGTATGTCACCGACCTTCATACAAAAAAGACCTTAATCACTCAAGGTCTGGGCTGGGGACGACTGCCTGAACATCTGGTTAAGAAAGAGCTGGAAAGCGGGGACTTGATCACACTGGATACCTTAGGAGAGTTCAAACTTCCTATGTATGTCTCTAAACTAAAAAACAGAGCATTAGGGCCTGTCGCCCTTAAGATTTGGAATTATTTTCAATAGAATCACCTCTTCAAATGATGTTCAGAACATCACCCGGTTCTGTTTTATCTACATAGTTGGCTCATTGAGAAACAAGAGGAGATACAGATGCACCCAAGCGTTTGGCTCAAACCCGGCATATTAATCATTTATGGCTCGGCGCTCGATACTGCCCCCCATAAGCACCATGCGATTCAACTGATATTGCCAAGCCCAAACGCCTCTTATCAGCTAAATAATACAGCTGGAACTGGTGCGCTGGTGATCGATGCCGACGTGGAGCACCAACTTTCCATGGCATCTGGCTGGATACTCCTGATCGAACCTCTGAGCCATTGGGGGAAAGCCCTGCAAGAGAAGCTTGCTGGCCGCCCTACATGCGACATAGAGCAGCAATCATCCACTATGCCATCAATTGCAGGCAGCGACGACCAGCCCTTTCCCCTATTAACACCACTCTTTGAGCAGCTAGGTCTAGGCAGTTATCCCAACACATTCACCAGTCAGCCCACAGACAAACGTATACAGAGTCTGGTTTCGCAACTGGACAAGTGCATTAATGGCGATTGCGTTAAGCCCAGCAATTGGCGGGCTGCGCAGGTTGCAGAGCAACTAGCTCTATCTGAGAGTCGTTTTCTCCATCTATTTCGCGAGGAGATGGCCATAGCCTGGCGCCCCTACTTGCTATGGCGTCGAATGTTCTGCGCCATTAATGCCTTAAAACAAGGTAGCAATGCAACTCAGGCCGCTTACTTAGCAGGCTTTGCCGACAGTCCTCACTTAAGCCGGACATTTAAAAATAATTTCGGCATGACAATTCGCCAAGCATTAGCCCTACTCCAGCTTAAATCCTATTCCAACTTAAATAAATAAGCTAAATATCCAATCACCCAAACTACCGCTTATCCGATCAAGTTAGCCAGTTTATTCAATTTATCTGCAGCACTAGCTTCTAATATCGACTCATACCCAGCGTACAGATTTGATATTGGAGATACCCATGACAACAACAGCAAAGCAAAACGAGATAACTAAACAGCATCTACAAACCACTGCCATGTTAGATTTTAAGCATCCGAGTATTCAGAGCCTAGTCGATAAACGAGACTGGGCACAGCTGAGCCAATATGATGCTATCGGCGCAATATATACCTATGTCCGTGATGAGATTCAGTTCGGCTATAATGCCGATGACCGCTTATCTGCCAGCCAAGTATTAAAAGATGGCTACGGCCAGTGCAATACTAAAGGCACCTTGCTTATGGCACTGTTTCGGGCGGTAGGAATTCCCAGCCGTTTTCACGGTTTTACCATCTTTAACGAGCTCCAGCGCGGCGCTATTCCTAACTACCTATTTTCGATAGCACCAAAACGGATCATCCATAGTTGGGTGGAAGTAGAGCTAGATAATCGCTGGATAAACTTAGAGGGTTATATTATTGATAGTGACTACCTTGCCCAAGTACAGCAAAGTTTTGGTAAGCAGTGTCAGCAGTTTTCCGGCTTTGGTATTGCGACTAAAAGCCTATCAAACCCGGATATCGACTGGCGGGGTGAGGATACCTATATTCAAAGCGAGGGGATAGCCGATGATTTTGGTTTGTATATTCAACCCGATGATTTCTACAAGAGTTATGGCAGTAACCTATCAGGGATAAAGAAATTCCTATTTCGTTACCTGCTACGCCATTTGATGAATGCGAATGTTAACCGTATCCGAGCTAAAGGCATTTAAAACTAAATCACGTGACATTAGCCTAACGATCTAGAGTGTCGACATTCCAAGCGGGGATAGTCGACAGCTGATAACCCACTAGCCAATCCGCCTAGC
Source organism: Shewanella sp. YLB-07 (assembly GCF_009377275.1). NCBI lineage: Bacteria > Pseudomonadati > Pseudomonadota > Gammaproteobacteria > Alteromonadales > Shewanellaceae > Shewanella > Shewanella sp. YLB-07. The sequence goes on along the minus strand of NZ_VOQB01000002.1, from coordinate 440,896 downwards.
AAGGTCTTCAACTACATTGAGTGCCTATTCCAGCTGAGCCTTGGTCACATAAGACGCGGGTCCAAATCTTAGTTGGTTGCCGCGACTGTCACACAAAATGCCTCTTTCAGCCAGTTGTTATACCCAGTCGCTCGCTTTGGCAGTGGTTAAAGATAAGAAGCCGGCATTGTTAGCCATAGTATGGGATGGCAGTGCTAGGCAGCCGTTACTGAGTCCCATGGCTTCACCTTGCCATAGTTGTGTTATCTGTTGCTGACTGATTTCCCTAAGCTTGGTGTCCGTGAGGTTCTGAGCTTCGAAGAAATCGAATACTTCTGCCGCGCGGTAATGACTCACAGGATCATAGGTTGAACCCGCAAAGGCACTCTGACCCGGACCAAACCCCACTTTGCCAGGAGCCTGGTCAAGTACATCAAACTCGGCATACCAAGCGGTAATAATAGGGCTGCCTTGATAGTTTTGCGGAATCCGCATCATGCAGTTACCCTCACCTGCTTGGCAGTACTTATAGCCACCAGCAACCACAGATGCCGACGCTAACTGCCACTCATTGAGATTGAAAGGCACCACATTCAGTGCATTCTCCCTCCTGAATATTCTTTACCGCGCTACTCAATTCATATCCCGCCAGCTTGAGCCACAGTTCGCCTGATGGATCACAATAAACAGCATCTCATCATGCTTTGTAGGATATTTTTCAGACGCATACATGACAGAGTCATTCGAAAATAACTTACGAACTATAAGCGCATCATGCTACTCGGAATATCGAAGAACTATATAGATACGTTCGCCCACAAATTGGGAGTTGGTATCTGAGGCTAGAATATCAACCTAAAGTGGCCACCCAGAAAATCTTTAACTAAATTTATTGGCATATTTTGCGCAAGTCATATTCATATTGGTTCAGCAGATCTAATCGTCCAGGATAACTTACCAGCCAGAGAAACACCTCAACTTCAAATGTTGAAACTCCTCTAAAATCTGTCACAGCGCTTGATTTCAATATCCCCAGCATAGGTCAAAACTCGCCTTTTCTTAAGGTGAGATTCAAAAATTTTCGTGTCAACCAAAACTCAGGATCTTGTACATGACGAAACACTTGCAGCCTACTCAGGTTCAAATTATCCACAGAGATTATGAAACGGAAACGTAATATTGTAAGGTGAATCGATGTTAGAGTTTTGAAGTATAAGCATACTGACCAATTGTATTTCCGAGACAATGAAAAGTTTAAACTTTAATTTTTATTGAATTACAATAAGCTACAATATGAATTAATTCCCATGCAGACACTAGGAGATATAATTCATTACACCTAACCTTTTTGTTTCCCAAATGTAATTAACATTGTCAACATACCCCCTAGCCAACTATCATAGTGAATTACACATTTTCGATAAAACCGAAACTAAACACATACCTGAACCCAATAACGATTTAAAAAAAACCATTAAAACCAGAGTCCATCAAATGAAAATATTGTTCTTTCTATTCTTTATATCCACTGCACCTTTGGCACATTATGATGATGCCTACCACCATAGTCGAGAAGACCTGCCGTATAAATCGACATGGATGATTGACATCCCAGAATCAAAATCAATATATGAAATATCTATCCCAGGAACTCATAGATCTGGAAATATCTATGGTGGCCCAATAAATAAAACGCAAACACTATCAATAACACAGCAGTTAAATTCAGGAATCCGTTTTTTGGATATAGAGCTTATACATAAATATGGTTCGTTCGTAGTTCCTGATGGGACGCTATTCCATGAAACTATGTTTGGTGAAATTCTAGATGAGGTTTCTTTGTTTTTGCTGCAGAACCCTTCTGAATTCATATTCATTAATGTGTCAGGATATGACAAACATAAAAATAAACATAACGACAGAAGCTTTAAAGACACATTCAATGACTATGTGAATCGATATTCAAATATAATTTGGAGTAATGATGGGATTATTCAAACAATCGAGAGTGCAAGAGGGAAAATTGTTTTTATTCAAGACTTGCCAAATGTAAAAAATAATAAATTTGGAGTACCCTACTCTTCGTTTGACACTCAAGATTCTAACTTTGTTTCCACAAATTGGAAGCTGTATAGCAAGTGGGAGAAAGTAAAGTCTCAACTCATAAAATCCGACATAGTAAAAAGTAAAACCATGAACTATTTAAATGCTTCAGGGGGGAGCTTTCCCTATTTTGTGGCTAGTGGTCATTCTAGCCCCGGTACTAATAGCCCTAGACTGGCGACTGGCTTAACGACTCCTTGGTGGAAACATTCTTATAAAGACTTCCCAAGGGTTAGTTGCTTCATAGGTTTTTGCACTATCGCTTTTGAAGGAACTAATGTATTAACAACTAATTGGATAGTAAAGCATCAACCTTCCTATACTGGCATTGTTGTTTCTGACTTCCCCGGAGTTAATTTGATTAACGCCGTAATTAACGCTAACTTTTCAACTCCCCCTCCCCCACCATTGGAAGATGCTCAAGTCGATTATATAACAGGAACAATTAATGGTAATGATGTTACATTTAATGTAAAACTCACAGCCCCAACAAGTCGCGAGAGAGTTTTATCTCTAAATTTCTCCAATGAAAATAACAGTGTTATTAATATCGATTTTAGTAGTTTATCTTATGTGAGTTATGATAAAGGACAAACTTGGCCTATAATTTTAGACATTGACAATACCGAAAACCTACTTATACCTGAGGGCATAAATGAAATAACCATAAGAGCATTAACTTTAATTGACAGTAGCATTGATGGAGATAAATTTATAACATTAAATGCTTGGTTAGATGAAATGCAACAAGACAAATCGAGTTATAGTATAGACATTAGTCGCTCTTACTCTGAAAATAGCATCATGATTAGCGATATGCTTACAGACAAACAAGTATTAATTGAAGGGGATTCGAATACTAGTCAAATTATATTTGATCAAGCTACTTACCGTAATACGCCTCTACACATTCAGCTCATCACTAACTCTGCACAAATCTGGAAGGACCTACATGCTGATGTAGAGCTAATTTACATAGATTTGACTAGCACATATCAATACGATATTAACTTAATAAATTTCAAAGTGTTAAACATACCTAAGGATGTAAGTAAGGTTAAAGTAACTTACTATACTTTAGATGATAACATTCCAGAATCTCAAGAAGTTTTTTATTTTTCAGCTTGGATTTCAGGAGATAAAGAAAATTCTTTCACCGCCGAAACAACTATAATAGACAATGACTAATGTAGATACTATAGCTAGTCTTGTTATATCTTTGAAAAGAATAATCTGAGGTGATTATTCTTAACGTTCTACAGGCCTAACATGTAGAGTCTTGGTTATCGATACTTTCTAGGTAACCAAGATTATTGCTAAGAACATAAAATACCTGAACAATAACAGAACTCATCGAGATTTATCAACAAAGCCAACTGACCATTATTTATTTGCTTCCAGCATAAACTCATGACTAAGATCCAGTCCGGAAATGTGTTTCTTTCTCGATGTAACGGTAATGAATTTGGAAATGAGATCTAAACAGATCCCCCTTGCGATAACCAAGATTAAACTAGCTATTAATACATACCTTAAACTATCATTTACAATAATCTAAAATTGGAATCTGATAACCCACTATCACATCAATATTGTGCTTAAGGGAGAGTCACTTTTAAGCGAGCAAAAAACTACACTGTATATATATGGCTTTGTTCTTTCTTCCACACTTTTGCGCATTGAACAATAGCTAGCCAATCCGCTTTGCTAGATCTTCAACCACATTGAGTGCCTGTTCCAGCTGAGCCTTGGTCACATAAGGCGCGGGTCCAAATCTTAGTTGGTTGCCGCGACTGTCACACAAGATGCCTCTTTCAGCCAGTTGTGATACCCAGTCGCTCGCTTTGGCAGTGGTTAAAGATAAGAAGCCTGCATTGTTAGCCATAGTATGGGATGGCAGTGCTAGGCAATCATTACTAAGTCCCATGGCTTCAATACCTTGCCATAGTTGTGTTATCTGTTGCTGACTGATCTCCCTAAGCTTGGTATCTGAAAGGTTCTGTGCTTCGAAGAAATCGAATACTTCTGCCCCGCGGTAATGACTCACAGGATCATAGGTTGAACCCGCAAAGGCACTCTGACCCGGGCCGAAGCCCACTTTGCCAGGAGCCTGGTCAAGTACATCAAACTCGGCAAACCAACCGGTAATAATGGGACTGCCCTGATAGTTATGCGGGATCCGCATCATGCAGTTACCTTCACCTGCTTGGCAGTACTTATAGCCACCAGCGACCACAAATGCCGAGTCTAATTGCCATAAACTGAGATTAAAGGGCACCACATTCAGTGCATGATAGGCATCCACTAAACAGGGAATATTCAAACTGGCAGCGGCTTTGGCGACGACTCCAACATCTTTGAAAATCTCACTGGTACCAAAAAATACCGCAGAAACCATAACAGCATCGGTTTTGTCATCTAGCTTGTCGATGATTCGTTCGGCTAAGCTAGCGCTTGGCTGTACTGGCACCACTTCAATTTCAATATTCAGCGCTTTTAAACGATTCAGCTGCCTACGCAGCGAGTGAAACTCACCATCTGTGGTAACGATTTTTATCGGCCTGTTAGCCGGTCGTTTAAAGCAGCTCAGATCCGACAAGAAGCGTAATAACAGCTCATGAGTAGAGGCGCCTAATGCGATCTGAGCATCGCGCTCACCCAGCAGCCTACGGTAAAAATCTCGTACTCTATCGGCCTTTTCAAAGGCGGCCTGCCACTTATCATCGATATGTTTTGCCGCATCATCGAAGCACTTAAGTAAGCCTTGCTTGGCTACATCCGGCCAGGCTTGATGTGAGTGTCCCGACAATAAAATACGTTCGCTAACCTTAAAATTTTCATAGTGAGGCTGCAGTGATAACGCGATATCCTGAGTCATGCTTTCTTCTCCAAATGCCGGTGCTGTTATTTTTATTGTTAATACAGATTAACAGTGCGTCTCTATCTGTATGAGTCAGTACCTATAGATGAGTTCTAAGCTCAAAAAGCTCTGGGAAGAAGCTGATATCCAGCGCTTTTTTCAAGAAGCCAACACCCGATGAGCCTCCTGTGCCCATCTTATTGCCTATGATCCGCTGCACCGTATACATATGCTTGAAGCGCCACTGCTGAAAACTATCTTCTATATCTATTAATTTTTCTGCTAACTCATAGAGTTGAAAATGTTCATCGGCATTTCTATACACGTTTAACCAAGCATTTAAAACCGAGTCATTGCTCTGATAGGCTTGACTGAAGTCTCTGGTTAGCACGTCTTCATCTATGACTAGGCCATTGTCATGCAATAACTTAATGGTGACATCGTAGAGACTGGGCGCCTCTAGGATCTGTTGCAGCTCCTGATGCACCACTGGGTCGCTTTCGTGAACCTTGAGCAGGGATGCATTTTTATTGCCCAGTAAAAATTCGACTTTACGATATCCATAGGACTGAAAACCGGAAGAATGCCCCAGCGCATCCCGAAATTTAAGATAATCCACCGGCGTCAAGGTCGACAAAATATTCCAGGACTGAGTCAGCTGATTAAGGATCTGCTTCACCCGAGAGATGACCTTGAAAGCATGGCCAAAATCTCCCTCCTGAATATTCTTCACCGCATTAGTGAGTTCATGTCCCGCCAACTTAAGCCATAGCTCACTCGCCTGATGAATAATGATAAACAACATCTCATCATGTTGATTAGATAAAGGCTGCTGCGCCGATAGCACCTGATTTAATTTCAGATAGTCGCCATAGGACATATCATCTTTAAAATCCGTATGGATATCATCTTCCATGGCCCGATAGTTATTGTGGGGACAGCTCATACTCGTAGCTCCAGTTAATCTTATAATTATTGTTATAAAATGATTACAGCCATTATCAAATAGCCATCGTCAGCATTTAAATAGTCAGACAGATTTAAGCATGAACATAAGTTGAAGTCAGGCATGGGGAAATATTAAAAAAAGCTGGCCTGTACGCTTGAGTTAACAGTATGTAAACAGAAGATATCAAGGTAATAGGAAATATAAGCCTTAACCTGATATGAAAACATTTTGCTCCAACTACCAACAAGTTATCTGCAGCAAAATGTCCTAAGTTATCTAGAAGCTTAAACGTACATGCTTCCTTTGAGTACAGTCACGGCTTGACCAATTAATTTGACCCGCTGATTTGGCAAGCACTCAACATCCACAAAACCACCTCGCTCAGAGGCCTGATATCCATTCAACTTAGTTTTCCGTAGCTTATCCCCCCAATACACGGCCAGCGCGCAATGGGCTGATCCGGTCACAGGATCTTCGTTAATACCGACCCAAGGGGCAAAGTAACGGGAGATAAAATCAACATCTTCTGAAGCAGACTTAGCCGTCACCACAACGCCACGTCCCGGTAACTGTTTTAAGCAATCAAAATTAGGCTCGAGGGCGATAAGCGTTTGTTCACTGTCTATCTCAATGAAGTTCTTCGAATCAAAATAGCTATGGGAAACGACTTGGACAGCACTTAATCCCAGAAACACCAACATCTGCTCATCAACAGGAACATCGAAATCTAAGCAAGCAGCAGGGAAGTCCATCTCAATGTGATTGTTCTCAATTTTTACCCGTAAAACACCGGATAGCGTATTGAAAGCGAGTTCATCACCCACACCGAACAGGCCCTTCTCTTTTAGTACATGAACGACTGCCAATGTTCCATGGCCGCAAAGCTTTACTTCCACTTGAGGCGTGAACCACCTTAACCTTAAGTCACTCAAGGATAAGAAGGCGGTTTCAGAGACAGCCATTTCAGCAGCAATCGCGAACATCAGCGCTTCATCCAAGGCATTTTCCGTGATACAAACACCCGCCGGATTGCCTTTAAACACCTCTAATGTAAATGAATCGACTTGAAAAATTTCTAATTCCATTAAACTGCCTTTCAATTGCGCTATATAACAGTCCAACGGCAGACACCTTTGATATCGACTGTGGCCCCCAGGCGTTCATAGAACTTTATCGCCTGATGATTATCTTGTTCCACTTCCCATTTTATTCGTTCAAAGCCTTTAAGTTTGCAGACACTTTTCGCCTTTTTCATCAAGGCCTCACCCACCTTTTGGCCTCTATAAACTTCCCATACAAACACATCATCAATATTCATGTATGATGTCCCCAGCCAGATAGAGTAATTCCATGTATAAGAGGCATAGCCAGCCACTTCGCCATCGACTTCTGCCAACAGAACCCCAAACGCTGGATTTTCATTAAAGCCTGATTTCAACAGTTCATTCTTATCAGTGACAACATACTCCTCTTGATCGTGATGCCTCGCAATAGCGATGATCAAGTCATAAATAGTATCAATATCTTTCTCTTTGGCTTCTCTCACGATTAGCATTATTTATCCTTAATAGGTTAATGGCTCAACCAGTACCATAGCGCCAGCGAGGTTTCTTGTGTGTTCGGTCTCGCTGGAAATGCATTAAAACAAGTCTAAGCCAGGTATGGCGGCGGCTTCTGGGTGAATACAGTGATGTAAGTAAATTGCGAGACCGGCATCCCCCGTCCATAGCGAATATCGACCTTGGCCATATTGTGAGCGGGCAGATTGGCACTGCTCAATAGCGTGCATGGCAAACTTTCTTGCCCTGTCTAGCCAAACAGGATCTCCCCACCTTAGATATAAATATAGAAAGGCATAACCATTACCCGATGTGCCGTGGCAGATATTAGCGCCCTTCACCAGAGGGCCGGCTTGCCATACCAGCTCACCAGTCTGCGCGAGTAATTCGTCGACTTGCTTAGCATGAAGTGAATCGATTTGAGGCGTTCTCGCCATAGCGGTGACAATCCCCGCCGCTCCGTGGCACCATTGCACCAGCAGCTTTTCAATATTAGGTTTACTGCACAGGATCCAGTTGGCTAGCTCCGCTTCTTTTCTCGCCGATCCTTCTCTTTTAGCCGAGATAGTTAGCGTGGTTGCCGTGCGTTCTATGATCAATTCAGTCAAGTCATCCGGGAGCAGATCTACGCCTTGCAAGAGAATATTGGCATTACCTGTGATGCCATGACAGGCACCATAATAGTGCCTTTTAGGGCCGAAGACCTGACTCTCCCAAAGCCACTCTCGGGTTTCAGTGTCTTGTCTCCAATTATCCATGAGTGACTTGGCGCCTTTAACGTATACATTCTTCCAACGAACGTCGCCGGTTTTACGATAAAGAGCCAATGCAGCGTGCATCATGCCACTCTGTCCAGATGTTATCTCATACAGAGGCAGCGCTAACGTTGCTTCCATGCACAGTAGAAGCTTGTCTGATAACGCCAAGTTGTCTGGCTGCGCTAACACCCCAGGCATAATTATGCCTATCTCTCCAAGTTGTAAACCAGGCTCTACTGACACATCAGGGGCTTTCAAGAAGGCTCGATGAACTTCAGGCAGTAAGTGGGACAAGTCAGTAACTTGATAGCCATAGCATTTCAGGATCTGTAGGGCATGAATGCATCCCGCCGCTCCTGCGTATGCTGACCATTTAGGCCCGGAATTAGAATAACTCTCGGCGTCGAGGGGATGCGTCGGCCAACTGGCATTAGGTAAAACCGACTGTTCAATATCATCAATTATGGATGTAATTTCTGACTGCACACGATCTTGTTCCCATAGAGTTTCGGTAAGTAATTCGTGACGAGATGGTTCAAATAACATGTGTGTCCTTTCCATAGACGGGATTAAACAGCAAACTTAATAATGAAGCCGTTATGGCTCATTAATGGGAGTTAAGAAATACTGATATTGACTGATAGTATGCAGAATACTGGGAAATGTCATTGTGCCCGGCACCTTCGATAAGGACCACCTCAGGAGCGCGGTTAACCAATGACTCTATTAGCTTGTCTGTGTGTATTCGACGAACGACCTTATCATCCTCTGCCACTAAAATCAGGGTATCAGAGTAGATACTCCCGGCGCGCTCTACCGAATTGAACTTGTCTTTGAGTAATATGGACATGGGGTAAAATGGAAATTGTTTTTGGGCAATGCTTTGAATGCTGTCAAACGGGGTCACCAAGACTAACTTCTTCAGCGGACGCTCCGATGCGATATAAGTTGCGACACCGCTACCTAAGCTCCGACCGATAACAAATACACTCTCATGGGTCAAGACCAGGCGATCATACAGCGCCAAGGCATCAGACAATAATGCAGCTTCGCTAGGTGAGCCCTCACTGCCACCATAACCTCGATAATTGACCAAATATACCGAATAAGGCGACGACTCTAGTTCTGATAACTCTGGCTCTAATAATGTTGGTTCAAATGCTTGTTCAAATTCCGGTGCTGTAAAAGCAACATTTTCGGCGTTACCACCAAAATAGATAATCGCCTTATCCTGACCCTTGTTTAATACGATACTAGTCGTCGATGCACCATCATTTTCAAATGTCATGTCACCGAACCTGTGCTCTACTGCTCCTGTTGGAAAATAGATAAAGCTACGTTGCATCAGATAGAGCATCACTCCTAATCCAACATAGGTGACGATAACGAGTATCAAAATTCTATTCATATTTTTAATTTCCGCAAGAGAATGACCACCTAGGTATCGGCCCAACTTTCAAACCTGTTTAAGCTCATTTAGCTTGGCTAAACAGGCATTGCAGCCCCTCAAACTTAAACCAGGATTGATGATTAATGGTGAGGTCTATTTTACTTTTTAGCCACTACAAACCTGACATTGCCGCGTTTATCGTGAGTATCAGCACTAAGATTAGCGAGTAATTCATCACAAAATTCGGTGTACTCTTCACCTAAAAGCTCCCTTAGCTTTTTCATTCTGCCAAGCCTTGCTGACCAGGCTGCTATAATGTCTGCTGACGCAGCACCAGAAAAATTAAGTTCAGGATCAGATACATCACTATCGACATGAACGATATCAAATCCTGCCTGTTGCAACATACCTTGCATCTTACCGCCGAAGTCAAAATCATATAAACCAGAGCCATATGACGCAATTTCAAACGCCAGCACTCTGGTGTAATACTTACTTTCTTTGGCCAGATTACCTGAGATAAAGCACGACACATCTAACAAGGCAATCCAGCCTCCTTCGTTTAACACCGAATATAATGACGTTAAATAACTGATTGGATCACTTAAATAAGATAAAGAGTAGCTTGCCCAGATGCCGCTCACCTCGCCAAAGGAGGCAAAGTTGACACTCTGAAAGTCACTCAATACAAAGGTTTCGTTACTGCTTTTTCTGGAATCACAGAAGGTAATAAACTCATCATTTATATCGACCCCAACCACATGTTTAACTTGTCTAGAAAGTATCCGCGAAACACCACCGACCGAACAGCCAAGATCAACAATAGTGTCGCTAGCAGTTAGCGGAATAATCTCAACAAAGCGCGCCCAATCTCTCCACTCCTGCTGTTTTTTATACTCATGAAATAGGCTCAATAGTGACTCCATAGATATTATTGAAACTAAGACTCGGTTTTTTAATTTAGTCACTCATTGTTAATCGATAACGTACCGAGTCTGTTTCAAGATATCAACAGACGACTAGCCTATTAGCTAATTGACTAAAAAAAGCTTATTCGAAGACTGTAAAGCTGTGAAACTAGGCTTTTAGGCGGATAAATTATTAAATTAAAACAAGACTTGCTAAGCTAATTTTAAAAGCCTATTTCTAACGAGATTTACAATGGTGCGTCTGATTTAATTGCATATCCACCAAGGGAATGTTTAAGATATTTCCATTATCCGCAGTGATCTCGGCCATGAGTTTATCGTGATATTTTTGTGGAACTGATCGAGTGGGTGGGTGCTCCCTAATGTGCATTAATGACTTAGTCCTTGTTAACCAAATCATGAAAATGGTATTTCAGCCATTAAACCTATTAAGTTATTATCTGGATCTCGTAAGAAACCGATCCATAGATCATGATCTTCCATCTTGGCGGCCATTTGAGGCTCTCTCTCAAACTCAACACCTTTATCTTTTAGTTGCTCAGTTGAAGCATGAATATCATTGACTTTGTAATAGATCACTGAGGTCTTATGATCTTCCTCTTTTCCTTGAAGAGTCGTCAACATTAGCCGAGTTCCCCCACAATTAAAAAACGCTAATCCTGGAGGTACTTCGAACAATAGTTCTAATCCGAGGGTTTCACGATAAAATTGCACCGACTTATCTAAATCAGTACTAGCTATGGCAATCTGACCAATTTTCTCAACTTCGATACTGGCACTCATACTCTCGAATCTTCCAAGTTAGCGAACCTAAACATGGATACCAAAGTTACAATAGTTTCAACCTGCCTACAACTTACTGGGTTATAAATGGCCAAGTCGAAACGAGCTTCAGGTTAATGGTAAGCCCTCAATGAGCAGTGAAAAACAATATTGATGATTAACACATCCAGTGAGGATAGAGACAACAAAATCACAATGAATTGAACATTCAATTGTAAATTTTCTTGATATTAGCTTGGTGGTCTTTTACCTTCCAAGTCAAACGTCTGAAAATATTATATATTGTCATTCGGTTATTTTAATTCTAATCAAATGCACCACTAACCAACTTTAAGTAATATTATGCAACAAAGCATGAGTTACACTCACTACCAAGGATGGCAGTACATTATCCCTTTATATAGGGAGTAGTAACGCCTTACATTATTATGCAAAAAAAAACCTTACCTCGTTCTATCATCGCCAGCGTCATATTTTCTGCAGGTTTATTATCTTTACCAACTCATGCGAATCAAGGGCCAGATAGGTTAATTACAGCTGAATCTCTCCAAGTTACGGAAAATAGTAACCCCATTATTACCGACACTTATAGAAGCTCCTTCCTTCTAAATAAAGGCCAAAGAAAGGTGCTTTGGAATACGTTTAAACGACCTGTAGATTATGATCGATTAGCCGCTTTCGTTGCTATTTCTTATGGAGATTTATTGAGTGTGTCATGTAAAATATCTCTATTTAATGGTAACAATACACGGCCTTTTAAGGTTATTGATTGTCGCCGCAGTCAGCAATGGAATCCAACTACCCCTAATGTGCCGGTTTTCAACACCTCATTAAGAGCTAAAATTGAGCTTTACAATGCTGATTTCACCAAACCCAGTAAGCGAGTTTCGCTTATATTGACGCCTAATTTTGCCAATCAAAATGACATTGATCAGGACGGATTGCCGGCTTGGTTTGAAAGATTCCATAACCTATCTGATAATGATGCTGTAGATGCTGCATCCGATATAGATCAAGACAGTTATACCGCACTTGAAGAATATCTTGGTGGTTCAAACCCATTAGATACTAACAGTGTCCCAGTCAATCCTTAGGCTCCACTTCGTTATGTAAGAGGCACTTCATTCTGTCTGATTGACAGTGAAGTTAACTATATAGATATACAAAAATCACATTAAAAACAGGGTTCGCAGGAACCCTGTTTCAAAAATTAAAGATTCACCCTTTTCACTTTTATCTTCTTTTACCAAATATAACCAGACAGCCATTCTTATTCTAAGGTCGATGCCAATCACTGCCAGATAAATTTAACGATGTATCAATCCGCCCACTTATGCTTAGTCGGGGGGATCTTCATCAGTCAATCCTGAGTATCTTACTTGTTTCTTGAACAAAATCTTACAAAGCTACTGGTTCAGCGCTAGATAGACCTCACTCGGTTGTACGCTCATTTCGTTCATACCAGCTGTAGCTCGGCCGGTTTCAGTACGTTGGTTTGTAACAACATTCATGTCTCAATGGTAATTGACGCCATATTCGTTCTATTATGATGCTTTTAATATTTACCCCTTGGTAACGGAGTAAGCATGGAGTGGTTCTTGAATGTTGAAGCGCCTTTGATAAACTAAACTGAGAGCATTGTTGTAAATCTAGGTTACTTCATGATCGTGCGTATAAATACTCTATTCTTACTCATTATTCTCTCAAGTGCATTACATGCAGAAGTTGTGGTTACCTACCCTAAGGCGCGATCAGCACAAGATGTTCGTAGTAATGACCTTATTGAACTACTCACACTTTCTCTTGAGGTTACTAAGGAAACACATGGTGCTTATAAGCTGCAAGCTTCAGGCGATTTTATGAATGAAAAACGCCAGCGTGTTGAATTGAGTAAAGGTGAAAGATTAAACATTATGTGGTCCTCTACTTCTACAGCGCTAGAGGAAAGTTTATTGCCTATTCGTATTCCACTGCGTAAGGGGTTGCTCGGTTATCGAATATCCTTAATCAATAAAAACAATCAGGACAACATTGATCGGGTAAAAACACTGAATGACTTAAGAGGGCTTACCATAGGTCAGGGGCATGGCTGGGGAGATTCGGCCATTTATGAATCTAACGGCATCAAGGTGAAAGAGGCTGACTACGACTCTCTGTTTAAGATGGTGGTACAAAATCGCTTTGATCTTTTCCCCAGGGGTATTAATGAGGTCTTTGATGAGTATCGAGAGCGGGCAGTTAAAGCGCCTAGTTTAGCTATTGAAGAGAATCTACTAATTGTCTACCTGTGGCCCTATTATTTCTTTACCAACAAAAAAGACTGGGTATTGGCTGATCGCATAGAAACAGGTCTAAAAAAAATAATTTCTGACGGTACTTTTGATAAAGTTTTTTTGCGCCATCATAGTGTCTCGATTAAGAAAGCAAACATGAGTAAGCGCAGGGTTTTACGGATTCAAAATGTTTTTTTGCCAGAAACGGTACCCGTGGATGATAAATCCCTGTGGTTCGACCCGTTTAAAGAGTTTTAATTAAATTAGCCGACTCTTCACTCATAGAGCCTCGCTTGTCGGCTCTGACTATTCGCCCAGTATCATCAACAAGTTGCAGATAATCTTTAGTATTGAACATGAGTCCTTTAGGCATTGTTTTATGCTCGTTGCCGACAAAGGGCAATAGCGTGATGTTGGCATAACTAATCCCCCTCAACGGCCCTCACTTAAGCTTAGTAAAAGTGATCTTCATCTGACAATCTTGGGTGATGGGTAGAGCCTGACTCCACTTAATTAACATGTTTAAACGAAAAAAGGGATATCTCAGATATCCCTTTTTCATGTCTACTCACCCTATACAGGGATGTGATTAGAACTGGTAATGCATACCTAACGCGAAGTTAGAAATATCGGTATCGACATTTTGAAAGCTGTTAGAATACTCTGAGTCCAACTCACCGGTCACAACATCATAGCCAAGACGAATGTTCAGATTCTCAGTCACAGAGGCATTAACCCCCACGCCATAGGCCCAGCCGAAGCCAGTAAAATCTTCATTTCTTGAGTTATCGGGCCTTGAAACAACGGCCATAGAAGCAATACCGACTTTACCATATACTGCAAATGTATCATTAATCTGGTAGGTGAATTTAGGGGTCAATGCGAAAGTACCGGCACCGATGTCTTCATTACTGTCACCCAGATCGCCTGAGACGAACAAGTTCGCTTCTAAACCAAACCACTCGTTAAAGTTATAACCGCCGTATGCCCCCAAGCCTACACCAGTTTCACTACCTTTAGCCTTTATTTTAAGTTGACCTAAACTGCCACCGACATAGAAGCCGGTGTTATCGTTGGCTGCCGCCACATGACTCGATGCAAAAATAGTTAATAATGATGCTGCCACAATAGAAAGTTTGTTCACAAAACACCCCAAAATAATTACAGATGTAACACCTGTTTCGTTAGTGCGCGCAGACTAATGCAACTCAACCTAGAACGCTAATGAATTCAACGGGAATCTAAGGCGTGTTCAGCAAGCATTCAGGTTCAGTTCACTGGAGATTCCGTCATGGCGAGAAAGTCATTTATGTTGGTCAACATTGGAGGTAGCAAAACCTGTAGAATAATTAATTTTCCAAGCAGACTAACGGCTTTCTCGGGGTTGGCGACGATCCTTACACCGTGAGCCCCTCCTCTACTACAGCTTACTTAGACCGACTAGAAGAAAAGTGACACCTGAATTAAGAGTGGCGAGGAACAGGCTAGATAACAGAGCAACATCGGTTATTGGCAATCGGTTACTCATTAGAAGAACTGTGAAAATATAGCCAGAAATGTAGCATCAGGGCCGTTAGGTGGTTTTTGTTGGAGTATGAGGATTGCAATTTCGCGGCTAAAGCCGCTCCTATATCAAAGGTAAATTCCCGCTCAAAAGCATTCGGAAATGACTGATAATCAACAAAAAATATAATCAAGCTTCATCAATAGCTAACTCTCATCTGGTACTCGAACCCAGCCTTCCATCAATATTCTGGCACTGCGGCTCATGGATACCTTAGTGACTGTCCATTGACCATCGACTTGTTCTGCTGCTGCACCCACTTTCAATGTACCCGAAGGGTGACCAAAACATACTGAGTCCGCTTGGCTTTCTGTTTTAATAAGAGTGCCAGAGTTCGCAGCTAGGTTTACTAAGGTGCCGGGGATGACAGCTGCCGTGCCTATGGCAACTGCAGCGGTGCCCATCATGGCGTGATGCAGTTTGCCCATGGAGAGGGCCCGTACATTGAAATCTATGTGCGAGTACTCAACCAGCTTACCACTGGATGAGGTATAACTGCTTGCTGGCGAGACAAAGGCAATCTTGGGTGTATGTTGACGAGATTGCGCCTCATCAACATGGGCGATTAGGCCCATTTTGACTGCACCTATGGCGCGCAGCGATTCAAACATCTCCAGAGCTTTAACATCACCGTTTATTGCTTCTTGCAACTCATCACCGCGATAGCCGATATCCTCAGCATTGACGAAGATGGTCGGAATACCGGCATTGATCATGGTGGCAGCTATTTTTTTTGGCTCAAGGCTGTTTCTAGGCTCAGGGCTGTTATCGAGCTCAGGGCTGTTATTAAAAACACCAGCAGGTAAGCTTATCTCATCGACTAGATTACCCGTTGGAAACATGCCAGGCTCCCCTTCTTTGGGCTTATCTGCAGGGTCAATAAAATCGACACCTATTTCAGCGGCCGGGAAGGTCACACCATCGAGTTCAAAATCACCCGTTTCCTGCACTTCACCATTGATGATAGGCACATGGGCAATAATGGTCTTACTGATATTAGTCTGCCAAATTCGTATTACGGCTATACCCTTTTCCGGAATACGGCTGGCATCAACAAGGCCTGCATGAATGGCGAAAGCGCCGACAGCGGCGGACAAATTTCCGCAGTTGCCACTCCAATCGACAAAGGCCTTATCAATCGCCACTTGGCCGAATAGATAATCCACATCGTGATCGGCCTGAGTGCTTTTCGATAATATGACCGTTTTGCTGGTGCTTGAGGTTGCACCTCCCATGCCATCAGTCTGTTTACCGTAAGGATCTGGGCTGCCGATAACACGTAGAAGCAGTGCATCACGGGCCGCCCCAGCTACCTGCGCCACCTGTGGCAAATCAGTTAGCGAGAAGAACACGCCCTTACTGGTGCCGCCACGCATATAGGTTGCTGGCACTTTTATTTGTGGTAAATGTACTTTGTTACTTGTCATAAATTCTACCATTGCAATGCTAATTGGTTCTTATTGGAAACAGGTGAGATAAAGCCAGAGCACAGTGACTAGGGCTTTATATCGTTACAAAGATGAGTTTCGATGACATGGCCAAAAATGTTCCATACATTTTTCGGCATTCCCTACATCCATATAGGTCAGATGTCATCGCAAAGCCTTTATCAACCCCGCTTACAATTCACTATGTTAATTCACATTTGAGTCAAGAAAATCTTGGGCGAAGCGCTGTAGGATCCCACCTGCTTCATAGATTGTCACTTCCTCTGCAGTATCTAGGCGGCACTTCACTGGGACTTCAACTTGCTCACCATTTTTACCTGTGATGATTAGCGTCAATACCGCTCCAGGCGTGCGCTCGCCAATCACATCGTAGATTTCGCTGCCGTCGATACCGTAGGAGTGACGGTTATTTCCACCGGTAAACTCCACGGGTAATACCCCCATGCCCACCAAGTTAGTGCGATGAATACGCTCAAAACCTTCGGCGACAATCACTTCGACGCCGGCAAGACGTACACCTTTGGCGGCCCAATCACGACTCGAACCTTGGCCATAGTCGGCTCCGGCAATAATGACCAAAGGCTGCTTACGCGCCATATAGGTCTCGATAGCTTCCCACATGCGAGACTCAATCCCTTCGGGTTCAATACGCGTGAGTGAGCCTTGCTTAACCTCTGCTTTGCCATTTTTACCGAGCTGAGTCACCATCTCATTAAACAGCTTAGGGTTAGCAAAAGTAGCGCGTTGGGTCGTTAAATGATCGCCCCTATGGGTCGCATAGGAGTTAAAGTCAACTTCCGGTAGCCCCATCTTATCCAGATAAGCTCCGGCGGCGCTTTCGAGCATGATGGCGTTCGAGGGAGACAGATGATCGGTAGTGATGTTGTCACCAAGCACAGCCAGAGGACGCATGCCCTTCATGGTACGCTCGCCCGCGAGTGCGCCTTCCCAATAAGGAGGTCTGCGGATATAAGTACTCTGTGGACGCCAATCATATAGCGGATCGTTGTCACTGCCGTACTCGACTTTAATATCGAACATAGGCTCATAGACCTTACGGAACTGCTCAGGTTTAACACTTTGAGCAATGACCTTATCTATCTCTTCATCACTGGGCCAGATATCTTTCAAGGTCACATCATTGCCCTGGCTATCTTTGCCGAGCACATCTTTTTCGATATCGAAGCGAATGGTACCGGCAATGGCGTAGGCGACAACCAGAGGAGGTGACGCTAAGAAGGCTTGTTTGGCATAGGGATGGATACGACCATCGAAATTTCGATTGCCCGAAAGCACCGCCGTGGTGTACAAATCTCTGTCGATCACTTCTTTTTGAATCACAGGATCTAACGCGCCGCTCATGCCGTTACAGGTGGTACAGGCGAAACCTACGATACCGAAACCCAATTGCTCCAACTCTGACAACAACTTGGCATCTTCAAGGTACAACTGCACGGCTTTGGAGCCTGGTGCCAGCGAGGTTTTCACCCAAGGCTTACGGGTCAAGCCTTTGGCATTGGCATTACGGGCGATAAGGCCAGCTGCAATAACATTGCGGGGGTTTGACGTGTTAGTACAGCTGGTGATGGCGGCGATAATACAGGCACCATCTGGCATCAAGTCTTTGCCATCGGCATCTTGACTCATATCGAAATGACCACTGATCCCCTTCTTGGCAAGATCACTTGTCGACACACGGCGGTGGGGATTAGAAGGTCCGGCGATGTTACGGCCAACCGATGACAAGTCAAAATGCAGTACTCGCTCATACTCGGCATCTTTTAGCGTGTCGGCCCACAAACCAGCATGTTTGGCATAGTTTTCGACCAGTTTTACCTGGCTATCATCCCTGCCTGTCAGCTTAAGATAATCTATGGTCATCTCGTCGATATAGAACATGGCGGCAGTGGCGCCAAATTCCGGGGTCATGTTAGAAATCGTGGCGCGATCGCCCAATGTCAGCGCCCTGGCGCCTTCGCCATAGAACTCTAAATAGGTCGATACGACTTTTTCACCACGCAAGAACTCAGTTATCGCCAGCACGATATCCGTCGCGGTGATCCCACTCTGACGTTTACCCACCAGCTCGACTCCGACAATATCTGGCACACGCATGTAAGAAGGACGTCCCAGCATGACACTTTCAGCTTCTAAGCCGCCCACGCCTATGGCGATAACCCCAAGGGCATCTACATGTGGCGTGTGACTGTCGGTGCCGACTAAGGTATCGGGAAATGCCACCCCATCGCGGGACTGGATAACGGGAGACATCTTTTCTAGGTTGATCTGATGCATGATGCCGTTACCGGGCTGAATAACATCTATATTTTTAAATGCCGTTTTAGTCCAGTTGATAAAGTGGAATCTGTCATCGTTGCGCCTGTCTTCGATGGCGCGGTTCTTCTCGAAGGCATCTTTCTCAAATCCGGCGTGCTCCACCGCTAAGGAATGGTCGACAATCAGCTGAGTCGGCACCACGGGATTGACTTTAGACGGGTCGCCGCCCTTGGCGGCAATGGCATCACGCAGACCAGCCAGATCGACTAGCGCCGTCTGGCCAAGAATATCGTGGCACACCACACGGGCCGGATACCAGGGAAAATCCAGATCTTGCTTACGCTCGATAATCTGTTTGAGTGAGTCGGTCAGCTTAGCAGGCTCGCAGCGACGAACCAGATTCTCGGCGTAAACACGAGAGCAATAAGGCAGCTTGCGGTATGCACCCGGGCTGATAGCATCAACGGCAGCCTCTGTATCGAAGTAATCGAGTTTACTGCTGGGTAGAGATTTACGGTATTGGGTATTCATCTTTATTTACTCAATTAGCGGGAAGCTAGGTCCGAGTTCCTAGAACCTAGGAACTCGGACCTAGCTTCTGGCGCTTATCTTGTTTCGATTGGCGTCACTTTACGTGGCTCGCTGCCGGTGTAATCGGCGCTCGGGCGAATGATGCGGTTATTGGTGCGTTGCTCCATCACATGAGCCGCCCAGCCAGTTAAGCGTGAACAGACAAAGATTGGGGTAAACAATTTAGTAGGAATACCCATGAAGTGATAAGCCGATGCATGGAAAAAATCCGCATTACAAAACAGCTTCTTGCTGTCCCACATAAACTCTTCACAGGCGACGGAGATATCGTAAAGGCTGGTATCACCATTCTCCTGCGCTAGCTTCTCAGACCAGGCCTTGATGATCACGTTGCGTGGATCTGACGTGCGATAAATAGCATGACCGAAGCCCATGATCTTCTCTTTACGCTCAAGCATGCCCGCCATCTGCACCTTGGCATCGGCAGGAGAGCTAAAACTCTGGATCATGTCCATTGCCGCCTCATTCGCGCCGCCATGCAGTGGACCGCGCAAGGTGCCTATGGCTCCAGTAATACAAGAGAACATGTCAGACAGGGTCGATGCACAGACACGAGCGGTAAAGGTCGAAGCATTAAACTCATGCTCCGCATAGAGGATGAGCGACACATCCATCACGCGGCGATGCTGCTCAGAGGGGGCTTTACCATTGAGAAGGTGGAGGAAATGACCGCCGATAGAGGCTTCATCGGTGACGCAATCTATCTCGACGCCTTCATGGGAGAATTTGTACCAATAACACATGATGGCCGGAAATGCGGCGAGGAGACGATTGGCGGCGCGATTTTGCTCAGAAAAGTCATTCTCTGGCTCTAAGTTACCTAGGAAAGAACAACCGGTGCGCATCACATCCATAGGGTGTGCATCTTGAGGTATGCGCTGCAACACCTCTTTAAGTGCCTGAGGCAGATCACGCAGGGTACTAAGCTCGGCCTTGTAAGTCTCGAGTTGATCCACCGTAGGCAGTTCGCCATTAAACAGCAGGTAGGCGACCTCTTCGAAGCTGGTATTATCGGCCAAATCTGACACATCATAGCCACAATATGTTAAGCCGCTGCCAGATTTACCCACGGTACAAAGGCTAGTTTCACCGGCGCTCTGACCACGTAGTCCTGCACCACTCAGTTTTTTATCTACCATTGCTCTTTCCTCTATTTGTTTTTGTGACCTCGCCTCTGCATTTCCTTCACAGAGTTTTGATAACGGGTCATCTATTTTTATCATGCTTTATGTAAGGTTTTATGACGCTCACTCTCCCTGGCAAGGTCACTATTGCTAAACACTCGCCAGGCTTATCTCTTTTTAACGATTATTAAACTATTTGTTCTTGCCTTCGCTAAAGAGCACATCTAACTTCTGCTCATAGGCGTGGTACCCCAGATAATCATAGAGTTCCATGCGAGTCTGCATTTTGTCGGTAACCGCCTTCTGATCGCCATCTTTTAGAATCGTTTCATAGACCATTTCAGCCGCCTTATTCATGGCCCTAAATGCCGATAGCGGATAAAGCACCATGGCACAACCCCACTCACCCAGCTGCTCTTTATTCCATAACTCGGTCTGACCAAACTCGGTAATATTGGCCAGGATAGGCACATCTAATGCCTCGGTAAAGGCGCGATAATGCTCCTCTGTTTTCACCGCCTCGGCGAAGATGCCGTCGGCACCGGCGGCAACATAGGCTTTAGCACGCGCGATGGCAGCCGCTAATCCCTCTTGGGCGAAGGAGTCGGTACGCGCCATGATGAAGAAATCGGGATCCGTGCGAGCATCCACAGCCGATTTGATTCTATCGACCATCTCTTCAGTCGAGACGATCTCCTTATTAGGCCTATGACCACAGCGCTTCTGGGCAACCTGATCTTCCATGTGCACGGCTGCCGCTCCCGCCTTCTCCATATCACGTATGGTTTTAGCTATGTTGAACGCCCCACCCCAACCGGTATCGATATCCACCATTAAAGGCAGGTCACAGGCTGATGTGATGCGTTGTACATCGACAATCACATCATTTAGCGAGGTCATGCCTAAGTCGGGTAAGCCGTATGAAGCATTCGCTACGCCGCCCCCGGAAAGATAGATGGCCTGATGACCTATCTGTTTTGCCATCATGGCCGTGTACGCATTGATGGTGCCCACTATCTGCAAGGGGGCGTTGTCTGCTAATGCCTGGCGAAACTTTTTACCTGCGCTCATGCTTTCCTCTCTTTATTAATGCTTAATACCATTCCATATAAGTATCTGGTTAGTTCAGAGACTCTCAGTGCGGGTTTCAAAGCCCTTTATGCTACGTTGAATGTTTTCGATATAGAATAACTATTAGCTTCAAACATTCGCCTTGCCTACAGCGCTTTGAACTCCCGCTGAATGATCAGATACTTAAGCGGAATGGTATAATACCTAAAACGCCCGAGGCCGCCTTGATTAACGACTTTGGGCTAAATTCTTCTCAATATTGTTCTTCGAATACATGATGTGACGACGCATCAAGATCTCAGCCAGCTCCTCATCACGATTGGAAATGGCCTGTACTATATGTTTATGTTCATCGAATGCCGTGGTAACCCTAGGTCCCGCCATGCCAAGTTGCACACGATACATGCGCACCAGATGATAAATGCCATTGATGAGCATGGAGATAAGGTGTTTATTCTTGCTACCGAGAATGATGCGGTAATGAAAATCGACATCACCAGCTTCCTGGTAATAGGACTCGCCGCCTTTGACTTCATCAAAATGGGAATTTAACAGTTGGTTGAGATCATCTATCTCAGTGGTGCTCATGTTTTTTGCCGCTAACCTTGCCGCCATACCCTCGAGCGATTCGCGAACCTGGTATAACTCAATCAAACCCTCTGTGGATAATGAAACCACTCGGGCGCCAACGTTGGCTTTACGCTCGACGATATGACATGAAGCTAATCGATTGATCGCTTCACGAATGATGGCACGGCTGACGGTATATTTTGTCGACAACTCTGTTTCACTCAGCTTGGCCCCCGAAGGGATCTCTCCTTCAACAATATCTTGCCTTAGCTGAATAAAGGTCTTATCTGCCGCAGTAACAGGCTGTTCGGTGAAAAATGTCATACGTTAACTAGGACTTCTTTTACATTGGATTGTCGACAATATAGTCAAATCTTATGGATTGGTCAAACATAAACCAGTAGATTGTCGACAAAATATCTGTGGTAGCAAGTTTACATCTAGCAGAAAATCCCATTCCCCCCGTCCAGACGGCTCACTTTTCAACCTAAGCAGAGGACTCCCCTTAAAGATGTTACAAATGACTGTAATAAAACCATCAAGCACGGCTTTGCCTATAGGGTCGCCTATGAGACAATCGGGCCATGAAAATTTATGCCCATATTCACAAGGCCCCCATACGCGTTTTTCGCATAGGCAGAAAGCGATTCTGGATCCGTTTAAAACGCGACATGCTTATTTTGAAAGATGCATTGTCTCAGGAGAAACAGGAGACCAAAGATATGTTGGTCACCTATAAACGTTACACAAAGAAGCAGGCCAGCCGTGAAGAGCTAGCCGAGGCCAATAAGCAATTCGGTGATCTGTTAAAGGGATTAGGCTTGGGCGTGTTTGCCGTGCTGCCGTTCGCCCCGCTGACCATACCTCTGGTGGTCAAACTTGGAAAGATGGTAGGCGTAGATGTGCTACCAAGTTCATTTAACAATCTTTCCAGAAAGAGAAAGAAACGCTCCGAAAAATTGGCTGAAAATGAAAAATAGCTAACGTCGTTTTAAATCCCCCAACCCTCAATATTCCCCACCTCTACGCTTACTGACCTTTAACCCGCTTTAATTGCCTGTTACCCTGTTAGACAATAAAAATAACCCTCCTCAAATTGATACAAGCAGCGAGCACGAGTCCAACATGACTGAATTATTGATCTCAGGTGCCCTTGGCACCCCTCTCACTATCTTACACACAGATGCATACTCAACTTGGCTAGCCGAGCAAGACACTCAGACGACAAACTGGCTGGCTACGACTCAGTTTGACGGAAAAGGCATGAGCCTGATCCCAAACGGCGCAGGTGAACTCTCTCAAGCCATTTATGTGAGCTCCGAGCTAGACTCCTATTGGTTATGCGGCGATCTGGTAAACCAGCTACCTGCCGGCCGCTACACCATCCAGGGCAGCGAAGAGCAAATCAAAGTCGCGGCATTTAGCTGGGGTCTCGGTGCATATAAATTCGACCGTTATAAGCACAATGACAAAGTTTATCCTCAACTGGTATTGCCAACTCAGGCTCAGGCTGACGAAGTGAAAAAACTGGTGCGCTCCGTTGCTATTGTTCGCGATCTAGTCAATACGCCAGCTGCAGATATGATGCCTCAGCACTTGGGTGAGATTATGGAGAATTTGGCCAGTGAATTTGGTGCAAGCATCACTCAAATCGTTGGCGATGAGCTGCTCGAACAAAACTATCCAACTATCCACATGGTGGGCCGTGCAAGTGAAAACCTGCCACGCCTGATCGATATGACCTGGGGTGATGAAAATGCACCTAAAGTGACTTTAGTCGGTAAAGGTGTGTGTTTCGACTCCGGCGGACTGGATCTGAAACCCGGTGCAGGCATGCGTTTGATGAAAAAAGACATGGGCGGCGCCGCTCACGTTATCGGCCTGGCTCACCAGATCATGGCGAGCAACTTACCTATACGTTTACGCGTATTGGTACCGGCAGTCGAAAATGCAGTATCGGCAAATGCTTTCCGCCCAGGTGATGTGATTAAGACCCGCAAAGGCATCACGGTCGAAATTGATAATACCGATGCCGAAGGCCGCTTAGTGTTATGTGATGCATTAGCCGAAGCCAACAATGACAAGCCTGAGCTGATGATAGATTTCGCTACACTCACTGGCGCAATGCGCATCGCCCTAGGCACCGAGCTTCCCGGTTTCTTCAGTAACGATGATCAAGTGGCAGCCGATATGACTCAGTCAGGCCTCAAGGTACAAGATCCTATCTGGCGCATGCCACTGCACAAGCCATACCTGGAACTCACCGGCAGTGACATTGCCGATTTAGCCAACTGTGGCCGTGTTCCTCAAGGTGGTGCCATCACAGCAGCACTTTATCTCGAAGCCTTCGTCGATGAAAATATTAGCTGGTCTCACTTCGATGTGATGGCCTGGAACACGCGTAAGCTTCCCGGCCGTCCAGTCGGTGGCGAAGCCTTCGGCATCCGCGCCGTATTCGATTACCTGCAGACACGTTTTTCAAAGTAAAATGGCTTTAGGAACTAGATTCTAGAATCTAGGAACTTTTTAGGCGCTAGCTGAGCTATTGTTGACATCCCTCTTACACCATCCCTGGTGTCCGGGGATAACTACATCCCTGTACAAAAAAGCCCGAACTCAGTTCGGGCTTTTTTGTACAATCTGTTTAAGCCTGGTCAGGCTTAGGTGTCAGCTTACGCATCAACACCTTTACTTCTGAGGAACTCATCATAAGTTCCCTTGAAGTCATTGATGCCATCTTTAGTCATTTCTATGATGCGGTTAGCAACCGATGAAACGAAGGCACGGTCATGACTGACAAAAATCAAGGTACCTTGGTAAATCTCCAGAGCATTGTTCAATGACTCGATAGATTCCATGTCCATGTGGTTTGTTGGCTCATCCATCACCAAAATATTTGGCTTCTGCATGATAAGCTTGCCGAATAACATACGGCCCTTCTCACCACCCGAGAGTACCTTAACCGACTTCTTGATGTCATCAGAGCTGAACAGCATGCGACCCAAGTAACCACGAACCGACTGGTCGTCATCTTCAGGCTTACGCCACTGGCTCATCCACTCAAACAAGGTCATGTCATTTTCAAAATCTGACTCATGATCTTGGGCATAGTAACCGATAGCTGAATTCTCAGACCATTGAATGGTACCGCTATCCTGAGGAATATCATGGGTCAAGGTACGCAGTAAGGTTGTCTTACCGATACCGTTCTCACCTAAGATGGCGATACGCTCACCCACTTCAACCATAAGGTTTAGCTTGTTGAACAGTGGCTCATCGAAGCCCTTGCTTAGCTCTTCGACGATCAAAGCATTACGGAACAATTTTTTCTCTTGCTCGAAACGAATAAACGGATTAACACGACTCGAGGCTTTCACTTCATCAATCTTGATCTTATCGATAAGCTTTGCACGTGAGGTGGCCTGCTTAGCCTTAGATGCGTTAGCAGAGAAACGAGCAACGAAGCCCTGAAGCTCGGCAATTTGCGCCTTCTTCTTAGCATTATCAGACATCAAGCGTTCACGGGATTGTTGAGCTGCCATCATGTACTCATCATAGTTACCCGGGAAAATACGCAGCTCACCGTAATCGAGATCCGCCATATGGGTACAGACTGAGTTTAAGAAATATCTATCGTGAGAGATGATGATCATAGTGCTGTTACGCTGGTTCAGCATCTCTTGCAACCAACGAATGGTATCTATGTCCAAGTTGTTGGTTGGTTCGTCGAGTAGCAATACATCAGGATCAGAGAACAGGGCTTGTGCCAGCAAGATTCGAAGTTTGAAACCCGGCGCAATTGCGCTCATAAGACCAAAGTGTTGATCAACAGGAATGCCCACTCCCATCAGGAGTTCACCGGCACGAGATTCGGCTGTGTAACCATCCATCTCGGCAAATTCCATCTCTAGATCGGCAACCTTGATACCATCTTCTTCTGTCATTTCAGGCAGAGAGTAGATACGATCACGCTCTTTCTTGACTTCCCAAAGCTGTTCGTGGCCCATGATAACGGTATCGATCACGCTGAACTCTTCATAACCAAACTGGTTCTGACTCAGTTTACCGATACGCTCGTTGATATCCAGAGAGACATTACCCGCAGTCGGCTCAAGATCGCTACCCAAGATCTTCATAAAGGTTGACTTACCACAGCCGTTCGCGCCGATCAGACCATAACGGTTGCCGCCGCCGAATTTAACTGAGATGTTTTCAAACAGTGGCTTAGCGCCAAACTGCATGGTGATATTAGCTGTAGTAATCAAGTGTTAGATCCCAAAATTTGTTATGCGATTTGATGTATAAACGAGCAAAATTAAGCGCGATATTATAGCCAGCAGTCCACAAACAATCAACTAAAAGCGAACCAGCTTACGACGAGAATTTACCGTTACAGCAAGATATGATGAAAGGAACCCGAACAGATTTTATTCGGGTTCCTCAGACAACAAGCATTTAACTCATTACTTGTTCAACTTCACATGTCTTAGCCTGTTAGCGTTAGTCACTACTGTTAATGAGGATAAAGCCATCGCGGCTCCTGCTATCACAGGACTCAGTAATATTCCGGTTAGAGGGAATAGAACTCCAGCGGCGACTGGTATGCCTAAAGAATTATAGATAAACGCGCCGAACAGATTCTGCTTAATGTTCCTCATGCTGGCGTTAGCCAAGGCAAAGGTATCGGCCAACACTGACAATCGTCCAGTTAGTAAGGTCAAATCGGCACTCTCGATGGCGACTTCGGTGCCATCTCCCATGGCGATACCCACATCGGCACTCATTAAAGCGGGGGCATCATTGATACCATCTCCTACCATGGCGACGACTTCTCCACTTTCTTTGAGTTCGATAATCTTAGCCTGTTTCTGCTCGGGCAAGACTCCGGCAATGACTTCATCTATGCCCACTTCATCGGCAACGGCCTGCACCGTCTCTTGCTTGTCGCCGCTGAGTAATATCACCCGTTTACCGGCACGCTTGAGCGCGGCAATAGCTTCTTTGGCATCGGGTTTCACCGGATCACTGATGGCAATAACACCGACTAAGCGTCCGCCTTGTGCCACATAAACCGGAGTTTTACCAAGCTGGGCCAAGGTCTGAACCTCATCTTGTAAAGCGTCT
This sequence comes from Shewanella sp. YLB-07, assembly GCF_009377275.1. Classification (NCBI taxonomy): domain Bacteria; kingdom Pseudomonadati; phylum Pseudomonadota; class Gammaproteobacteria; order Alteromonadales; family Shewanellaceae; genus Shewanella; species Shewanella sp. YLB-07. The sequence continues at coordinate 413,544 of NZ_VOQB01000002.1, read as the reverse complement.
ACACCCGATATGCCCTCCATGACCATCAAGCTCATATTGCCTATGGCCAGCTCGACGCCAGAGACTATGCCCACTATGCCCTTTCCCTGAATATTGTTGAAACGTTCGGGTTCTACCAAGCTTAGCTCTCGCGTCTTGGCTTCATCCAGCATAGCCTGGGCCAATGGGTGCTCAGAATGTTGTTCCAGACTCGCCACCAGGAATAAGAGCTGCTCAGATGCAGAGGACTCACCACCACTTTCACCGTCACTGCCACCATCAAGCAAGCGAATGTCGGTTACCGATGGCTTACCCGATGTGATAGTGCCAGTCTTGTCCAGCACCACACAGGTCACCTTACTCGCAGTTTGCAAAGCCTCACCATTCTTAATCAAGACGCCCATCTGTGCGGCTCGTCCGACAGATACCATGATAGACATAGGTGTCGCTAATCCCAGGGCACAAGGGCAAGCTATGATAAGCACGCTTGTTAACACCACTAGCGCATGTGATATCTGAGGCGCAGGTCCCGCTAAATACCACACCACTGATGCGACCAGGGCAATAATCACCACCACAGGGACAAAGTACGCCGATATCTTATCCGTGAGTCTGCCTATGGGCATTTTTGATGTTTGTGCCTGCTGAACCAGGTCGATGATTTTCGATAGACGAGTATCGGTTAACCCAGCAGTCACGCGGTAGATGATGCTGCCATTGCCGTTGACGGTGCCAGCACTGAGCGTATCGCCAATGTTTTTAGACACAGGAATAGGCTCACCGGTTAACATGGACTCATTAAGATTCGACTCTCCACTCAATACTTCGCCGTCCAAGGCGACTCGACTGCCAGGTTGTAGTCTCAACTGGTCGCCGATCTGTATTTGCGCTATTTCGACCTCCTCATCTCCAGAGTCGGTCAGCCTTATTGCGGTCGTGGATTGTAATCCTATGAGGCGCTGAACCGCTTCACTGGTCTTGCCCTTAGCCCTGAGTTCCAGCGCATGGCCCAAGTTAATCAAACCCAGAATCATCACACTGGCTTCAAAGTACACATGACGGGTTTCGGCTGGAAACCAGGAAGGCATAATTACCACCAACATAGAATAGGCCCATGCTGTGGTAGTGCCGAGCACAATTAAGGTGTCCATGTTGGCGCTGCGCGCCTTAAGTGCACGCCACATCCCTTTATAGAAGTGCCCGCCTGTGGTCACGAGTAAGATAAAGGTGATGATCCCCATAACTCCCCAAGCCAATTGCTGACTGGGATTATTCACCATCATCTCACCGCCCAATAGCCCCCATAACATCATAGGTACACCTAAACCCAATCCCAACATAGATTGGATGATACGGGTGCGGTACTCGACTCGCTCAGCCTGGATTTTCTTCTCACTGGCTAGCTTGGCATCCAGCACGAGTTCGCTGTCGTAACCAACACTTGCTACGGTCACTATAGCGAGTTCACTGCTGATATCCCCTTGAATCTGTACCTGCTTATCGGCCAAGTTAACCCGTGCAGACACATCTGGGAGTGATAATTTTTCGAACGCACCTTCAATTTTAGCCACACAACTGGCGCAGTTCATTTGAGGTACATATAAAGTCATGCTATTGATATTTTTCATAATCATTGATTCCCCATACTCAAACAATTGAGTCTCGATCAAGGCTATTTAAGTAAGTTATTAAAATAGGTTGTTCCCATTTTACTGCACTTAGGTTAATGTCTCCCCTAATGGGAGAGTCAAAGCTTTATTGTAAATTTAATACACTTTGTTGAATTTGACTCTCACTCGTTTACTTTTGAGCACACTGTGATTGGTATTAAATGACATAAGAGGCTTATGATGAAAATTGGTGAAGTAGCAAAAAAGACTGGTCTATCGGTTAAGAGTATTCGTTATTACCACGACATAGGTCTTATCTGCGCCGCACGTGGGGAAAATGGCTACAGAGAATATGATAAACCTCAGATCGACTCCCTTAACTTTATCAGTCACAGTCGCGACTTAGGTTTCTCTTTAGATGATTGCCGCTCTCTGCTCGACCTTAAACTCAATCAAGACAGAGATGCCGAAGATGTAAAACGTTTAGCTAAGACTCATCTGCAGATGGTGAGTAATAGAATAACCAAGTTGAAGGAGCTCGAGAGCCAATTAAAGCATCTGATTAAGGATTGTCGCGGCGGCCATCAACCGGACTGTGCCATACTGAGCGGACTCAGTGAATAGTCTGGCTAACCCACAAACTTGATGGCCTGTTTTATTAAATAGCTCGCCCCTGATTCCTAACAGATCAATCTAATGCCGGCATTTAGTGTTTTTTTAGCCGGTGAACATTCTCAATTTTCAATGTAGGAACATCACCTGCGGGAGTGAACCCAAATACCTTGCCATAAAAATACAGCTCGGCTTCGATAGCGGTCATTTGATTTACCGGATCCCTCAAATTATGCCCCTCGCCCTCGAATTCGAGATAGGCTACGGGGACCCCTCGCGCTTTGAGTTTGTTAAATACCTCTGTGGATTGCTTAGCCAATACCACGGGGTCATCACCTCCCTGAATTAACAACAAGGGCTCATTTAGCCTGTCGAGGTGATGTAATGGAGAGCGTTCACGATACACGTTATTTTCGGCTGAATTTTTACCAACCAGCAATTCTAAATAACTGGACTCAAACTTATGAGCATCTCGGCTCAATACTTCCATATCACTGATACCAGCATAGCTCACACCAGCTTTAAATGTATCGTAGAACACCAGTGCCGAAAATACGGTAAGTCCTCCGGCGCTAGAGCCTCTAATCGCAAGCTTAGTGCCATCAACCCAGCCCTTGTTGACCAAGTATCCGGCCGCCCGCACGGCGTCCTCCACATCGGCGACGCCCCATTTTCCATAGAGGCTTTGACGATAGGCTCGTCCAAAACCAGAGCTGCCACGATAATTGAGATCCAGCACAGCAAAACCACGACTGGTCCAAAACTGAATATCACGCCTAAATGCCAAACTGGCTTTTGCAGTTGGTCCACCATGCAACATGACCAGCAAGGGGGGCCTAGAGTCTCTGAGGCCAATGAAGTCAGGATTTCTCGCGCCATAAAAATATCCATAGATAGTGACACCGTCACTGGATTTCAGGCTGACACTTACGGCTCTGGAGATATAATTAGGATCGACTGTCGCAAGTTCCGGTGAGTAGATAAGCGCCACCCCTCGTCCTTTCACCTTATAGATCCCTTTTTCCGGAGTCACTTTAGCCCCGACGAAGTAGATACCGTCTTCCCCCTTCACCACCTGAGATATCTCGCCGAAATCCACGGCAATGGGCTCGGTGATACCGGTATCGAGAAAAATTCTAATCAGTGAAGCTTGTCCTTTATCGCTGTAACTGGCGATAATGGTATTCTCTGACTCGAAGGCATAATTATGATTACCCAGCTTCCAGTCAGGTACTGCAAACTCGGCATCTTTATCCAGCACTTGCTCCAACTCGCCCTCGGAACTGATGCGATACAAGTTCCACCAATTGTCAAAATCGGCCACGAAGTAGAGCTGACCACTAGGGCTAAATGATACTTGTGTAATGGAGCCATTTTTATCGGACAATAATCGCTTGGGATTATGCACCCCACCTTTAGGAGCGAGTTCGCCTATCCAAAGCTCAGTATTATCCCAGGGCATATTCGGATGTTGCCAGGCAATCCAAGCCAATGTCTTCATATCCGGTGATACCCTGGGCGATGAATAGAAATCATCCCCGTCGATTAGGATTTCACCTTCCCCGGCAAAGTTAAGATTAAGCGCCACTAGGCTTGAAGTCGGCTCTCCACTGTTTCTGTGGTCTTCACGCACACAGATGAGTCTTGATCCTTTTGAATACCGTACACAATCGGCATGACGAGTACCGGGCATAGTTAAAGGGACGGGCTCTTGGTTAGGCGCGAAGCGATAGAGCAGCTGATCTTCTGCTTTGGAGGCAAAAATACTCTGACCAATAGCAAGAAATGGCGAGCCGCCATATTCATGTACAGTAGATCTGACATCGAATGCCGAGCTCACCGCATCGCTCAACTTTGATCCAGTCTCCAAACGCTTGATGCCAATCTTGCCCTGGGCCGATGAGTCCGATTGAACAAAATAGAGGGCACCGTTGACGCTCTGTAATTCACCAAAATCATCTGATAAACCATAAACATCTTCCGCTGTTATCGGTGACAGCCAGCTGCCATAAGCCGCAATTTTAAGGCCACTTCGTTTATCAACTTTTTCAACATGATCCGGTTTACCACATGCTGCTAGAAAACATAGTAGTAACAATGACAATAAGGGAATAAAATAAAAATGGGGTCTCACTGTTGGCTCCTGTTTCCATAAATAGGTAATCATTATTTTCGAGTTAATTTCTGCTTAAACCATAAAAGAACCGCTAACTGTCTGGTCTGAGTCAGGCCAAAATAGATACAAATCCAGGGAGACAGGAGAAGGTACCATGGCAAAGCCGATGTATCATTGCCCTTGAACATCAAGTAGAAGAAACCCGAATAGATAACGATCAAGCCCACGCCCCCCACCAGCAACATCAAATTTCTTGCCGTTTTTTCCAGCCAGACCATCTTTTTATCGAACATCAACTCAGCTTTCCCCCATAGATTAACATTGAACATTATCACGTATCATAAGCACATATGTAAGTTCTTGTATAAGTGTAATTGTTAAAGCCTGTCACAGGGATAAATACAGATCTTAACGAATGAATCGAGAGCAACAAAAAACGGGCCTAAGCCCGTTTTATTATTTATCATACTTGTCTTAGAAATTAGAGCCTAGGAACTCGTTCCCAGGCTCTAGACACTCGAGTCTATATACGTATGCCACCATCAATCTCGAAGACACGGCCGTTAACATAATCGTTCTCTATGATGAACTTAACCGTCGATGATATCTCGCTAGGTTGACCCAGACGGCCAACTGGCACCATTTTCTCCATACGTGCTAGCGCTTCAGGCTTCATCGCAGCCGTCATTTCAGTTTCAATCACACCCGGCGCTACCGCGGCGCTACGAATATTGTATCTTGCCAACTCTTTCGCCCAGCCAACAGACATAGCAGCCACACCCGCTTTAGAAGCCGAATAGTTAGTCTGGCCCATATTGCCTGCCTTGGCTAAGCTGGAGATGTTGATGATCACGCCTTCTTGCTTAGATTCGATCATAGCAACCGCAGCTTCACGTCCACAGAGGAATGAGCCGGTTAAATTGACGTTAATCACCGCCTGAAATTGCTCATAGGACATACGGTCTGTCACCTTACCCTCTTTGGCTTTGACTAGCATGCCATCGGATAAGATCCCTGCATTGTTGATAAGCACATTCACTTGACCGAAATCTTCCAGAATGAAACCGAACCCCGCCACCACATCTTCTTCAGAGGTAATATCAAAGGCATAACCTTGTACTTCAGCTCTGTCGCCAATATCGGCGCAAGCACGTTCAAGCTTCTCTTGATCGACATCGATAAGGGCCAATTTAGCGCCAGCTTCGGCTAAATCCACCGCCATAGCCAAACCAAGTCCACCAGCACCGCCAGTAATTACCACTACCTTATCTTTTAAATCCATCGTGTTACCCTTTGCTTTTAATTTGTTGTAAATGAGAAAACTGTTCAAAAATACTAGAAAAATCTCGTGTGCCATTGCCTTGACGAGCATGGTTCACATATAAACTGCGTGCAAGCGCGCCCATTGGCGTACAGGAGTTAGTCAGTAATGCCGCCTCTTGGGATAGGCCAAGATCTTTAACCATAAGATCGACCATGAAACCGCCCTGATAATCATTCGACGACGGTACAGACTCCATCACACCCGGACAAGGATTATATTTATCTAGCGTCCAATTACCACCACTACTGACCTTCATTATCTCAGATAACACCTTAGGATCTAAGCCATGGTCAATTCCCATCTGCAGAGATTCGCTGGTGGCTATCATCAGCACTGACAAAAGCATGTTATTACAAATTTTGGCCACCTGACCGGCGCCCGGTCCACCAGCGTGTAAAATATTGGCACCCATATGACTCAGCACCTTAGAGGCTTGCTCAAACCCGCTGTCGCTGCCACCACAGATAAAGGTTAATGTCCCGGCCGCCGCGCCTGCTGTGCCACCCGATACGGGCGCATCGACAAACTCAAATCCTTTACTCGCTGCAACTTCGGCGACATGTTTAGCGCTCTGAGCATCTATGGTCGAACAATCGATCAATAAGGTCCCCTCGGCCACCACATCGAGCAAGCCCTTATCAGAGCTGCCTTCACCTAAGTAGAGCGAGCGAACATGTTTGCCGGCCGGCAGCATGGTTATTACCACATCTGCACCAGATGCAGCGCCGCAGGCACTCTTGGCCGCAAGCGCGCCAACGTCAGTAAGAGACTTCATCGCCTCGGGGACGAGATCGAACACCTTAACCATCACGCCTGATTTAACTAAATTGGCCGCCATAGGCGCGCCCATATGTCCCAATCCGATAAATGCGATACTTGTCATCTAACACTCCTTACCTAAAGTAAATTATTCCCCGAGACTCATTTCAATAGCGCTTACAACAGAGGCTCCTCCAACTGAGCTAAGGGGTGCGATGCTAAAGACCAAGGTGAACTCAGCATCTGCTCGATTAAGCTAGTGGGCACATCCGCCACTTGGTTAAATTTCCACTGGGGATTGCGATCTTTATCGATAAGCAGCGCCCTCACTCCTTCAGAGAAATCTCCCAGAGCACAGCAGTTCACACTCAAGCCAAGCTCAAATCTAAATATCTCAGCCAGACTAAAGTCTATACCTAAGTGCGCCTGGCGATAAATAAGTTGCAAGCTGATGGGGCTACCAGACAGCATGGTCTTGATGGGGCGCGCTAACCAAGACTCCTTAAGCTTAAGCTCGCCGACTCGAGCCATTATCTCGTTGAGCGAGCCCGACATCAGTGCATCAATGTCATCTTTATGAGTCTCGAGCTGCCCCTTGGCTAACCCTGCGCTCGCTTTGACTCCGGTGCGATTGAGTTCATCGCTCAGCAAGCTGTGATTAACCTCGGTATCATCTCCCCAATTCAGGCAGGCCAAGCTATCAAGCAAGGGCTGTTTATCATCATCTTGAATATAGTGATTAGCTATCCCAACGTATTTTGCATCGGCAGCATTCATGTTATAAGCCGTCAGTCCCAGAAACAAACCTAGCTTTCCCGGCATGCGATTAAGAAAGTAACTGCCACCAACATCGGGATACAGGCCTATGGTCACCTCAGGCATGGCGATACGTGAACGCTCGGTTACCACACGATGACTCGCCCCCATCATCAGGCCAAGCCCCCCTCCCATAACGATACCCGTTCCCCAAACTAAAATAGGTTTAGCATAGGTATCGATAAGATAATCGAGTCTATATTCCTGCTCAAAGAACTCTGTCGCCTGCTCGGTAAGTTCACCCGGCGTTGCAACAGATGCATAATAGATGGCCCTGACATCGCCGCCGGCGCAGAAGGCTTTCTCACCTGCACCATCTAACATCACCATGGCGATAGCATCATCATCTTGCCAGCGCGTAAGCTGCGCAAACATCAACTGCACCATCTCGAGGTTGATGGAATTAAGGGCTTGCTCCATATTCAGGGTCATCACCCCAATCTGCTTGCCAGAGGCTGTACCTAAGGTTTGAAATACCACACTATTGGTTGAATTCGTCATCAGCAGTTCTTCCAGTTAGCCTTACGCTTTTCTAAGAAAGCCGCAACCCCTTCTGCCTGATCTTGGGTATCAAACAGGTCCGCAAACAGCTCTCGCTCTATGGGTAAGGCTTGGTTTCTCGGCATATTTCGCCCGGCTTGGATCAGAGTCTTACAGGCTTTAATACTACTGGGGCTCTGCTTAGCCACCTTGGCGGCTAGCTGCATGGCCGCATCGAGAGAGGCTCCGGTGTCTACCTCCTCCTCGACCAGTTTTAGCTGCAGCGCTTGCTGTGCGCCCACTCGCTCACCACATAAGATCATTCGCTTAGCCCAGCCTTCTCCGATGAGCGCCGCCAGATTTTGCGTCCCCCCCGCACAAGGAAGCAGACCCACGGTCGCCTCGGGCAAGGCCATCACCGCCTGAGATTCGGCGATGCGTAGATCACAGGCCAGAGCCACTTCTAAACCGCCGCCCATGGCATAGCCATTGATTGCCGCGATTGAGACACCGCGAAATGCACTCAAGGCTTCGAACGCTTCACCGAAACACTTGGCCATATTGGCAGCATTCTCTTTATTGCCATCGGCAAACAACTTGAGATCGGCTCCGGCGGAGAAAAACTTGTCACCTTCACCAGTGATAACCAGGGCATAAATTTCCGGATTATCATTGAGTGCCTCCACCTTCTGCTTCAGCAGCTGCAGGCTCTGGGCTGTCCAGGTATTGGCCGGCGGATTGCTCATGGTGATCACTGCGGTATTGCCTACAATCTTCTCTATCAGGGCTGTCATCTGTTACTTCCTTTTATGAGTCTAATTACAAGATCTGTCCGGCGCTCTCATCGAGCAAACGTCTCGCAATAATCAAGCGCATGATCTCGTTAGTCCCTTCCAATATCTGGTGTACGCGCACATCACGCACATAGCGTTCTAAGGGATATTCACGTATGTAGCCATAGCCGCCGTGCAGCTGCAACGCCGCATCACAGACTTGAAAACCTATATCGGTAGCGAAGCGTTTCGCCATGGCGCAGTAGGCGGAGGCTTCCGGATCGCCACAATCGAGTTTAAAAGCCGCCAAACGCACTAGCTGTCTTGCCGCCACTAATTCAGTGGCCATGTCGGCGAGTTTAAATTGCAGCGCCTGAAACGTGGCGATAGGTTTGCCAAATTGCTTGCGCTCTTTCATATATTGAGTGGCGCGCTCAAGCGCCGCCTGAGCCGTCCCCACTGAGCAGGTGGCGATATTGATGCGTCCGCCATCTAGCCCCTTCATGGCGAAGGTGAAGCCTTGCCCCTCTTCACCTAATAGATTTGCTACCGGTACTCGCACTTGGCTGAAGGTGATCTCGCGGGTAGGTTGAGCGTTCCAGCCCATCTTATCTTCCGCCTTGCCATAGGTTACCCCTTTTGCATCGGCGGGGATCACTATGGCTGAGATGCCTTTAGGTCCGTCTTGTCCGGTGCGGCACATGACCACTAATAGCTCGGTCGCCCCCGCCCCTGAGATAAACATTTTAGTGCCGGAGATCACATACTCATCGCCCTCTCTCACCGCTTTGGTCTTAAGGGATGCAGCATCGCTGCCCGCGCCCGCTTCGGTTAAACAATAAGATGCCAGTTTCTGACCCGTGGTTAATGACTCGGACCACTCCTTTCTCAAGGTTTCGGTGCCAAAACTGGTCACCATCCAGGTCGCCATATTATGTATGGTCAACATGGCAGTGGTGGATGTACAACCCATGGATAGCTGCTCGAAGATAATCGATGAATCGAGACGTGACAGTCCCATGCCACCTTCACTTTCCGGCGAATACAGGGAGCAGAAACCCAGCTCTCCGGCGCGTTGAATGACATCTTTAGGGAAGTGGTGTTCTCTATCCCATTGAGCAGCAAATGGGGCGAGTTCGTCTTGTGAAAACTGTTGGGCTAGATCGGCAAATTGGCGCTGATCATCACTGAGGTTAAAATCCATCGATGTCTCCTACGGCACTTTTATAATAGAGCTCAAGCTCTTTGTTCTAATGTGTGCCTGCCTGTTTATTGAATCATTGATATTGTAATCATCCTTAGGTGGATAGCGTATCCACCTAAGGTGCTTAAGCGTTACGAACTGTCAGCCCTGTTACTTGAGCTCGATCGTCATGTTGGGCGCTGCATGCTCGGCGTCAGTTATCTGTGACTCGAACCAGCGCGCCGTGATGGTCTTAGTTTCGGTGTAGAAACGCACCGCCTGCTTGCCATAGGCATGCTGATCGCCATAGAAGCTACCCTTCCAGCCGGTGAAAGAGAAAAATGGCAATGGCACAGGAATGGGTACATTGATCCCCACCTGACCCACTTCTATCTCATGCTGATATTTACGCGCGACCGCGCCACTGGCAGTAAAGATTGAGGTTCCATTGCCATAGGGGCTGTTATTGACTATCTCGATGGCCTCTTCCAGGGTATCGGACTCCATGCAGCACAGCACTGGACCGAAGATCTCTTCTTTATAGATGGTCATCTCGGTGGTGACATTGCTAAACACAGTCGGACCCACCCAGTTACCGGATTCATAACCTGGCACGGTAAATTCAGAACCGTCGAGTAGACACGTGGCACCTTCCGCCTTACCTTGCGCGATAAGCGACAGCACTCGCGCTTTGGCTGCTGGGCTTATCAGTGGGCCATAGCCCGCCCCTTTATCATCCCACAGACCGGGTTTTACCTTGGCAATCGCTTCCTTGAGTTCTGGGATCCATTCTTTGGCCGCGCCGACAAATATCGCCACAGATAGCGCCATGCAACGTTGACCTGCCGCGCCAACCGAGGCTCCGACTAAGTTATTAATCACTTGCTGCTTATTGGCATCAGGCATGACAACGCAGTGATTCTTAGCCCCAGCAAACGCCTGTACACGCTTGAGGTTATCCGTGCCTGTCTTGTAGATATATTGACCCACGCCCACAGAGCCTACGAAAGAGATAGCCTTAACGTCTTGATGATTCAGCAGCACATCTACCGCTGTCTTATCACCATGCACTAACTGCAACACGCCCTTAGGTGCCCCGGCCTCTTCGAACAGCTCAACCAAACGCTGAGGCGTCATGGGATCTTGCTCAGAAGGCTTGAGTACGAAGGTGTTACCGCAGGCGATAGACAAGGGGAACATCCACAGCGGGATCATGGCAGGGAAATTAAACGGGGTAATACCGGCACATACGCCCAGAGGTTGACTGTAGCTATAAGTATCTATGCTTCTGGCCACATTCTCGACGGTTTCCCCCATTATCAGGGTCGCGATATTACAGGCATGTTCGGCCACTTCGATACCGCGCCAAACATCGCCTTTAGCATCATCAAAGGTCTTACCCGTCTCTTGGGCCAGAATAGTCGCCAACTCATCATGGTGCTCTTTCAGCAGATGCTGATATCTGAACATCACCCGGGCACGCTCGGAAACAGGCACTTCTTTCCAGGTTTTGAAGGCTGATTTGGCACTGGCTATGGCAGTTTCCACCTCCTGGACGGTAGCGGCATTAATCATGGCGATGGTTTCATTGTTGGCAGGGTTAGTTACCGAGATTTGTTGCTTCCCGATACCATCGATAAACTGGCCGTCGATATAATGTTTCACTTGAGTGGTCATATTGCTTCCCATTAAGACTGCTTGGAACAAGTTTGCTGTGGTTTATTATTTTTTTATCCACATAAGCCTGTTGTCTTGTTGATTGCGGCACATGAGTGACTAGTTATTTACTCACATAGTGTTTGGTATTTATTCGTATACTTCTCTGATTATTCTCTATCTTTAACTTTCATTGGTTTTTCATTACTAATAAAAAAGGCTTATCTTTTCAGATAAGCCTTATGGTCAACTTAAACTTCGATTGCCATGGCAGTGGCTTCGCCGCCACCGATACAGAGCGATGCGACACCGCGCTTGAGCCCGCGGGCCTTAAGTGCATGTATCAGAGTCACTAACAAACGCGAACCTGAACAGCCAATAGGATGGCCCAGTGCACAGGCGCCGCCATTGACATTGACCTTAGACTCATCAAGAGAGAGCTCAGAGATGGCCAACATGGTCACCATGGCAAAGGCTTCGTTGATCTCAAACAGATCCACATCATCCTTACTCCAGTTCACCTTATCGAACAGCTTGTTCATGGCGCCAACTGGCGCCGTGGTAAACAGTGATGGCTCCTGGGCATGAGTAGCATGTCCCTTGATGGTGGCGAGTATCGGCAAGCCCTGAATATTGGCCTGTTTCGCCGTCATCAACATCAGCGCCGCCGCGCCATCTGAGATTGAACTCGAGTTGGCGGCGGTTATGGTGCCGTCTTTGGCAAAAGCCGGACGCAGGGTGGGGATCTTATCGGGACGGGCATTACCCGGCTGCTCATCAGTATCGACTAAGGTATCACCACGGCGATTCGATACTGTGACAGGCGCTATCTCTTGTTTAAATGCACCGGACTCGATGGCCTTGTTGGCTTTATCTAATGAGCTCAGAGAGAAAGCGTCCATCTGTTCGCGAGTAAGCTTAAACTCATCGGCGGTGTTTTGTGCAAACGTGCCCATGGCACCGCCGGTATAGGCATCTTCCAGTCCATCTAAGAACATATGATCCATTATCTTACCGTGACCCATACGCATGCCGCCGCGGGCTTTATCGAGCAGATAAGGTGCCAGGCTCATGCTTTCCATACCACCAGCGATGACGATATCGGCACTGCCGGCCTTGATAAGATCATGGGCCAACATGACTGTCTTCATACCTGAACCACAGACCTTATTGACTGTCGTCGCGCCAACCGACAGGGGTAAACCTGCACCTAGGGTCGCTTGACGAGCCGGCGCCTGGCCTAGACCCGCAGGAAGTACACAGCCCATCAAAACCTCATCGACAGCATCGGCGGCAACGCCCGTCTGCTCAATCAGACTCTTGATGGCTGTCGCTGCCAGTTTAGGCGATGGGACGGTAGATAGGGATCCCTGAAAGCCCCCCATAGGGGTGCGCTTGGCTGCCACAATGACGATCTCTTGACTCAATTGCTCTGTACTCATTATCCACTCCGTCTTTTATCAGCTAGTTAGCGTCAGCCAAAAATAGGTGATCTAGTTCAAGTTCTATAACTAAAGAATAGCACTCTGACGTTTACGCGAACGTAAAGCAAGCGGAAATAGCAAGATAAGAAAGGAAACAGGAGAGTGATATTGTCACTCAAGATTTACACAGGCACTTGCTGTTAGTCCGATATGAGGAAATTGACGAGCTAGCTTAAATTACTAGCCCTTATACATATTGGTATTTAAGTTTGCAGCACTAGAGAGCTGCCCCTTGCTTCAATTGACACAGCCTATACTCAGACTCAGTTTTGTGACGATACTCTTCTATCAGTTGTCGTTTTTGTTCATCCTGGGTGTCTGGTGCAATTACACCTTCATTAAGCAAACTTGTTTCAATTTGTCGGACATTCATTTTTGGCTTCTTACAAGACGAGACAGTTTTCCCTCTCCCCTGACATTGACGGTACTTATCATTTTTCTGCTTGATATAGTCCCGAATTGCCCGCTCCTTTTCTGTTTGAGTCATGGAATCTGTCAGCACTCCGCTTTTAGTCAACATAGGCTCTAATGACCATATATCGACAACAGGTGAAGGCTGCTGACAAGCCTGAGTTAGCTTGGGTTGAGCCAATGCAGGCGACGCCGTAATGGCTAACAGAGATGCATTAACTAAGAATATGGCGATCAGTTTTATTGGTTTCATCATCTATCCACCTTTCACTCGATTATTTTCGACAATAAAAAAAGCGCTGAAATCAGCGCTTTTTTAAGGGCTTGGTCTATTTATAATTAACGATAAATATAAACAGAACCTACGCTTCTGTCTTTACTCTGATTGATCAAGCGAACCTTCAGGCCGTAGGTCGGAACATTACGACCCGCATCAGGAATATCAGTGCCGATATACCTTCTACGGTCATTGAACAGACGTTGACCACGAACACGGTTATCACGCAATGTTATGCCATACTGCTCTTCAAGATCTAAGAACATCTTGTCATTTCTATCTATGCTGAACGTCGCATCATGGATCTGATACTTAGTCGAAGCAGGTGCACCGTCACTCCACTTGAGTGTCTTCTGATCTGCATCGACAACCCCTAAGAAACCATCTCCAGGGTGAATACCTACCCAGTTATCTGAATACTTGTTATCAACATACCAAATGAGAAGTCCTTCTTCATAGCTCATGCTTTCACCGGCAACATTGATGTGGGCAAGGCCACTGTCTACGCCATGGTGAGTACGCCATTCAAGCAAGTAATAATGATCCGTATAGGTACTACCTGTATCAGCCATAAAACCATCGAAGCTAAATGGCTCAGAAGTCGAGTCATCGGCATTCGCTGTAACCACTGCGACACTGTCTAGTTCGACACTGAAATCATCGATATAGATACCCGCATTTGCCACACCGGGATCTGTGCTATACATGACTGTGACATCTACCACCTGACCAGCAAAGCTAGTCAGATCGAACTCAGCATCGATCCAGCCATTTGATGTACCCGTTATACCGTTGCCTAAGTTATTGTCATTTGGGTTGGTATCTGTCGTCAATGAACTAGGTATAGTCACCAGGCCAGCTTCAGTTACGATGGCCAAATAGGCATAATCCCAATCGGCCTCTATGTCATACCAGGTCTTAAACTTAGCTAGGACTGACGTTGCATCGGTCAGATCAACAGTCACATACATGCTATTCTCAAGATCATTGCCTGAACCACTGAAGTAAGCATATTCACCGCTCACCGGCGTGGTGATCAGACTCTGCTTCTGGGGAAGGTTAATGCGAATTGCATCATGGTTAGTGCCCTTGCTTGACGCTTGGTCGAGTAAGCCCTGAACGCCACTTCTCGGAATCTCATCGAAGTTAACCGTTGCGCCATGTAACCAGTTACCACCTAGAGAAGCCTGTAACTGCTCCTTGGCCCAGGCACTGAAACCTGTTGGCTCAGTACCGCCTAGACGACCCGCCCAGCTACCAGAAGACATCACAGACCACATGGAAACTGGCTCGCCTTTACCTGTGTATTGAGTATCGTACTCATCAGGCAGGCCTAGATCATGACCATATTCATGGCTAATCACACCAACGGCACTGTCGATAGGTGCGATAGTATAGTCATAGGCAACCATGGCTCCGCCCCAATAAGGAGCATCTGAGGTTGCACCAGGAATCGCCCAGACACCACCTAGATTCCAGCGATGTGCCCAGATAGCATCTTCACCTAGTTGACCACCGCCGGCTTCTTCACCCACACTGGAATGGAACACCATCACGTGATCCACTAAGCCATCGGCTTCCCAATAATCACCATCGCCATCAAGATCGTATCTATCTTCGATATCGAACTGAGAAAGATCGACACTTGGATCGGCTGAAGCCGCCGCTAACGCTTCACGAATTAAGCTACGTGCGTCGCCATCAGGATTGCCACCATAGTAAGCCGCGTTTTCTGTAGCCATATACCAACCGGCTACATCACCTGTGAGTGAATAACTTCCACCAGACTGCTTTTCATAAAATTGCGTAAATGAGTTGGCATGATGCCCGTTAGGGGCTACCCAGCCATTGGCACCGAACAAGATTTCACGATAATGATCTTGATTATAATCTTCATAATACATACCGGAATCTTCCGGCAGGATTGAGTTATGAGGGAAATCAGGGAACTCCATCAAGATGGCCAGCACACGGCCCTGACGCGTTTCACCGCTATAGTCTTCCAACATCATATTGTCAGGACGATTTCTACGCGATGAACCTAATTTACCAGGCTTCTTTCCCCTGTCCTTGCGGGCTTTCTTGCCAGATGATTTGATCTCGCTATCCATGGCGAAATTACTCGTCGCTTGGGCATCTAAGTTTGCAGCTCTCAGCGCCTCTTCCTGTTGACGAGTGTGTAGGAAACCGCGTAGCGCGACCTCGGCTTCTTTAAATGAAGCCCCTTGAGATATTTTCCCTGATTTTTTTAACATTTGAATCAGTCTTTGCTCGTCGGCAATGACCAGATCGAATGCACCTGATTGATGTGAATGTTCACGCTCTGCTGCGAGCGCATTACCTGACAATCCTGCTAGCGCTATGGCTAGTTGCAATAGTTTTTTATTCAACACGTGAATCCCCTGCGTTAACTTCCAGTTGTTGAGATAGAGTTCTGCCTCGGGATACTAGTTTTGCGCTAGTTTTTTATGAATCGAGGCAAGGTAAAAAACTCTACCTGAAGGAAGACAAGTGAGACAACAAAATAACAACATATCATTCACAAGTCGTATTCGTTCGCCCCTAGACCAATCCTTTAGTCTAGATGAGTGATTGACGAGATCGCAGAACCTGGCTGGAATGAAAATCGACGTTATTAAGCTAAGGTCTTAACAAACTGTTTCTTTTGATTTTAAAAAAATTAAGACGATGAACACGCATATAAATCAGCGTGTTTTATAGACAAGTCAGCCAGCACTTTAGACTGAGCCAAGTCGGGAAGTTATAGCCTTTACAACTAGAACAGGCTTAGGTGTAAACCTGATATTCCACAGTCCAGCGATTCAATCATGGTTGATCGCAGACAAAACAAAAGCCACCTAGGTAGCTTTTATGTTATTCAATTGATTCTTCAAAATACCCTTATAATTAGAAAGGTTACACTTCCTCCTCCCAGGGGGTGATGGCACTCATATCATCCAGATTATAGGGGGTTAACTGATATACATAATAGTTGAGCCAATTACTGACCAACAAGCTGCCATGTCCATGCCAGCGAGCGACAGGCTCCTGTTTAGGATCATTATTTCTAAAATAATTCTGTGGGGTTTCAGGCTCAAGCCCCTCGGCGAGATCCCGTAGGTACTCATCTCTAAGCGTCGCCTTCTGATACTCGGGATGACCCATCACAAACAGATTTCGGCTATTGGTACTGAGCACCATATAAGCCCCAGCCTCATCGGATTCCGTTAACACCTGCAGAGCGGGGTGGGCCTTAAGTTCATCAATATCCATCTGAGCAAACCGGGAATGTGGCGCTAAAAATTCATCATCGAAACCGCGTAACAGAGGGTAATGTTGACAGGTTCGCTGATGCAGGAAGACCCCTGAACGTTTAGACTTGAGCAGTTTTCTATTCAAGCCATACAGGTGATAGAGTGCCGCATGAGCCGCCCAACATAGAAAAAGCACAGAGGTAACATGGCGTTGAGACCAGTCGATAATTTCACGTATATGATCCCAATAGGTCACGTCTTCAAACTCGAGCTGCCCCAGAGGAGCCCCCGTGATGATCAGGCCATCGTAATTTTTATGGCTAACCGCCTCAAAATCCCGATAGAAATTATTCATATGATCGATAGAGGTATGCTTAGATTCTTTATCGTGGATCCGCAGCAAATCCACATCCACCTGTAGTGGTGTGTTCCCCAATAAGCGCAGTAACTGAGTCTCTGTCTCTATCTTATTGGGCATCAGATTCAAGATCAGCACTTTCATCGGACGAATGTCCTGATTCGCGGCTCGAGTCTCGGACATGACGAAAATGTTTTCTGACTCTAAAATACCTGCCGCGGGCAGATTATCGGGAATTTTAACCGGCATACAGCGCCTCATCCTCTATCGTTTGATTAACCAAGTAGTAGAAAAATGTGGCTAAATCAGTAATCCGGCTTAGCGACCCACTTTTTCTACCATGATAGACATAGGCACTGTTGAGCCTAAATCTATGTTGTACGCTTGAGTATTGATAAACATCAGCTTGTCATTGAGGCGAATGCTTGCTCCTATCGAGTAGGTATGACCCGCTTCAAATTGATCTCTGTTTATCAAAAAGTGAAACGGGGCAGGAGAAGTCACATCACTTCTCTCAATCTCAGCCATTACCACTGCAGGCACATCCATCAAGGACACATCTTTGACCTGGACCGTCAACACAGCATCTTGTGGCAAGGCGATGCGCTCCCTGTACCAAATCTCTCCCTGTATCTCGACAACCGCGTTGGGTGTTGCGCAGCCTACTAAAGTTGCAGCAGCCATGACCAAAGGTAAAACCAGTTTCAACCATTTTTTCATTGTATCTCTCCTAATCATACATTAAGACCTCTAGATGTCCATACGTCCATTGTAAAATGACTGGCTCAAATATTATTCTACTATGCGCTTAAAACTAAAGCAGACCACATACATTGGCATATTGTAACCATGGCCAGTTAAATTCCCACCAAGAGAGCAGGCTTCGAATTAAGCTGAATGAAATTTTCTGGTTTAGCTTTTGGCTGAGTGGGTATTGGGGAGTGTGTTTGAAGGTTTAGTCTTCATTGTAATCTATCGCCTGCAGCGTGCTTAAGTGCAGATACTTCTACGAAACGGTGAATATGGCGTAGCCATGTGCTTATGAACGAGAGGCATGGATGCCGAACTGGCCTTTAGATAGGATATCATTCAAGCACATCCCTGTGGGCTCTGCCAAATCATCTGACCGCCACGGATGGTGGAAATGCCGAAAAATGTAGGGAACATTTTTGGCCCTGTTTTGGAAGCTCGTAGCCGCATCTACACCTGGCTGTTCTACAAGAATGGGGTCTCTTCGATTTAGCTTTATTACTAGGCTTCCTAGCTCACTTCTGCCCCAAAGTTAGCGAGCCTTCGAATGAAGACTGATTACATTTTTTGTTCGATTCACTTGGCTTAATTCGTATTGGGATTTGTGATTGAAGGTCGTACCTTCAATGTAACCAAACGCCTGTCCGGCGAGGAATGTGCAGCTACTTCTGCGGCGCGCTGTGAATATATCCCTATACGCTCTGCGGCTTCATCCTTGAAGCCGAAGTCCGCAGCCGCACCTGCACTCGGTTATTTCTCTCTTCGATTGTGGTTATGGCTAGTGTTCCGTAACTCACTTATGCCCCAAAATGAGTTAGCGCTTGCACTTGGTTAAATATCTCCTCAACCTTTTTTCGATATTTATTCTCATCAGCGGGAAAGGTCATTTTATCTGTTCAGTAGTGTTTAGACTGTGATATTAGATTTTTGCAGACATCACAGAAATCACGTCTAACGGCTCACTAATTACTATTGAGCAAAAATGCAAATTAGTGTAAATTCAAAGGACTAAAATAGATTACGCATGGTTTTAGGACAAGTGGGCACACAAAGTGTGCGTTTTCATTTCGCACAAAATGTGCATTGGAGGTAATCGTAAAAACCGTTGTGAGTTAAACAATTAGCTATTCGTGTTTTTACTGGCCTAATGAAGTAACTGCGCATGCGCATTATAACAAATGTCATGTTTAAAAAACTTATATTGTAAGTATATTCGCGTGGAGTTTGAATGAAAAAGAAGTCAACTATTTTTATTTCATATAATCATCAAGATAGGGAAATTGTTGATAATATTGAAGTTTTCTTCAAAGATGTTGGAGTTGAACTGTTTAGGGATATTAGACGTTTAGAATACAAAGATTCCTTAAAGCAATATATGGACTCAGCTATTGAGAAAGATTATTTAATGGTAATCGTAAGTTCAGATTACTTTAAATCTGAAAACTGCCTTTATGAATTCAATTTATTATTTGATGAGAAGAATAAAATATTACCCATTGTTAAGGATTCTGAAACATACTCAGAAATTGTTAGCACAAAAATTGCTAAATTTTGGAATGAAAAATTCAAACAAATTGAGATGGATATTCGAAGTGTTGATGATTTGAGGATGATTAGTCAGCTAGAGGAACAAAGAATAAAGATTGAAAAAATAAAAAATAATATAATACCAATTGTCAATTTCATAAAGGATATGAATTCTAAAACATATAAAGATTTATCTGAAGAAGGTTTTAAATCATTATTAGATTTCATTAAACTACCAGAACTATACGTGGCTAAAACCCTACACGTTATTAACAATAGAGACAATGAGAGAGAAGTACTTGATCAACGTGATTTATTTGAGATAGAAAAGGTACTAAAAAGTTCATGTGATAATAAAACGATAATTGAAAATTCATTTAGAAAAGCAGTGATACTCGCGAGGTATTCACATGATAATGATGCAAAAGTTATTTATGAAAAACTATTGAATATGCAATTGTTAGATAATGAACGATATGTTACGTTGTCAAATTACGGCTTGTTACTAACAACTATATATGCTAAATCACAAGATGAAAAAACGTTAACTTATGCAAAATGTATTTATGAAAAACTTGTAAGTGAGTTCTCAAAATATAAAGATGTTAATAGTAATTACGCAAATTTCGTACTTTTTCATTATAATGACTATGGCACTGCGAAAGTATATTATGAAAAAGAATTAAAAATAAACCCAACACATGTAGAAGCATTACATGGTTATTCTGTGTTGCTTTCTATTAGATTAAACAATCCAAAACGGGCAAGGGAACTGTTAGAAAAAGCGTTATTTATTAGACCTGATGATAATAAATTACTATGTAACTATGCA
The DNA here is from genome assembly GCF_009377275.1 of Shewanella sp. YLB-07. Lineage (NCBI taxonomy): Bacteria > Pseudomonadati > Pseudomonadota > Gammaproteobacteria > Alteromonadales > Shewanellaceae > Shewanella > Shewanella sp. YLB-07. Next base: position 393,343 of record NZ_VOQB01000002.1, on the reverse strand, counting down.
TTATTACTTTCTAATAACATTAGGAACAGTTTGGATGCTAAGACGGCCTCACAAGCTTACGAGAAAATTATAAAAACTGAGAAAATGGATAATCGCTTATTGTACGCAGCATACAAAAATTATGAAACATTATTGAATACTGTTATTGGAGATTCAAAATTAGCTGATGAGTGTAAAAGAAAAGCTTTTGTTTTAGAAACTCAAATTCAAGGGCTATAGCGAAAATTGAACATAAACAATTACATCAACACTATTTATTACACTCAGCGTTGTCAGTTTACCGAGTGTTTGTCATTTTAAGGCGTAATGGTTTCGGCGTTGCTCACACCTCAGTGCGGTGGTACGGCATCCCCTAGTTGCTATACTTTCCCTAACCAAAACATTATAAATTAGAGTTTTAACACTAAGCCATTTGTGTCCAAAAATATGGAAAGCATCATTATCTGATTCAAGTTTTGAGCTGATTTTCTCTGAGTTGTAGGGCGACGGTAAAGCATGTCATTCAGAATTGTCCCAAAATGTGTTGGTAGCAACAACTAGGCGATCCAGAACCAGTCAAACATAGCCTGACTTTTTCTAATCGATTTTGACCGTTTTACTCACCGCCCAAAGACTGATTGCCCTATAGCTCGTCGGAGAAAAAAGTAGTATAACTGAGGTTGTTGGGATTCAAAGCGCAGTAAAAGTATGACTAATAGTGTAAACAGTCGATTCCGTAGTTGTCCTGTTTGTAAAGCAGCAATAGGTTCGTAAGCCTAAAAATGGGCATCAAAGGCGTAAGGCTTCTAAGAGGTGGTAGAAAGAATGAGATATTCCGATCATCAACTGAGTTTGCTTAAAAGTCATTGTGAGGAGCTGCTAGTTTTTTGCCAAGATAATACTCGTTGTAGTCTAGATGATACGGATCATCTTGGTTTTATGTCGCAATGTTTTTTGAGTAAACAAAACGATCATATGTCTGCAATATTGAGGTTGCTTCCACACCCTGATGTACAACTAATTTCAAGAACAATGATTGAAGGATTAGTTCAGCTATTATGGTGTTTTAAGGAGCCTGAACAGGCTTTTAAATGGAGGGGGTATGCTTGGATAAATGATTGGCGAGTTGCTCGTGATATGATCAATAACGGAAGGGATGTAGACCCTGAGTATGCTAGCCGTATCGAAAAATTTATTATCGAGAATGGCAATAATTTCAAGTTAAATAAATTCAAAGACAAGCCTATTCCTGAAAATGAAGATCCTTTTCATAAAAATTGGCGGTGTGGTAAATCTTTGAAGGCTATTTCCAAAGATGTTGGTGGAGTTGATCTATACGCTGAACTTTACTCGCCATATTCTGATTGGCAGCATTGGGGGGTAGCTTCAATCGGGCAAATGATAGAAAGAGATGGTAATGGGATTATTTATCGAGATAGTGTAAATTCTATGCTTTGTTCTCCTCTCGCAGTCGCTTTTCAATGCCTATACCAAGTCATGGAACGGAACAATTCACATCACGAACTTGGTATAAAAAATGACCTTGAGAATCTAAAAAATGAATATATTTCTATGCTTCAAGCCTAACAAACGGCTGCATTTCATTCCTGCTTTGGCCTACAGACTAACTTCGATCGCCGATGAGCCGAGTGTTAACGCATCTCTAATTACAATACTTTATCTAACCAAAAGCTCAAGAGTTAGAGCCTAAACACTAACTCATTTTTGTCCATTTATGACTTAGAGTGATCGCTCTAAGTCATTTCTGCCCCATTGTGCGTTAGATTAAATACTCATTCATATCCTGTTGATGTGTATTTTCCCTACTAAGAGTTATCCTATCGGACTTCGTAAAGCACTCTCTCATCATATTAAACAGGCTGAATTATATCAACTTAGCTTCCCTTTCCATCTAAGTTTCGTTAGGGCGGTACCAGATAATATACATTTCATCGTCTTAGAAGTACTATGTTCAAATATTTGAACTGTAGGTGATTTTCATTAATGGAACTAAACAATCTACCTGAGCTAATAGCTATCGTATCCTCGCCTCTTGTCGCCGTGCTGGTAACTTTGTGGCTAAATAAAAAGCATCAGGTTAGACAAGATCGTCTAGATATCTTCAAGACGTTGATGATGACTAGGGAAAACAATGCAAACATGGATTACGTTAAATCTGTAAATAGCATTGATGTAGTATTCTATGATCGCAGTAAGGTTCGAGAAGCGTGGAGAAATCTATATGATGCATACCATATGTCGCCGCCAGATCTTCATAAAGTTCAAAATAGCCATACAAAATTGTTGGAAGTGATGGCGAATGAACTTGGCTACAAAGATCAAATTACGTGGGAGCATATCACGTCTTCTTATTCTCCAAAATGGTTAAACAACGCGCGTGAAAACGAAGCCAAAGCTAAAGAGTTGCATTTGAGACTCCTCGAAACAACATTGCAACAGCAAGTTAAGGCTAAAGACGAACTGCAATCCTAACTGATCTGCTCCATCAATATTGAACAGTGAGTGAAGCAACTTTCCATGCAAGGTTATTTGCTGATTATTAATTTAGGAAAGTGACTGACATATTACTGCTCTTTTACGTGTTAACAGGATAAGTAAATTCATCATAGATCAGCCAATATGGTCTTACACTTTCTAATCAACTTTGCCATTTGACTTGATGCCTATAGATGCCTATAGATGCCTAAAGACTAGGTACGTATATAATTAAATACCTATTAAATACTCATTTTTTTCATTATGTAAAACATGTAAATTCTCAACGAACTAAACTGTTCACCATAAGAGACTGAAAATAAAGTTTATTTTTTCGCTAATAGAGTTTAACGAGCCCCTAGAATTTTAAATTATCTAAATTCTAGTTTTCCCATTCCACATTCAATTGCCTGACGATGGATTTAGTGGTAAGTTACTAAAATCACTATGAATAAATATCGATTTGACGACTAATCAACCTTAGTGTTGCTAGAGTGTTTATCGGGATTTTCGCTAATACGCGGTTATGCACAAGGAAAGACATTTGAGCATCGAGGAGTTTAAACAAGTTCATCCTTGGCCTGACCAAAGCGAGGTCAGTGCTCTTTTTCGTTTTATGCCGATATGCTCAGAAAATACTGAGTTTCTAGAGCACCTTTTCATTGAAAATAAGTTATATCATTCTTTGACTAGTGGGTTTAATGATCCATTTGAAGGTAAGCCTCACTTCACGATGGATAATTCAAAAAACAACGCTAGGGCAATAAGGGAACACCTTAAGAAAGTTGCTCGGAATAATGGAATGAGTAGGAAAAATGCGGAAACTTTGATAAGTAACTCTATGAAAGACCCAAACTTCATTCCTACTTCAATCGCATCTGCCACTGCGAAGATATTTAACGAATTAAGAATTTGCAGTTTTACCACTAATAAAAAAAACTTACTGTTTTGGTCTCATTATGCTAACTCACATAAAGGAATTTGTGTTGAGTTTGATGCCACCATAATGCCGATTGCGTTTGCATATAAGGTTGAGTATAGCAATGACTATCCTCAGATTACCTTTCCTTTACCTCCAGATGAAAGAGCATTCAAGCCAGTATTAGTTAAAGCAAAAGCTTGGGAGTATGAAGATGAATACAGGACCATGTTCGTACCAAGTGCAATGAGATTACCTAATGATGGGGAGTCACTATTGCTGCATTCTAGTACAATAACGGATGTATACCTAGGCTCAGAAATTAGTAATATAGATAAACAAGCAGTGTTAGAAATAATTTTAAAGAGTAATTTCAATCCAAGAATTTGGCAGGCTAACTTATCTAGCAATTCCTTCGATTTAGAGTTCATACAATTAAAGAAGCGTCCGCTGTCGAACTTGTAGAGTCGCGTCCAGTGTGAATGCATCAGAGGAATTTGAAATTACCATGGCGTTTCACAGGGTTTAATCTCATGCGATTAAATATCAAGCACTTTTACCCTTTGACCTAAGGTACTGCATCGTTATAGGCACACTCTATATTGTTGGCAACGTATTGATAGAAACCATGAGTTGCCAGCTTAATTTGAGTTTTTTGTGTTCGCCAATACCTTTTAACACTATTTTTCTTTTGAAGATGACGATGACGATGACGATTTGAATGATACCTTGGGATTCCCTAGATATGGGGGTTATATGCCAACTGGAGTGCATAGCATGGAGATAACAAAACCTTTACCGCCTAAAGATAATGACTTTGAAGCTTTAAAAGCTGGTCTAACTAAATATAATGAATCTTTTACTGGGGCCGTACATAGAGAGACAGTTTCGTCTTTTGTGAAAAATGATTCTGGTGTCATTGTTGGAGGTATTCTGGGAGAAATAAACTGGAATTGGATGTACATTCAAGGGCTTTGGGTTGATGAAAGTATTCGTAAAGACGGTTGGGGAGCAAAACTTTTATCGGAAATGGAAAAATATTCTTTATCAAAAAATACGACCAATATTCGCCTCGAAACAACTACTTTTCAAGCTTTAGGGTTTTACGTTAAAGCAGGCTATTCAGTTTTTGGTGAGTTATCTAATATGCCTCAAGGACACACAAGTTATTTTTTACAAAAACAACTGAGCTTATAACAAGCCCATGTTACGGCCTGTCCTATTGCCATACTTTCCCTAATATCAAAAATCATTTTAAGAGCTTTAACTTTAACCCATTTCTGTCCAGGAACAAGTTTGGCCACTTGTAATCACAGTATAAGCCGTCCCCGTTAAAAATAGTTATCAATAAGGATTATTATCAGTAAAACTAAACTTGCTCACTATTGTGTATTGTTTTTAGTATCTGTGGTTTCTTGCTCAAACTGGAGGGCTAGGCTGGCCCTATGTTGATCGAGTCTATCAAGGCTTGCTTGGTAGCTGTCAAATGAGGGCATTCCTGAACAGAGAGTAATTTTCCCTATGGGATTGAAGATATACTGACTAATGGTATCAATCGATAGGCTGATTTGGCAGTCTTCCTGGGGCTTTGAGCCCAAGAGAATCACTGCGTAGCGGTTGGCTGTATCTTGGTGGGAGCATCAGAAACTCGACGGCCTGTATTGCTATGTCTGTGTTGCTATCGACGACTTGAGTGGCCTCAGTTATCTTAGTGAAGTAATGCCACTCACCCAATTTGGCATTGTTTAGCGATAACACTTGAGGTGACATGGGCAGTTGCCAGATTTCAGGTATAGCGACGGCCTCTTGTTCTAGCGCTAACTGATTAATAATTATTTCGCCAAGTTTCATATTTACCGACATAGCGCCAGCGCTGGCCACCTTACTGCTCAATATATGAGTGTTTACAGATAACCTTTGCCAAAACATCATATCTTGCTCGATAGCTTGAGCGGTCAAGCTCGGCGCTGTGCTATTTCTATTTTGATAAACATCGAGAAGATAGAGTTTCTGTGCGGCTAGCAGGCTTCGAAATGGCAGGGAATTGATAAAGGCGTTGTAATGGGTGCTGTCTTGCCAGTTACTAATATCGAGTAGCTGTTGATACCGTTCGATTAGCCATAGGTTTTCAATTAAAAGCGCTTTAAGCTGGCTTTACAAGCCATCAAAAAATCATCTTCGCTCAGGCAGTTTTCTAGTGGCAATTTAGGTGGCTCATAGCTTGCAGTTTGCAGTTTGCTTAGCATTAGCTTTTTCCATAACGGTTAGGCTTTGCAGTTGTTGCAGACGCTTTAGCCCTTCTGTTATCGGAGAGTCCTCCTTGGGCACATCAAATCCCAATGCAAAAACATAAGCATTGTTATTGAGGTTGTTGAGGATGGAAGTAAAAGCAAAACGCTTGAGGCTAAAAGATAATTTGCAACTTGTTAGCTGACAATATACCTCTCGCTTCACAGCGATAAGTCATTAGCCTTGTCCTCCTACTGATATCTTCCTATCATGGGCTACCCAAATTAAGTCGAATAGCCTAATGACCAAAGCAACTGCCATTATCGTGGGGGCGAACTCCCTTCTGAGCCGTGAAATTGCCAAACAACTTGCGAGTCAAGGTGTTGAACTTGCCCTACTGGCACAAGACCCGGATTCACTGCAAGAGTTTGTCGACTCGCTTCCTACTCAGACACATGTCTTCCCACTCGAAATCACTGCACCGCAGAAGATCATCGCCACTCTCGAACAAGTCTGGGAAAAGCTAGGCGGCGCGCATTTAGTCATAGTGAATACCGGCTTAAACAGTTATGACCCACAGCTCCCTTGGCTGCCTGAGCAAGATATCATCACAGTCAATGTTCAGGGCTACGCGGCTATCTGCAACACAGCATTTAAGCTATTTAGAGATCAAGGCTATGGCCAACTCGCGGCAATCAATTCCATTGCCGGCCTACGTGGTGGCCCGAGTGTGGCTTATCATGCTTCTAAAGCCTTCGCCAGCAACTACTTAGATGGCTTAAGTATGCATGCCCAAAGACTAAAATTACCAATTACTATTACAGATATTCAGCTAGGTTTACTCGATAAGGCCGCGATGCAGCAGAGCCGTTTATGGTTATCCCCACCCGATGAGGTGGCTAGGCAAATCATTAAAGCAATGCAAAAGGCGAAACGTAAGGTCTATGTGACTAAGCGTTGGCTTCTGGTGGCCTGGTTGACTAAGCTATTGCCTGAATTTATCTACAATACGCGTCACTGGCGTACTAAAGCGGAGCGCCTCGCGGCCAAAGCCGAAGGCAAGAAATAAGTCGATAACTGCTCTCGTAATAAGCAGTGAAAGCAAAACAACAAAGGAGCCAATTGGCTCCTTTGTTTTGATTTACGAAGCAGGTTTTACTAAACTTGCTTTACGAATCTTTTTTACGAAACGAGTTTAGAAGGTATAACCTACGCTGACCATATAAACCCAAGGGTCGATATCGGTTTCGATAGTCGTCGGCGAACCGCCAAGATTGAACTTCACGTCGGTACTGATTTGTGCGTACCAGACAGAGGCATTCACTAGCCAGTTCTTATTCACTTGATAGTCGATGCCAACCTGAGCTGCTAGCCCCCACGAACTGCTCATACTCAGATCCGATAACGCCCCACCCAGATCATTGGTGAATTCATTGTCGTAGAAGTTAGTGAAGTTAACTCCGCCGCCTATGTAAGGACGTAACTTGGACTCAGCATTCCCAAAATAGTATTGGACTACTAAGGTAGGCGGTAGCTGCTTAGTTTCGGCTATCTTACCTTCACCAGGCAGAGAAATATCGTGACTGAATGGTGTCGCCGCTAACAACTCAATGCCTATGTTATCGGTCAACATATAGCCGAAGTTAAGCCCTAATTGAGTATTACTGCTCACGCCGAATTCACCGAAGTCCGCTACCTGCTCACTAGAATCGTTCGGTGCGACAACGGCAACACCGGCACGAATGATAATGTCACCAGCTTGATGAGCCGAAACAGAAGCTGTAAAACCTGTAGCCAGTAGGGCGGCCGCGATTAATCCGGAAATGATATTTTTTTTCATCATACTACTCCATTAATACAAGACTAATTGTCGTTTTTATTATCATGCTTATTACATTTGTCGGCATCCTGCCAGATCTAAACCTGTAACAAGTTGATCCAAATCAATAAGCAAGCTAGATACCTACTTATAAGTACCCCAAGGTGACATGCATCACACTTTAATAACAAACATTGAAGATGCACCTTATAATTTAATGACTTAGATCTCACTGCTAACAAAGTCCTAGTGTATTCACTAGGACGTAGTAAAAATTAGGCTACAGACAGAAAAAGTGAAGGTTAACCAAAAGAAACACAGTGGGAGGGATCAGGCTAATTGTAGTTTAGGGTATCGAGTTAACCAGGCTTTCTGGTCTTTTCTTACATTGAATAGTGACAGCTCACGCTTAGGATTATGGGTGAGCTTTAAGTCGAACAGGCTTTCAAATCCAAAAGGTGCAACAAAATCGAAGCGATGATCTTGTCGCGATACATGAATACCAATCGCCGTCTCACATTCTGGCCAGAATGACATGGCATGTTCACAGCTAGTGTAAGGTGCATCACAGTTTCGAATATGCATTCTCGCTTGATTCTTAACCGACCAGGGCAGATGAGGCGCCCATGACTCTAGCTGCTTTTCATAGGCTTTCTCTCGACTCTCACTGAGATCATCCGCATCGAAGTAGATGAGGTCGATATCATTAAGAAGATGGCTCGACGCCCCATGTAACCTATCCCATACCAGATCGCGCACAAACCCAGCAGCTAATAACCATTGAGGCAGATTGAGCTTAATTGCAAACTCTATGGCTTCCATCCTGACTGAATCCTGTTGCAGCCATTGCTCGATCTCATATTGCCTTGTCGACCTTGAATTCACTTTTTGTCCAAGTTAAGAAACTGATGATAAATACTAATCTATACCCGATATGAAACCTAGAAGACTGGGCTATAGTTTGACAGTAAAAGGCGCTATGCCATCCCAAACAAAGGATTGCTCCAGATTGCCATTACGCAAAATATCAACAGTAAACGCTTTCTCCTGTCGGTGAACCTCAATATCGAAGGGCCCGTTAAAAGCGTATATTTTCCGTAATGCCATTTTATCCCAATGCTCAGGCAGACGCGGGGCGAGCAGAAACTCATTGAATCCCATAGGCTCTATGCCGAATAAACCTTCAACAACCACCCTGGCATATAGACCACTTTCTGCCGATAAGTGACGTTGCTCTCCCTCAGGCCAAGCCTCTACAGCATAAGGAACGTGTTCCCCAGTCAATCGCTTGTAACTGTAGTGCTCGAAGTAGGGCCAAACCCGCTCAAGTTCACCGACTTTCATTAAGGCTCTAAATCCATACAGGGTAGAACGGTCCCAGAATGTCTTATCACCTTCTTCAGTCAGCAAGCCATCTATCGTCCATAATTTGTCAGACAATAATGCATCGATCGTCCCCTGCTTATTCGCATCGAAACCGAAGGCTAATGGCAATGCAATCCAGGCCCTGAGCTTATTGTTGCCCTCAAAATATCGGTAAGTCTGATAGCCGCTGATTTCAGCTGAAAAATATTTGATAATTGCAGATTTTAACTGCTTGGCTTCTTCCAACAGGCCCTCAGAAGATTCACCTAACGCAGATTTGAGTCGAGCGGCTCGTATTAGACCGCCATAAGCCAAGACATTGGTGCTTAAATTTGCATTACCAGCTGGAAAGCGCCCCTCAAGCTCATCGCTATCACTGGCGATCACCCCACTCTCTATTCGCTGTCGACGGTTATATTCAAGACACCAATCGATGAGGGGCATTAACTGCTTAGCCGCTGTGGCATCGCCTAGGGATAGCGAAAAATCACTGGCCCCATAGGCAATCATGGCGCAATCTCCACGATCACCAGCCCCGTTCCAAAAACCTTTCCCTTCGGCGATGATAGAAGATGGCAATGGCTTATAATCTGAATTCATGTAACGAGCAAACCAGCTAAAACTATTTAAGGCCGACTCAACGCCTCGCTTATCGCCTAAGTAAGGGAAGAATGGATTCACATACTCGGCTTGATCATTAGCCCAAATGGCGGCGTAATAACGCGTACCACCTGGGCCGTGAGCTAAACCGCCTCGAGTGGAAAAAATTGATTCTGTGGCTCTGAATTTTGCAAACTCAAACATCTGGTTAATCTTGGGATCTGGAGTCTCAAGTTTAAGTGCGCTGCGCCAAGCTTCTACTTGTAGTGCTCTTTGCTCAAGTGCTCGTGCAGGTTCGATATAGATCATTTCATCGGCTAACTTGGCACTGTATACAATAAAGTGCTCCACAATGTCTCCGGCAGAAAGCCGCCTATTTAGCTCATCTGCATCAACAGATATCTGGTAGCTGCCATATTCACCTTGACTCGCTAAAGTGGTCTCCAATTCTCTCAATGGGGTTAATCGCAAACCCAGAACATCTGAACCTTGGTTTTCAAACTGCCAACGCTCAATCAATGCGGGTTCACTTGGGTGAACAGAAATGGTTCGGGTTAACTTGAGGTCTGTGCTCAGCATCTGTACTAAGGTCAACTGGCCATCAAACATCACATCCTTGAGGCCGCCGTGTGTGACTCGCTCCTCATCGATATAAATATCGGGTGCGACTTGGCTTGAAAAATTGCGAATCAAACTGGCATGGGTATCGTTTGGCAGCGTGCGCAACATGGGCCAGACTAAGGTTTTTTCGAGCACCAAGTTGCCATCTGTTCCCAAGCCATAATCAATAACCGCGGAGACTTGCAATCCACTCATCTCTAGCTGATCTTGATGTGGTGAATTCACAGACCAGTGAATGCCGTTATCAGTAAGCTGCCAAAATTGATTAAACGTCGCTATCTTTGCCGGGATCTGTACCTCTTCGACCTTAGCTATTTTGGCATCGTTAGTGGATATATCCTTCTCATCAGTGCAGCCAGCAATCAAGAACAGTATTATCCCGGAGACAAGCAGTAACAATGCCTGGATATCCTGATGAGTGGCCTTGGACTTTCCCCCACATAAGAGACCAGTCTGGCTATTCGGTTCATTGCAGTTAGACCGCTCAGAGCTGTTATTTAGCTCAAGGCTATTGTCTGGCTCAGGGCTGCTCATTAGTTCGAAATTTTTAATAATTTGATGGCTACCAATAAATCGCACAAGACACTCCATGTGAAAAGGTTAACACCAGCTTATTGCATACAATATTCACAATCAAGTAACATTGCTTGAAAATAGCTAATCTAAATAATTACCCTCATCATCTAACTTCCCATCTAACGTCCCAAATGTCAGCCACAAAAAAGGGGCCTTAAGCCCCCTTTAATTCAATGATGTATTAATGAACTAAGTTAACTACCTAACCGCCTTCATCAATACTTCCGTAGTGTATTTACCATTGCTAATAATTGGGAATCTATCATAAGTCTGAAAAATAACCTGATTTTGATACAGGATCATAGCAACGACCCCGTAGTTTATATTTTCTTCTACCGTTTCAGCCGGTAAAATAAATTTAAACGGCACCGGCGCTCTGGCAATATCGAAACTTTTCTGCGCTACTATTGCACCAGGAGTGTCCATATCTATGATGGCGATGGTGATCTTGCTCCCCTGGGGCAGATTAATCTTCTCCAAATATCCAGCAGCACCATTAATGATAATCGGCGGCTCTGCCTCTACTGTCACGCAGGCCGAAAGCGATAGGACACAAACCAATAATATTATGGTTCTTTTCAACATTACCAACATTATAAAACCCTTATTTCAACAAACGGCCCAATTGAGCCATCAATATTTCCCTGTCTCGCCTGCGCTATTTTGGCGAAACCATGCGCATTAAACCTTCTTGCGTCGCAGATGCCACTAGCTCACCTTTCTGATTGAAAAACTGCCCTTTAACAAAGCCTCTGCCACCGCTGGCGCTCGGGCTCTCTATGCTATAAAGCAGCCAGTCATTCAGATCCAGTGGTCGATGGAACCACATAGAATGGTCGATCGTCGCCATACGCATGCCAGGAGTCAGAAAGGAGACCCCGTGAGGCTGCGCTGCCGTGACCAGAAAGTTGAAATCCGACGCATAAGCCAACAAATATTCGTTGACCGAAAAGTCTGTTGGCACTTGGCCATTGGCCCTGATCCACACATAGCGTTTAGGCTCTGTGATTGTCGATACCATAGGATTACAGGCATCGACCAGACGCATCTCAATCGGTGCATCTGCCATAAATTTTTCCAACATTTTAGGTGGCACTTTATCTTGAAGTGCCATGGCCAGTTCCTGCTGGTTCAGTAAACCCTCAGGGCCAGGTACATTAGGCATTTTATCTTGATGATCAAGCCCCTGTTCAAACTCTTGAAATGAACAGGTCATGTAGAAGATAGGCCGACCTTTCTGAATCGCCTTGACTCTTCTTGCACTGAAACTCCCACCATCACGCATGACTTCAACATCATAAACGATAGGCAGTTTCTCATCACCGGCACGAAGAAAATAGGAATGCAAAGAGTGGACCTGACGTGATGCCGAAACAGTCTGTTTGGCTGCGCTTAAAGCCTGCCCCATCACTTGACCACCGAAGACATGGCCGAAGCCTAAATCTTGACTCTGACCTCGAAATAGCCCCTCTTCGATTCGCTCTAAAGAGAGTAAAGATAATAGATCATTTAATACCTGACTCACTGCATGCCTCACACACCTAATCAACAGCCACACAGCTTAACTCACATAATGGTCTTCAAGCCAGAGTTTTACTGAGTGAGGAGGGGGAAAGCCGCCCTAGTGACACACAAGCTAGATACAGCTTATCCGTTCATTCTTAGAGCTTAGAGAGTCTGACACCAAACTAAGCAAAAGATTCCTGTCATAGACAAGTTTTCATTCAATTGTAATATGACGCTCGCCTGCTCCTCTCTTGGCCCAGGCGAGTATTTGATCCTCACCACTTCGGTGTAAGTTAACTGGCTGCGCCTGATATATCTGCTGCCAACTATCTTGTATCGCCTCAGGCTTACATGCCTCGGCAGGTAAATAACAAGACTTGAACTCGGTAAATTGACCGTGACTGACACTCCCTGCCGCTGTGAGTAAATGCTGACCCGTAGGCGCTTCTGCACCGCAGAGGAACATCATGCTCGCCGTGATTGATGATTTAGAGAAAAGCGGCTTTACCGAAGATGCGAGTCGATTTGCTGTCATTGGAGTCAGGGCGTGGGGCGTTAAGGTGTTGACCTTAATATTGTGATCAACTCCTTCGAGGTAGAGGCTGTTAACTAAACCTATCAAGCCCATCTTGCTGGCACTGTATGAGGTTTCATGCATATCGCCATACAAACCACTGGCCGCACTGATCATTACCACCCTGCCATAGCCTTGCCGCTTCATCTGCGGCCATATCGCCTTGGTCATGTAGAAGCTACCATTAAGATCGGTATTTAACTGATGCTGCCACATATCGACAGTTAGATTATCAAAGTCGCAGGGAGCATGAATTCCAGCATTATTGACTAGAATATCGATACGCCCCCAGTGACTAATGATCTCCGCCACGGCCTGTTTGACGCCGGCGAAGTCGCTGACATCTAAGTTAAATAGCATAGATTGCTCACCCAGCGCTAGCACGGCTTGATGGCTGCTCTCTAACCCAGAGCTGACTCCAGTCTTATCAGTACCAGAGTCAATCAATGCCACCTTGGCACCACGCTCGGCTAAAGCAAGGGCATAGGCTCGACCTAAACCCGATCCCGCTCCCGTTATCACAGCGACCCTATTATCAAAACGCATCGATACTTTTCCTCAATGAATAGCCTCTAAACGAACTGTAAACATGGATAAATTAAGCATGTAAATCAGTGTAAAACTATGACTCCTTCGGCTGAACCGTCTTACCCAGCTAACTTGTCAAGTTTAAGTATAGAAGCATATCTATTGGGTCATTTCTTTGAAGCCGATAACAAAATCCGATTCCTTTTAAACATTTATCCTTAATCTTGATATTTAAGCCGAGTCACGTTCAATAAGGCGATCGCTTAGAGTCCTTCATCTTGATATGATATGACCATTAATAGCCAGTGGGCATCTGCATATAGATGCTCCCCCATAAGAATCGAATAAATGAACCCTTGGATTTTGGCCATAAGGCCTCGTACACTGCCGGCGGCAATTGGGCCTCTCTTGGTAGGAAACATATTAGCCCTCAAATTAGATCAGTTCAGCTTGTTAATCGCCTGTACATCTATGCTTTGCGCTATCTTGTTACAAATTGCAGTTAACTTGGCTAATGATTACTTTGACTTTAAGAGTGGTGTCGATACCGAAGAACGTTTAGGACCGGTGCGGGTGACCCAAAGTGGCTTGCTTACACCAGAAAAAGTCCGCAACGCCATGGTGCTTAGCTTGATACTGGCGCTTATCGTTGGCTCATATCTCATCTACCATGGAGGTTGGCCCATTGCGCTGCTTGCGATTGCCGCCATTTGCGGTGCTCTTGGCTATAGCGGAGGTCCATACCCGCTGGCATCTCACGGTTTAGGTGAAGTGGCGGCCTTTGTCTTTTTCGGTTTAGTGGCCGTGGTTGGCAGTTATTTTCTACAAGCAGGTGAAACCAGCACAGCGGCCTGGATATTAGGCAGTGCAATAGGCTGCTTAAATGCGGCGATAATGCTGGTAAATAACACCCGGGATATTGAAACTGACGCCAAAGCGGGTAAGCAAACCTTGGCCGTTCGTATGGGGGTAGGTCAAGCAAGAGTAGTCTATCAAGCCTTGGTTTACTTACCTTTCGCGCTTATTATTGGCAGCTTCTTTCTCGGTTTTCTACCTGGCACCCCAGTCCTACTCGCGGGTTTTTCATTGATATTAGCGCGTAAACTAAGCAGTGATTTTAGTGTGACTTCAGGAGAGGCGTTAAACCCGTTACTCGGCCGCACCGCTAAGCTCACCATGATTTTCAGTGCCTTGTTTAGTATTGGATTATTCTTTGTCTAAGAGTCATGCTGACGAATGTCTGCTGAATAGAGGCGCTTTATGCGCCGCTAAGCTTAGAAGTAGGATTGTGATATATGACCTGTAACAGCTGCGAATCATCAATTTTCAGGCAAAAACTGGGTCGCTGTAAGGCTTGTATGTGGCAACTGGCAATATTGTCAGTTATAGCCTGGCCCTTGTGGTGGTTTCTCTATAGCGAACGAGTTTCTCATGTCGAGTCCATTGCCCTACTGTTTTTTTGTATCAGCTTCACAGGGCTTTTGCTGCTTCACCTCTTGGTGCTTGGTTATCGTTCACTTACACACAAAACTTAAACTCTCTACTTTAATGCAAGGCTTCACTCACAAGTTCCAAAACCGCTGATTGTAACTTGTCGCTAATCTCGAAGAATCTGGGACGAAGTGCAAATTCATCATGTAAGCAGCTGTCTCTCATTTGCAATAACACAGACAAAAGCGCTTGCTTGCCCGATATCTCAGCATCATCACTTAAGTGTTTCGCATTCACTGACAAGAGATCGTCCACTAGGCAGCCAAAGGCTCTGACCTCTATGGCTTGCATCGCTTCTCTTTGTAGCTGAGGTAGGACAGATAGATCCGACGAGGCACCGAAATCACCAAATAGCATCTCGGCATCAGCATTAATCATGGTGTTATGGGCATAAAGATCCCCATGGCTCACAGCTTGACTGTGCAGATGTGTCATCGTCGCCGCCATCTGTAGCACGACTTTTGCGATTTGTGACACGCTAAACTGAGTCCCGGACTCGAAGGTGTCTCGCGTACAAGTCACCAGAGATGGTGGTAAACCTAAGTTAAAGAAACTCGGCGGGATCAATTCCATCACCAGACCCAGATGCTCTTTTTCGTTTATCTGAGAGATGACTTTAATAAGGTTAATATGCTCGCCCGCCTGCAAACAACAGGCGAGTTCATCGGCAGGATAACCATCACTGGTGACCTCCCCCTTAAACAGTTTTATCGCAATCAATTCTGGCGTGCCAAGTAACCTGACGGGTTGACGATTCCACTTGCCCTTATAGATGACGCCGGATGCTCCTTCGCCAAGTTGCTCGGCTAAGTCGATATCTGTCATCTTGACCGTGAGCATCTCTGGTACAGCTAAGGATATTTTATCCATGGAACTAAGCTTATTACCATCAAATGCAAGCCAAGCAAGTTTTGGCAATTGCAGTAACCAATCGGGCAAATGAGTAAGCTGGTTTGCAGATAAACGTACTAGCTCTAGATTTTTACAATTGGCCATCGACTCAGGCAGCGACGAGAGACGATTCCCTGCCAGAGCGAGTTTCTGTAGGCGATACAGTAGCCCCATGGAATTAGGCAGAGTCTCGATTTTATTATCAGTTAAAATCAACCAGCGAGTCTGCACTGGCAACGCATCTTCATCGACAGTGCGAATCTTATTCGCTTTAAAGCCTATCATCTCAAGCTTAGGGCAATCGCCTAACACCTTAGGCAAGGTTTCAAACTGATTGTTTGAGAGAAACAGGATCCTGAGCTGAGTCAGCCGACCCAAATCATCGGGTAAACTGGATAAGCAATTATTAGAGAGATCCAACACTTCCAATGTGTCAGCTAAATCGAAGATCTCCTTGGGGAATTCAGTTAGGTTTTCGGCTAACTGTAAACGTATCGTCAATGTTAACTGTCCATTTTTAAGTGCTGCTAATGTTTGCAAACCTGATCACTCTACTTAATGCTGAAAATAGCGCGACATGATATAGCATATCTTCATCTTGAGAAAGGGATGAAAAATGCACTTACCGATCCACCAGTTCCTTCTTCAACCAGCATCGACTATGCCCTTTCGGATAATCTGCTAACTCACCAAACACCGAATAACCAAGGCTCTTGTAAAAATCCACAGCCTGAAAGGTAAAACTAGTTAGGTGAGAGTGAGTGCACTCGAGAGCAATTGCTTTATCTTCAATCGTCTCTAGCAATTTCTTACCGAAACCTTGCCCTCGCAATGACTCACTCACCCAGAGTGAATCAATCCACAGCCAGCCCCAATTATCACAATTACCTTGTACCCCGCCCAATATTTCTCCCTGCTCATCACGCAATAAGAAACACAGTTCATATCGACCCGTTTTGCCCACTTTGGCGCTAATGGCTTTCTCTATCCCGTCCCACAATATTTGCTGTTCATCTTGTGTGAGCGTTTCTTGAAAGTGTATCTCGTGGTTCATGGGTAACTTGCCTTTTGTTACTTTCTTGAAATTGAACCTAATCATTCAAGCTTGGAAAATCAAATAACAAAGAGAAACATGACGATAATTCAACTTAATAGCCTGATGCAGTTAATAAATCAGGAGAAAAATCGCCATTAGTGCTCAGCTAAGTAATCCATCGAAACCTAATGTATGGCATTACTTACGGGATGCGGGTAAAATCGCCCCTCAAAAAATGATAATCGAATAATTGAGTGAGTTAGTCTGGGATGAGTAGAAAAATTGAGTTGTTAGCGCCTGGCGGTGACGTTGAAGCAATAAAAGCCGCTATTGTTGCCGGTGCCAACGCCGTCTATTGTGGCTTAGACACATTTAATGCCCGTAATCGTGCCGCCAACCTTTCATTTGATGATCTCTGTGGCATCTTAAGGCTCGCTCATCAGTATGAATGTGAAGTGTTCCTGACTCTGAACGTGGTGATATTGGAGCATGAACTACCGGCACTATTTAAGTTACTGAATCAATTAGTCAACACCAGCTTAGATGGCATCATAGTTCAAGATCTCGGTCTGTTTAACCTGGTTAAGAAGCACTTCCCGACTCTAGACATTCACGCCTCGACTCAGCTAACCACACATAATGAAGGCCAGATACACTTCCTCAGCAGAATCGGTGCTTCACGCGTCAACCTATCACGAGAAATGAACTTAGGTGAGATAAAGTCACTCACGGCTCTGGCCCATGAACATGATATGTTGACCGAGGTCTTTGTTCACGGCTCCCTTTGTATCGCCTTCTCGGGCCAATGTTATTCGAGCTCAGTCAGCGTCGGTAATTCAGGTAACCGAGGCCGTTGCAGTCAGGCTTGTCGAGATGAGTACGAAGAAACGGCTGCGGGCAATAAATATCCTTTAAATCTAAAAGACAATTCAGCCTATTTTGACTTACCAGAGTTAGTCGATGCTCAGGTCGACTCACTTAAGATTGAAGGCCGCATCAAGGGTGCACACTATGTCTACACAGTAGTCGATAGCTGGCGCAAGCAGATCAACCAGTTTGTTGATACCGGTAAGTTACTCGAAGATGACACTAACCTGTACAAGGTCTTTAACCGTGATTTTACCAACTCATTCTTGAAGGGTAATCTCACTAAAGATATGTTTATCGATAACCCTCGAGATAACAGTGTTAACCATGCGGTAGAGAAACAAAACGCCATCTCAGTGGTGCAGATCCAAGCAGTAAAGCAAACACTCAAAACCGATAAAAATGAGCTGGGTGCCAGCCTTGAAGATAAGATCAAATATCTTAATATCGACAAGATGCTCCTCAATTTAAGTTTCACGGGTCAGTTAGATCAACCGTTCTCCATACAGGCAAGAGTCGAGACCATTTCGAATCAGGTCGAACAAGACAATCAAATTCAAACATTCTCAATTCAATCGGATTCCGTACTGCGTGCCTCGGATAAATCGCCATTAGACGCAGAGGCACTGGAGAAACGCTTCAGAAGTTTCAATAACGCCGATTATGTCATACAGGATTATGACTTCTGTGAATTGTCTACTGGCCTGAGCATTCCATTTAAAGAGCTGACGGCGCTAAAAAATAAGCTAGCCTTTCTACTCAATAACTCGGTGGATGTGATCCCACCCGTCGAGCTACCAAAACTTCAACAGCATGCCAAAGTAAACGAAAAACCAGGCCTCTCTTTGTTGATTTGTGATGAGAAAGATGCCCACCTCGGCGATGTTACCGATGCGGACATCTACTTTAAGTTGCCCGAGAGTTTTAAGAAAAACTGCGATAAATATATCGAGCTATTGCAGCGTAACCCGAGATTCATCCCTTGGTTTCCGGCGGTATTGATCGGTAAAGACTATATCGAAGCCGTGAGAATTCTTGAAGAAGTTAAGCCCGCACGTATCGTCAGCAATAACACCGGCGTTGCCTATAAAGCGTTCGAGATGGGCATCGAGTGGATAGCAGGACCGTTTTTAAATACCACTAACTCCTATGCCCTTAGTACCCTTCAGGAAGACTTGAACTGTGCTGGCGCCTTTATCTCTAACGAGATTAATCGTATGCAGATAAGGAACTTGAAACGTCCGGCAGGGTTTAAATTGCTTTACAGCATCTATCATCCCATTTTGATGATGACCAGCCGCCAATGTTTTTTCCAGCAGACTGTAGGCTGTAACAAGCCGAGTATCGAAGATGGCTGCATGCTCAAATGTGAGAAAGCCACCACGATAACCAATGTCAAAGGGATCTCATTTGCCGTCGATAAGCAAAAAGGCGGTTACCCGAGCATCTATAACGACGAACAGTTCTTAAACTTGGATGTGATCAATGACTACTCTAGCCTGTTCGATGAGTTCTTTATCGACTTGACCGATATCGGCTCAGGCTCTAAAGCCAAGCTGGATAAGGTTCAGCTTATTGAACATTTTGAAAGCCTGCTACTAGGCAGTGAAGACGCTAAGGTTCAGCTAGATACCATGGTGACCGTATCGACTCATGCTCAATACAGACAAGGTCTGTAACCGATTAATATCATAATTTAGAATAAAGTAGGAAGAGCAACCTATCTGTATTTATCAAGATAGGCTGCTCTTTCTTTGATAAGCCAGTTTCCTCATTCCCTCTGCACCTATACACTTATTCGCCTATAATCGACCTAAATATTTACCGATTAGTATTAAAGAGCCGATAATACCCATGAGCCAGCTCCCTTTACCTACCCTATATTCACTGCAGCACTGCCCCTATGCCATGCGAGCCCGCTTAGGCTTGTTACTTGCTAAGCAAAAGGTGATGCTCAAAGCCGTAGTCACTAAAAATAAATCCCAGGAGATGCTAGCTTTCTCCCCCAAGGGCACGGTACCCGTGCTGGTACTTGAGGATGTGATAGAGGATCGCGGTACGAGTGTGAGTGGAATCGAGGTTAAGGTTAAGGTTGAGGCCGAGAGCGCAAACAAAAGAAAACCGCCAAGGATCATAGATGAAAGTGTCGATATCATGCTTTGGGCACTGAATATAAACGACCCCGATGATCTGCTGTTGAGCCAAACACCTGAAGCGCTACCCATCATGCTCGAATTTATCAGCTATAACGATAAAGTATTCAAGCCGTTACTCGAGCAATATAAAGATGCCAAACGCTACCATAAAGACACCGAAGCCGATTTGAGAACAGAGTGCGAGTCATTTATACAAGCCTTAGAGCTACGCCTGTCACAACATCAATACCTAATGGGCGACAACCTAAGTTTACTTGATTTTGCACTACTGCCCTTCGTGCGTCAGTTCGCTCGAGTCGACCGTCATTGGTATTTGCAATCTCCCTACCCCTTACTTAGACAGTGGTTAAAAGACCATTTAAACCGGCCGTTGTTTTCCAGAATGATGAAAAAGTTTCCGCTCTATTCAGAGACTGGAGAAGCGTATCCTTTTGGTTAAAAAATATGTAGCTCGCCTGATTGATGTTCCATGTAAAGTGCTATGCAATACCAATTCCATTAAATTTATAATCAATTCAGAGCTCTCTCAGGGCTTTAAATTCAAGGCGCATTGTTGAAGAAATGGTTATTTCCTTTTGAGGCAATGCAACGCAGAAGTGGAAGTCCTGAGAAGCTCACGTAGTGCGGGTTTAAAAACACTTTATGCTGCGTAAGTGGCTCTCGATATACGACTGCATGGATGCTGGAGGTAGAGCAACGCAGGAGCTTGTTGCCGAGAATAACTATTAGCTTCAATCCCCTTACTTGCCTACAGCGTTTTTAACTCCCGCTGAATGATCACTTACTTAATGGAACTGGTATTAGATACAGCAATGCACATACCGACCAGCTAATATAAGCTATTCCTATCAATTGATCGTCTGTAGAGGCATACTGATATAGTTATGCATTAACCTCTAGCTTGAATAAAGGTCACTGCGTAACCTCAGCCTTAGGTTGGCTCAAACTAACTTTAGGTTTAAGAGTTTACCTCAAAAGGAAAGTATTATGAGTAAAGGTCAAGACAGTAAAAAAAATGTCAAAAAGAAACCACTTTTAACAGCAAAAGAGAAGAAAGCAGCAAAGGCTGCGAAGAAAAGTTCAAGCAATTCTCTAGCTCATTAAGCACTAGATGGCCATCAATATTTTTCGATGGCCTTATTTTTACTCGTCAAAAAATCAACTAAAGAATTCATTCTTAATAGACTGCAAGCACCTAATCTTCTTAATAAATACAGGAAATTCTCTTCAGAAGAATCCTTCAGAAAATTTATTTTTCAGGAGAAAGCCGCATAAATCAGTCGATGACGGCCTTAGTCGCCTTCTTCATCACACTGTCATGTTTTTTCGGTTTGGCCATATCCACCGCTTTACCCGCAACGCCCTCATCAGGTAACGCTTCATTCACCGCTTTAGTCGTAGCGTCTTTAGCCGTTTCGGCAGGAGAGCATCGACCTTTAACGCCGACAGTGGCATTTGCAACTGCACTTTTGGCGGCTTTCTCAGGAGTACAATCCGGATTAACGATTCCAGCACTGGCTAACTGAGAAAAACTCAACATTACACCCACTAATACCCATTTACATACCTTGTCCATCACAACACCTCGAATACGAAAATAAATTGAACCGAATATCATATTAGCACCGGGCCTTACGGCTCTCAATAAAGAGACTTTAATAAAGAGATCTCAAAACCAAGATATCCGGCTCAGACTTTCATTAAGGTCAAAGCCGAAGTCAAAACCTAAGTCAAATCTGCGCTCACGAATCTGACCCTCTAATGTTTCCAGCTGGTATTTCTCAAGCTGATTTAGCTGAGTTAAATTTGATTTATTTCTTTGGTAAATGACTGAATGAGTTTAAAATAACCAAAAATATTAAGGATGATACTCATGAGATTTTATCGGTTAAATTCATTGACTCTGGGCCTAATGACCAGCTTGTTCTTAACAGCTTGTGGCGCTGGTGATTTGAATCCCCCCCTCATCACCAGTAGCTCAGTGCCAGATGATGATATCAAGGCCATTTCAGCCAAGATAGAAGCCAGTTATCCCAAGATGGATAAACAGCTTAAGCTGCAAATATTAGATGTGGCGGTTAAATCCATGGAAGACATGGTGTGGATTGAAGGCGGCAGTTTCATAATGGGCGATATTCGAACCCCTTGTGACATTATCGATAAAGGTCGCATGGACTGGACCCCTGAGGCAACATGTTATAGCAACTTCATCTCCAGAAAAAATGGCGCAATTTATCAGCACAAGGTCACACTGGATAGCTATTCATTGGCCAAATATGAAACCACACATTATGGGGCCGATGCATATCGTTTAGCCCATGGCATAGAGCTTGCTCGTGCCGAAGCTCGTGTATTGTATGAGGGATTAACTCAACGAATTAAAAATGATCCCTCGCCAACGAAACGCTGGCAAGAAGCCAAAAACTACTGCCTCTGGCTGGGCGATCTCACTGGCTACAAGTTTGACTTACCTACCGAAGCCCAATGGGAGTATGCGGCGCGCAACCGCGGAAAAAATATCTACTACGCCACCAACAATGGTTATGTGCAGCGCGTCAATGGCACTTATTATGCACCTGAGTTAGGCCGCCATGTCGACATCCTCCCCGAGGAGGTCAATTACGGCTCAGGATTTGACGAGGTCGGTAGCTGGCCGGCTAACCCATTGGGCATTCACGACCTGTCCGGCAACATGGAGGAATGGGTTAATGACTGGTTCTCGGCGGATTATTACCAACACTCACCAGAAGATAATCCTCAGGGGCCGGAAACAGGCACCGATAAAGTGGTCAGAGGAGGCCAAGGTCTGGTCGTCACCACCCGCGCCTTCAGCCCAATAGATCCAATTGATAGTAAATATACTTTAACAGGTTTTCGCTGCGCAGTGCAGCAAAGCACTCCTGTGATTGAATAATATTACCCTTTACACATAATATGTATCTCCCGGCTGATATCCGTGTAGCCGGGCTATTTGCTGGCCGATTTGTTTTTTGTTAGGACTATTTCTATCACGCATCTCACTTCGGCTGCGCACTTGGTACACTTTAGGTAATTGAGGTGCGCTGCTGGCTTGAACATTGGCGCATCTTAGCGCAGCTAAGGCATCGAGCCAGACATTAAAGTCATGCTGTTGGTGTCTATCTAAGATGGCATTGATGCGGTTTAAGTTCGCAAATAAGGCTTTATCTCCCGATACCTTAGTGCCTCTGACATTCATGCAGGCTAAGCTTTCTTCGAACTTACGCCAACTCTTGATGCTAGTGCTCAGCAAGAGATAGATGGCCATTTCCTGTTGCTGCTCCCAGTTAAACCAGAAGGTTGTCACTAGGGTGTTGAGTAGCATGCCGATAGTTTCCGGTGGTAACAAACGTGGAGGTATGCCGGCGTAATGTTCCTGATTAATTATCCGCTCGGCAACCCGCAAAGCCTCGGCTTCCTGATACTGTTGCGATTCCCAATAGCGAACTCTCTCACGCCACCAACCATCAATAGCAGTCGCTCCTGACATCACCGCTTGTTGCAAATAGAACTTGGGATTTTTGACCAGTGCGTTTGTTTCATCCAGTAGCTTTTGCGGCACAGCGAACGCATAGTAACTGGCACGTTGCAAATATTCATATGCCAGAGGGTCAATATTATCGAGCACGTGATAATCCACCACCTCGAGTGCGCCCCATATCACCTTGACGAGTTCCCAGAGTTTTTCAAAATCCACGGTAGTACCAAATCCGCCACTGCCACCAGGGCCCCAGACTAGACGGCCCGAGCAATAGAAGTAAAACTGCCCAGATTCCAGAGCCAATTGAAACTCGCCGCCAATCCCAGCACCAAAGGAAATGTTACCCTCGGCCTTAATTTCAGCCAGGGCACTGAAATTGGTGGTAGCAATATCATCGGGTGATTGCCATTCGAGTGCACCTGCAACCTGGCCGCCCGCTTGTACTCCAGCAAAACCTTCCGCTTTTACCCCGAGGCCACCTGTCGCATTGGTGGGGGCAAGCTGAGTATTGGCTGATAATAAAATCCCAGCCCCCGATGCCTGCTCTTGATTACTGAGTTTTGCCTCACCATTGACAATCACTCCCGCAAAACAGCTCAAGGTCACGCCGACAGAGGCGCGAAAGCAACCAAAGGAATAGAGTGCGGTTTGTTTGTTACTGTCGAGATAAGCCAAGGTTAAGGCATAGCCTTTCTCATAGGGCATAAAATACTTGCCTTCCACCTTGCCTTCGGCCAAAGAGAAAGTGGCATCACCGCCGATACCAATATCCACTTTTCCTTCACTGGGTTCAAAACTGGTCTTAACGCTGGCTTGAGCCGAAAATCGCAGCAACTGCGCTTCTGCGCTAACTGCAAAGCGGGTATCCCCATCCTCATTTACCCACAACTTTTTAGTACCTTTCCACTCCTTCCATTTCCAGCCAGGGTGTGCCCACTTCTTGATATTGCCTTCTAACTTACCCAACATGCCATTGCTTTTATCTTTGACCAGGCCCTCACGTATATCCTCAAACATCGCCTGCTGTATGCCAGCTACATCACGATTAGCTATCAACTGACGTAATCGGGTCTGAGTCGGATTTGTTCGCCAAAATCGTCTTTCACGCTCAAGAAACTCCGCGCGGATATACACCAATCGATTTTCACTCACCAACATGATTTCGATGATGCCTCTCTGGCTAGGGCGGGAACTGAGCTGTCCACTCACGTTACCGAGGTTATCGAAGTTAACGCCTTGCTTAGCTGAGCTTTCAGGTGAAGGTTTACTGGGCACTTGCGCGATGAGTTTTTCTATCTCTGTATCGATACTCTTGAGTCGCCGGCTCCGCAGCGTTGCCATCGATGACTCTGAGAAAAAGGGCACATAATCAGCAAGCAACTGACGCGTACGACGTAACTCGGTAATTTTTGCCACCAGGTACTGTTTATTTTGTGGCTGAATAGCTGAAGACTGGGTTGCCCCCTTACTTGACTCAACACCAATGGCCCCGGCGTGCACCGCTTTAGCGACCCAAGCCTGTTTTCGGCTCAGATGTTGTTCAACATCGGCTTCGCTGGCTTCTTTGTTATCGGGCGCTTTATCTAATACTGCTCGGTAATCTTCAATGAGCTTGTCCATAGTGGAAATTTCTTGCTTGAGCAAGGTCTGGGCATGCTCATCAAGGACGTAATAACCATCAGGCTCACCACCGGTTAGAAATAATACATCGCAGGCATCCATCCCCTTACAAGCAGGTTTGCCCATTACACAACCAGGCTCTACAGGACGCACTGGCTCAACCGGTTCAATGGTCAGCTCAGGCTCCGCCGGCTCAAAGGTGCTCGGCAGTGTTACGAGCTCGCCAGGATAAATGACGTCTGGGTTTAATTGATATTGCGGGTTTAACGCTAACAGCTCAGGAAAGGCAATATTTTGCTCAATGGCGATGCCTAATAGGGTATCGCCCTGTTTAACGGTATAGGTGGTAGTCATAATGAGTGGTTCCGTTATCCTGAATGTACAGAAGGTGAATGGGCAGTACTTTGCTGCCACTGGGTTAACACTTGCTGCATTGCCTCACCCTGTTGGGCAGTCATTGTCCAGCGGATAACATCTGAGTGTTGAGAGGGTGAGGAGGCATTGGCCACAGAAGCGGATAACCATTGCTTGTCAAACCAGATGAATGAGGTGATACCTTGGAAAAAATGTTGTTTATCTGTCGTGCTCATCACCATCATCAAAGGCAGCAGCATTCTGGGTTCATAAAATCTGAACAGGGCAAGGTTTTGGCCGCTATTAATGGTCAGGCATTCAGCCAGCAAGTCAGCTAGCGCTTCAAAACTCAGGCCTGATTGAATAAAACAGCCAATAGAGAACCGCTGGCTAGCGGATTTAATCCGGCTTATGAGCTGCGTCCGCTCAGCAAGCTCAATCAATAGCGGCCCTTCTTCGGCCAGTGATTGGTAAGGCGTATCAGAAAACAGGGGAATAGACCTTGCTGAAGTGCCCTCCTCATACAACCATTGGGTAATATCCGGACACAATAGTGGCTCTATAATGGCGTATTGTGCACTGTCGATACGGGCCGCGCTCTGCGTGATGTCAGCCTGAACTAAGTCGAGTGTATGCTGCATGTTTGCTCTCCATTGCAGTGGCAAAGCTCGGTGACTAACGCCCCCTTTTGCAATATCGCCGGGTAATCCAGTACCGTGACGCTTTCCATGCTGGCAGCAGCCAGCGTCAACTCATCACTCTCTGGTAATATTACAGCATCAACATACCCCGGCAGTGCAGCTAATTGCCCCGCATAACCACTGCCAGAGCCTGCACTACCGCCAGAGTTTAGATTGACGGCAGGCCCCACCAAGTGCACACCAGCAGGATCTACCTTAAGGAAGCTGCCACCTACTTTTAGCGTCAACTCTGCACCAGCCTCGATGACAATTTTAGTGCCCGCCTTAAGATGCACTTCAGTGCCGGCTTCCAATATAGATTTTTTGCCTACTTTCTGTTGTTGGCTACCGTCGATATTGATGCTGACATCTTGCTTCACAAGAGACCGACTATCTCCTTCAACGGTGAGATGGTCATTGGTTTTAATGCGGGTAAAGCGCTCATTTTCAATGTCCAGATGGGCATCGTGTTTGATGTGTATGCTCTGGTCATGTTCAACTAAGGTATTAATGTCCTTCTGGGCATGGATATATATTTCTTCCTGGCCAGCCTCATCTTCGAAGCGCAGTTCGTTACTGCCCTCGCCCTTATGGGTTTGAGTCTTCAGTACGGTACGGGTCTTATTAGCAGGCAGCGGGTAAGGCACTTGATTGGCACTGTGAAAAGTACGCCCTGTAATAATGGGTTGGTCGGGGTCACCCTCTAAGAAACTGACAATCACTTCATGACCAATTCTGGGAATGGCCATCATGCCATATTGGCCACCGGCCCAGCCCTGGCTGACTCGCACCCAACAGCTGGAATTATCATCGCTATAACCATAGCGGTCCCAGGGAAATTGTACTTTTACTCGGCCAAACTCATCACAGAAAATCTCTTCATCCTTAGGACCGACCACTGTCGCACTCTGGGGACCTGTGACCAAAGGTTTTGCATTAGGCTCTGCTTGCCAGGGCGCATTACCTGGAATGGCGGTGAATGTGTTGCTATAGGTGGTGACGGCTTGAGTATTGGCTTCTTCCGCCGCAGCGCCTTGCTCACCTTTGTGCGTCACGGTCACCATGAGCCAGTCACGATTCAGCGCCACATCACCATGCTCCATCAGATCAAACTTGCTGCCGCTGACGGCCTGCATGAGGTTGCTTTTGCCCGAGGCCACTTGTGCATCTCGGCGCAGGAATTCCTGACGAACTTGCGTGAAGGGGATACCACTCTCATCGTCTTTATAACGCCCGGGATAATCGAAGTGTTCGTAATCGAGACGTTGAAAATCCAGCGGTTTTCCCGTACTGGTTTGCAGGAAGCTGTATTGGGGCTTCTTGAAGCTGTTATCTTTGAGCGTGACGCTGGCAGGCTTTATTTGGTGCTGGTAGCTAAATGAGCTAATGAATGGCACTTCTGCAGCGCCGCCATTGACCGCGTTATAGGGGAATGGCGCGTCTACATGAGGCTGCTTAGTGGTGCTGTCACTGAACACCAAGGTATGACTCTTCTCACTGTGCTGAAAATAATAAAACAAGCCCACTTCTGCTGCTAAGCGGGAGATAAAGTCGAAATCAGTTTCCCGATACTGGACACAATACTCACGCACCTGCGACTCTAATCTGGCATCACAACTGAACGCATAATCCTTAATCCCCATTTCGGTGAGGAGCGTGGCTATGATACTGAGCACGCTTTTTTGCTGGAATATGCGACTATTTTGCCTGAGCTTTAATCTTGATAGTGCAGGCACTAAGGTGATGTGGTATTGGGTATGATGATTTCCCGTGTCAGCTTTACTGAACTGACTGACAATGCCGTGCACCTGACGTTGCAGCTCACCGCTTTGATACCAAGTAAGCAACCCCGTCTGGTCGACAATCGACTCAGGCGTCAAATCATCCAGTCGGCTCAGCAAGGTGAGCTTGACCTCAAAGGGTGAGGATAACCCCTCTTTAAAATCAAACGCTAACACCTCAAAGCTGTCATCACTCACGCCTTCGGCGCTAAAGTGGTAACGCAATCCATTTCCAACAGCAATCATCGCAACATCCTAATGCAATTTAAGGGGTGATCCCCTTCCAAAGGACCAACAAAAGAAGGGGAGCGTGTCGAGCAGCAAACTATAATGCAGAGAGCGCAACTCGACGGGGTGTTCAGCGCCATTTGAAAGGAGTCAAAAACAACGCTGAACATATCAGCCCTCAGGCTCAGGGTACCGACCCTGAGGGCAAATCTGGGTTGAAGTTAAATCTTATGCTTCAATTGGCTTACGCCAGTCATCAGCACCAGAGGTACCGGCAGTGACGTGATCCCAATCAATCTTGCGATAAGCCATAGACACTGTGAGTAGCTGGGTAAAATCTGCTTTACTGCTGTCCTGGCAATGAGGCATATGACATTGAATGTCGATAATGGTGGCGCCTTCAAGCTTGGTGCTGAAGAAATGTTCCTGCTTACCCTCAACTGAGGTGCGGTACCACTTGAGCTCCACTTCTGAGATTTTCTCACCTGACGCCAGCGAGTTGTACATCAAAGGAACGGCTTTATTGAGTGCCACAGTGAACTTAAAGGGCTTGTGGATACGCTGACCAGAAGGCTGTCCTGATTGTGGGTCTGTAGGCACAGTGACAACATGGTCAAATTGCTGAACCAGCATCTCATCTTCATGACCTTCGACAAAAATGTCACCGACGGAATCGGCAGTGAAAGCACCTGCTGTAATGTGTCCCTGGGTCTGTCCTTTGATGGAGATATAACATGGAGTTGGCATTGGTTATTCCTTTATTAACAATAAATTAACGAGAGCGTGTGGTGGCCACCCGCTAATAAAGCAAACACCATGCCAATTGCATAACCCGATGAATTTACAGAACTCAGAAAAATGGGGGATGTTGAGTTGGGCAAGATATGGCCCAGACTTGAGCAAGATCTTGCCCTGCGGGCAATAAATGGCCCAGGTTTTCTGGTGGGAATATGAAGTAAGGGATTTAAAAGTATGATGATTACGAATATATAAAATCTTTAACTGCTGATTGAACTCCCTCAGCTTTCCACTTCCGAATGCAACTAAATAGAATAATCTGCTTTTCTTTAATGACCTCTGGTCATCTTAAGGTTAAAATCCCTCCGTATTTTTCACCCTTATTGATCGTCCGCTTTATCGCACTGACTTCCTCACCAGATATGATGAAGCAAGTTTGCGCTTCACGGCTAAACCTTCATGACAATAGACAAGCAAATGCATTCCCCAGAACATTGTTTTACCTCATTTAAAGCGTCAATCTCAGAATTTACTCTTCCGCAGCGTTTTACCTTTCCGTTTTATTATGAGCCTCATCCTCTGTGTCTGTTGGCCGCAAGCGAGTTGCAGCAACACCTAGAAAACCAGACTGATTGGCAACATAACTTTGGTCTGGAAAGCGACAATACTGATAGCTTAGGCAAGATGTTCGGTGTGCTGTTGGTGAAAAATCAGCAAGGTGAGCTAGGTTACCTGTCGGCTTTTTCCGGCAAGGTAGCGGATCAAAACCTGCTGCCACACTTCGTCCCTCCAGTATTTGATATGTTGGCTAAAGACGGCTTCTTTATTCCCGAGCAAGACAAGATAAACCTGATAAACGCTGAGATCACAGAACGTAAACGCGATCCAGAACTGGCGCATTTGCAATCTATGTTAGCCGATGAAACTCAACTCGCTGAAACGCAGATAGCCACCCATCGTGCATCTATGATTGAGAATCGTAAACAGAGAAAGGCGCAGCGTTTGGCGGGTGAATCCCTCGATGAAGACGCCCTCAAACTACTCGGTATTCAGATGAGTAGAGAGAGCGTGCAAGATAAGAACCGCTTAAAGGAGCTAAACGTCTATTGGGATGAACGACTGGCTGCCGCTAAGCTAGCCCATGGCCAAGTGAATAAACGCCTGTCGGCCTTAAAGCTTCAACGTAAAACCATGTCCGCCGCCCTGCAACAACGTCTGTTTGATGAGTATGGATTTTTAAACATAGAGGGTAAGCAGAGAAGCTTAGGTGATATCTTTAAAGGCACCATACATAAGGTCCCACCAGCAGGCTCAGGCGAGTGCGCCGCGCCTAAACTGTTACATTACGCCTTTAAACATGGAATGACCCCACTCGCCATGGCCGAGTTTTGGTGGGGAGTCGCCCCAAAATCGGAAATAAGACAACATAAGAACTACTATGGGGCTTGTCAGGGAAAATGTCAGCCAATCTTGGGGCATATGCTTGAGGGTCTAGCTACCGATGAAAACCCGCTACTGACCAATCCTGCCGAGGGTAAACAGCTCGAAATTATCTATCAAGATAGAGACATGTTAGTGGTCAACAAGCCCGCAGAATTCTTGTCTGTTCCGGGTCGAAACATAGATGATTCTGTATATTCACGAATTAAACTGCTTTATCCTGAGGCTACGGGCCCACTTATCGTCCACAGACTCGACATGTCCACCTCAGGCTTGATGGTAATAGCCCTCAACAAGGCGGCCAATAAGAGCTTGCAGAAGCAATTTATCACTCGCACCGTTAAGAAGCGTTATGTCGCCCTGCTAACCGGTGAATTAACCCAAGATGATGGTATCATCAGTTTACCGCTTCGCGGCGATTTCGATGATAGACCCAGGCAACTGGTATGCTTCGAACATGGTAAGCCAGCAGAAACCAAATGGCAGGTCATTTCTCGGCGCGATGGACGCACTAAAGTGCACCTATATCCCAAAACGGGGCGCACCCATCAACTTAGGGTTCATAGCGCTCACCCCCAAGGCCTTAACATGCCAATCGTCGGTGACGATCTGTATGGCAAGAAGAGCCAGCGATTACATCTCCATGCCGAGTTATTGGAACTCAATCATCCTACA
Organism: Shewanella sp. YLB-07; assembly: GCF_009377275.1. NCBI lineage: Bacteria > Pseudomonadati > Pseudomonadota > Gammaproteobacteria > Alteromonadales > Shewanellaceae > Shewanella > Shewanella sp. YLB-07. The sequence goes on along the minus strand of NZ_VOQB01000002.1, from coordinate 362,675 downwards.
ACACGTGAAGCTATGAGTTTTAGCGTGGAGGCAGATTTTTAATCGTCATTGCTATGAGCTAACACGCACAAAAAAGGCTTCCCATGGAAGCCTTTTTTACGCTTTGCAATAATTAGCAAGGAGATACCAAGAGTCAGACCTTAATCAAGTCTCTGGCAGCATGGCTCCAGTTGAGGTGATACTTCTCACCCGCAGGCTTATCGGTGCGCTCAAACGTGTGGGCACCGAAGAAGTCTCTCTGTCCCTGTAACAGGCTAGCTGGCAAGGTTTCACAGCGATAACTGTCGTAATAGGCCAGAGCCGAACTGATACAAGGCACAGGAATACCTTTTAGTACCGCCGCCGATACAGCCTTACGCCAATCCAGTTGTTTCTCAGACAGGGCAATGCTGAAATCATCGGCCATCAACAAGTTGTCCAACTCAATGCCATCATTCGCTGCAGCTTGATAGGCTTGAGTGATAGATTGCAGGAACCTGGCTCTGATAATACAGCCAGCACGCCAGATTTTAGCAATTTCGGCGAAATTTAACGTCCAACCTCTGTCTTTCGCCGCCATGGCCATCAGCTGGAAGCCTTGTGCATAACAGGCAATCTTGGCGCAATAGAGGGCATTTTCAAGCTGGTCAATAAAAGCATCACGCTCATCAGCGGTTGGCTTTTCAGCCGCTGGACCTTTTAGCAGATGACTCAATGTCTGTCTCTGCTCTTTTTGGGTACTGACGGCGCGGGCATAGACGGCTTCGGCAATCGTTGGGGCGGGGCAACCTATCTGCAAGCTGCTAACCGCAGTCCAGAGTCCTGTGCCCTTCTGCCCTGCCTTATCGAGGATCATCGAAACCAGAGGCTTACCAGTAATAGGATCGGCCTGTCTCAAGACTTCCGCGCTGATCTCCATCAAGTAGCTATTCAGGCTGCCTTGGTTCCATTTATCAAACAGATCCGCAATCTCAGTCGTCGTCATGGCAAAGCCATCACTGAGTAACTGATAGGCTTCACAGATAAGCTGCATGTCAGCATATTCGATGCCGTTATGAACCATCTTCACATAATGACCAGAACCTGCCGGGCCAATATAGGTGGTACATGGCTCGCCTTCAGTGACCGGGTTTCCCGGCTCCTGACGCTCTATGGGCAAGCCGGTTTCGGCATCCACTTTAGCCGCAATCGCTTCCCAGATAGGTTTAATTCTATCCCAGGCCTTGATGTCACCGCTTGGCATCAATGATGGGCCGAAACGCGCGCCCATCTCACCGCCGGATACGGCGCAGCTGAAGAAGACAAATTTCTTCGAGTAACGCGCTTCGCGCTCGACAGTGTCGGTCCACAAGCTATTACCCGTATCGATAACGATATCATCAGACTCGATACCCGCGTCGATGAGTGCATTACACACACCATCTACAGGGGCCCCCGCTGGCACTGAAAGCACCAAGATACGCGGTTTTTCGAGGCTAGATAACATTTCAGAAAGATTATTACAGCCATTGATACGCAAAGGTACTTGGGCTTGCTTGCTGGCGGCGTGCTCAGATTTCTCTTGTTGCACAACACCTTGCACCTTGTCTGAATCTAGGTCAAACGCAGCGACGCTGTATTGGTTATCGGCAATATTAAGTGCAAGATTCTTGCCCATAACACCCAGTCCAATAACGCCGATATCATGTAATTTGGTGTGGTTTTGCATTGATTATATTCCGCAGGTCACAGAGATAATTTACCCTATCTTGTTATTGACTAAAACTCATTCCAGTCCAGAGGAAAGGCAAGAATATTAGCCCCTCTTTTATAAGAGGCTGCTCATCTAAGGAGCATAGACGATAGGTTATATTTTGGCGGAGATTATACAGACTTTGGTAAGTTAATTACTAGGCTTTACGCTTGAATGGCGAATTAGTTTCATGTTTATCAAAAAAACCTACAATGCTAAACACGTTAGCATTGTAGGATTTCCCCTCAGATTAGCAGGCTCACGCTTAAGCAGATCACACTAGGGAGTCCGCATAGCCCATGCGTGTAAGCGTATTGCGAACCAGGTCTAAAGTGTGGGGATCTTCGATAGTCGCCGGCATCTTATAACTCTGGTTATCGGCTATTTTCCTCATGGTCCCTCGCAGTACTTTGCCCGAGCGCGTCTTAGGCAGTTTTTGAATGACACTGACCAGACGAAAAGAAGCCACCGGACCGATCTGCGCTCTCACCAAGGCTATTAACTCTCGATGCAAGTCCTCATCACTTAAGTTTACGCCCTTCTTTAATACCACTAAACCCAGAGGCAACTGGCCCTTTAATTTATCCTCGACGCCGATGACGGCAACTTCGGCAACCGCCTCATGTTGACACAAGACCTCTTCGAAACGCCCGGTAGAGAGTCTATGACCGGCGACATTGATGATGTCATCGATGCGACTCATGATATAGAGATAAGCGTCTTCATCCATATAGCCTGCATCTCCGGTAAGGTAGTAGCCAGGATACATGGATAAATAGCTGTCGAGATATCGGGCTTCATTGTGCCAAAGCGTGGTAAGAGCCCCGGGTGGCAGAGGTAACTTGATCACCACATTTCCCGATTGGCCTGCAGGCACTATTTCCCCCTGCTCATCGAGCACTTCGACCCTAAAGCCTGGCACAGCCAGTGCCGGTGAGCCAGGTTTTACTTGAACCGGCGCAGTCCCCATCAAGTTAGCCGCTACGGGCCAGCCGGTTTCAGTCTGCCACCAGTGATCGATCACTGGTTTTTTCAGCCGCGCTTCGGCCCAGTGTAAGGTATCGGGATCGCAGCGCTCTCCCGCCAGAAACAGGGTTTTTAAGCAAGACAGGTCGACGTCCCTTAAGAAGTCACCATCTGGATCGTCACGTTTTATGGCGCGTATGGCGGTCGGAGCGGTAAAGAAACTTTTCACCTTGTACTTTTCAATTGTGCGCCAAAATATGCCGGGATCCGGCGTACCAATAGGTTTGCCTTCGAACAGGAGTGTGGTGGCGCCCATCAGCAAGGGACCATAGACAATGTAGGAGTGCCCCACGACCCAACCGACATCCGATGCGGCCCAGAAGGTATCGCCGGGAGCAATATCATAGATATGTTGCATCGACCACATGAGTGCGACGCTATGACCGCCGTTATCACGCACCACGCCTTTAGGCTGACCCGTGGTTCCCGACGTATAGAGCACATAGAGAGGATCGGTAGCGGCGACAGTCTGACAAGCTATGGCGTCAGCAGAAGCTACCGCAGTCTGCCAATCGCTATCCCGTCCCTCAACGAGCTCGGCGCTATATTGGCTGCGATTTAAAATGATACATTGCTCGACCTTATGCTGAGACTGAGCAATAGCGGTATCGAGCAAAGGCTTATAGGGCACCACGCCGGATGGCTCGACGCCACATGATGCGGATAAAATGAGCTTAGGTTTAGCATCATCGATACGAGCAGCCAACTCACTGGCCGCAAATCCACCGAAGACCACAGAGTGGATAGCGCCTAAACGAGCACAGGCCAACATGGCATAAGCCGTCTCCGGGATCATGGGCATATAGATGATCACCCTATCGCCCTTTTTAACACCATTTGCATGCATATAGCCAGCAAGACGACTCACTTGAGCCAACAACTCATCATAAGTAATGCCATACTCTGTATCCGTCACAGGGCTGACATACTGAATAGCGACCTGCATGCCCCGGCCTTGCTCCACATGACGGTCGACAGCGTTGTAACAGGTATTGCACTGGGCTCCAGAAAACCAAGAGTAAAGCGGCGCATGGCTCTCATCGAGCACCTTATCCCAAGGCTTATCCCAATGGACAGCCTTTGCCGCATCGCCCCAGAAAGACTCTGGCTCAGCGAGAGATCTGGCATGTAAGGCTCGATGAAGGTCTTGATTAGCTTGCGACTCTACTGCTTCTTTAGGTAACATTTCGCTACCTGACGTACGTTCCGACATCTCCATTGCTCTCCCCTAATACTGATCGGTATGAATCGCTGATATATTAATATTCTTACCTTGAATCCTTAGCCGATTTCTATACACATCTCTTACCGATACTCTGTATATAAAACAGCCAAACCAAATTCCATTATGCTGGCAGCTGCACCGATTCCCATTAGACTTTGGGATAAGCTTTAAGCTGTAAATCAACGAGTACCTAGTCTTAGATGTAGACTCCATGCGCTTAGGGACTCGCACCTCAAGCCTAGCCTCTCTAGTTAAGTGGCACATTTGCTTGACGCTCACCCGCGCAATTGAGATTAAAAATTCAATGTTCAAAATGGCCATTACCTTTACCTTTACGTAAACTTCATATATCGTTCTGGAAAAGTTAAATATTATGGTGTTTTTTATGAGTGAAAATCAGAGCCCCCAGACAACTTACTCTATTAGTGATCTTTCGAAAGAGTTTGATATTACGACGCGTAGTATCCGTTTCTATGAAGATCAGGGCTTACTTAAGCCTAAGCGTCGTGGGCAAACTCGCATCTATGGGCTAAAAGATAGGGTGCGTCTTAAACTGATCCTCAGAGGAAAACGTCTGGGCTTTTCACTCGCTGAGACTCGCCGTCTATTCGAACTCTACGATGCCGATAAGAACAGCAGCTCACAACTTCAAACCATGTTAGATCTCGTCGAAGACAAGAAATCGTCTCTACAGCAGCAGATGGATGACATCAAGGTCGTCTTGATGGAGCTAAATTCTGCCGAGCAGCAATGTAGGACGGCACTGGCACTCCAAGAAAAATAAACACCAGCAATGACAAACCCAAGTTATAAAGATTAGTGACCAACTAAAGTTACTAAGCAGAATACAAACAATAATAAAAATCTACTCATTAAAGATTTAAGAAATTGACAGGACACAAGCAATGACTCAACTCTACTCATCTCTTAATTTCGGCCTAGGCGAAGATGTCGACATGCTGCGTGATGCAGTACAGAACTTTGCCGCCAATGAAATTGCCCCCATCGCAGCAAAGACAGATGCAGACAACGCATTTCCTAATGATCTCTGGCCAGTGCTGGGTGATATGGGTCTGCTGGGTGTGACTGTATCTGAAGAATATGGCGGCGCCGAAATGGGCTATCTGGCCCACGTGGTTGCCATGGAAGAAATTTCCCGCGCATCTGCCTCGATTGGTCTGAGCTACGGCGCCCACTCTAACTTGTGCGTTAACCAAATTAACCGCAACGGTAATGCCGAGCAAAAAGCCAAGTATCTGCCTAAATTAGTCACAGGTGAGCACATAGGTGCCCTCGCCATGAGTGAGCCTAATGCAGGCTCAGATGTAGTATCCATGAAGCTGCACGCTCGCAAAGAGGGCGACAGATACATCTTAAACGGCAACAAGATGTGGATCACCAACGGTCCCGACGCTCAAACCTATGTCATCTATGCTAAGACAGATCTGGACAAGGGTGCCCATGGCATCACGGCATTTATCGTCGATCGCGACTCTAAGGGTTTTAGCACGGCGCAGAAACTCGACAAACTAGGCATGCGTGGCTCTAACACCTGTGAACTGGTTTTCCAAGATTGCGAAGTGCCGGCAGAAAATATACTCGGTGGCCTGAACAACGGCATTAAAGTATTGATGAGCGGCCTGGATTACGAACGTGTGGTGCTATCCGGTGGCCCCCTGGGAATTATGAACGCCTGTATGGATATCGTCATTCCTTACATTCATGAGCGTGAGCAATTTGGTAAGTCCATCGGACAATTCCAGTTGGTACAGGGCAAGCTTGCCGACATGTATACCGGCATGAACGCAGCTAAGTCTTATGTCTACAATGTGGCCAAGTCTTGTGACCGAGGCGAAACCACACGTAAAGATGCCGCCGGTGCCATTCTCTACTCCGCCGAGCTCGCCACTAAGATGGCACTGGATGCGATTCAGTTACTGGGCGGTAACGGTTACGTCAACGAATATGCTACGGGCCGACTCCTGCGTGATGCCAAGCTCTATGAAATTGGCGCCGGTACCTCGGAGATCCGCCGTATGTTAATCGGCCGAGAGCTGTTCAACGAATCTAAGTAGCTCCGCCACACACAGAGACGATGCCAATGTTCATTTGGCATCGTCATTTGACCTCAGTTTTGCTCAAAAGGATTGAAACCGTGACGCAACTTAGCAGTCGTATAAATTCCCGCAGCGATGAATTCAAGGCAAAACATGAAGACATGGCTGCCCTTGTTGAAGATCTTAAACTCAAGCTGCAACAGATTGAACAGGGCGGCGGCGAGGTTGCTCGTCAGCGCCATCTATCCCGCGGTAAGATGTTACCCAGACAAAGGGTCGAGAAGCTACTCGATCCCGGCTCGCCGTTTCTTGAGCTCTCTCAGTTCGCTGCCTATGAGTTATATGAAGATGTCATCCCAGCTGCCGGCGTTATTGCCGGAATAGGTCGTGTTAGCGGTGTCGAATGTATGATCATCGCCAACGATGCCACGGTTAAGGGCGGCACTTACTATCCTGTCACTGTTAAGAAACACTTACGAGCGCAGGAAATTGCCAGTCGCTGTCATCTGCCTTGTATCTATCTGGTCGATTCAGGCGGAGCCTACCTGCCCCGCCAAGATGAGGTCTTCCCCGACAGAGACCATTTCGGCCGCATCTTCTACAATCAAGCACAGATGTCAGCCAAAGGCATTCCTCAAATTGCCGTGGTCATGGGCCTATGTACCGCAGGTGGCGCCTATGTGCCTGCCATGGCGGATGAGTCCATTATCGTCAAAGAGCAAGGCACCATCTTCCTCGCTGGACCACCTCTGGTAAAGGCGGCAACCGGTGAAGAGGTCACGGCTGAAGAACTCGGCGGCGCCGAGGTGCACACTAAGATCTCTGGGGTTGCCGATCATTTGGCGCAAAACGATGACCATGCATTAGAGCTGGCACGTAAAGCTGTGACTCGTTTAAATCATCAAAAGACAATTGCAGCCCAGCTCAGTCCGGTAAAACCGCCTAAGTTCGATATCAATGAGCTCTACGGCATAGTCGGCACAGATCTTAAGAAGCCATATGATGTCAGGGAAGTGATTGCCCGTGTGGTCGATGACTCAGATTTTGATGAATTTAAGGCCAACTACGGCAACACCTTAGTCTGTGGTTTCGCCCGTATTCACGGCTATCCCATAGGTATCGTTGCCAACAACGGCATACTTTTCTCTGAGTCGGCCCAGAAAGGCGCCCACTTTATCGAGCTCTGTTGTCAGCGCAAGATCCCTCTCTTGTTCCTGCAAAATATTACCGGCTTCATGGTGGGTAAAAAATACGAGCATGAAGGCATAGCTAAGCATGGTGCCAAGATGGTCACCGCAGTGTCTTGTGCCAATGTGCCTAAATTTACCGTCATCATAGGTGGCAGTTATGGCGCGGGTAACTATGGCATGTGTGGCCGCGCATTTGAACCTACCATGATGTGGATGTGGCCCAATGCACGCATTTCTGTGATGGGCGGCGAGCAGGCTGCCGGCGTGTTAGCCACGGTGAAACGTGATGGTTTAGCCCGTAAGGGTGTCGAATGGTCAGATGATGAAGAGCAAAAGTTCCGTGCGCCTATCGTCGAGCAATACGACAAAGAGGGTCACCCCTACCATGCCAGTGCCCGCTTGTGGGATGACGGCATTATCGATCCGGCACAAACCCGGGATGTGGTGGGTTTAGCTTTATCTGCTGCGCTCAATGCGCCGATAGAAGAGACTAAATTTGGTGTGTTCCGTATGTAATGGCCTTGGCCATACTGACCGACAAGCCTGTATTGACTAAGCTGTGAGTGCTGAACCATGACGACACAATTGATAGAAGATTTTAAATACGTTTCATGCCAACTAACTAATGGCGTGGGACAGATGATCCTCAACCGAGCCGATAAGCATAATGCCTTCGATGAGGTGATGATCGGCGAAATGATCCAGACCCTCGAACATTTTGCTAGCAATAGCGAATGTCAGGTACTGGTGCTGAAAGCCAATGGTAAAAACTTCAGTGCAGGCGCCGATCTCAATTGGATGCGTAAGCAGGCCAAGATGGATTTCGAGCAAAACTTGTGTGATGCCAATGAGCTTGCCAAGTTGATGTCGACCTTAGATAAATTCCCCAAACCCACAATTGCCTTAGTCCAGGGGGCAGCATTTGGTGGCGCATTAGGGCTTATCTGTTGTTGTGATATCGCCATTGCCAATGAGCGAGCCAGTTTTTGCTTAAGTGAAGTCAAACTCGGACTCATCCCGGCGGTTATCAGCCCTTATGTGGTACGCGCCATGGGTCAACGAGCCTCGCGTCGCTACATGTTGACTGCCGAACGATTTACTGCCGAAAAGGCACTGGGTCTACAAGTCATTCACGAGATTAATGACGATCTAGAGGCCGCCGCCGAGCCGATTATCCAAGCCCTGCTCGCTAACAGCCCACAAGGCATGACATGGGTGAAAACCTTGCTGTCTCGCCTCGAAGATGGCGTTATCGATGACGCGACTCTAGAGCATACCAGTGAACGAATCGCAAAAATTCGGGTATCAAATGAAGGTCAGGAAGGCTTAAATGCCTTCTTCGACAAGCGCAAGCCAAGCTGGAGCAGCACTCAAATCGATTCAAAAAATATCAGTGCGCAAGGAGCCAAATAATGTTTAGCCAATCCTTAATAAAAAAACTATTAATTGCTAACCGTGGTGAAATCGCCTGTCGTATCATCAAAACAGCCAAGGCTATGGGCGTTCGCACCGTGGCTTTATACAGCGACGCCGACGTCAATGCCCGCCATGTGGCATTAGCCGATGAATCCTTTTACTTAGGTGGCAGCGCGCCGGCAGACTCTTATCTTAAAGCCGATCTGATCATAGATATCGCCAAGAAGTCTGGTGCACAAGCCATACACCCGGGATACGGTTTCCTCTCAGAAAATGCCGAATTTGCACGAAAATGTGAGCAAGCAGGCATCATTTTCGTCGGCCCTACTGCCGATGCCATCGACTCCATGGGCAGCAAGAGCGCCGCAAAAGATATCATGGGGGCGGCAAATGTGCCGCTAGTCCCTGGTTATCATGGTGATGCCCAAGATGATGCCCTGCTCGTCAAGGAAGCCAACAAGATGGGCTTCCCCTTACTGATCAAGGCAACCTATGGCGGTGGCGGTAAAGGCATGCGTATCGTCGAGACTAGTGCTGAAGTATTGGAAAACATTCACTCTGCCAGACGTGAAGCCAGCTCCTCTTTCGGTAACGACAAACTCCTGATGGAGCGCTACTTGCGCCAACCTCGTCATGTAGAAGTACAAGTCTTCGCCGACAACTATGGCAACTGCATCTATTTGTCAGATCGCGACTGTTCAATTCAGCGTCGCCATCAAAAAGTCGTCGAAGAAGCCCCAGCCCCAGGCCTGAGTGACGAACTCAGAGTCGAGATGGGTGAAGCAGCTGTCGCGGCAGCCAAAGCCATCGACTATCGCGGCGCAGGCACCATAGAATTTCTACTCGATACCGATAACAGCTTCTATTTTATGGAGATGAATACTCGTTTGCAGGTTGAGCATCCGGTAACTGAGATGGTCACAGGTCAAGATCTGGTTAAATGGCAGTTAATGATAGCCAGCGGTAGTCACTTACCCTTGAAACAAGATGAAGTGCGTATTCATGGTCACTCATTCGAAGTACGTATCTACGCCGAAGACCCGCAAAATGACTTCCTGCCCGCCAGCGGAAAGCTTAACTTCCTGCGTGAACCAGAGCAGAGTAAGTTTGTACGAATCGACTCGGGCATTCGTGAAAACGATGTGATCAGTAACTTCTACGATCCTATGATCTCTAAGCTTATTGTGTGGGACGAGACTCGCCCACGAGCATTACAACGTATGGTCCACTCCCTGGAGTCATACCAGATCAGTGGCTTGAAACACAATATCGAGTTCCTGGCTAACATCACCGAGCATAAAGCCTTCAGCGATGCTAATTTCAGCACCGACTTTATCGAGCGCTACGGCGATGAACTTATCGGCCGTAGCTTATCTGCGTCGAACGATGAACAAAATTCCTTAGCCTTAGCGGCGCTCTACCAACTCTGCGCCCGTAAAGTCGCCGCTAAAGAATGTGCGGTGAACAGTCATGATCCTTACTCTCCTTGGGGTACTGTGAGTGGATTTAGGCTCAATAGCAACAGTATCCACCAGGTCTCACTGCTGGACGATAAGCATCAAGTTCAACATTTAGAAGTCAGTGAAATGATGATTGCTGGTCAGTCTGTCTATCAGGTTCAAATCGATGACAAGGCTTACGTGCTAAAGGGCGAGCTCATCGATGAAATGCTTCACGCTGAGATTGCCGTTAAAGACGAGCATGACAAGGCTCTAGCTATCAAGACATCCGGTCATAAAGTGAAAGTGCCGGTCAGCCAGGTTGAAGAAGACTTCACCCTCTTTATCAATGCCACCAGCTATCATTACCGTGCGATTCAGACTGAGCTTGTTGAAGAGCAAGAGTGTCTCGAAGATAAGCTCAAGGCGCCGATGAATGGCACTATCGTGACTCACCTAGTCAACAAAGGTGATGCCGTAACAGCGGGTCAAGGGCTGATGGTGATGGAAGCGATGAAGATGGAATACACAATTGAATCTCCCTTTGATGGCGTAGTTAATGCGTTCTTCTTCGAGCCAGGCGAATTAGTCACTGATGGCACCATATTAGTAGAAGTCGAGCCAGCTGAGACTGAAGAGAAAGTAGAAGGGAAAGCATGAAGATGACTCATGTAATACATGCAACTGATAAGCGGAGAGCCTAATAATGTTCCCTAAACAGGTCAGCATATTTGAAGTCGGCGCTCGCGACGGCCTGCAAAACGAAAAGACAGTCAGTACTCAGGACAAGATAATCTTGATACAAGACTTAGCCAAAGCAGGCATTAAACGCATCGAAGCGGCGAGCTTAGTATCACCAAAATGGGTACCACAGATGGCCGATTCAGGTGAAGTATTACGCAATATTAAGCGTGAAGCGGATGTGACCTATAGTGCGCTGACCCCGAACCTGAAAGGTCTGGAACTCGCGCTTGACGCAAAAGCCGATGAAGTTGCCATCTTTGGCGCGGCGTCCGAGAGTTTCTCTCAGCGTAATATTAACTGCTCAATCCAAGAGTCCATTGTGCGTTTTAAGCCACTGATGGAGCGTGCTAAGGCCGAAAACATTCGGGTACGAGGCTATGTGTCCTGCGTCTTAGGTTGCCCCTATGAAGGTGAGATTGACGTGAATGAAGTGGCTCGCGTGTCTGAAATCCTTTACAAGATGGGCTGCTATGAGATCTCACTCGGTGACACCATAGGCGTTGGCACGCCAAATAATGCCCGTAAAATGGTGCAAGCAGTCAGCCAAGTCGTGCCAGTGGATAAACTCGCACTACACTTTCATGATACCTATGGACAAGCACTGGCGAATATTCTGGCCTGTCTTGAAACCGGCGTCAGTGTCGTTGACTCATCGGTAGCTGGACTCGGTGGATGTCCCTATGCCAAAGGTGCATCGGGTAACTTAGCCACCGAAGATCTAGTCTACATGTTACATGGACTCGGAATAGACACAGGCATAGATCTCACTTTACTTGCCCAGGCAGGTAACAAGATAAGCCAGGCCCTTGGCAGACAGACAGGCTCTAAAGTTGCCCAAGCCTTGCTCAGTTAAGAGCCATCAGCGAGTAAAAAGCAGCGCGAACCTAGAACCTACAGAATTAACACTCGACCCTTCTACAAAGGAGATAAGAATAATGGCAGGACTGAATAAAGTCGTACACAGTTATGAAGAAGCCCTTAAGGGCCTTTCCAATGACATGACTGTGATGGTAGGCGGATTTGGCCTTTGTGGTATCCCCGAAGGCTTGATCTCACATATGGTCAAAATCGGCGTAACAGGATTGACGGCCATCTCTAATAACGCCGGAGTCGATGATTTCGGCTTAGGCTTACTGCTCAAGAGCCGCCAAATCGATACCATGATAGCCTCCTATGTCGGTGAAAACGCCACTTTCGAGAAGCAGATGTTATCCGGCGAGCTCAATGTGATCTTGACCCCCCAGGGCACACTCGCCGAGAAAATACGTGCAGGCGGCGCAGGCATCCCCGCCTTCTTCACCGCAACGGGTTACGGTACCCCCATTGCTGAAGGCAAGGAAACCCGTGAGATAGAGGGGCGCCATTACGTACTTGAGCCATCACTCACCGCAGACTTTGCCTTAATTCGCGCCTGGAAAGCCGATACCATGGGTAACTTGGTCTTTCGTAAAACCGCCGCTAACTTCAACCCTATGATGGCAACGGCCGGTAAAATTACCGTAGTCGAAGCCGAGCATATCGTTCAACCCGGCGAATTAGACCCAGATCATATCCACACCCCGGGGATTTACGTTAATCGTGTCATCCAAGGCACATTCGAGAAACGCATCGAGCAACGTACTGTAAAGCCAGCTGAAGCATAAGCAGGAGGGAGAGATAATGGCATTAACAAGAGATCAACTCGCACAACGTGTAGCGGCAGAGCTAAAAGATGGCTTCTACGTTAATTTAGGCATAGGTATTCCAACCTTAGTGGCTAACTATATTCCACAGGGAATAGATGTAATGCTGCAGTCGGAAAATGGCCTACTTGGCATGGGAGAGTTCCCCACTGAAGAGACCATAGATGCCGATCTTATCAACGCAGGTAAGCAAACTGTCACCGCCGTCGACGGCGCTTCATTCTTCTCATCGGCTGAAAGTTTTGCCATGATCCGTGGCGGTCATGTAGACCTTACCGTACTCGGTGCCTTCGAGGTTGATGAGCAAGGCTCTATCGCCTCCTGGATGATCCCTGGTAAGCTCATCAAGGGCATGGGCGGCGCTATGGACTTGGTCGCTGGTGCTGACAATATTATCGTCACCATGATGCATGCAGACAAGCGCGGAAACTCTAAACTGCTCGCTAAGTGTGAACTGCCGCTAACTGGCTTTGGCTGCATCAAACGTGTGCTGACCGATCTGGCCTTTATGGAGATTAAAGATGGTGCCTTCCACCTGCTAGAGCGTGCTCCGGGTGTCTCTGTCGAAGAGATAGTTGAGAAAACGGCGGGTAAGTTAGTTGTTCCTGAGCATGTACCAGAGATGAGCCTATAGCTATTCGCTAATTCCAGGACAAGACATACAAGTATTAAAGGCCAGTGAGAAATCACTGGCCTTTTTTCATTTTAAAAATCGACTAAAATTAATCTTTACGCAACATACGTCAAGCAAATGGCATGTAACAACTTTCAATACAAGTAAATTTTGTATATCTTATACGAACAGTTTGATAACAACATACTAGATGTGATGGATCACTTTGCAATGCATGAGCATTGCTCATTATGCTCTCATTTGAGGAAGGTAAAGTGGCCATATTTAGTCAAATTAACAAGGGTTATCTAGATTCAGCTTTACAGTTGCTAGCTGTAAACTTTCGCTTTTTAAGCCTGATGATCACTGCCACATTGTTAACAGCTTGTGGTGGTGACGACGATGGCTTTCCAAGTTATGAAACCTTCTCGCCACCAACAGCCACACAGCTATCGACCTCCCCTCAAGCTGAGGTCGATACCATTTTATCCCTAGATTACCAGTTTAATGATGCCGCTAACCGCCCGGAAGGTGGCAGTAAAGTAAGTTGGTATCTTGATAATCAACTGCAAAACCATGATAGTCAGTTTACACCGAGCAAACTTCATGAGGGGCAATGGCTCCACTTCTGTGTCACCCCTATCGCAGCTTACGGAAACAACAACACTGGCTCACAAGTTTGTTCTATCGCAGAACTTATTTTACCAACATCAGGTAGTGTTCCTGTTGCTGAAAATATCCTCATAATATCCCCATTGCAGCCAGGTTCTAAGATTGAAGGGTCATACTTATACACGGATGCGGATGATGATGCCGAAGCTGCTAGCCAGTTAATCTGGCGCTTAAACTCCTCAGAAGTCGCACAAGGGCTGCATTATTTGCTTCCAGTGAATTCAGAAGGTGCAATACTTAGCTTTTGTGTCACGCCAAAGTCTTTAACTGGTGAGCCAAACATAGGTGCAGAAGCTTGCGATACTAAAACTGTCATTGGTAGTTATACGCCCCCAACAGCTAGCAAGTTGCTGATCAGCCCGACTCCCGTGATAGGCAACCTGCTCAATGGCAGTTACCTGTATAATGACGCTAACAACCGCCCCGAGGGAGATAGCTTACTGAGCTGGGAAGTAGATGGCACCGAAGTCGCCACAGGCTCAACAGTAACACTCGTCGTCGCTGATGAAGGTAAAGATATTAGTTTCTGTGTTACTCCATTAGCAACTTATGGCCAGAATGCAATAGGGCTCCAAGTCTGCTCAGCCCCCTCTAACATAGATCCAAAAGCTGGTAGTGCTCCTGTTGCTAGCAGCTTAGCTATCTCATCGCCACTGCAACCCGGGCAAAGTGTCACAGCCAGTTATTTCTATAGCGATGCCGATGGTGATATTGAAGCCAGCAGTCTGACTCAATGGCGAATCGATAACCTGGCTAGCGGCACAGGCTTAAGCCTCACTTTACCCATAGACAGCGAAGGGAAAACTCTGCAATTGTGTGTCACCCCGATTGCGCAAACTGGCTCCCCTAAACAAGGGCTACAGGTGTGTTTCTCACAAAATATCACTGGGACCTATAGCGCTCCGACTGCAACCATTTTGTTAATCAGCCCTGCTCCGGTGGTAGGTACCTTACTCACTGGCAGCTACCTGTATAATGACGCAAACAGCCGCCCAGAGGGAGATAGATTACTGACCTGGAAGCTAGATGGTACTGAGGTTTCAGCAGGAGAGACACTCACTCTCGCCGCCACCGATGAAGGTAAAATCCTAACGTTTTGTGTTACCCCTGTGGCAGCCTATGGCATCAATGCCAGCGGTACACAAGTGTGCTCGACGCCAGCGAGCATTTTCCCCAAAGCAGGCAGCGCCCCTGAAGCAAGCGGCTTAACCATCTCATCGCCACTGCAACCCGGGCAAAGTGTCACAGCCAGTTATCTCTATAGCGATGCCAATGGTGATATTGAAGCCAGCAGTCTGACTCAATGGCGAATCGATAACCTAACTAGCGGCACAGGCTTAAGCCTCACTTTACCCATAGACAGCGAAGGGAAAACTCTGCAATTGTGTGTCACCCCTATTGCGCAAACGGGCTCCCCTAAACAAGGGCTACAGGTGTGTTTCTCACAAAATATCACTGGGACCTATAGCGCTCCGACCGCAACCATTTTGTTAATCAGCCCAACTCCCGTGATAGGCACCTTACTCACTGGCAGCTACCTGTATAATGACGCTAACAGCCGCCCAGAGGGAGCTAGCTTACTGACCTGGAAGCTAGATGGTACTGAGGTTTCAGCAGGAGAGACACTCACTTTCGCCGCCACCGATGAAGGTAAAATCCTAACGTTTTGTGTTACCCCTGTGGCAGCCTATGGCATCAATGCCACCGGTACACAAGTGTGCTCGACGCCAGCGAGCATTTTCCCCAAAGCAGGCAGCGCCCCTGAAGCAAGCGGCTTAACCATCTCATCGCCACTGCAACCCGGGCAAAGTGTCACAGCCAGTTATCTCTATAGCGATGCCAATGGTGATATTGAAGCCAGCAGTCTGACTCAATGGCTAATCGATAACCTAGCTAGCGGCACAGGCTTAAGCCTCACTTTACCCATAGACAGCGAAGGGAAAACTCTGCAATTGTGTGTCACCCCGATTGCGCAAACTGGCTCCCCTAAACAAGGGCTACAGGTGTGTTTCTCACAAAATATCACTGGGACCTATACCGCTCCGACTGCAACCATTTTGTTAATCAGCCCAACTCCCGTGGTAGGCACCTTACTCACTGGCAGCTACCTGTATAATGACGCTAACAGCCGCCCCGAGGGAGCTAGCTTACTAAGCTGGCAGGTTGATGGCACCGAAATCGCCACAGGCTCAACAGTAACACTCGTCGTCGCTGATGAAGGTAAAGATATTAGTTTCTGTGTTACTCCATTAGCAACTTATGGTCAGAATGCAACTGGAGATCAGGTTTGTACTCTTGCCGCTAACATTAATCCAAAAGCAGGCAGCGCACCAAGCACAACTAACTTAAGTTGGGATACTTTCGTCAAACCCAGTACCTTTTTAACTGTTAGCTATGACTTTATCGATTCTGATGGCGATGCTGAAGGGGTTAGTCTGTTCAGTTGGAAACTGGATAATGTAGAAGTCAGCCAAAACATCTCATACACACCGTTAGCAGACAGTGGCGGTAAAAGCCTAAGTTTTTGTGTTACAGCTGTCGCCGTGAGTGGTACACCAAAAATAGGTTCACAAGCCTGCATCACCACAGACATAGCGGCTATCTTGCTCACCGGTGAATTAAAACTCAATCAAACTTTAACCTTAGATGTGAAAGGCTATAGCGAAACTGGCGTCACCTGGAAGTCGACCAACCCGGCTGACAATGCAGTAAGATCCACCAGCAACACCAGCTATACTATATCCCGCTTACCCATTACTCAGTCAGCATTCAGACTGGTAGGCTACGATGTGGAGGTCTGTGTGACCACTGTTGAGGAGGGAGAGATATGTAACTTAGTATCCCAATATCCTGTAACGAGTGTCACTGGCGGACTGCCTATGACACTCGATGGTAGCAACCAGATAACCAGCAGGGCCATAGCGTCGGTTGATTATATCGAGCTGACCATAGCGACGGTCACCAAACGATTACATCGACCACTTAGCATAATCGAGTCGGTCCTGCTTAATGCGGCAATACCAGCATCGCCACTTCATGATGGTCAAGACTCTGAAATTGGCAGCAATGTACTCTGGGGGTTATACACTTGGCCCAATGCCGATGCTTTGTGCACCACTCGTGGAATGACACTCGCCGTAGAGGGTAACACTGATGTCTCAAACCCCTTCGGCTTGAAGCAGTTTTATGATGCTGCAGAAGCCAGTTACCCTGAATTTGCCAGCGCTCATGTGGGTAATGCCCTAGGCTGGGGAGTGGATAACGAATATTACTGGAGCAGCTCAGATATCGGCGGTGGCAGCCACAGAGACTTCTATATGGTGACCGGATCGCCAGGGAGCATCGCCGACACGACTCCAGAATACGCTGCTTGTCTTGAGCTAGTGCCTTAGAAACCAGCAGCCAAACCAACCTAAGAACAACAAAATAAATCCAACCGACACAAGTTAAAAACAGAACCCGCACACAATAAATAAAACCAGCAACATATTAAAATAGTTCAGTTTTATTTATCGATTTGAGTGATACATTCTTGATAAGAAAGTTTAATCTAAGTATATTCCGCGAACAATTTGTTAGTGATATATATAAAGTGTCTTTAAACAAAAATCAAACTGGCTTTACCTTAATCGAGTTAGTGGTTGTCATCATAATCTTAGGCATACTCGCAGTTATTGCTACTCCTAAGTTTCTTTCGCTAGGCAGTGACGCTCAGAAAGCCAATCTTGAAGGGATAGCTGGTTCCATCGCCTCAATGAATCAACTTGTACACTCAAAAACCCAACTTGATGGCATTGCCGATAGAGAAGATTGCGATGGCACATGTAACAACAATCCAAATTGGGATCGACAGGTAGGTTACTTCTACATAGATGTATCAGATACACGTCTGTATGTATCGAACGGCTATCCAAAAGCTACTGGTACCTCATCTTCAAATACGCTAGTAGAAGATAACTATAAAAGTGTAATGGGATTATCTGATAATGATTTCGTGTTTGGAATAGGTTCATTTTCCTCTTTTGCTATTATCCCCAAAAAATTTGCAGACAAGTTAGCAGAC
The DNA here is from genome assembly GCF_009377275.1 of Shewanella sp. YLB-07. Lineage (NCBI taxonomy): Bacteria > Pseudomonadati > Pseudomonadota > Gammaproteobacteria > Alteromonadales > Shewanellaceae > Shewanella > Shewanella sp. YLB-07. Next base: position 344,837 of record NZ_VOQB01000002.1, on the reverse strand, counting down.
ATTCGAAGTGGTAAGTTCAAATGCCACGTCGAATATCGCTCCCCAGTGCCAAAATTTGAATATTTTACCCGTGCTGTTACTGATGATTGTTTTTAATTAGCCACTCGCGCCTAGTTCTAGGCTGCATCTATCACTTAGTGGCTAAGAATATAATCAACAGCTTGCTTCAACTTCTGGTTGTTAGGATCTGAAATATTTGTCACCCAGACAACCTCTCCACGGCGATTGATAAATACCGTCGTCGGGGTGCCGGGAACACCATAAGCTTTAGCGGCACTCTCCCCTTTCACTAAGGTTGGGAACTGAATACCTCGCTCCATTAACGTCTGGGCAGGATCGGCTCCCTCATCTTCATTGAAACTTATTCCTAAGATCTGCAAGTCGCTATCACTGTAGTCCACACGCAACTTCTCCAATCCTGGCTGCAGTTTCTTACAATAAGGGCACCAGGTCGCCCAGAAGTGTATGATAGTCGGCTTACCCTTATATTCTGACCATTGGTGAACCTTGCCTAGGGGATCGGCTAATGCGAAGTTAGGTGCCAGTTTCACATCCTCGCTGAACTCTAATGAGTTTACATCCGAGTTTATGAAAACAAAGGTTATTAAACCCAAGATAGTAAAAACTACAGCCGCTAAACCAAAAGCCTTGATGCCAAATTTCATTTGAATAAATCCTCCCTATAATATCAACTGGTGTAAGCCTCCAAACAATCACCGAAGGCAAACCGACTACTGGCAGTCCAAGCTATGAACTCACTTGCAGTTAATTCATAGCTATAGACCGAATACTTAGCAATTAACATTCAGTAAAAATAAAATATGTTCAGCAGATAAAATGAAATTTTTATGGGCTTTACACTATCTTTGTTTATAAGCTAGGCAATGAAATTAACAATATGCAGCCGACATTTCCGAAGAGTAAAGAACACATTTTCCAAATAACCGCCATTTTTAGCATGGTATTTGCGCTTGTAGGATTTAGCTACAACGTCTGGCGAATGGAGGTCACTGAATATAACTCAACAATGCGCTCGGCAAGCTTTGAGCTCTTGCTACAACTGTCTGAGCTGGAAGGGATCATCTACGCGGCCTATTACGATAAAGATCAAATCGCCGGAAACCCGCGAAAAGGTTGGATTAAAGTAAACCTGATTGCAGACTTGAGCATGATCACAGAACCGGAATTGCAGCAAGCGACTCAACAACTAAAACAAGAATGGCAGCAAGATTGGGATTCGATAGGAGATGACGAAACGAGTGTAAAACAAATAATCGCCAAGATAGATAACACACGGGAAGAGGTAAGGCAGTTACTGTCCAAGTTGGATTAATGAGAGGTCCTAATACTTAGATACTAGGACCTAAACGCTGATGCTAATCCCACAAAAACTCTCTGAAATGCTTGCGGCAAACAGATTCATAGCTCTCGTTGCCACCTATGGCGACCTGCTCACCTTCACGCATAGGCTTGCCCTCATCGTCTAATCTCACCACCATGTTCGCCTTGCGACCACAATGACAGATTGTTTTAAGCTCGACCAGTTTGTCTGACCAGGCCAGTAGATATTGGCTACCGGTAAATAACTCTCCCTGAAAGTCTGTTTTCAGGCCATAACAGAGCACAGGTATATCCAATATGTCGACGATATAGGTCAGCTGTTTGACCTGCTCTTTACTCAAAAACTGAGATTCATCGATAAGGATACAATGCAGTTTCTGCTCTTCATGAGCCGTCGTTATCATCTTGGCAATATCATCGCTACTACCAAATACCTGCGCAGCGGTTTCGATACCAATGCGTGAAGACACTTTACCCACACCGTATCTGTCATCGATTGAGGCCGTCATCACTAAGGTGTTCATGCCACGTTCGCGATAGTTATATGAAGACTGCAAGAGTGAAGTAGACTTACCGGCATTCATCGCCGAATAATAAAAATAGAGCTGTGCCAAACTGATATTCCTTATACGTGAATTCGGCTACAGTTTAACAATTTTTATAACGAAAATCATGTGCCAGTGCTATTCAAGCCAATACTCACTAATTCTGATAAACAGCGACTGGATTACTGCGAAACTCTAGACAAAAAAATACCGCTCATATGAGCGGTATTTCACTTGCTAGTCTTGCCTTAGGCTAGCAACAACATTGGTAGCATGGCTAGCTGGTAGACTGAGTAGATTTAACCTTCAAAACCAAGACGCTAATCACAAATAAGATGCTACAGGTAGCGAGTCCAGCCATCAGAGACTCGGTGAATCCCAGCACGATATAACCGCCCAAGCTGATCCCCGCCACGATTAAGGCATAGGGCAGTTGAGTGACCACATGATCGATATGATGACAGTTAGCTCCCGTGGAGGAGAGGATCGTCGTATCTGAGATAGGTGAACAATGATCACCAAATACTGCACCAGCGAGCACTGCCGCAAGCATAGGTAACATCATATTGGTATGAGTACCCATCGCCATGTCCGCGGCAATAGGTAGCATGATACCAAACGTCCCCCAGCTGGTGCCGGTAGAGAACGCCGTCAGTCCTGCAAGCACGAATAAGACGGCGGGTAACAGCGCAAACGGAATATTACCCGATGCCAGACTCGCCATGTACTTACCTGTCTCTAATTGACCAATCACGCCGGCAATCGTCCAGGCAAATAGCAAGATATAGATGGCTGGCAGCATAGAGCGAGCACCAGCAACCAGACCTTTAGTTAGGTATGACTTATCCAATCCTTGTATCAAGACTAAGGCCAGAGTCGCAATAAAACCGACCAAGGCACCGAAGAACAAAGACGAAGCTACATCGGTATTTTCAAATGCACCAAGAATACTGAAAGGTTTTCCGTCTGCTGCTAAGACGTCTCCGCCGCTGCTCACCATGAAATAGAAGGTCGCAAGAACCAGTACGATAATGGGCAGAAATAATCCCAGAATCTTACCGTTATCGGCCTCAGGCAGATCTGAATTAGCTCCGGGGGGTAAGCCTTTAGCCTCATCATATAAGTTACCCTTCTGCGCATTGAGCTCATGCTGACGCATGGGGCCGACATTGAGATCCATGAAGGCGACACAAAACAAAAGTAGCAGTGCAAATATGGCATAGAAGTTCATCGGGATCATCTGGATAAAGATGCTCAGATGTCCTGAATCTGTGAAACCATGGGCGGTGAGAATACCGCCGATCAAGGCGATGATATAAGCCCCCCAACTCGACACGGGAGAGATCACGCAGATTGGTGCAGCTGTCGAATCCAAAATATAGGCGAGCTTGCTGCGAGAGATATAATATCTGTCGGTCAGAGGTCTGGCGACACTGCCGACGACTAAGCTGTTGAAGTAATCGTCGATAAAGATCACGCAGCCTAAGAACATGGTCATCAACTTGGCATCACGTTTACACTTTATGTGACCCCTTGCCCAATCGGCAAAAGCGTTAGCCGCACCGCTCACCGTAATAAGCGCGGTGATCATCCCCAATAGTACCAGGAAGCCTAGCAGATACATGTTCCAGGCATTGAGAGCACCATCATCCCAGAATAGGCCAGCAACTTGCTCGCCTAAGTATTGCCCAGATGCTATGACAGAGAAATCGTTTATCAAAATAGCGCCGAGTAATATTCCCAGCCCTAAAGAGAGCAATACACGACGTGTAACAATCGCCATCAGAATCGCAACCACAGGTGGCAGCAATGAGAGCGCCGAATCGGCGTAACTTAAAGTTGTCATTTAATTATAATCTTAGTTTTAAGTACGAATGGAGGCTGCTGAACTGGTGGGATATTAAAGATATCTGAAAACACCTGTCCTATCAGTAGCGCTCCATAGTAATACCGTTAGTTAAAAGGTATAAATTTTCTTATCATCCAGATAAGAAATACTATGGCAGTGCTGTACCTATTCGATACAGCCCCAGCAGTAAACCGTGATATGTATTACTACTTCGGCATCAAAGCCTTTCATGATAGATAAGCGGTATCACCCTGACTATCACTACTGATCTTTAATGCACCTCTACTTCTCAGGACGTTTATCATGTGCCGAACTGATAGTACCAAACAGAGGTACTAAACTCAGGAAAACATGAAAACGTGAAGTTAATAAAAACACAAGCGGCTTTGAGGATTCTACCCCAAAGCCGCTCACTGTGACTAAGATCACGCTTATTTAGTGTAAATCAAAAGGGATTTCACCTAAAACTTACATTTACACAGCATATAATCGATAAGTTATAGCAAATCAGTTAGCTCGGGAACCGCTTCAAACAGATCCGCTTCCAAGCCGTAATCGGCAATCTGGAAAATAGGCGCTTCAGGATCCTTGTTGATGGCGACGATCACTTTAGAGTCTTTCATCCCAGCCAGATGCTGAATTGCCCCCGAGATACCCACGGCAATATACAAGTCAGGTGCCACAATCTTACCAGTTTGACCCACTTGAAGATCGTTAGACACAAAACCTGCATCGACCGCAGCGCGTGAAGCACCGAGTGCGCCACCTAGCTTATCGGCAAGCTTTTCTAAGATAGCAAAATTCTCACCGCTACCCAGACCACGACCACCCGATACCACAACAGATGCAGCGCCAAGTTCGGGGCGCTCAGATTCTGATAGGCTCTGAGAAATAAACTGAGTCACAGAATCGAATACCTTATCTATGGCAACAACATCCGCAGCTCCATCATTAGCGACCGCATCAAACGCACTTGAACGTACGGTTAATACCTTCTTAGCATCATGGCTCTGAACCGTGGCTAATGCATTACCTGCGTATATTGGACGGACGAAGGTATCGGCACTAACGACTTCTACCACTTCAGATAACTGAGCGACATCTAAAAGCGCCGATACTCGTGGTAATGTGTCTTTACCTTGGCTAGTAGCTGCAGCCAAAATGTGTTCATAATCACCGGCAAGATCCACGATAAGCTGTGCCACATTATCGGCAAACCCGTGAGCATATTGCGCCGACTGTGCGACTAAAACATGCCTGACACCTGCAAGTTGCTTGGCGGCATCGACCACTGCGGCACATTCATGACCGGCAATCAAGACATCGATATCGCCACCAATGGCTTGACCACAAGCGACAACTTTGGCGGTGTCCAGCTTCAAGCTGGCATTATCATGTTCTGCTAATACTAAAATTGCCATTAGATCACCTTCGCTTCATTCTTTAACTTATCGGCCAGTTCTGCAACGCTAGCCACCATAATTCCAGCCTTACGCTCGGCAGGTGGAGTCACTTTTAATACTGTTTGATGCTGCTTCAGACTTACACCTAAATCATCGATAGAAAGGGTCTCTAATGGCTTACGCTTTGCCTTCATGATGTTAGGTAACTTAGCGTATCTGGGTTCATTTAAACGCAAATCAACCGTCACTACTGCTGGCAGCGAAATGGTGACACTCTGTAGGCCGCCGTCGACTTCACGTGTCACGGCAAGAGAGTCGCCCTCGACTTTAACTTCTGAAGCAAATGTCGCCTGAGGCATATTAGCCAGTGCCGACAGCATCTGTCCGGTCTGGTTATTATCACCATCGATAGTTTGCTTACCTAAGATAATCAGTTGTGCCTGCTCTTTTTCCTGAACTGCATTGAGCAGCTTAGCAATAGATAAAGGTACTAACGCCTCTTCAGTCTGGATATGAATACCACGATCGGCACCTAAAGCCATTGCCGTGCGTAGTTGCTCTTGTGCGGCTTTAGGGCCCACGGTAACAACCACAATTTCAGAAGCTACACCAGCTTCTTTTAGGCGCACGGCTTCTTCTACGGCAATCTCACAAAAAGGGTTAATCGCCATTTTCAAGTTAGCGGTATCGACATCGGTATTATCAGCATTCACTCTGACTTTAACATTGGCATCGACGACGCGCTTAACAGGCACCAATACTTTCATAGGGCTTCCTTCTTACGTCATATTTAGAGGGTTGAGTATAGGTTAACACCTACACAAAGTAGCTCCACTTTACGTGCTGTTAACGTTAACGTCAATAAGGATTCAAACGCTTGTTTGTATTTTTTTTGATACATATCATATTCTGGTGATTTTTAACCGAATAAAATAACAATAAACAGCAGATAATATGAATATAAATATATATTCATTAATTTAATTAAAATAACATTTGAAACTTGTTCTAATAATTCCTATTATTAGTCTGATATTTAATAACTCACTTAATATAATTGGACCAAATAATTATGAGCGATTTTCTTGAAATACTAACTCATGGCCGCCGTTTTAAAGCCGCAGTAAAAGAACTATCGATTGAAGACTTAAAAGAATTAGCGGTAAAACTTGATAAAGTTATCTCAGAAAGAGACTCTCAAGCAGAAGCTGAAGCAGAAGCTACGGCAGAAAGAAATGCCAAGATAGATGAAATCCGCAAACAGATGGAAGCCGTTGGCTTATCAATTGATGATCTGGGTGCATCGGCGGTAAAACCAGCACCTAAGAAGCGCGCTCCACGTCCAGCTAAATATGCTATCGACGTGAATGGCGAGGCAATCACTTGGACTGGTCAAGGCCGTATGCCGACAGTATTTAAGACTGAGCTAGATAAAGGCCGTTCTATGGATGACTTCCTAATCTAAATCACTTCTATCAAACAGAAGTAGTATATTAGACCGGCTTATGCCGGTTTTTTTATACTTTGGATTTAACACTATTGATAAAAATCATTACAATTGCCACTTGGTATTTACACTAAAATTCAGATAACCTCTGGCTAGGTTTCACTATTCATAGTTAATGTCTAAAATGCATCACAAAATAAAAATAATAACGATAATCACGACATTATTGTCAATCAGTTCATTGCAAGCGCAGGCAAATGATCAACTCACTGATAACACCCCCAAATTAACCGCTCTCACTCATGCGACCTTAATGATTGAGCCAGGTAAAAAAATAATAAATGCCAGTTTACTCATTCAAAACAATAAGATTATAGAGGTCATAAAAAATAATAAAGTGCCAGAGGATGCACTCATTATCGATCTGCATGGTTATACCATCTATCCGGGGTTTATCGACCCTTTTACCGACTACGCCATCGAATTTGAATACCCACAAGATGAAGTGCGACCTCCTATCTATGAGATAAAACGTATAGGTGGAAATGCTGAAAATGGCGCTATTCACTCTGAAAAATCTTGGTTCAATTATGTTCACCCTAATAAAAATGATGCAGAACCTTGGATCAAAAATGGATTTACCAGTGTTCAGAGCAGTAATTTAGATGGCATCTTTCGTGGACGTGGGGTGACATTATCTTTAGCTGAAAAAAGTGCCAATGAAATTATCTATCGTGCTCATTCCGGTCATTTTTTAGCATTCGATAAGGGCAGTTCCCCCCAAGATTACCCAAGCTCTTTGATGGGCAGCATAGCGCTTATTAGACAAACTTTTGCCGATGCCAATTGGTATAAAGAAAATAAAGACAAGTCATTTTCAAAATCTGAAACTCAATTGATTGAATTTAATAGTGCACTCCTGGCTATAGCCAATATTGAGAGTGAACAGATTATTTTCGATACTAGCAACCTCAACAGTCAACTCAGGGCTGCCAGCTTATTAAATGAACATGAATATAAAGCAAGTTTACTGGGTAACGGTATGGAGTACACTCGGCTAGACGAACTGAAAACTTATGGTTATGGCTTAATTCTGCCATTAAACTTCCCTGCCGCCCCCTTAGTTGGCGATGACGACAGTGAGAGAGAGATAAGCCTGGCACAGATGCGACATTGGGAGCGAGCACCGGCTAACTTGATGGCTGTTGAAGAGTCTCAGCTTCCCTTCTCACTGACTCAGCACGGCATCACAGCCGAAGACTTTTGGCCTAGACTCAAGCAGGCCGTAAAATATGGCCTGAGTGAAGCAACGGCATTAGCCGCACTCACCACCGAAGCCGCAGAAATTGTCGGCACCAGTGAATTTAGCGGTCGATTGAAGCCCGGGTTTATTGCGGATCTAGTGATCACTAAAGGTAATATCTTCGAAGATGGCGTAATTTACAGCATCTGGTTACAAGGTGATGAACACGCACTTATCGATAGGGATACTGATCTGTTGGATTCCAGCTATCAAATCCAGATAGGACAAGTCTCACTGGACCTGTCTATCTCTAACACCAATAAAGAAGATGACAAGATGTCAGGCACCTTAGCAAGCGGCGAACAAGAGTTGGTACTGTCTCAGGTGACCTATCTCAATAAGCGCTTAACCTTTAATGTCGATATGACAGAGGCTGGATTCGAGGGCATCAACCGTTTCACACTCTGGTTTGACGAACAAGGCATTCGTGGCCGCATGTCAGATAAGGATGGCGCACTCACCCCTGTAGCCGGAGTCTTGAGAGACGCCTTCGAAACGCCAAAAACTGAAGAAGATGAAACACCTGTCGAACTTATCTCTAAGTTAACCTTACCCAATATCGCCTATGGCAGAGACAGCTTAGCTAAAACAGAGAAGCTACACATAAGTAACGCCACCATCTGGACCTCTGATGAACAAGGAGTGCTTGAAAACAGCGACGTGCTCATATCGCGCGGCAAGATAGAGAAGATAGGCACAAACCTGAAAACACCTTCGGGTTATCGCCATATCGACGCCACAGGCAAGCATTTAACCGCAGGTATTATTGATGAGCACTCACATATTGCCATCAATGGCGGTACCAATGAAGGTACAGATGCCATCACCTCAGAAGTGCGCATCGGCGATATCATCAATCCCAATGATATCGCTATTTACCGCGCCTTAGCCGGCGGCGTCACCACAGCGCAGCTATTACACGGCAGTGCGAACCCTATCGGTGGTCAGGCCCAGGTGATCCAAATGCGCTGGGGCGAGAATGCCAACACGCTTAAATATACTCAGGCGCCTCCCAGCATCAAGTTTGCCCTGGGCGAAAACGTGAAACAGAGTAACTGGGGTGATAATTTCGACAGACGCTTCCCACAAAGTCGCATGGGGGTTAAATCTCTGTTCATCGAGGCATTCAACGAAGCCAGCGCCTATCAAAAATCAATTTATGATTATCGTCGCCTCAGAGGCAGTGAGAAGCGCAAACGTATCGCGCCTAAACCCAACTATCGCTTAGCCGCTATCGCCGAAGTGCTAGAGCAAAAACGGGATATCCATATTCACTCCTATGTTCAATCTGAGATCTTGATGTTCCTGCGCCTGGCAGAAGCCTATAACTTCAAGGTAAAAACCTTCACCCATGTATTGGAAGGCTATAAAGTCGCAGAAGAGATGGCTAAACACGGCGCCTCGGCCTCAACCTTCTCTGATTGGTGGGCCTATAAATTTGAGGTCTATGATGCTATTCCCCAAAACACCTGCCTGATGCAGAGCAAGGGCGTGCTCACCAGCATCAACTCAGATGACTATGAGATGCAGCGAAGATTAAATCAGGAAGCCGCCAAGTCTATGATGTATTGTGATATGTCGGCAGAAGATGCGTGGAAGATGGTCACCATCAACCCGGCGATTCAATTGGGCGTCGATCAATACATAGGCTCGATAACTAAAGGTAAGCAAGCGGATATCGTATTATGGGATCACTCGCCATTATCTGTTTACGCAAAAGTTGATGCCACCTGGATAGAAGGCAAACGCTATTTTGACCGTCAAACAGACAAGCAGTTGCAAACTGATATCGCTAAAGAAAGAGCGGCACTAATACAAAAGATACTGCTCAGTGAGTCCAAACCCAGCACGCTGCCTCCCGGAGAAGCGGTCATAGAGAGCAATGAGCCAGAATGGCACTGCGACACTCAATACGATGTTTGGCATCAAGCACACCAAATGAGAGCTGCGTTATGAAGCCTGTGACTCGAGTAACTAAAGAGCGAAATAAAGCGCTTGAACATGCACAAATACAACACATAGTGAGTAAGAAGATGTCTATGGCTGCCAAGCGAGTGCTGCTTTCTCTAGGCTTAGGCTGCATTGTCACCTTGCCCGTCCATGGCCACGATATGATCCCCGCCGAGGCACAGTCGACCGCGATATTATTTACCAATGCCAGCTTACATACCGCCGTAGATGGGGTGAAGCTAAACACAGATCTCTTAATAGAAGATGGCAAGATTATAGCCATAGGTCAAAATCTTATCGCTCCAGAAGCGATACATTTAGATATGACAGACAAGCACATCTATCCTGGGCTCATCGCCCTAGATACCAGCCTAGGCCTTGTCGAAGTTGAGATGATGCGCCCCAGTAATGACAGTTATGAAGTTGGCGAGATCAACCCCCAACTCGAAGTCATCACCGCCTTCAACCCAGATTCGGAGATCATACCTACCATACGCGTCAATGGTATTACCCATGCCCAAGTCGTGCCTCAGGGGGATAGTTTAGCCGGGCAGTCTTCTCTGGTCTCTCTCGATAGCTGGACAGTGGAAGATGCGCTAGTGCCGACTCAAGCCGCTTTTCACCTCTATTGGCCCCAATTCGGTCGTCTTTCTCAAGATAAAGAGAAACGCCAGGAGCAGATAGATAAATATAATGATCAAATCGTCGATATCTCCTTAGCTATTTCTGACGGATACCGTTACTTTCTGGCAAGTAAGGTTAATAAAATCAACAAAGTCGATTTAAGATGGCAATCCTTGCTTCCCCTCTACGAGGGAGAAGCTCAGCTATTTGTACACGCCAACACCCAAAAGCAGATAGAGGAAGCGGCATCTCTGGCCAAGCAATACCATTTCAAACTGGTTATCGTCGGTGGTTACGATGCCTGGCGCTTAGGTGAATTGCTCAACGAAATACAGGCTACAGTGATTTATACTCGCACCTTAAGCCTGCCGATGAGAAAAGATGAGCCTATTGACCTGAGCTTTAAGATCCCCGCCCTACTCAAGCAAGCCGAAATCCCCTTCGCCTTAGGCTTCTCATCGGATTGGAATAGCCGTAACTTACCACTGGCTGCGGGTCAAACCGTGGCTTATGGACTCACTCGGCAAGAAGCACTGAAAAGTGTCACCCTGAATGCCGCAAGAATCCTCGACGTAGATAATATGGGAGCGATAGCCGTAGGTTATAAAGCTAACTTGGTGGTGTCTAAAGGCGATATCTTAGATCCCATGGAAACCAAGATAGAAAAAGTCTATATCAATGGACGCGAGATAGATCTCAATAATCGTCAACAACAGCTTTATCAAAAGTATCTAAAGCGCTAGAATTCCTACTGTTAGGATCATAAAAATAAATTCCAATATCACGAATATGAGTACGTCAGTCACTCTAATAACAGGCCTGAATAATGAAGACCCTATTAATCTCTGCACTAGTTTTACTGCTTAGCGCCTGTGCCGGCGAATATAAATTTAACAGTAACCTCAATGGTGAAGCCATCGACGATTATTTCAAGGCATCGGATGTCACTGTCTATAATAATGCTACAGCACCAAAACTTCCTTATGAGATCATAGGTTTAGTTGAAGGCGAAACATGCCAGGAGCAAGCCAATGATGCGCCGGCTGCGATAAGTGAAGCACGAACTCTAGCCCGCAGAGCTGCTGCCGATAAAGGGGCTAACGGACTGGTTATCAAGAAGTGTCTGGTATTTGAAGAGCAAGGCCAGGGCTGTTTCAGCCGCGCCATCTGTGTCGGCCAGGCAATCAAAACGCCAGTAACAGACAAGCAGTAATCTGCTTAAATATTTAATCTCCACTTCAAAGTAGTCATCAATGAGTTTTAGCAGTCAAATTCAAGCTGTGGCGTACTGTCGTACGCCCTATAAACAAAAATTTGGGATCCCCAGACAACCGGGACTCGTCAACGCCGCCCGCGGTTTTGTCGAACTCCAGGCCCCCTATAATGATATCGATACAGTCAGAGGCCTGGAGCAATACTCTCATCTCTGGTTAGTATTTTGCTTCCATCAAAACCTTGCCCAGGGCTGGAAAACTACGGTTCGCCCTCCCCGCTTAGGCGGCAACGAAAAGCTGGGTGTGTTCGCTACTCGCTCCACCTTCCGGCCCAACGGCTTAGGCCAGTCAGTAGTTAAGCTACATAAAATTCACCAGCGCAGAGGCTATCTGGCTTTAGAGATCTCGGGAATGGATCTCCTAGATGGCACACCCATCATAGATATCAAACCCTATATTCCCTTCTCAGATTCGGTTCCTGATGCATTAGGCGGCATCGCCCATGAAGCGCCAAAACTGACCAAGGTAGAATTTAGTCAAGATGCTAAGCAGCAGCTAGCAAGCTATGAGGGGCTCGAGCAATACCAACACCTCGAAGAGCTCATCATAGGTGTCCTTGCCCAAGACCCGCGTCCCGCCTATAAGAAAGCTAAAGCCGACCCTAAGATCTATCAAGTCGCCCTGTACGATCTCGATATTCTTTGGCACGTTGTCGAAGCTACTCATGCTCATGCTAAAAATAACGATAGTGATAGTGAAGACACCATTGTTGTGCAAGAGATTAAGACGGGGGTCAGTGTTTAACTGACTGCATAATTGATGACACAAGACGACTATCAAGCCCAGCATAAGAAACGCATGGCCTACATGCCTTGGCTCTACTTCAATCTCAAACCCAAGTTACTGGCTTGGGCCGAGCCTTGGCAGCAGGAAGTACAAGCCAACTTGATAGCCTTAGAGACCATCAGCTTAGGTGCTAATTGTTTCATCGCCCCGGAGGCAAACCTGTTTGCCGAACCAAACCGAGGTATCACAATCGGTAATAAATGCATGATCGCCGCCGACAGCTTCCTCCACGGCCCGATAATAATGGGCAATGAAGTCGCGATAAACCATGGCTGCTCTTTCGATGGCGGCAGCGCAGGCATCACCATAGGCTCTCAGACCCGCATCGCCAATAACGTCACCATTTATGCCTTCAACCATGGTATGCATCCTGACACAGCTATCTATCGGCAAAGCTCCGAATCTCAAGGTGTGATCATAGGCAAAGATGTGTGGATAGGTGCTCAAGCCGCCATAGTCGATGGCGTCACTATAGGCGACTGCGCCGTTATAGGCATGAATGCCACCGTCACTAAAGATGTACCAGACTATGCCATCGTTGCCGGTAACCCAGCGAGGGTGATTGGGGATAGAAGGGATAAGGTGTAGGTGTGTGTTTATGTGTAGAGCAATTAAGTGACATGTCGGATTCCGTACTGATTTTCGCAGAGCGAGTATATACTACAACGGCCATTGCATTGATTTATTTTAATGTAGCTAAATTTACCTGTGCATCAAAATCATATGTGTAGGCGTTTACTTTATTGATAAGTAGAGAAAATGGACTGACTAAATGTGAAAGTAGAAATTCATGGTATTGCTTTACCATTGTTAACGTCATTTCGACATGCTCATTTATTATTACCTCGGCAATGAGAGTCACTCATTACTAATGAACAACATACATAATGCCATTGCTCAAAGTAGAAGTGCAGCGGCATTTTCGCCATCCGCAGCTTCACCTTATTCACATTCGCGCCTTTGATGGATCCATACTGAGCCGTAAAGGGAAATGTTATTGCCGAATGTCTCGTCAACGGCCTTGACCACACCAGGATGAGCAACCGTATAGTCATGACCAGATATAACCGGACAACCGGTAGAAACGGCCCAATCAATGTCCTTCCTCACGGATTCGTAGTCATGTCCTGCATCAATGAAAATCAAACTTGGTTTGAGGGTCCCATTGGCCAAATAGAAATCCGCCGCATTACCATCAAAAACCTGGGTTGAACAATGTTCTAATGCGTAACGAAGTGTGCGCATTGTAAACTGACGGTGTACCTCAGGAGGCAGAGAAAAAGGATTCCAAGTAAAATTTTCCACCGTAATAAGAATAACCCCAGTCCGCTTCATTGATGCGAGTAAATTCGTTGTGTGACCAAAAAGCGCCCCTATTTCAACAATTGGACCTTTATGCTTGCCTGATTGAACAACAGCATGTTTGATCCCCTGCTCATCATCCTCGGTGATCGAGCCCCACACCGACGTTTCGGTATTCTCGAAAAAATGTAAGTAGGATGTTAAAACAGGCTTTAGCTGTTTTCGATATTTTATGACTAAATTGAGTTCTGATAGTTTTTGCAAAACGCCCATAGTTCGTATTCTCCTGCATGTGTGAAATATACAACCTCACTTTTTCAAAACAGTGGCAAACGATTGAATAAACAGGTCACTAAATGAATCAATATCAGAGTCAGCACCCAATCTATTTTGTAGGGTATCAAGAGCAAAATTTATACTCAGATTTTCCATCCCTAAGAGATATTCTAGTCCATCTAGAATTTTTCTTGATCCATGTCATTTGAGATTGAATCAGAAACAAAGAGATCTTAGCTAAATGGTGAATTAAATGCGGGACTGCTGACCCAATAAATAAATCGGTTAGTTGGAATCAGACATGTTTGAAAGTATCAGCTTGCTTGTAAATACTGACTGCATTGAGATGCTTTAACTAAGCAACTTGATGCCATCAATGATCTCTCCCTTAACAAACTTCGGTGTCAGTTTAACTATCCGCGCTTCTACCCAAGCTCGCCGATGGTCATAGCCTTTACCTGTATATTTGTCACCTCCACAGAGATGGACGTGGCGGACAATGTGGCTACAACAGTGATATTAAGGTGTGTCTTCGAGGCTTATTTCAGTACTCCGGGGACCGGCCATAATAGCCTCCTAATTAAGCTTTTTATTAATATTTAGTAAGAAATTAAAATAACCCATAAATTATGACCGCCCGGATTTACACCTATATAAAACATTTAATATTTATTTAAAATAAACATTTACAAATTGTATTTTTAATGATCCCCACAATAGATATTTTCATTTTATTGATCGATACGACATTTATTGTATAAAGATCTCTGTAGTTTATTGTGATTGTCAGTTGTAACTTACGCTAAAATAAATTTCACTATAGGAAATGTAATGGCAAACAAGTTATCATTCAAAGTAAAAATACTCTCTACCCTAGTACTCATATTTATAACTACCATTTTCACTTCATTCTTAAGTGCTAACTACTATGTCAGTAGCTATATTTTAGAAAACGAAGAGAGGAATATTAATGTTCTGATGGGGTTAGTAGATGCTCAGACAACCGAAAATTTTAACAGTTGGATACTCTTGACCGAGAGCCTAAGCTTAGAAGGTAACCCTCTGATTAAAACTACAAAAAACAGCGAATCCGCTTCGATAATCAGAATAATTAACAATGAAGTGACTAGTGATAAAGGGCCAATTCCCGATGTAAGGCAAGCTAAGAAGGTTAGAGAGCAGTTAACTCAAGCTACAGGTACAGAGTTAAGTAATATCTTCTACCAGAATAAAACACCGTTATTAAGTATTACCATCCCAAAGGGGCTGGGTAACGGTAATATATTCTATATAGACCTAACAAAAACACCTATCACAAGTAAGCCTTAATGGGCAATACATTAAAATTAGCGATCCTCTCAACCAGATTTTACATTCCAATAAGGTCGATGGCGAGTTAACCCCATTTGTCCACAATCTGAATATTGGCAATAAAACCTGGACGCTCACAGCCTTTCTAGATAACGAGCGTATAGTAAATAATACAAATAGCTTAAGTAGAATATTACACTAGCCTTATTTATTGTCTCTATTATTACTTTTCCTGTCAGTTTCTTTATTATTTACGGCACATTTAAACACCTCAGTTCATTGCGTGATATTATTGTTGGCCTCTCCAGAGGCGATGCAGACTTAACTCGCCGTCTTGATGTATACAGTCAAGATGATCTCGGCAAGATTGCAGGAGGGATCAATAGTTTCATCGAAAATTTACAGAAAATAATGCTGGATGTGTCTCAGTCCAATCAAGGGATACAGCTCGAGATTAATGAGCTAACAGAATAAAACTGATTCAAATAAGGCCCTATTGAATGCACACACTAGAGACTGAGAAAGTCGTTACCGCCATCAATGAGATGAGCGCAACAGCAGAGTCTGTAGCACAAAACGGCGCAAGGGCTGCTGAATTTACTCAATCGACTAGCGATGAGGCTGAGCGTTAAAAAATCGTTGTTCAAGAGGCGACCGACAGCTTATCTAAACTGGCTCAGCAGGTCGACGGCATGACGCAATCGATTGGAACCATGAGCCAAGACTTTGAAAAAATAGATGCCGTACTCAGAGTTATCGATGAAATTGCCGAGCAGACCAACTTATTGGCACTCAATGCTGCGATTGAAGCGGCAAGAGCTGGTGAGCAGGGGCGAGGCTTTGCGGTAGTTGCTGGTAAAGTCAGGGCGTTAGCCGCTCGTACTCAGCAGAGTACCTCAGAGGTTGATAGGATGCTGAGCGATTTACGTTCAGCTACGAGAGTAGTGGTCTCCTCGATGGATTCCACCCAAAAAAGCTGTAGCAAAACAGTAGACACCACCTCACGGGTAATGAGCTCCCTTGAAAATATGACCTCCTCAATCACTAGAATCAATGACCTAACTACAGAGATCGCATTTTCAGCAAAAGAGCAGAGTCTGATAACGGAAGATGTAAATATCAATATGATTGAAATTCACGAGATGATCCGCCAACTGAGTAGTAATGCTGTTGATACGGTCAAAAGCACACAGAGATTAATACAGGCTAATGTGCAGCTAAACGACGTTGTTGGAGGCTTCAAACTCAGCTAGAGACAAAATAGCCAGAAGCTAAACCAGAAAATGAAATAGCCCTTCATTCCAAGGGCCAATAAACTTGGTGACATCATATTCTCAGATGATAAAATGTCGGCCTATTTATTTCTGAACTGGATATCGGTAATGCGCGTAAGCAAGTACCTGCTTTCAACACAAAAAGAGACCCCTGCAGATGCAGAGGTGGTCAGTCATCAATTAATGTTACGTGCGGGCATGGTCCGCCGTAATGCTTCGGGTCTATACAGCTGGTTACCGACAGGACTTCGCGTTCTGCGTAAGGTAGAGGCTATCGTCCGTGAAGAGATGAACAAGGCAGGTGCAGTAGAGATCTTAATGCCTATGGTTCAACCGGCAGACCTTTGGGTTGAGACGGGTCGTTGGGAGAAGTTCGGTCCCGAACTGCTGCGTTTCCAAGATCGTCACAACCGCGACTTCGTATTGGGTCCGACCCACGAAGAGGTCATCACCGACATCATACGTAAAGAGATCAACTCCTATAAGCAGCTGCCTCTGACCTTGTATCAGATCCAGACCAAATTCCGTGATGAGGTTCGTCCTCGCTTCGGTGTGATGCGTTCTCGTGAATTCCTGATGAAAGATGCTTACTCTTTCCATCTGGATCAAGAGTCTATGGATGTCACCTATGACGCCATGTTCCAGGCTTATAACAACATATTCGAGCGTATGGGCCTGTCTTTTCGCCCGGTTTTAGCTGACACTGGCTCTATCGGTGGCAGCATGTCCCATGAGTTCCACGTCCTGGCCGATAGCGGTGAAGACTTGATCGCCTACTCGACCGAGAGCGATTACGCCGCAAACATCGAGAAAGCCGAAGCGCCGATGCCTACGGGTACCCGTGGAGCAGCAACCCAAGAGATGACTCTGGTCGATACGCCTAATGCTAAGACCATAGCCGAACTCGTCGAACAACACGATATCGCCATCGAGAACACAGTGAAGACCTTGATCGTTAAGGGCGCAACTGAAGAAGTACCTTTAGTCGCTATTGTGGTTCGTGGCGACCATGAGCTCAACGAAGTTAAGGCTGAAAAAATTGAAGCCGTACTGGCTCCATTTGAATTTGCCGATGAAGCCGATATTCGTAAGGCGATTGGTGCAGGACCTGGTTCTATCGGCCCAGTCGGCCTGAACATCCCTGTGTATATCGATCACAGCGTTAATGTGATGAGTGATTTTGGCGCCGGCGCTAACCAGGACGACAAGCACTATTTCGGTATCAACTGGGAGCGCGATCTGCCTCAGGCAGAAGTAGCCGATCTACGTAATATCATCGAAGGTGAGCCGAGTCCTTGTGGTCAAGGCACTATCGCCCTACTTCGCGGTATCGAAGTCGGTCATATCTTCCAGCTAGGGACTAACTACTCTGAATCTATGCATGCCAATGTACTGGATCAAAATGGTAAGTCTAAGACTCTTCTTATGGGTTGTTATGGTGTGGGCGTGAGCCGTATCGTGGCTGCTGCGATTGAGCAGAACCATGACGATCGCGGCATCATCTGGCCAAAAGCCATTGCGCCGTTCACCGTAGGTATCTTACCGATGAACATGCATAAGTCTCATCGCGTTAAAGATATTGCCGAGCAGCTGTATCAAGATCTGAATGATGCAGGCATCGAAGTCCTATTTGACGATCGTAAAGAGCGTCCGGGCGTGATGTTTGCCGACATGGAACTTGTGGGTCTGCCACATGTTGTCGTTATCGGCGATCGCAATATCGATAATGGCGTGTTCGAGTATAAGAACCGTCGCACCGGTGAGAAGCAGGAGATCCCATTCGATCAACTGCTCGACTTCCTTAAGTCTGCCGAGTAATCGCCAACAATTAAGCCGCTAGCTTAGCTGGTGTTGACACCAGACGCGCACTCCATCGGAGTGCGCGTTTTTTTATGGAATCTTTGTAGAAAGCTGCCGAACAATTTTAATCCATTAATCTGCTTGATTTTCTTCCACATTAGAGGCTTTAATTAAACCAGAGACTTGTGAATGGAGAAGGCTTTGCCAGAAAAAACAGCGATTGTGCTCGGCGGCGGCGGTGCAAGGGCCGCATATCAGGTGGGTGTACTCAAGGCCATCGTGCAATTTTACCCACGAAATCACGGTATTCCCTTCAAAATAATCTGCGGCACCTCAGCCGGGGCCATCAATGGTACCTCTATCGCCACTCATGCTTCCTGCTTTCATCTAGGGGTGCGTAAACTCGAATGGGTATGGCGTAACTTTCGAACCGAGAAGATATATAAGTCTTCGGCCAGGGGAATACTCGGGCACTTATGTAAGATGTTACTCATGAGCTTGCAAGATGACAGGATCAACACCAATGCCGGCAGCCTGTTTAACAGCGATCCCCTACGCGACATGCTCAATCAGCTTATCAACTTCATTCGTATCGACAGAAATATCGCCAGTGGTGCTCTCAACGCTTTGAGCATCGATGTCTCCTGCTATAACACATCGAGATCGGTCACCTTCTTCCAGGGCAGTCATGATATTACTGACTGGCATAGGGACAGGCGCAGCGGCCAACGCACTCAGCTCAACACAGACCATCTACTCGCCAGTTCGGCCATCCCGCTAATCTTCCCCTCAATTAAGCTCAATCAGGGCTATTACGGCGATGGCTCAGTGCATCAACTCGCCCCCTTGAGCAGTCCGATTCATCTTGGGGCCAAGAAAATTTTGGTGATAAATTTAGAGAGCCCCCACAAGCAGCAGCCCCAAGAGCTAGCCCACCACCCTAAGACGGCGACCATTACCGGTCATCTGCTCGATACCATCTTCTCCGATACCTTAAATAGCGATCTGGAACGTCTGGAGCGGATCAATGCCACGCTAGAATTAATCCCTAAGGAGAAGAGAGAGTCGCTGCCTCTGACAAAGATAGAAACCTTAGTCATCAAGCCCAGTGAAGACTTGAGTCAGCTGGCATCTTATTACTATCAGGAGATGCCGACGGCAGTAAAAGCTATGCTCAGACCTATCGGCATAAAACAAGATACCGACTCGAGTATCGTGTCCTACCTGTTATTCGAGCAGGCCTACTGCAGTGCCCTTATTGACTTAGGTTATCAGGATGCCATGTGTCAGATAGATGAGCTTCGTGATTTCTTCATGATAACTAAATAGAGAGCTAAATCGCGATAAGCGAGTCACAGGAGCTAGTCGCTAAAGGCTCTTCGTTAGGCTGAGGGCTTTTTATCAAACTGAAGGTTCCTATAAACTCTTGATGACGCTAAAGACTCTTAACGATGCAGAAGGCTCTCAATTCTCTTTTCGATGGCTTTAGCTGCCGTGCCTCCCCAGAGTCGATACACTTTTGCGCTGGGATGAAAGCCATCACTGGCCATATCCGATGCTATCGGCATAAGGGGGATAATGACCAGCTCACACTCACTTTCAAGCTCGATAAGCGACACTAGTTTACGGTTAAACTCCGACGCTCTCAGTCCCAGAAACCATCTTAATGGCTGGGGTAAGGCAGGGAAACAGTGCATAGGCGGGACGGCTGTCATCAAGATATGTTTGGCGGAAAATTTTGATTTAAGCAGTTTAATTAACCGTACCTGCTGAGCTATCCAATGACTCTCCCCTATCGGACTCAAGAGATCGTTGACTCCAAGCGAGACCAATACCACATCGATATCAGGTGCGCTCCTTTTGTCTAACCAATTGTCATCAAGCACCTTGGCTGGCAAGCTGCCCACTGATAAGGAGTCGGTTTGAAAAGGGCGCCCTTGTAACGTCTCGATAAGATCTGCCGTCGTATTACCTGATTTCGCCACCAGAGACCAATCCACGCAATACTTCTGTGCCAGTTCCCGGGTCAAACAGCCACTGAGGGCATCATCTTGAGTCTCTACACCAACACCTGCCGCAGCAGAATCTCCAACGACCAGTAGACTCAGAGGTCTACCCTCACCTAAGCGGCCACTGCGCCCTCCTGTGGCTTCAGCCAATATGGGTATATTCTTACGCACTAGCCTTCCCTGTATAAGTAACAAGGGTCCAAGTATCAAAAACACGAAATAATAGAACATGGCTTCTCCTTGCCTGGCAGGATGTAAACCTCAGGATATAAACCTTAGGGGGTCTGTTTATCTTTCGGGCTGAAAATTAAACAGACCCTATTAGCCTAGTCTAAATTTTTGCGATAAGTGAATCTCCTATACCCAAACGACCTCGAAATACAGGATTCAGCATGTCGAGAAGTGACAGAGTTTAAGGCATGAAATAGTAGTACTAGTTATACTAATTCAATATTTCATAACGTAGAAAAATGTTGCTTATCGCCTTGCCCTACGGGAGTTCCCGTAGAATACCTGCATTGCGTTAGTGATATTGAAAAGGGAGTAACCATTCTCTTAATCACTGCCTTGTCCAGCTATCCTACGGGAGCTCTGAAACGAGAATTTTGAAGTGGCTTGGGTATATATATACCGATCGACGAGTCTCTCTAGTATGTCTAAAGGGACAGCACCATTTTTCAACACCACATCGTGAAAGTCTCGTAAATTAAACTTATCACCCAAAGCCAGCTTAGCTTTTTCACGCAGAGATAAGATCTTCATCATGCCGACCTTGTAAGAAGTTGCCTGACCTGGCATAACAATATAACGCTCAATCTCAGACACCACATCGCTATCAGCCATACCGGTATTGAGCTTCATATACTCTATGGCCTCTTCTCTGGTCCAACGTTTATGGTGTATACCTGTATCCACCACCAGACGCACCCCGCGAAATAGCTCGGCTTGCAGCCTGCCAATATTATCGAAAGGATCGTCCTGAAAACCCAGCTCCCAAGCCACCTGCTCAGAGTAGAGTGCCCAACCTTCCGAGTAAGCGGTAAAGGGAGCCATCTTGCGAATAAACGGCATATTCTCCAACTCCATCGCTACCGCGACTTGAAAATGATGCCCGGGTATTGCTTCATGATAGGCAAGAGTTCGCATACTGTATTTTGGCGTTGCCTTAATATCATAGAGGTTGGCGAAGAAACGGCCGGGACGACTACCATCGAGCGCCGGCTGTTGATAATAAGCACCAGGAGCCGTTTTCTCTTTAAACTTTGGGATACGTACGACTTCCATGCCCGCTTGTGGGCGAATTCTAAATGCATCATCCAGCCCCATATTTATCTCATCGAGGATTTTTTGATAATCCAATAAGATCTGCTCGCGACCTTCATCGCTGTCTTCATAATAAAACTTAGGATCTGCTGCCATAGTTTCAATCGCAGCAAAGAAGCCATCATCGACCCCATAACCTTCAGATTCTAAGATAGCTAATATCTCAGACTGAAGTCGAGCAACCTCTGAGAGGCCCATTGTGTGAATCTCATCCGGGGTATAATCTGTGGTGGTAAAGAATTTGAGTGATAGCCGGTAAGCAGACTCGCCATCGGGGAGGTGCCAGATCCCGTCATCGGTTCCCGCCTTAGCCTCAAGCTCAGAAAAATAATCGATAAATAGTGCATAAGCTGGGTGAACATAGTCTCGAATACGTTCCTGCGCCGCCAATAAGATACGTGCCTGCTCTTGAATAGGGATATCCCCCACTTCGGCTAACTTGCTCTGCAATGACGTGTAGAGAATATTTTCTTTGATAGGTGTGTCGACAAACCCGTTCATCTCAGTCAGTACACGTTCGATAACGAAACGTGGGGGGATGATCCCCTTCTGTTCTCTGATCCTTAATCCCTGTAGGTTTTGCTCAAATTTCACTTTCACCTTTTGCAGGCGAGACAGGTAATGCTCGGCATCCTCAATTGAATTAACCTGATGCTGAGACTCCATAAAGCTAGGATAGCCATTTTGAATACCGAAAAGCTGATTCACCGGATAGTTATGATAACGGAAGGCTTTCGCATCATCAGAAAAACTCAGCAAATATAGGGCTATCTCCTTAGTCAGCAGCTCATTCTCATCGAGAGAGGCATCATCATATGTCAGCAAGATCCGCTGAATGCCCTCGAGTTGAGCAAAGAGCTCATCGGCCTTCTCTGGTCTATCATCATCCAGCTCTGCGTTATGACCATTGATACCTACGGACTCGAGGAAGCCTAAGGATGTTAAGGTTTCCGGACTCTCGAATGCTATTTTTATCAAGGTGCGATCTAAGAAGGCTCGAAACATGACAGGTTTCTTAGCGAACCATTCATGGGCCGCAAAAGCACTGGCTGATACCAAGATAATGAGCAGGACTAGCCCAGAATATTTGAGGAGTTTTTTGAACATGACATTCCCTGTTGTCTGATTATTGCCGACAACAGGGTATCATTAGAGCTAAAAAATTAACAAGTTAGTAACTGTAACACTAAATTATGCCCTATGAGTCCCTGACACTCAGGCACTCAAGTTGTCTTATTTTTAGATTTATCCCTGTAGTAGATAAATTTCGGCTTTTTCGATGCGTCTTGGCTTACCCAGAATAATCAGGATATCGCCGGAGTGTATGCTCCAATCGAGTGCCGGGCTTTCGACTTCAGCCCCACTGCGCCTCACCGCCCTTAGCTCGACTCTAAGTTTCTCCCAGGGGATATCGGCTAAAGTCATGCCAACTGCGCTGGCGCCTTTAGGTAGAGCCACGGCGTGAAGATGCTCTAGGGTAAAATCAGTCTCGGCGCCGGAGAAGAAGCCATGAAGATACTTGTAATGGTTACGACGCTCATACTCTAACCTCTTTAATATACGCGTAAGCGGGACTCCGCACTGATACAAGACTTGGGAGACCAACATTAAGCTGCCTTCTAAGGTTTCAGGGATCACCTGACTCGCCCCGGCTTTTTCGAGCTCTTCCATGCCAGTGTCGTCTCGGGTACGCACTAAAATTTTAGCCTCGGGTGCCAGTTGACGACAAAGAGGTAATACTTCTTCCAAAATACGACTGCTACTGAAGGTCAATACGATTAACTTAGCCTCCCTGATCTTGGCCTGTTTGAGTATGCTCCTTTTACACACATCGCCAAAATACACAGGTTCACCAGCCTTTCGTGCTTCAGATACTCGGGTAGGATCTAAGTCGAGCACTAAGAAGGGCACAGCCTCTGTCTTCATAAAGCGGGCGATAGTCTGACCAACCCGGCCATAACCTAATATCAACACCAGATCATTTTGATGTTCGATTTGGGGTTCTATTGTTAAGGTTTTCTCTCCCTTAGACTTCACCCCTTGCAGCCTGCGAGCGATATCCGGACTATGCCGCACCAGCCAGGGAGCAATGGCCATGGATAATACCGCCACCATCACCAGCTTAGTACTGAGCTCGATATCGAGCAGTTCATAATTCACCGCCAGTGCCAGCACCACAAAACTAAATTCACCCACCTGAGCCAGGCTCAAAGCCGTTGATACCGAGATCCTAAAGGACTCTTTAGCCAGTCTGAGTAAAGCAAATACCACTAAGGCTTTACCTACTATCACGGCGATCAGGATGATTAAAATCTGCCACCAGAACTGTAATACTAAGGAGAAATCTATCAACATGCCGATAGAGATGAAAAACAACCCCATCAAGAGGTCTCTGAAGGGTCTAATATCCGCCTCTAACTGCCGCTTATATTGGCTTTCTCCTAACAACATACCCGCCATAAAGGCGCCTAACGCCATCGATAAGCCTAGCCATTGGGTTAATGCACCTGTCAACAAGGCCACAACCAGCGTCGATAGCATAAACAGCTCATTGGAGCGTGAACGAGCCACCTCATCGAATAATCTGGGTAAACCCCACTTACCGAACGCCATCAGGGCGATAAAGGCTAATACCCCTTCCGCCAGAGCATAGCCTATACCCTGTATCGATAGGGTCTCACCACCAGAGGCAAGTAGAGGCAACAAGATGAGCAGAGGGACAACCGCGAGATCTTGAAATAACAGCACGCTGACTGAGAGCTCGCCATGGCGGCGTCTGAGCCAACCTTGCTCGTTGAGCAGCTTAAGCACTATGGCCGTCGACGAGAGCGCAATTGCAGAGCCCACGACCAGTGACTCCACTAGGCTCAGGGAACTGAGTAGTGAGATACAGGTCGCCAACAAGGTCGTCACCACAACTTGAGCACTACCGAGTCCAAATACCGTACGTCTCATGGCCCAGAGTCTTGGCAGAGAAAACTCTAAGCCAAGGCTAAACATCAATAAGACAACGCCCAGCTCCGCCACCGACTGCATCTGATGCTGACTGAACCAATTGAAACCTGAAGGACCACTTATCACCCCAGTGACCAGATATGCCAGGATAGCAGGTAAGCCAGCCCGCCTGAGCAAGGCTATTGAGATGATTGCGATGACAAGCATCGACAGAACCTGGATAAGAAAACTATGTTCCATTCTAAATTCGAACTCCGAGTCAAAAAACTGGCATGGGTTTTATATCACTACCACTGAAAGATTAACTGAATGACAAATAAAGACAAATTTAATTAACATTATTTTAGGCACACTTTTTGCTAGTAATCTTATATGAGCGAGGAGAATTAACCTCAGCAATACAGCCATTGATGGAGCAATCATGATGGACTTAGGACTAGCGACAGATTTTTATTCTGATGAACCGAGATATCAACCTGAATTACTTGGCTCCCAGAGTCGGGATCCTGATCTCGTACAGATCATTCAGCAGCTACATGAAAGTTTAGATCCCAGGACAGTTTTTGCCTGCTTCGGCAAAGTAATGGGTCAAAACTTGCCTATCCTTGGTATAAAACTGAGATACAACAAACACCAGTTTACTTGGGGCACACACCAAGGGCTATCCATACAGCAGCAACTAGTGCACCAAGGTAAAACGGCGCGCCTCGAATACAGCTTAGCCGCTCCTTTGCTGCCTTCACAAGCAAAACAATTACAGTTGCTGCAAACCTTAGTAATTTTACCCTTATTTAATGCCACTCAATTTCAAGAGATGTCACAACAAGCCATGTATGACTCACTCACTAGGCTGGGCAATCGTCATTACTATATCGAGAGTCTTAAGAAGGCCATTGCAACATCGACTCGACACGATAATGCATTGTCGATTGTGATCTTAGATCTCGATAACTTTAAAATGCTAAATGATGTACATGGACATCAATTTGGTGACACTGTGCTTTCAGAGTTTGGTCACTTGCTCACTAAAGCCATCAGAAATACAGATCAGGCATTTCGTGTCGGTGGTGATGAATTTATTGTGGTGGTCCGCGGAGACCTGGCTGCTGCCGAAGTTTTATGTAGGCGTGTATTGCATGATATGTCTGGATTGCCACTGTTCGAAAAACATCAAGTGCAAACCAGCTTAGGCATCTCGCAATGGAAGAGCGATGAAACTGCCTGTTCATTGTATGAGAGAGCCGATAAAGCACTATATCGTGCAAAAGCAGCGGGCCGTAGATGTTATAGAGCCGACTTGAGTTAATCCAATACGGATACTAATACCGAATACTTGAGCCGATAATGAAGTTAGACTTAGCTAATGCCGTTGGTACTGGATGTGTTAAACCTGATGTGAATTGAACACTAACCCGCGTTCCTCCTGTTCACACAAGAATCCGGTTTCTATCCAATAACCCACGGCGCACACCAGTTGCTCACCGTAGAAAATACAGGGCACTCTTTCTCTCTCCCATGGCGGAATACCGTACTCCTGCCATAATTTTTTCAGCTCTCTGGCTTTATCTCTATTAACAGGATGACATCGGGTACTTCCCTTCACCGAAAAACGAATGCTAACAAGCTGCGATCTATCGGGTAATCGTACTCTATCTGAGAGGCTAACTTTAATTATCGAGAGCCTGTTACGCTTGGATAGGGAGAGACTAACCTCTGCATCCTTATCCAATAAACTGCTGGAGTCGACCTCGATACACGTCTGGATTGGTGACTCATTTTTTTCATCGATTAGCGACGAAAGAAAAGCAAGCCCTTGGTAACGTCTAATCAACAAGTCTCCCAATCTAAGCTCGACCTTAGCATCACGCCTTGCCGTCAGTAATTGTGACAATGCTTGAACTAATTGAATCTGAGATAGTGGCGCAAAACCTAATTTTTCGATGAAGCCTCTGAAGAGCAATGATTGCCAGTGGACACTCTGCGCCGCGAGAAGCCCTAAGTCGAGAGGACCCCCTTCTTTTCTGGATGAGATAAAAGCCGGTAAGCGTTCACTCACCTCATCATCGATAACCGCTTGTTGCTGGGCACATAAAAATGCGCTACGACTCGCAGTCGTCGCTATGGCCCCCCAGCGGGCTTTGAGCCTGGGGATGATCTCTAAGCGTAAAAAGTTTCGGTCATACTGAGCATCACTATTACTCTCATCGGTAATGTGAATCAGACCAAGAGCACTGGCTTTCGCCTCAATTAATTCACGGCTGATAGATAAAAGAGGTCGAATTAATTGCTTATTGCCGTCGAAAACTTGCGTGCTTCCCATCGCCGATAGCCCCTTGGGACCTAAGCCTCGCTTTAATGCCAGCAGCACAGTTTCGAGCTGGTCATCCAGGTGATGTCCTGTCAACAATACATCGCCGGGCTCCATTTGAGATTGAATCGCATCATAGCGTACGTTTCTCGCCTCGGCCTCTATGCTCTTACGCGGACCGGTATCCACTACGACCCGTTTGATACTAATGGGTAATCCATAAACGTTAGCCCTGGACTCACAATGTCTGACCCAAACATCGGCATTATCACTCAAACCATGGTGAACGTGAACCAACAGATATCGGTACTCACAGTGCTCACGGGCAAACTCAGACAAACCTAGCGCTAACAGTTCGGAATCAACGCCGCCACTGTAAGCGAGGACTAACTTAGCCCCATCTTTAACTCCTGTTTGGTCGACAAGCTCACCAATCAAACCGCTTGGATTAAATCCACTGACTGCAGAGTCTTTTATGGGAGACATATTAAAACAAGATCCTCACCTTACCCGCTCCGGTTAAGGTTTCCAGCGCCAGCATGAGTTCGTCTGTCGGGTTCACCCTCCAGTTATCCCCCAACTTAAACTGGGCCTTAGCCTGTGGTTGAGCATAATTGACTATGATAGGTACTGCGCCCTTTTTCCATGGTTCCACCACTTGTTTAAAGCTATCTAGCCAAGTTTCATCGACCGAATCACTGGTGATATCCACCTCTAAAGCACTGGCAAAATGATTACGCGCCTCCCCCATATCTATGATGTTTCTGGCTGTCATACGGTTGCCACCGGAGAAGTCATCGAAACTCACCTCACCTTCGATGATCAAGATGCGATCTTTCTCCAGCAGGTGGTTAAACTTCTCGAACGCCTCGGTGAATAGCATCACCTCCAAACGGGCACTCTTATCATCCAGAGTCACAAGCCCCATCTTAGAACCTCGCTTGGTCATCATCACCCGCGTCGCAATCACAAGACCCGCGGCTTTCATGGTCTTGCCGCGCTCGGTAGGATGCACATCTTTGAGTCGGCCTGATGTATAGTGTTTCAGTTCTTTGAGGTACTGATTGATAGGGTGACCAGTGAGATAAAGACCTAAGGTTTCACGCTCACCTTCAAGCCAGACCTTATCCGGCCAAGGGGTGCACTGCACAAATTGCTGCTTAATATCTTCGGCGTCATTATTGAGTAAACCAAACATATCATGCTGGCCAATCGCTTCGGCCTTGGCATTTTGATCCGCGGCGCGAACAGCCTCGGGTAAGGTTGCCATCATGGCGGCGCGATGAGGCCCTAAGCTATCCAAGGCTCCGGCGCAGATGAGTTTTTCCATGATGCGCTTGTTTAACTTTTTAAGATCTACCCGGGCACAGAAATCGAATAGATCTTTGAACGGACCATCCTTACGCGCTGCCAGTATCGACTCCACAGGTCCATCACCGACCCCTTTGATGGCGCCGATACCATAAACGATGTTGCCTTCATCATCGACATTGAATTTAAGCAAACCCTTATTAACATCTGGTGGTAGCAGAGGCTGGCCCATGCGTTCACACTCATCCACCAGGATGACTATTTTGTCCGTGTTATCCATATCGGCAGACATTACCGCTGCCATAAACTCGGCCGGATAATGGGTCTTTAGCCAGAGTGTCTGATAGGAGACCAGCGCATAGGCGGCCGAGTGAGACTTGTTAAATCCGTAACCGGCAAATTTCTCCACCAGATCGAAAATTTTCATCGACAGTTCGCCGTCGATACCGTTATTGATGGCGCCCTCTTCGAAGGTACCACGCTGCTTGGCCATCTCTTCGGGTTTCTTCTTACCCATGGCTCGACGCAGCATATCCGCGCCACCAAGTGAATAACCCGCGAGCACCTGAGCGATCTGCATCACCTGCTCTTGATACAAAATAATGCCATAGGTGGGTTCGAGTACCCACTTAAGAGACTCATGTTGATACTCGGCATCGGGGAAAGAGACTTCCTCTCGACCGTGCTTACGTTCGATAAAGTTATCTACCATGCCGGACTGAAGTGGACCGGGACGGAACAGGGCCACCAGAGCGATCATATCTTCGAAGCTGTCTGGCTGAAGACGCTTGATCAAGTCTTTCATACCACGGGATTCCAGCTGGAATACCGCCGTAGTCTCATAACGCTGCAACAGTTTGAAACTCTTATGATCATCCAGGGGGATCGACTCGATACGCACAGGATCTTTACCCAATTTTTTCCGTTTGGGATTGATCATCTGCAGTGCCCAGTCGATGATGGTTAAGGTTCTCAGCCCCAGGAAGTCAAACTTGACCAGGCCCGCGGTCTCGACATCATTCTTATCGAACTGGGTAACCGGGTTTTTCCCTTCCGAGTCACAGTAGATGGGGGCGAAATCGGTAATTGTGGTCGGCGATATCACCACGCCGCCCGCATGCTTACCCGCGTTACGCGTCACACCTTCTAATATTCGGCACATGTCGATGAGATCTTTGACCTCCTCATCGCCATCGTAAGACTCCTGCAGCGCAGGTTCGACCTCGAAGGCTTTAGCCAGGGTCATACCAGGTTCGGCAGGCACCATCTTAGAGATACGGTCGACGAAGCCATAGGGATGCCCTAATACCCGACCCACATCTCGAATAACGGCCTTGGCAGCCATGGTACCGAAGGTGATGATCTGCGATACCGCATCACGGCCATAAAGTTCGGCCACGTGATCGATCACTTCATCTCGTCTGTCCATACAGAAATCGATATCGAAATCCGGCATGGAAACACGTTCTGGGTTAAGGAAACGCTCGAACAGGAGTTCATATTCCAGCGGGTCGAGATCGGTGATCTTGAGGGCATAAGCCACTAAGGACCCCGCTCCGGATCCACGACCCGGACCGATTGGAATATTTTGATCTTTTCCCCACTGAATAAATTCCATCACGATAAGAAAGTAGCCAGGGAAACCCATCTGGTTAATCACCTTAAGCTCGATATCCAGACGTTCATCGTATGCAGGACGCTTCTGTGCCCTAACCTCAGGATCGGGAAATAGAAATTCTAAGCGATCCTCCAAGCCATCTTCTGACACTTTTACCAGGAAGTCTTCGATGCTAAGTTCACCCGTAGGGAAGTTCGGCAGAAAATACTCACCTAGGCGCACGGTGACATTACAGCGCTTGGCAATCTCCACCGTATTGGCTATGGCTTCGGGAATATCTTCGAACAGCGCACACATTTCTTCGCTGCTCTTAAAATACTGTTGATCACTGTATTTTTTCGGACGACGAGGATCGCCTAAGGTAAAACCGTCGGAGATAGCGACACGGATCTCATGGGCGTCGAAGAAGTCAGGACTATTAAACACCACCTGATTAGTGGCCACCACAGGCAAGCCTTTCTCTTCTGCCAGCGCCACAGCCAGATGAAGATAGGTCTCTTCGTCTGGACGTCCAGTACGTAGCAGCTCCAGATAATATCGGTCGGGAAAATGAGTCTGATAAAACTCAACCAGTGAATCCACTTGAACCTGGTTGTCCTTTATCAGCGCCCTGCCAATATCTCCATGACGTCCACCCGAGAGCAGTAATAGTCCCTTACTGTATTTAACCAACCAATCTTGGTCGATAACGGCCCTATCGTTTATATGGCCTCTCAGGTAAGCATCACTGATTAATAAGGTTAAATTCAGATATCCGTCATTATCCATGGCTAACACAGTGACCGAACACAGCTCTTTGTCGAAACCAGGGACTCTAACCCAAAAATCTGCACCTATGATGGGCTTGATACCCGCACCATGACAGGCACCATAAAATTTAACTAAACCACATAAGTTAGTCTGATCGGTTAACGCCACAGCTGGCATGCCTAGCTCCGACACCTTAGCTAAGATAGGTTTCACTTTGGCCAGGCCATCAGACATGGAAAAGTCGCTGTGGACGCGCAGATGCACAAAACTAGGATCAGACATATTTTTGAGTACTTAAATTAGTAAAACAAATTAGTAAAAAAGGGACGATGGAAGCCTGAGAAAGATTAACAGAGTCAGACAAACCAAGCCAGAATGGTAAGTAAAAGGAACAAAATGTGTACCTAGCTTCTGGCTTCCAGATCCTTTGTTAATCTATCTCTTACCGGGCGGAAGCTCTTCCTATGTTCAGCTAGCACACCATGTTGCTCTAAGGCTTGAAAATGAGCCTTGGTTGGATAGCCTTTATGTTTAGCGAAACCATATTGAGGATGCTCCATATCGAGCAGTTCCATCTCTCTGTCACGGATAACCTTGGCGACAATTGAAGCAGCGCTGATGCCTGCAATCAAACCATCACCTTTCACTATGGCATGAGCCTCTAAGACGAGCTCTGTGTTGTCGCCATGATGAAAAGTGGGGGTCCGGTTGCCATCGACTAACACTTTCACGGGTTTAATCTCTAACCCAGCAACGGCCCTCTGCATGGCTAACATGGTGGCATGTAAAATATTGAGTTCATCTATCTCTTCTGGCGTCGCATGACCAACACTAATGGAAAGCGCTTTTTCATGGATCTCGGTGAACAGAGACTCACGTTTCTTCTCGGTCAGCTTCTTAGAGTCATTGAGCCCTAAGATAGGATTCTTAGGATCCAAAATCACCGCTGCGGTGACCACATTACCAACCAGTGGCCCACGACCGACTTCGTCAACGCCTGCGTATAACCCCAAACTCAAGATGTCTATCTGCTGGGGAGTAATACCTTTAAATACTGCCATGCCTAATACCTGCTAACTGAGCGCTAAAACTGAAAATGTATAGCTAGTGGGAGATGAGCTTAACCACGGCCTCTGCGGCGCGAGCACTCGCGTTGCATCTCAACTGACTATGGAGTTCAAGAAACTTCTTCTCGAGTTTGCTAAAATCACCGTCGAGCTGCATAGAGACTGCCGATGCAATTTTCTCTGGAGTACAGTTTTCCTGAATGAGTTCGGTCACCAAATCCTCTCCAGCGAGCAGGTTCGGTAGAGAATACTTGTCAATCAGCATCAATGATTTTGCTATGCGATAAGTGATCGGGCTAACACGATAGGCAACGACCATGGGCCGTTTAACTAGCATGGCTTCCAGAGTCGCGGTCCCTGAAGCCAACAAGATGCAGTCACTTGCGGCCATCACCTCTCTCGAGTGGCCTTCTATGATATGGATTTCAAGATCCGGGGCATATGTTTTCAGTGCCGCTTCAAACTGAGCACGACGCTTAGCATTCACAACTGGAGTCACGAAACGAATATCGGGGTATTTCTGCTTGATTATCTTAGCCGCGCGAACGAAAGGCTCGGCTAACAGCTTAAGTTCACCACCACGAGAACCGGGTAAAACCGCGAGATATTCCGCTTGAAGCGCTAACCCCAGCGCGGTGCGCGCCTCAATTTTATCACTGATAAGCGGAATATCATCCGCCAAGGTATGGCCCACAAATGTACATGGTACTCGATGTTCATCGTAAAACGCTTTTTCAAAAGGCAGCAATGACAATACCATATCTGTCGCCTTGGCTATTTTGAAAATGCGTTTCGGTCGCCAAGCCCACACCGAAGGACTGACATAATGCACCGTCTTGAGCCCCC
The DNA here is from genome assembly GCF_009377275.1 of Shewanella sp. YLB-07. NCBI lineage: Bacteria > Pseudomonadati > Pseudomonadota > Gammaproteobacteria > Alteromonadales > Shewanellaceae > Shewanella > Shewanella sp. YLB-07. The sequence goes on along the minus strand of NZ_VOQB01000002.1, from coordinate 312,165 downwards.
GATTTTTTAGCTTGAGCTCGAGGCCAATATTAAAGTCTGGGGCATCGATACCGATGAAACAATCGGGCTTAATAGCACAAATTTCATCGATCAAGGTTTTACGAACTTTCAATAATCGAGGAAGACGAGACAAGACTTCAACTATGCCCATCACGGCAAGCTCTTCATAAGAAAACAGAGATTCAAAACCTAGGGCTTCCATACGAGGTCCGCCAATACCAATAAATCGAGCATTGGGGTAGCATTCTTGCAGCGCCTCGATTAAACCGGCGCCTAAAATATCACCGGAGATCTCTCCGGCAACCATAGCAAATATCATCTGTCTGTTTTCACTCATAGGATACGAGTCTTAAAATAGTAACGAATGGAGAATAGAGAGCCCTTAGTATAGGGCTCTTTAAAGAGAGGCCTAGCGGATGATGCCACGATTGGAATTAGAGACAAAATCAATCATAAACTTAACTTGCTCATCATCTGACTCTTCCGATAATGCAGCGATAGCCTCATCGATTGTCAAACCTTTACGATAGAGTGTCTTATAGGCCCTTCTAACCGCTATCTGACTCTCTTTCGAGAAGCCACGGCGTTTCATGCCTTCACTGTTCAATCCACGAGGAATACCAGGTTGACCCGATGCCATCACGAAAGGTGGCACGTCTTGCAAGATCAATGAATAACCGGCTGTAAACGCATGGGCGCCGATATGAACAAACTGATGCACACCTGTGAGTCCACCTAATATAGCCCAATCTCCGACATGGACATGACCGGCAATAGAAGCATTGTTCGACATGATCACATTATCACCCACCACACAATCATGGGCGATATGTACATAAGCCATAAATAAGTTGTTTGACCCTATACGAGTCTCACCCTTATCTTGAGTGGTCCCCCTATGAATGGTCACAGATTCACGCACGATATTATTATCGCCCATGATGAGTCGCGTTGCTTCACCCGAATATTTCTTGTCTTGGCAATCTTCACCTACAGAGGCGAATTGAAAGATTTTATTGCCTTTGCCGATAACCGTTGGGCCTTTGACAACGACATGAGAGCTTAGCCAACAATCGTCGCCAATCTCCACATCGGCACCAATATAGGTCCAAGGACCTATGGTCACATTGTTACCAATTTTGGCATCGGGATGAATATACGCTAATTTATCTATCACTTTTTAATCTCTCTGCGAGCACACATGATTTGTGCCGAGCATACTAGCTCACCATCAACTCGGACTTCACCAGCGAACACCCCAATCCCACGGCGCTCTTTAATCAAGTTAACAACAAAGTGTAGTTGATCACCAGGCTCAACCACACGCTTAAAACGCGCCTTATCTATGCCGGCGAAGTAGTAGAGAGACTCCTCTGCCGCAGCTTCCATAGATTTATAAGCCAACAGACCCGTTGCTTGGGCCATGGCTTCTAGAATTAATACACCTGGCATCACAGGTTGAACCGGGAAGTGTCCCTGAAAGAAAGGTTCATTGATTGTGACGTTCTTTATCGCGTGCAGAGACTCCCCCGGAGTATAATCCAAAACCCGATCGATCAATAAGAAAGGATATCTATGGGGCAGAGAATTCATTATCTCTTTGATATCCATGGTATTTAATTCATTTGACACACATTTTCCTTAGGCTGCCGCTCGGCAGTTAATTTTCTGTTTGATTCGATTTCTCAAGCTTTTTAACTCGTTGAAAAAGTTCATCTAACTGTCTAAATCTTACGGTATTCCTACGCCATAACTTATTTTCCATGGCGACAGTTGTAGATGTATACACCCCAGGCTTGCGAATAATACTGGTGACATTAGTGCCACCTGAGATATGAGTACCATCGGCGATGCTTAAATGACCGGCAACGGCACTATTTCCACCTATGATGCAGAACTTACCAATCTGCGTGCTACCCGCAATTGTCGAGTTACCGGCAATTGCAGTGTTTTCACCGATTATATCGTTATGGGCTATCTGTACCTGATTATCCAGTATCACACCATCATGTATTTGGGTATGTTCGATAGCACCGCGATCCACCGTAGTGCTGGCACCTATCTCGACTCGATTGCCGATACGAACGCCGCCCGTTTGGGGGATCTTAATCCATAGACCACGTTCATTGGCGTAACCGAAGCCATCGGAGCCAATAACGGCAGCCGAATGTATGATGCAGTCTTGCCCCAGATGTACATCATGATACAGAGTAACATTCGCCCACAGACGAGTACCTGAACCTAAGATGCAGTCTTGGCCAATAACACAACCTGGGCCTACTTGAACGTTTTCAGAAAGGATAACGTTTTCACCGATCACCGCATTAGCGCCTATTGCAACACCTTCGGCTAACTTAACCGAAGGGTGAATCACCGCAGAGTCATGTATTCCAATAGCGGCTTTGGGTGTAGTGTCCAAGAGCTGAGAAACTCGAGCGAAGCCGACATAGGGATCGTTTAATACCAGAGCATTACCGGTAAAACCTTCGACCTCTTGGGCTGAAATGAGCACTACGCTCGCCTGAGTATTCTCCAGCTGAGCGCGATATTTAGCATTAGCTAAAAAAGAGAGCTGACCTTGAGTCGCATTCTCCAGAGTCGCGACACTGGATATCTCCAATGCCTCATCACCTCGAATCTCTGCGCCTAATATACTAGCTAGCTCTTTTAGGGTATAGCTTTTCATTTATGATTAGCCTTTACCATTAACCTTTACTGAGTGCTTCGACAACTTTACTGCTGATATCTGATGTTGGTTTAACATAGATCACCGCACCGCGCTGAAGCACCATATCAATGCTCTCTTTCTCTGCGATAGCATTGATTGCCTGCTGAACTTTAACCAGTAGCTTATTCTGCTCTTCACCTTGACGACGACGCATATCTTCGTCCAGCGCCTTGCCCTTAAGCTGCAACTCAGATTTCATCGACTCCATCTTACGTACCATGTCAGTCTTCTGAGACTCGCTCATTAATGCGCCATCACGTTGCTGCTTCTCAAGCATGCCACGCAGCTCTTCCTGCATTTTCTGTACGCCAGCAACCCGATCACCAAATTCAGCCTTCAATGTCTTACTCACCTGCTCACGCTGAGGTAACTGCTCGAAAACAGCCTGCATATCTACCACTGCAATCTTCTCTGCCTGCGCCGCAATTGGTGCACTAAGAAGAACCAATACCATCATCGCGCGATTAAACATCTTTTTCACAATAAACTCCTTTTTCAGCAAAACTTGCCGATTATTCTGTATGTAAACTATTTCATTTTTGAAAATGTTAGTTTAGAAAGTTTTACCAATGTTAAACGAGAAGATTTCAGTTTCATCATCCTCGTATTCCTTAACAGGCCACGCCAAGCTGAATACCATAGGTCCCATAGGAGATAACCACTGAACACTCATGCCCGCAGAAGCTCGAATTCTGCTGGGATCAGAATAATCTGCAAGTTTATCAAATTCATGAGCCGGAAGGTATCTATATGAATCATAATCAAACTCGGTATCCCACACGTTACCCGCATCGAAGAAGAAACTGGTACGCACCGAGTTTGAATAAGCCTCATCCAAGAAAGGTGTAGGCACAATCACTTCAAAACTGGCAGTTGCAATCGCATTACCACCGATAGAGCGACCATCACTCACCTGGATCTTGTTTGGATCCCCCGGCAGATAACATCCATCTCCTGAAGCATCAGGAGAGCAAGGCTCTAAGCCACGGCTCAAATAGAATGAACGAGGCCCAACCGAATTAGACTTGAAACCACGCAGTGAACTGCTACCGCCTGAATAGTAGTTCTCCCAGAAAGGTAGGATTTGGTCGTTATCGTTAAATTGTCCATAACCATTACCATAGCCAAAACGTGCTTTCGCTAAGACTACCCAGTTGTGACTGCGAGTGAGTGGGAAATAGAAACTAGTATCAAAATCTGCCTTAAAATACTGCAGATCTGAGCCTGGAATCGTCACCTTAGTACTTAAACGCTGAGATGAACCGTCCGACGGGAAGGTGCCTCGGTTCAATGTACTGCGATACCAACCTAAATTAGCCTCGAAGTTATTGAAAGCCAGATCGGCATTAGGATCATCCGAATCCCGGTAGATGTTATAAAACCTAAGTGCCTGCTCATAGGCCGAAATTTCCGAGATGGTGTTATGACGGTAACCTATACCACCGTTGATACGGTTATATTCGTTGATCGGGAATCCCGAGTTAAGTGCAACACCATAGGAGCTGTTCTTGTATCGCTCAAGGTTAGCTTCGTGGGCGTCGAACTCGTTCCAGTAGATGCTGCCGCCTAAGCTGACCCCATCTTTGGTAAAGTAGGGGTCGGTAAAGGACAAGTTCACATTCTTAGAGTACTTGTTGGTATTGAGGTTAATACCCGCCTGGTTACCCGTGCCTAAGAAGTTGCTCTGTTGCACACCAAACTGCAGACTCATGCCAGACTCGGTACCATAACCCACACCGGCATTGAATGAACCCGAAGGTTGCTCCTTCACGTTGAACGCTATGTCTACCAGATCGTCGGTGCCGGGAACCTGTACCGTTTCGGTATCGACAGTTTCAAAGTAACCCAGACGATTCAGACGCGCCTTCGACTGTTCGACTTGAGCCGAGTTAAGCCAGGCACCTTCCATCTGACGCAGCTCACGGCGCAAGACTTCATCTTTAGTCACTTGGTTACCGGAAAAATTAATGCTCCGCACGTAGACGCGTTTACCCGGATTAATATTGACATTGAGGCTCACCTCTTTTGTCTCATCATTAATTTCAGGGTAAGTCTGAACTTCTGGGTATGCGTAACCGAAACGACCTAGATACTTACCGTACATCTCTTCGGCAAATGTCACGTCGGCACCATTATAAGTGTCACCAACCTTGATAGGCAGAATGGCCTTCATCACCTTCTCGCGCCCCATCAGGTCGCCGGTCAGGTTAACTTCAGTCACAGTGTACTGTTCACCCTCATCGACATTGATGGTGATATACAAGCCTTTGCGATCTGGGGTCATAGCGACCTGAGTCGAAGTCACGTCGAAGCGAATATAGCCGCGGTTATGATAGAAGCTCTTTACAGTCTCGAGATCCGCTTGAAGTTTCTGCTTCTGATAACGACGCTCACCAAACAGATCCCACCAAGCGACATAATCTTTAAGTTCCAGCATGCCAATCAACTCGGCATCGGTGAAAACTTCGTTACCCACTACGTTGATCTGCTTGATTTCGGCGGCTAAACCTTCGGTGAAGTTAAATTGTAATTCGACTCGATTACGAGGCAAATTAACCACTTCTGCTTCCACTTTAGCGCCATATTTGCCAACACCATAATAGAAATCTTGTAGGCTCTTTTCGATACCGGCGAGCATGGTTCTGTCTAATGACTCACCCACCTTGACGCCAGAGCCATCTAGGCTCTCTTGAAGCTGTTCATCCTTAATGTCCTTGTTACCTTCGAAGGTAACCGAACTGATGGTCGGACGTTCTTTGACTGTAACAATCAGAACACCGCCATCTCGACTGACTTCGATATGTTCGAAGTTTGTCGAGGCATATAAGCTTTTAATCGCTTGTTGAAGTTTAAGTTCATCGACAGTATCACCTACCTTGACTGGAATGGTCAGTAAGGCAGCACCTAGAGCTACGCGTTGTAGTCCTTGGACCTGAATATCTGTGACTTCAAATGGCTGGAATGTTTCTGCCCAACCGTTCCCTGATAAAGACGCACCGACTAATACCATCGAGGCAAAAAGTTTATTAAATCTCATAGAGCACTTCTAATTATGTGTGTGTCCTTGCTCAGAGTCGGGAGAAATCGTTGAAAAGCGCGACGCTCATCAACATCAGCAGCATGGCTGCCCCAAATCTGAATCCAATTTCCTGTACCTTTTCTGGCACAGGCCTTCCTGTGATCACTTCTATGAAGTAATACAACAAGTGTCCCCCATCTAGCACGGGCAAAGGCAGTAAATTGATAATACCTAAGTTAACGCTGATTAATGCGAGGAAACCTAAAAAGTAAACCAAACCATAACTAGCACTGCTGCCAGCACCTTGTGCTATAGATATGGGTCCACTTAAATTTTTAACAGACAAATCGCCAGTGATCAGTTTGCCAATCATCTTAAAGCTGACAGAGATAAGTTGCCACGTTTTATCCGCTGCCACGCCAAATGAATCGATGAAGCCATATTCGAGCTGTAACTTCATATTTTCAGGCCAATCTGCCTGAGTCGGCGCAACACCGATAACCCCTTCGATTTGACCTTGGGGCCCCTTGCGTTCACTAGGGATCACTTTTAGCTTAAATTGCTCACCGGCCCGTTTGACTGTAATAAACAAAGTTTGGTTGGCCGATGCTTTTATCTTGCTGACAAAATCGTCCCACCCACCGTAGGGCGTGCCATTAACGGCAATTAAGGTATCTCCGACTTCCAGGCCTGCTGCCGCGGCGGCGCCATCAGGACTCACTAATCCTAAAACAGGTGTTATTTCTGGTCTATAGAAATCGAGTCCTAATGAAGCGATTGGCGACTCTTTATCCGGATCGAACTTCCAAGATTCCGTGTTTAATCTATATTTAGTGCCTAGCGTTCCATCTGCACTATATTCCAGAGGAGTTAAGGTGATATCAATATGTGGCTCACCAATCTCACTCACCAAGGCATAAGTCACTTCTTCCCAGTTGCGAACACGTTTACCTTCGACCGAAGTTATCAGCATAGGTTCATGAATTTGAATTTGCGCCGCAGGGCTATCGATACGCGTAGCATCGATGACAGGCTTGAGTGCCGGTACGCCAATAAGATACATAAAATAGAGTGCAACAATGGCAAACATGAAGTTAGCCATTGGTCCAGCAGCAACAATAGCGATACGCTGCCATACTGTTTTTCGGTTAAACGCTTGATCTTTTAGTTCTTCCGGAACCTCATCCACGCGTTCATCAAGCATTTTGACGTAGCCGCCAAGGGGAATAATGGCTAACACATATTCGGTGCCATCCTTACCGACTCTTCGCCATATCGCCTTACCGAAGCCGATAGAAAAACGCTCTACTTTTACACCACAACGCCTGGCTACCCAAAAGTGGCCATATTCATGTGCGGCAATCAAGATACCTAATGCAATAACGAAGGAACCTAAGTTCCATAGAAAGTCGATCATTCCCATCCTTTGAGGTAGTTAAATCTTTGCTACCAACTCTAAAGCAAATCTGCGTGTTTGTGTATCTAATGCGATGATATCATCCAGACTCTTTAAAGAGCTCATAGATACCTTACTTAAACACGTTTCATTTACTTTGACTATATCAGTAAACGTTAACTTATTTTCCAAAAATGCAGCAACCGAGATTTCATTTGCTGCATTTAACACCGTCGTCGCTTCCTGACCTTGCTTACAAGCCTCAATAGCAAGAGAAAGACAGGGGAATCGTTCGAAATCCGGTTCAAGAAAGCTTAACTGTCCGACTTTGAAAAAGTCCAAAGGTTCAACTCCTGAGTTAATTCTTTGGGGATAAGACATACAATGAGCGATTGGCGTACGCATATCCGGGTTACCCAACTGAGCTAAAACTGAACCATCTCGATACTGAACCATAGAGTGAATCACACTCTGAGGATGAATGACGACCTTCAGCTGCTCAGGAGTAGTATTAAACAACCAACGCGCTTCAATATACTCGAGCCCCTTGTTCATCATGCTGGCTGAATCGACAGATATCTTGCGGCCCATAGACCAATTAGGATGCTTACAAGCCTGCGCCGGTGTCATGGCGCTAAGGGAATCCAGAGGAGAAGTAAGAAAAGGGCCCCCAGAACCAGTCAATAAAATATGCGATATTCCCGCACCATCTAGATCACAATAGCCAATATTGCTCTGAATCGACTCAGGTAAAGCCTGAAATATTGCATTATGCTCACTATCTACAGGCAATACTTGCGCACCAGAGGCCTTCATTGCTTCAATAAACAGCCTGCCAGACATCACCAGCGACTCTTTATTAGCAAGTAGGACTCGTTTACCCGCTTTAACAGCAGCTAAAGTCGGCAGTAAACCCGCGGCGCCAACAATTGCGGCCATAACGGTATCGACGCAAGGTGCACTGACAAGATCATCGAGTTCAGCAGCCCCTGTAGTGACTTCAACACCAGAACCTGCAGGTAACCGCTGATGCAAGAGCCTGGCGGAGTCTACATCGACCATATGGGCAATCGATGGCTTATGCTCTATGCACAGAGCTAACATCTTATCTACATTGGTATTCGCCACCAAGGCATATATGGAATATGCCTCAGGGTTGTTGCCAATGACACTTAAGGTGCTCGCACCTATCGATCCTGTTGCACCAAGTATGACCATTTTTTGCATTAGATTACATCCAAAATGCGATATAAATAAGTGTAAATACAGGTAATGCAGCTGTCAGACTGTCTATTCGGTCGAGTATGCCACCATGCCCGGGCAAGATGGTGCCTGAATCTTTAATGTCGGCCACCCGCTTGAACATACTCTCTGACAAGTCTCCCACCGCCGAGACTAGGGCGATAAATAAAGTCACAGCAACGACCAAGCCTAGCTCCTGCTCTGGTGAAACCAGCATCACGCCGATCACAATAATCATGCTGGTTATTAAACCGCCGACTAATCCTTCGATAGTCTTGGCCGGGCTCACGTTAGGCATCAACTTAGTACGCCCAAGGGCTTTGCCCGCAAAATAGGCTCCGCTATCGGTAGCCCAGACCACAAGCATAACCAGGAAGACTAAGATCCCACCGTAATAAGGGTCTGTTTCAGAACTTAGCCCCTTGAGCGCAATCAAGGCTGCAAAGCAAGGAATCAGGGTAAGCTGCCCAAACATAGACTTGAACATGTGGCTCTTTTGCCACAGAGCCGAACTCTTCGGAAAAGAGAGCACCAATAAGAGTGAGATAGCCCACCACAAGGCTCCAATCAAGATGATAGCCAGGTAGACCGGATGCAGATGACCTTTAAACCAAAGCTCATCGCTAGGAACAAACAGGTTGAGTGCGATTAATAGCGCACCTATGGTGATGGTAAAGCTCCACTGCGTTATTTGACAGCGTTTATCGATGATCTGTCCCCACTCCTTGGCTGCAATCAGAAATACCGGCACTAATACCCATGCAAAGTATTCTGTAGGGAGGAAAAAAACCGCTCCCAAAACCAAGGGAATTAACCACATTGCTGTTATTATTCGTTGTTTTAGCAAAAAAAAACCCTCAAAAAAATTATGACTCGGACTGTATCGTCTCTATTTGGCAACCAGTCAGGCCGAACCTTCGTTGACGAGATGCAAAAGTTGCAACAGCCTGTTTAAAAGCATTTTCATCAAAATCAGGCCATAAAGTGTCAGTAAAAACCAACTCGGCATAGGCTGCCTGCCATAATATGAAATTACTGATACGATAGTCCCCGCCCGTTCGTATCATTAAATCAACTTCGGCTTGGTTTTGCATGCATAAATGCTGACTTAGGGCCTCTTCGGTGAACTGACTGCTGTTCATTTCACCATTTTCCACTTTTTTAGCCAGTGCCTGTGCCGCCTGCATGATGTCCCAACGACCACCATAGTTAGCCGCAACATTGAGTATTAGCTCGCTATTACCGGCTGTTTTCGCTTCAGCTGCGGCAATTTGTTTCTGTAAACGGTCAGAAAAACGACTGATGTCGCCGATAATATTGAGCCTGACACCATTTTTATGCAGCAGCTTTATTTCTCGTTGCAACACTGTAAAGAAGAGTTCCATCAAGAGGGAAACCTCCTTATCGGGTCGGCGCCAGTTTTCACTCGAAAATGCAAATAACGTTAACGAGCCGATCCCCATCTCTCTGGCGGTACTCACTGCTCGTCTGACGGTTTTTACTCCCGCCTTGTGCCCCATTACTCTGGGTTTCCCCTGCGCCTGCGCCCAACGTCCGTTACCATCCATAATGATGGCGACGTGTTTAGGCTTAGACTGTTTAACAAGTTCTGCAATCTCCTCGGGAGAGAACTCAGAACCAGACTGGGAATCGATTGACATCTATTACAACCCTTAAAAAAGCAAACGCCGTGTAGTATACCGCTACACGGCGTCTGAACTCTAGTTTCTTAGCCCTAGATTAGACTTCCATCAACTCTGCTTCTTTTGCAGACAAAAGATCATCGATCTGCTTAATATGCGCATCGGTGAATTTTTGAATCTCATCTTCGGTGCGGTGCACGTCATCTTCGGTACACTCTTTCTCTTTCTCTAATGCTTTAACTTCCGAGTTAGCATCACGACGCACGTTACGAACAGAGATTCGGCTATTTTCAGCTTCGGCGCGAACAACCTTGATAAGGTCTTTACGACGCTCTTCTGTCAATGCTGGAAGTGGAATGCGTATGACGGCACCGGCAGACATAGGGTTCAGACCTAGATCTGAAGTCATAATTGCCTTCTCTACCGCTTTGATCATAGTCGCATCGAACACAGAAACAGCCAGAGTACGTGAATCTTCGATAGTCACGTTACCCACTTGCTTAAGCGGCGTCATTGAACCGTAATAAGAGACCTTAATCGAATCTAAAAGACTAGGATGAGCACGACCCGTACGAACCTTAGCCATCTGAGTCTTAGTGGCTTCTATACATTTAGCCATACGTGTTTGAGCATCTTGTTTGATTTCGTTTATCACGTTAAATATCCTTTAAATGAGTCACTAAATTCTTAGTCATAGGACTAGCCAGTCACACTAAGTCGATAACTTTTTGCTGACTGGATATTACAATAATTTTAGTTGGTTGTTGTCATTGATTTGATCATGGTGCCTTCCCGTTCACCCATAATGACTCGACGCAGGGCACCAGGCTTGTTCATGTTAAATACCAATATAGGCATGTTGTGATCTCTTGCCATGGTAAATGCAGCAAGATCCATCACTTTTAATTCTTTCTCCAGAATTTCATCGTAACCCATTTCATCATACATTACTGCATCAGGGTTCTTCACTGGATCATCTGAGTAGACGCCATCTACCTTAGTGCCTTTAATCACGACTTCGGCTTCGATTTCGATACCCCGCAAACAAGCTGCTGAATCTGTGGTACAGAAAGGGTTACCCGTACCGGCAGCAAAAATGACGACTCGACCGGACTTTAGCAAGCTAATGGCTTCGGCCCAATTATAATCATCGCAGACACCTTTGAGCGGGATAGCTGACATCAATCGAGCATTGACGTAAGCACGATGTAGAGCATCACGCATCGCCAAACCATTCATTACTGTGGCTAGCATACCCATATGATCGCCAACGACGCGGTTCATACCCGCTTGTGCAAGCCCCTCACCACGGAACAAGTTACCGCCACCAATAACAACACCTACCTGAAGACCGAGCTCAACCAGTTCTTTAATCTCTTGAGCCATGCGATCTAAGACTTTAGGATCTATGCCAAAGCCTTCTTCGCCCATTAAGGCTTCACCACTGAGTTTGAGAAGAATACGTCGAAATGCAGGTTTAGGATTCGTGCTCATTTTTATAGTCCCGATTGATGCCGATAGGTAAAATAATACAATAAGACCGCAGCAAGTGCCGCGGTCTTAGGAGTGCTTACAACAGGAGATTAAGCCTTAGTAGCAGCTATGGTAGCAGCAACTTCAGCAGCAAAATCTTCTTCTTTCTTCGCGATACCTTCGCCAACTTCTAAACGAACGAAGCCTGATACAGTAGCGCCTTTCTCTTTAAGAATTGCACCAACAGTTTTCTTAGGCTCCATGATGTAAGCTTGACCAGTAAGAGATATCTCACCAGTGAACTTCTTCATTCTACCGAAAACCATTTTCTCTGCAATCTCTGCAGGCTTGCCTTCGTTCATAGCGATTTCGATCTGAAGTGCTTTTTCTTTTTCCACTAGATCAGCTGGAACATCTTCAGGGTTAACGAATTCAGGCTTAGAAGCAGCAACGTGCATTGCGACGTGCTTTAGCGTTTCTTCGTCAGCTTCACCGGCTACAACAACACCGATACGCTCACCGTGACGGTAAGAGGCAAGGTTTGCACCATCAATGTACTCAACGCGACGAACGTTGATGTTTTCACCGATTTGAGTCACTAATGCAACACGTGTTTCTTCGAACTGAGCTTTCAACTCTTCGATAGATACTTTAGATGCAGCTGCAACCTCTAGTACACCGTTAGCGAATGCTAGGAAGCTTGCATCTTTTGCCACGAAGTCTGTTTGACAGTTAACTTCTAAAAGTGCAGCGAAACCTTCGCCATTTTTAATCAGGATAGTACCTTCAGCAGCTATGTTACCTGCTTTTTTAGCAGCTTTCGCAGCACCGCTCTTACGCATGTTATCAATCGCTAGTTCGATGTCACCATCGGTTTCAACCAACGCTTTCTTACAATCCATCATGCCAGCGCCAGTGCGTTGACGAAGTTCTTTAACTTGGGCAGCAGTAATTGCCATTGTTAAATCCTCTATAGATAAGTCTACAAATTCACTAGATATAAAACAGGGGCCTTAAGGCCCCTGCTCACCAATCATGTATCTTGGTTAATAAGGGATGAAAATCATCGACCCTATTATTCGGCTTCTACGAAACCGTCTTGCTCCGCTTGAACAGCAAGATCTTGACCACGGCCAGCTTTAGCGGCAGAAGCAACAGACTCAGTGTACAAACGAATAGAACGCATAGCGTCATCATTACCAGGAATGATGTAGTTGATGCCGTCTGGTGAAGAGTTAGTATCAACAATAGCAACAACTGGGATACCCAGGTTGTTAGCTTCTTTAACAGCGATGTGCTCGTGATCTGCACCGATAATGAAAAGAACGTCAGGCAGACCGCCCATGTTCTTAATGCCACCAAGAGACTTGTCTAGCTTCGCAAGTTCACGAGTACGCATCAAAGCTTCTTTCTTAGTAAGCTTGTCGAAAGTACCATCTACAGACTGGCTTTCAAGATCTTTAAGACGCTTGATTGATTGACGCACTGTTTTCCAGTTAGTCAACATACCGCCTAACCAGCGGTGATCAACATAGTACTGGTCACAAGAAATTGCAGACTCTTTGATTGCTTCGCTTGCAGCACGCTTAGTACCAACAAAAAGAACCTTACCTTTCTTTGAAGCAACGTTGCTGATGAAAGCAAGCGCTTCATTGAACATAGGCACAGTGTGCTCTAAATTGATGATGTGAACACCATTACGGGCACCAAAGATGAAAGGCTTCATCTTTGGGTTCCAGTAACGAGTCTGGTGACCGAAGTGAACACCGGCTTTAAGCATGTCGCGCATTGAAACTGTAGTCATTTTATTACCTTAAATTATTTGGGGGTTAGACCTCCACGCATCCCATATCTTCGACCTATACAGGCACCCCGAAGAATGTGTCGATACGTGTGTGATTTAGTATTTAATAAATAGCCATGTATAATGGCCGCCATCTTAACTCTACATCCTAGGTTTTTTGCTAGAATCCCTATTACATTGAATAGTGAGTATCTTCACACCACCAAAGATGAGATTAGAGTCAAACATAACGGCGCGCTTTATACCATATTAGGACCGAGAACACAAATTTTCCGTGTGTTTTACACTAATAAAATGCGCACTAAAACCCTCATAAATCGAGACACGAGAGATAGCTAAATGAGTATAGTGATAAAGACTGCTGAAGAGATAGAGAAAATGCGGGCTGCAGGCAAGTTAGCGGCCGAAGTCTTAGAGATGGTGGGCCCCTTCGTAAAAGCCGGTGTCACCACTAACGAGCTAAATGATATCTGTGCCAAGTTTACCGAAGATAATGGCGCGATATCGGCCCCTCTCGATTATCATGGCTTTCCCAAGTCTATCTGCACCTCTGTCAATGAGGTGATCTGCCATGGTATTCCCAGCGACCGAGCCCTGAAAGACGGTGACGTCATCAATATCGACATTACCGTGATCAAAGATGGCTTCCATGGCGATACATCTAAGATGTTTTTAATTGGTGATGTTAGCCCCAAGGATATGCGCCTGTGCCGTGTCGCTCAAGAAAGTCTATATGCCAGCATACGTAAGGTGCGTCCGGGAATGAAATTGGGTGAAATTGGCACCATAGTCGAGAAGTTTATCAAGACCAAGAAAACCGGCCTGGAAAAATACACCATAGTCAAAGATTATTGTGGTCACGGCATAGGTGCAGGCTTCCATGAAGAGCCTCAGGTCATGCACTACAAAAATAGCGATAAAACAGTTTTACGTCCAGGCATGTGTTTCACTATTGAACCCATGATAAATGCGGGTCGTCACACCTGTATTTTAGATAAGGATGACAACTGGACAGTGACCACTTCCGATGGTAAAAACTCCGCCCAATGGGAACATACCTTGCTGATCACCAAGACTGGTGTTGAAGTATTGACCCTACGCTCAGAGGAAGATTTCCCAAGAATCATCAACCACTGATAATAGTCAGCCTCTTCCATACTGAGTACCAGTTAAGTTAATTGGTACTTTTGTGTGCTCAACCCGCTAGCTTAGGGATTAAGGGAACTATATGACCATTGAATCGGCGCAAATTGCCAAGGTGGCACTGTTCGATCAAAATGATGAACTACTGACTCGCTTTCGCAATAAAGACCCCATCAAACAACTCGTCGCCCAGCGTAGTCAGTTTGTCGATTCGATACTGCAACAGGAGTGGTTAAGCCACGGACTTGACAAATTTTCTATCGCACTTATCGCCGTTGGCGGATATGGACGAGCCGAATTGCATCCACATTCCGATGTTGACCTGCTATTTTTAGTCGAGTTTGACCTTTGTCCTGATGCGGAGACCGCCCTCAGCCAGTATATCGCCTTCCTGTGGGACGCAGGCCTAGAAGTTGGGCATAGTGTACGAACTGTGGCACAAACCTTAGAGCAAGGTCGTCATGATGTCACTGTTGTGACTAACCTGCTCGAGGCCAGATTATTATGTGGCCCTATGACGCTCTACCAATCTCTGTATCAGAGCATTCGCAAAGACGATTTTTGGCCGGCAAGTGACTTTTTTATCGCCAAGCGAGAAGAGCAATTAGCTCGCCACGCCAGGGCCAGTGCATTCGATCTTGAGCCTAACCTTAAGACCTGCCCGGGGGGATTGAGAGACATACATACGGTCGCTTGGGTAGCGATGAGGCACTTCGATGCTGCCAAGGCAGAAGATCTGGTCGAACATGGTTTTCTCGATAGGGATGAGCTCGAGGAGCTACTCGAATGCCAGTATTTCCTGTGGGAACTCAGGTTTGCCCTGCACCTTATCTCCGGCAGAGATGAAAACCGACTCTTGTTCGACCTTCAACGCCAAGTTGCCGATCTTATGGGCTATGAAGATTCGACTCAACTCGGTGTCGAGCAGATGATGAAACGCTACTATCGCACGGTCAGACGTGTGATGGAGCTTAACCAGATGCTATTACAACTGTTTAAGCGTGCAACCCTAGGCCATACCAAGGCACTGGAAATAAAGAAGATAAATGATAATTATCAACTACGCGGCACCTATATCGAATCCCTGACCGCCGATATCTTCGAGCAGCCCGTAGAAATAATGAAGCTTTTCCTGCATGTGGCAAAAAACTCTAACATCAAAGGGATATATGCACCGACATTGAGAAGCCTGCGTAAGGCCAGACGTCAGCAGCCCCACCCCTTGATGAACCACGCCGATTGCAGAGCGATATTTTTAGAGATATTAAGACACCCCAGAGGCATTGCCTCGCTGTCCTTGATGCATCGTCACGGTGTGTTATCTGCCTACCTACCGGCATGGCGAAATATCGAGGGGCAGATGCAATTTGATCTCTTTCATGCCTATACGGTCGATGAACATACTCACAGGCTGCTACAAAACATAGATCGCTTCTCTCACCCGGAGCAGAAAGATGAGTTCCCTCTGGGATCAGTGCTGATCAATCAACTGCCCAAGAAAGGCTTACTGGTTTTAGCCGCTATCTTTCACGATATCGCTAAGGGGCGAGGTGGTAATCACAGTAAGTTAGGCGCCATAGATGCGAGGGACTTCTGTAAACTTCACGGCCTCAATGATCACGATGGAAGACTAGTGTCCTGGCTGGTAGAAAATCACTTGGTTATGTCAATCACGGCTCAACGACGCGATATTTCAGATCCCGATGTGGTGGCGGAATTTGCCGATAAGGTCCGTGATGCGGTCCACCTCAGCTACCTTTATTGCCTGACGGTAGCCGATATCTGTGCTACCAATGAGAAAACATGGAACAACTGGAAAGGTTCTTTGCTGCGAGATCTCTACTTTTCGACCCAAAGGGTGTTAGCCAGAGGCAAAGAAAAACCCGTCGATATCAGGGCTCGGGTGAGAGAAAATCAAGCTAAAGCCAAGAAAGAGTTGCTCAGACGAGGCATTAAAGAGAAGAGTTTAGATGCGTTATGGCAAAGATTTAAAGCCGATTACTTTTTACGCCACCAGCCCAATCAGATAGCCTGGCACTCAGAAGCCATCATCAAGCACAAACATGATGAGCCATTAGTCATACTCTCCAAGCATACGACCAGAGGCGGCACCGAGCTATTTGTCTATGGACAGGATAAACCTAAGCTGTTCGCCACAGTGATGACCTTGCTCGACAATAAAAACATCAATGTCCATGATGCCAGCATCATGACCTCAAAAGATAATTATGCGCTGGATTCTTTTGTCATTTTAGAGCAGGATGGGAGCCCAGTCGCACAGATAGCACGTATTCAAGGAATTAAAAAGGCACTGGTAAAAGCCCTAAGTGGTGACACACCTAAATTACCTAAGTTTAAGAAGCTCCCTCGCAAGATGAAGCAATTTAAAGTGCAAACTCAGGTGAGTTTCCTGCCATCACGCCGTCATGGAACCAGCATGATGGAGCTCATCACTTTAGATAGCCCGGGGCTATTAGCCAAAGTCGGCGATACATTATACCGATGTAACATAAAGCTGATGGCCGCAAAGATAACCACCATAGGCGAGCGTGCAGAGGACTTCTTCATGTTACAGAATGCCGATGGAGAACAATTGAGCCAGATTCAACAGCAGGAGTTGAGTGATAACTTGACTCAAGCGCTAGATCGGCCACAGCAAAATTAGCTCAAACATATAAATATTCACTGTTTTTAATATAACATTCACTTATAACTTATTCTGGAGAAGTAAATGGAGGCTTTACGCCAACGTATAGAGGCGGCTTTTGAAGCTCGCGCCGAGATCAGCCCTAGCACAGTAGATGCAAGTGTACGTGCTGATGTTGAGAAAGTGATTAACATGCTTGATAAGGGTGAAGCCAGAGTCGCTGAGAAGATTGATGGCCAATGGCACGTACACCAATGGCTGAAGAAAGCTGTATTGCTCTCCTTCAGAATTTTCGATAACGGTGTTATCGATGGCGGAGAGACTAAATACTTCGATAAAGTCCCGATGAAATTTGCCGATTATGATGAAGCGCGCTTCAGAGAAGAGGCTATCCGTGTCGTACCACCGGCAACAGTACGTAAAGGCTCTTTCATCGGCAAAAACACAGTGCTAATGCCTTCTTACGTAAACCTTGGTGCTTATGTCGATGAAGGCACCATGGTCGATACTTGGGCCACAGTAGGTTCATGTGCCCAGATTGGCAAGAATGTCCACTTATCAGGTGGCGTCGGCATAGGGGGGGTATTAGAGCCATTACAAGCAGGTCCAACTATCATCGAAGATAACTGTTTCATCGGTGCACGTTCTGAAGTCGTGGAAGGTGTTATCGTCGAAGAGGGCAGCGTGATCTCTATGGGCGTCTACCTTGGTCAAAGCACACGTATCTATGATCGTGAAACTGGCGAAATCCACTATGGTCGCGTTCCTGCCGGCTCTGTCGTGGTATCGGGTACCTTACCTTCAAAATGTGGCAAATATAACCTCTACGCCGCCATCATAGTCAAGAAAGTAGATGCTAAGACTCGCGGTAAAGTCGGTATCAATGAACTACTAAGAATCGTTGACTAAAATTAGCCCGTTTACTCTGCTAGTCACCTTTGCTGATAGATAAGATGACAATCTTTAAAATCCCACTTTTGGTGGGATTTTTTATGCCAACTCAGTTAAAAACACAAATTGTTACTCAGTGAAACACTCTGTTCCCAGCGCCACATCCTGATACACTTGTATACAACTAGCTTACAGCATTCCTAGCAGAAACCAGCTTAAATCATAACAACCCTTAAAGAAAAAGACGCTAGGAGCAACCCATGAAAAAACTACTCGCTATCGCAGTGTTCGCTCTATCTCCAATGGCATTTTCAGTTTCAGCTGGCATGACGGCTCATATGGAAAACACCCTTGTGGCCGTCTGTAAAGCCGGAGCCAGTAACAGCCTTTATAAGTTTAGAGATACCATGAAGAGCTACCACATTAACAAGCAGAGAATTTTCCCACGCTTAGTCTGTAATGGCGAAAACTTCCATCAATTTGCATTGAGCCATGGAGCAGATAAAACGGCGAACAAGATCTCCCCTTATATGAAGGGAACGGTAACAATTAAAGATATTGCTATGACCTATGGTTCGGATGAAATAATGGCCGTTAACTATTAAAGTTAATATTCTATATTACTTATGTCATAAAGAGCCTTTACTGGCTCTTTTTTATTATCTATAAAAAATACTTACTTCACCTGAAAACCATTAACACAAATAGATTATAAGAATATTAAAGTATGATACTTACCAATCGTTAAAAATCTTGCTTTTCTATATAATAAAACTAAATTTAAAATAACTAAGAGTAATAATCAATAATATTTTGTTACCTTCAGAAACCTCCTGAACCCACCTTTACGTCTAGATACACTTAGATACACTTAGATACAAATACAATAAAGCTATATTTATAAAACTCCGCTTTAATATACCAATGTCAAAAACAAACTATTTATTCAAGTATTAATAACGTAACGCTAGGAGCGACACATGAAAAAAGTAATGACACTAACGGCATTGATATTAACCTCTCTTACATTCAACGCCTCGGCTGCAATGGAACCTAAGCTGGAACAGAAGCTTATAGAAATTTGTAAGACCGGATTAACCGATAATTTATACAGATTTAATAGAACCATGATGAAAAATAAAATAAACAAACGCAGAATATTTCCAAGATTAGTCTGTAATGGCGAGAGTTTTCATGAGTTTGCTATTTCCAATGGCTCAAATCACGTAGCAAAAAAAATAGCTCCATTTATTCAAGGAACGACATCGATAACTGATCTGGCTATGAACAACACTAGATCTAAAGTATTACCCGTGAACTTTTAATACTCCACATAATATTTCCTGAATAATTTAAAGGCGCACCTGCGCCTTTAAAACCCTATGTGACTTAAAATACCACAGTCTTATTCCCATACACGATAACTTCTTCATGTAATACCAACTGTAGCGCCTTACTTAATACACTCTTCTCAACATCTCGTCCGTTCTTAGCTAAGTCTTCGGCACTAAAACTATGATCCACCGGAATAACATCTTGCTTGATGATAGGCCCTTCGTCTAAACAGTTATTCACGAAATGCGCCGTTGCACCAATGATTTTCACCCCCCTCTCCCAAGCCTGACGATAGGGGGAGGCACCTATAAATGCCGGTAAAAAAGAATGATGAATATTGATGATGCGATTGGGATACCTTGCTACAAATTCAGGGGTTAAGATACGCATGAACTTGGCGAGCACCACATATTCGGGCTGATAAGCCTCTATCACCTCGATCATCTTCTTCTCATGCTCAAGGCGAGTCATATCTTGATGACAGATAAAATGAAAAGGTATATCAAATTTAACCGCTAGCGGTTCAAGAGTCTCATAATTCCCCACTATCGCAGCAATTTCAACATCTAGACCGCCATAGTAGGCCTTCATCAAGATATCACCGAGACAATGTGCCTCTTTAGTCACCATGATCACAATACGCTTCTTACTTAAGCTCACTAGCTTCACATGGCTCGAATCAGGAAGCACTTCATTCAAGTCAAATAAGATCAGTGAATCATCAAACACCCCTTCAAGCTCAGTTCGCATAAAGAAGCGCCCCTGAGCGTTATCGACAAACTCACTGTTTTTAATGATATTAAGCTGATGTTTAAAACATACACCCGTTATCTTTGTGATCAGTCCCTGTGCATCGGCACAGTCTGTTATCAAGACTTTCCTTTCCATTCTTCCCCCTATAATTCGTAAAATTAATTCATAAATCTAAAGTGAAATGTCAACATACTATCGTGGGGATCAAGAGCGAGTATCTATATATCGCTGTAATAATCTGCGTAAGCTTTCCGCTTTAGTGCCGTAAACGACTTGTATACCCTTGCCAACGACCACGACCCCCTTAGCGCCAAGCTGCTCTAGCCTGAGTTTATCGACTAAACCCGGTTGCTTTACGCTGATCCTAAGCCGAGTCAGGCATGCATTGAGATCTAAGATATTATCTGCACCGCCCAGCGCGTTAACTATGGTTCTTAGGCTAGCCTTCGGCTGCAGCTCCTCTTCCATCCGGCCAGGGGTTTTAAGGTTAAAGAATAAAATAGAGCCCCGAAAGACTAAATAATAAATCAATGCTGTGATCGGACCTAAAATCAGAAACCATTCGCTATTTTGTGAGTTATTAAACAAAAGAGTAAAATCGACCAACCCATGTGAAAATACCAGACTGTGATGTATATCCAACGAGATACAAACTGCATATGCCAGCCCGGTCATTAAAGCATGCAGTAAAAATAGAAAAGGAGCGACAAACATAAAGGCAAACTCTATGGGTTCGGTCACCCCCGTTAACCAACTGGCTGAAGCGGCTGAGATCATAATGCCTGCGACTCGATTTCTCTGAGTCTTATCTGCACATCGCCAGATGGCAATAGCAGCGGCAGGGAGCCCCCACATTTTAATCAGATAGCCTCCGGCTAAATTACCGGCCAAAGGATCGCCGGCAAGATACCTAGCAACCTCCCCCCTGATAACCTCCCCCTCTTTCACAAATTGTCCCATCTCCAAATAAAATGGTGCATTCCATATATGATGCAGACCCAATGGGATAAGTAACCGCTCCACGGTTCCATAGAGCGCAAACGCTTGTGCTGGTTTTTGGTAAACAACCCAATCAGAAAATCGCTCTATTTGCAGTGATAAGCTAGGCCAGATATTTATGAGCAGATATGAGAGTGCGATACAGAGAGGGATCATCAGTAACGGAGCGCTTCTCCTTCCTTCAAAGAAAGAAAATACGGCAGGAAGCCGTACATTTTCGCTCTGTTTAACGGCGAGACAAGTCACGGCCCCAACTAGCATGCCACCAGCAATGCCAGTGTCTATGGTATTAATCCCCCATAGCATCCGAGTCGATATGCCATAGACCTCGGCTAGCGCAGCCATGCTTGAAAGGTAGACACCAAAGCCAAAAACCGCAGTGAATGCGGCTATACCTTGATCCTTACAAAATCCGATGGATACGGCGACGGCAAATAGCATGGGCATCATGGTAAAGATGAGCTTCCCCACCGCAAGCATGACCAAAGAGATTGCGTCAGGAATAAATGGCAGAGGATTCGATGCCAAACCTATCATCACGCCAGCAGCGGGTAAAATTGCAATCGGGATTAACAGCGCTTGACTCAGCCTCTGCGCAAATTTAAACCAGTGTTGACTAATATATCTTAGGCAACCATTTCCATATCGATTAATGCGTTCCAACTTTGCAGCCATGCCTTCGCTTCTACCTCTGGTTCCATTGTTTCACATGCATCGATTTTCAGTACTTCACCGATACGTTTAGCACCACATTCTGTAAGCAGTTCATCAAACTTGACCCCAGCTCCACAAAAGGTCTCATAGCTGGAATCGCCTAAGGCTATCACCCCGTATTTCAATTGGGGCATGTATGGCGCTGTAGATTTTAAATTTTCAAACCATGGTTGTATATCTTCAGGCACATCGCCTTGGCCTGTGGTGGAACAAATCACCAATAACAGCTCATCTTGTGGAGGGACAAAACCGTCCAGTTGATCATGCATCAACAGCGACACCTCCCTCCCTTCTTCCTTTAGCACTCCAAACAGGGTCTCTGCAACAAACTGTGCATTACCATAGACAGTCCCAAAAACCAAATTCACTTTTTTCATGTTTCAGATCGCCCTGCGTTTAAATTAGATTTATACTTCAAACATACTTTATTGATAGCTTCATGCCAACTTATTCGGCTGAATCTTCAAGGGCCTTAAGATGCACCACTTCAGTAGACGCAAGCACATAAAGCATGTTCACCGCTCTGCTCATATCAGGCGTATGCGTTATTTCACATCACAACATACTAGCAATTACATTCCTGTTGGCCTTGCTGAACAAGTTCAAGAAAATGATCTCTCCACGTCTGATGATCTTGTAGTCGCTGTGGATAAGACTGGCTAAGCTAACAGATATGAAGTATCTGATGCCAAAGCCTCTTCGTCCCAACCTAAACCTTTAAATAGATCGAACCATTGATGTTCTAACTCGGTTTCGATAACCATACGCTCTCCCGTCCTGGGATGATTAAAAGTGAGTTGCTTAGCAATAAGCCAAAGCCTGTTTACCGAAAAATGTTCCCTGAAAAACTTATTCTGCTTACCATCTCCATGGGTTGTATCACCAAGGATTGGGTGTCTGAGATGCGCCATGTGTCGTCTCAGCTGATGTTTACGCCCCGTATGAGGAGTTAATTTCACCAGCGCATAACGACTGGAAGCATAACGACCAGAAGAAAAAGGGATCTCAGTATTTAACAAAGGCTGATAACTGGTCACCGCATCTTGAGCCGGTTTATCTGGAGCTACATCCTTATCACCCAAATCATCGAGCTCTACTTTCAATGGATAATCTAAGGTAGCCGCTTCATGCATATTGCCACGCACTATGGCGAGATAATGCTTTTCAATGGTCTTATCAGCAAATTGCTCACATAACGCATTGGCCATTTCACTGCTCTTAGCAAATAACAATACCCCTGAGGTTGGCCGGTCGAGGCGATGAACGGGAAAAACATGACAGCCGACTTTATCTCGAGTCAATTGCATCGCAAAGAATCGTTCCCGACGAGCCAAATATGATCGATGAACCAGTAAACCTGCAGGTTTATGAATCGCAACGATATCGTCATCTTCAAATAAGATTTCAATCTCAGGGGGCGCTTCCTCGATTGTCTCTTCGCCAGCAAGATTCTCTTCTACTTGTTTCAAGTGAGTCATATTACTCACTTGTTTGTCTTCTTTATCTTGGTTCACTGAGAAATTTATCCAAATCATCAAAAATCATAATTAATGTGTGCCGCTCTTTTACATCATTCCATACATGATGTGCCATAGGTGCGATGGCTATGTTATTGGGTAACACTTGCCTACTGGCAATCAAGGCACGCATTTTAGGAATAAAAATAAACTGCACCCAGCTTTCAAAAGACATGGCCTCACAGCTAAAAGGTGATGTATCGGCCATGGCTTCTGCTGAGGGCACATCCAGATTCCATAGAGAACGACGCTTTAATTCTTCTTCTAACTCTTGTAGCTTCTGAGTCGTTTTTATATACAACAAATAGTAACCTTATTTTTAGCGTAAATAGGCCTTAAGCCGAACCATGTCCGCTTCTCTAATTTGAGACCTGTAAATAATACCATCTCAACCCACTTCACCCTATACTAGACGCCATTACATCACGGATCTCAGTGTTACGGCAGAAAAATGACAGAAATCACCACCCTTAGCCAGTTTTTATCGACAGCAAATACTCAGTTTCAAGTCTATGATATGGGCAGAAGAGTGCAAAGCATCGATATGATGGCGTTTCACCAATTCGAGAATCTGGCATCACCTTATCCTTATCCCATTCAGGGACATGCCCAGTTTGCCATCGTATTTTGGGATGCGAGCCAGCAACATTATATCTGGTTTCTAAAATTACCATTAGATGAACGCGGCCTACTCTCCCCCGCACCCAGAACCCAATTCATCAAGATGATCATAGAAGCTTTAGGGCGAGATCCAACTAAAGATTTAACTGAAGCAGAGCAGCAGAAGCTCGCTAATCATCCTTTCGCTTTTAAACCATCGGCAGAAAAGCTGGCACTGTTTAATGCTCTGGTGAGAAAGCAGCTTAATGGTAAGGCCTCTTCTCAATATGAGTATGCGTACCAATACCTCAGCGGACAAATCTCAGCCGATAAGTGGCAACAAGTCGGTCTACAAGGGATTGCCGATATCAGTGTTAGAGCCAACGAACTCGATCACCTCCAGCAGCTAGTCAATAGCTTTGACTACTGCTCAATTGAAGTTCAGATTGCCCTGTGCCAATGTTTCGAGCATCTTACTCTTGAAAAGAGCCTCGCCAACAGAGTTTTTGAACAACTGCTCAGTACCGATAAGCAAAATAAGCTCTATTTTTTACGTGCTCTGGCATCGAATGAAGAATTAACCCAGCAAGCGATTTCACATATTCAAGAGCAAGGAATACTCGATGCTGAAGCCTTGATCACTATAGCAGGCAGAAATTGGACTGTACTCAAGCTTGAGCAAACCCGCACTATTTTCTTAGAAGCTCTGGCAAGCCAAGAACAGCATTTCTTCAATCAAATTTTTGCAGATATTGTGGCAATACCAGCATTACGATCACTGATCCTCGCTGAACTGCGTAACCCAAAGAGAAGCCCACAATTAGCATCTGCAATTGGTGGATTATTTAAGGTCATAAAATCATGATGACAGATTTTTTACTTATCGTTGCACTCGTCGTTGTTGCCGCATTTTTTTGGCAATTGAGGCAGATGGCTGAAATCAGTCGACTATTTGCCCAGAGAGAGTGCAATAAACAAAAGGTACAACTACTCGCCATTGCAATGGAATCGGCTAGACCAAGTATAGGTGGCAGCAGCGGACTTACATGGAAGGCTAAGTATCTGCTTGAATTTAGTACCGATGGTATTAATCAGTATAAGGCTGAAATATGGATGCATGGGAAAAAAGTACAGAAGGTTAAATGGCCAATTTTCCCGGAACCCGAATGGCTTGATGCACCAGAATCTCGCGGTTCTGTAGGCGGAAGCTGTGGCTCTAAAGGCAGCTGTAATACAGGCAAGTGCAAATAAGGCTGTAAGGATAGTAAAGCTAATATACTGAAAAGAAAAAACGCGGCTCCTAGAAGCCGCGCTTTTTGTCTCTTTTGTTAAGCAATCCTGCTATTTATTATGCTCCCTGCACCATCCATGCGTTCAATGTGCTCCCTGCATCATCCCTGTAACGTCCTGTTATTTCCCTGTATAGTGGATATAAATACCCACTGTTACTTCTCCATTTACTCGGTAGTCCATTAACCGAGCTAACTCATCCTTAAGCGTGTCCATAAGGTCATCCATGTATATCCGTACTTATATCCGTATACTGCTCCATTTACTCGATAATCCATTAACCGAGCTGACTCAATCCTTGAGCGTGTCCCTAAAATCCATCCCTGTATATCGTACTTACTATCCGTATACTGCTCCATTTACTCGATAATCCATTAACCGAGCTGACTCAATCCTTGAGCGTGTCCCTAAAATCCATCCCTGTATATCGTACTTACTATCCGTATACTGCTCCATTTACTCGATAATCCATTAACCGAGCTGACTCAATCCTTGAGCGTGTCCCTAAAATCCATCCCTGTATATCGTACTTACTATCCGTATACTACTCCATTTACTCGATAATCCATTAACCGAGCAGACTCATCCTTGAGCGTGTCCCTAAAGTCTTCCTTGTCGATTCCTTTCAGTACATTCCGTGTATACAATCTTCCAGATTGCAAATCTTTCCATCCTGGATAATCTGGCTTCCTTGATAGCGACGCTCAATCCTAAAGCGCCTCATCCATGACTGAATCCTTTCAGTGACGCTTCCTCTGCCACTGTCGATCTTCCTGATCACTGTATCCATTCACTTCATACATTTCCTTGTACGAGTTAAATTCTAGATGATCTTAATAATAATAATGTTCAAATACCAAACACCAAGATTAGCGCTAACTAAAAAACACAACAATGACAACACCAAGGCATTGTTTTAAAACAGAATACCCCAATCCATGTAGCATAACCATGACAAAAAAATTCTCTTGTCTTACATTCATGTGAGAGATGTCTCACACTAACGAAAGCAAATAAAGATGAAGACCAGAATATTGGCGATACTATATTTTGCATGATTCGAAAAGTGTAAACCTAACTCTGGACGGAACACGCGCAAAAGAAAGGGCACACCATTAGGCGTGCCCGATACTTATACTTTTTAGCTATCCTGCTAACTTACTTGCTCCCTGCATCATCCTTAATTATCTAGCTCCCTTTCTCTTCCCTGGGTCCATTTTATTTGGTAATCCTTATACCAAATCATACTCAATCCTTAAGTGTGTCCCCCTCTCTTCTCGAGAGTCATCCTTTAATCTATCCATGAAATCACATTCAAAATTAGACCAATTATTCACTTCGAAGTGCGAGCTGCATATCAGCTATCTTGTCCATTTAAATGCTCATTACATCCCTGTAAAAATGTCTAATAACAGATTAGGTTTCATCCTGAAATCAATAAGCGTTCTGCTATTAACTTAATAAGAATGATAATTGTAATGACAGCTATATACTCCTGCTGTAAGAAAAACAATAAAATCACATTCACAAAAAAAGCAAAGGAAAACCAATAACCATTTGAATTTTAATAGTTAGTTTTATCCGCAAAAATGAACAGTGAATTTCACACCACTTTGTCCCACATGGATGTAAGAGATATCTCACAGAGACTCAGGACGATGTTTACTTCACATATTTTGAATATTCGTGAATAGCCCACTGGGTAATGGGTAATGGGTAATGGGTAATGGGTAAAATAACTTATCGCAGTAATCTTGGTACTAACAGACTATTGAGGCATGCTGCTAGTTTATCTTTTAAATAATGGTGAGACTCTCTGAGCTAACATCACCCAGTCCGCCAAAAAACTATAAAGCGGATGTTGAAAAGTTGCCGGGCGGTTTTTCTCAAACATGAAATGACCCACCCAAGCAAAACCATAGCCCACTACCGGCAGAAGTATAAGCAAGTGGAAATTGCCACTAAAAAGGATTACTCATTATCTTGCCCTCGATAAAACAATAACTCTCCCTCAACCTTACCGATAAAGAGAGTCTCTAGGGCGGTAAAACCATGCAGGCTAAACAACTGAGCATGTTGCTGTTCACTAGCAAAAACACCAATACCATCCATTTCTGGTTGCTCATCACACCAACTCAAAACCGCTTGCACCAACTTACTACCTAAGCCTTTTTTCTGTTCAATAGGCGACACTGCAATAAATTGTAAAATGCCACAATTCGGACTCGGCAGGTGCTCTAACAAACAGGACTCTTTCTTAATCAAGGCTTGTGTCGATTGCCAACCGGTACTGATAAGCATCTTTAACCGCCAATGCCAATATCGAGACTCCCCCAGAGGCAGCTGCTGAGACACAATACATGCTACCCCGAGCATTCGCTCTCCCTCAAATAACCCAATTAACGTCTGTTCTTGTTGCCACAATTCATTTAACTCCTCCCTAATCGCCCCTCTGAGCTTTTGCTCATACATGGCAAGATCACCAGAATGAAATGATTCAATAAAAAAAGGGTCATCGTGGTAGGCGTTATAAAGTATCGAAGCCGCCACACGAAGATCTTCAGCCGTAAGGTATACCGCTCGATAGGTTTCTAATGTTTGATTATCTGTTGCCATCGGTTTAAGTTATCCCTTGATCTAAATCAATTAACAACCAATGTAGCAAGCAAGTTAAAGCGTGTAAATATTAATCATAAAGCGCTATTTATCCGTCAATTTAATGAAGTTTGATCCATACTAATATTTAAGCCACCTGTGTTATTCAGATAAGCGATAGGAAACCAACAATATGGACACCACACCTCAAGATCTTAGTCATCTTTTTGATCAATTAGGATTAGATAATAGCGAACAAAGTATTAACACATTTATCGCAAATCATACGGTACCCGCTAACGTTCTGCTCTGTCAGGCTGATTTTTGGAATGATTCTCAGAAGAGCTTTTTAAAAGAGGCAATTGAAGAGGACGCCCAATGGTCTGAGTTAATCGATCATTTAGACGCCCAACTTAGGTAATTTAGTTTACTAACTAGATATTTTTGTAGGCCATATTTCCCCAGCCTACAAGGGTATTATTGCTGATAACCACAGGAGTACATTCATCTTTTGTGGTTTTACCATCCCCCTTGTTACGCTGTGTGCGATAAAACAGCACATGAACCTCTTTGTCTTTCTCAATATAGGCTTCATTAAAATCTGCAGTTCCCATCAAGACGGTAACTTGATCTCGAGTCATACCCAGACTTAATCTAGCCAAGTTTTCACGATTGGTATCTTGAGTCTCTTCCCAGCCCTCTTGACCATTCCATCCCGATTCCCCATCACCAATATTGAGTACGCAGCCAGATAAGCTTAAACTTGTAATACCAATTAATGCCAAACCAATTAAATTTGTTTTCACTATGACTTCCTGTTTCTTTATTATAGATAACCTCAGAGAAAGCAAAAAACAAGCCAATAATACATCCTTTTGTTAAATAAGGATTTAATGTAGTAAACTCAGATCATACTGGTCACATTTACTAAACAAGTGAGAAAGATAACCAACTATGAGCCCAATAGAACAAATATTGGTAGCGGCTAAATCGATATCGATTGCAGGAAAAAAACCTAGCCTTGCACTGATCAAAACAAAAATTGGCAACAGTATTCCTATGCCCATACTGATCCAGGGCCTGCAGCAATTTAGGGCGATGGATGCTAGCTCAATAGAGAAGATCCCGAGTCAGGGTAAAATGCATGCAGCGGTCGTCCCTGATGAAGGTAAGTCCGAACTTGATCAGTTAAAAGCAGAGCTTACTCAATTAAAACTAGCCTACCAAAACCTTAATTCTCGATTAGAACAGCTTGAAAACCATAAAATGAAGGTGAAAAAATAATGCATGTTGTTGAATTAAGATTTGAATGTTTTGACAACACCACCATAACAGCAGCCGAAAAAACAATTAATGGGTTACTCGAAGCTTATAGAGCCAATGGGCAAATTTTAGGCCGTGAATTCGCCGTGGCATTCAATGATGGAGAGTTTAGAGTCAGGCTCTTGATGCCAGAGAAAAGTAGTTTAGCGAAACGTTTTAACAGCCCATGGGTTGAAAGAGCACTCGTCGAACTGACAGAGTCAAAAATACTCGCCCCGAGAGAAAAATACATAGGTCAAGACATCAATTCAGAAATCAGCAGCTCTGAAACACCAAGTTGGCAGCTTGTTTATACCAGCTATGTGCACATGTGCTCACCAGTACGAAACGGTGATACCTTGCAGCCCATCCCACTCTACCAGCTGCCAGCAACATTCAATGGCGATCATAAACGCATCATTCGCTGGCAAACTGAGTGGCAAGCCTGTGACGAACTGCAGATGGCTGCAGCAACAAAAGCTGAGTTTGCAGCATTAGAGGAGTTAACGTCTACGTCGAGTGATCTATTTCGCCGAGGCTGGGATCTGAGAGGTCGCATCGAATACTTAACAAGAATCCCAACCTATTATTACCTCTATCGTGTCGGCGGAGATAATCTAGCAAGCGAGAAAACTCGCCCCTGCCCCCGTTGTGGCAATAAAAACTGGCTTCTCGATGAACCTTTATTAGACATGTTCCACTTTCGCTGTGACAGCTGCCGAATCGTGTCAAACATCTCTTGGGATCATCTTTAGCTAGAAGCAATGAGGTCCAATAACCCCCAAGAGTTCGCGCATAATATCTTGTTACTTACCGCGCAGGTTTCGCCACATTAACTTAAACCGATTCCAAATTCCCGGATGGTCCAACTCAGGCATAGGCTCCTCGATATGAAGCTCAGGAGGCGCAATTCTAGGGGTTAGTTGGGCAATAAACTCATTTAAACTGCTAGTTAATTTTTCAGATGGCGCTTCACCAGGGATCTCAATCCAGACGCTGCCATCACTATTATCTACCGTTAGCATCTTATCTCCATCACCTAGCACACCGATAAACCAGGTAGGTGCTTGCTTTAATTTCTTCTTCATCATCAAATGACCAATCATATTTTGCTGTAGGTATTCAAAATCTGTCTGATTCCATACCTGTAATAGCTCCCCTTGTCCCCAATCACAATTAAACAGCAGAGGAGCTGAGAAATATTCGCCAAAAAATGCCCCTATGTCTGGGCTTAACTCTATATCTAACGCAATCTCAACATTAGAAAAAGATCCTGGCTCTTCTCTTCTTACCGGCTTCCAACATACGGTGACCTCTTCATTAGACTCATCGTAATTACTGGGTTCAAACTCCCCTTCAATACAAATAGATCCTTCACCTCTAGGGTAGTAACGCGGAGATTCACCTAGCTTTTCGAGATAAGCCAGTTGATATATTTTCAAGAAATTATCTAAAGCAGGTAGAGAAGACACTTAGCAGGAGTCCAAAATTTGAGTATAATGTACTCCTATTTTGACATGGAATATCTATTGATGACACAAGTTCATGATCCCTATACGGATGCCGAGGCACTCAGTGGCTTAACACTGGGTAAAGCAACGGGCTATCAGGCCGAGTATGACGCATCTTTGCTGCAAGGGGTTCCGCGTAAACTTAATCGTGATGCACTCGAACTCAATGAAAGTTTGCCTTTTCATGGCACTGATATCTGGACGGGTTATGAACTATCTTGGCTCAATGCCAAAGGCAAGCCAGTCGTTGCCATAGCCGAGTTTCAACTCTGCTATGATAGCGACAACTTGATCGAATCTAAGTCATTTAAGCTCTATCTCAATAGTTTCAATCAAACCAAATTCGACGATATAGAACAAGTACAGGCCACCTTAACCCAAGACTTGTCAAGATGTGCCGTAGGCGATGTCAGCGTTAAGATATTTGAACCTAAACAGTTCGCTAGCCAACGCATCGTTGAACTTCCAGGAACCTGTATCGACGATCTTGATATAGAAGTTGATGACTACAATTTTAACCCTCAATACCTTGAGAACAGCACAGACGAGAAAGCGGTCGTTGCCGAAACGCTTAATTCTAACCTGCTTAAATCTAACTGTTTGATCACCTCTCAGCCCGATTGGGGCAGTGTGATGATCCGTTATCAGGGGCCAAAAATCGATAGAGAAAAGCTACTCAGGTATCTCATCTCATTCCGCCAGCATAATGAGTTTCATGAGCAGTGTATCGAGCGTATCTTTGTCGATCTGAAACGTTTCTGCAATTGCACCAAACTAACCGTGTATGCTCGTTATACACGTCGTGGTGGATTAGATATTAACCCTTACCGTAGTGATTTTGAGACTCCACCAGAAAATCATCGTTTAGCCAGGCAATAAGCGGAAGAATAATAAGGTTTTAATGAAAGAAAGGTGAGCCATGCTCATCTTTCTTTAGAAGAAATATCTCTAGTAATCAACAAAAAACACTAGAGATAATCAACCACAGTAACCTCCACGATTAGCTTTAGCCGTTACGTAAGGTAAACATAAATGCTCATTCTCTGTCTCTCAAATAAAAAGCTAATGCATTACTCGTTGATTAACTTTTTTAAAGTATTTCTTAACCAGATACTCGCAGGATTTCGATCTAACTTCTTACTCCAAACCATATGATAGTTAATAGCACGAGTATCGAGAGGTGGCTGCAGTACCTGTAAGCCGAACAGCTCGGCATATTCTTGAGAAAAGGTTTGAGCAGCGACAGCGATAGCATCACATTTAGCCACGGTCGCCAACATAGCGAGAATAGAGGATTGCTCACAATACACCTCTCTGTGAGGTAAGACTTCATCGGTTAGAAAATCTACCATACTCAAGTTACCCCGTTTCATATTCAAAACGATATGCTTCTCACTAAAATACTGCTCACGGCTCAGGGTGTTTGATATTCTCGGGTGCCCCTTTCTTACCACACATACCAAATTATCTTGCATCAAGAGTTCGTTCGAGAAAGATGCTAATTCAGGCTTGGTCAGGTCAATAGCCAGATCGACAGCTTCGAGCTGAAGATCTAATTGAAGTTGCTCTTCCTGTATCGGTATTTCACGAAATACAATATCGACAGACAATGATTTAAGGTGATCATTTACTCGCTTATGTAGCAAGCCTATTGTCGTTTCATGAGCATATACATAAAACGTACGCTCACTACATAGGGGATCAAACACCTTCATCCCCTGTAAGGATTGCTCGATACTCGATAGCGGCTCCTTAAACTCTTCATACAAGCTAAGTGCTCCAGCCGTCGGTTTGACCCCCCTGCCCACTCGAATAAAGAGATCTTCTCCCACGGTAGATTTAAGCCGGTTAATCGCATTGCTCACGGAAGATTGGGTGAGGTCTAACTCCTCTGCGGCCTTACTGAAAGATCCCACCCTACATACCGTAATAAAAACACGTAAAAGGTTGAGATCAAAATGTTTCTGTTGGGGCATAGCAGGTTCCTGAGTATATTTTAAAACAGTTTTAATATTCACAATATAAATATTAACTTCAAGGTTAGCGCTAATTATTAATCTATTCAAGCTGGATATACTGACGTCAATCAATACACTTTGACCAAGGTAGTTCCATGAAAAAATCACTTATCTCTGTATCAATCATAGCGGTCTTGTCTTTCAATAGCCTTGCCGCTCAGCATGAGCACGAAAGCATCAGCGTTAACTATCAGGGCAAAGATGCGACGGCTCAAACAGCTCAAGCCAATAATGACTTCGCAAAGCATCTAAACTTCTCAGATACTGCAGCCTTCGATCAGGCCTCAAAAAACCTTATCGCCAAGCTAGATAGCAAGACAGCGGCTATTTTGCGCGCCGATTTTGAATATATCAGTGGTAAAGCCCCAGATACTGTAAACCCATCCCTATACCGTCAAGCAAAATTGAATATGGTGGCCGACGGTTTATATAAGGTACGCGACGGTATATACCAAATTCGCGGTACCGATCTTGCCAACATGACACTGATCCGCTCCGAACACGGCTGGATTGCCTATGATGTCTTGCTAACCAAGGAAGCGGCCAAACTATCACTCAAATTTGCCATGAAGAATTTACCCGAAGGTGGTGATCTTCCGGTTGTTGCCATGATCTACTCCCACAGCCACGTCGACCATTTCGGTGGTTCACGTGGGGTGCAGGAACTCTACCCTGATGTAAAAGTGTATGGTTCCAACAATATAACCAAAGAAATTGTCGACGAAAACGTACTAGCTGGAAATGCCATGAGCCGACGCGTCGCATATCAATACGGCTCGACCTTAGACAAAAATGATCACGGTATCGTCGATGCGGCCCTGGGGAAGGGATTATCGAAAGGTGAGATAACCTATGTCAAACCCGACTACACCTTAAACAGTGAAGGCAAGTGGGAAACACTGACCATAGATGGCTTAGAAATGGTATTTATGGACGCCTCGGGTACCGAAGCCACCTCAGAGATGATCACCTATATTCCCTCAATGAAGGCATTGTGGACCGCCGAGCTCACCTATCAGGGAATGCACAATATCTATACCTTGCGCGGCGCCAAAGTGCGTGACGCCCTTAAGTGGTCCAAAGATATTAACACGATGATCAACACTTTCGGTGGCGAAGTCAAAACCTTATTCTCTGCCCACACGGCACCGATTTGGGGCAATAGTGAGATCAACGATTTCCTTAGGCTACAACGAGATAACTATGGCTTAATTCACAATCAGACACTGCGCCTGGCTAACCAAGGAGTCACCATTCAGGATATAGGGGATGCGATCCAAGAAACGATCCCTGAATCTATCATCAAGTCATGGCATACCAATGGCTATCATGGTTCTTACAGTCATAATGCCAAGGCTGTCTACAACATGTACTTAGGTTATTTTGACATGAACCCGGCTAATCTAAATCCTCTGCCAACCCACCCAGAAGCCGCTAAATTTGTCGATTATATGGGCGGTGCCAATGCCGTAATTAAGCGCGCTCAATCTGACTACTCACAAGGTGAGTATCGCTTCGTGGCAACTGCAATGAATAAGGTGGTGATGGCCGATCCTGGTAACAATACCGCACGTCAGCTACTGGCCGATACCTATGAGCAACTCGGTTATCAGTCTGAAACCGCCGGTTGGAGAAACATCTACCTCACTGGCGCTCAGGAGCTAAGAATAGGCATCATGCCTGGAGCGCCTAAAACAGCGTCAGCGGATGTGATCAGCGAAATGGATATGCCAACTCTGTTCGACTTCCTGGCGGTCAAAATCGACAGTATTAAGGCAGCTAAGCAAGGTCTGGTGACGATGAACATCATCACTCCGGACGACAAGCGTATTCTATATGTAGAGATGAGTAACGGTAACTTGAGTAACATAGAAGTGACAAAGCCTAAGCCAGCCGATGCAAACCTGACAGTCAATAAAGCCGACGTGACTCGTATTCTTATGGGTCAAACTAAACTCAAAACGTTACTGTTAAATGGTACAGCAAAGTTAAGCGGCGACAAGACGGCATTCAATAAGATAGCTTCTAGCCTAGTCGAATTTAAACCTGACTTTGAAATCGTGCCTTTAAAGCCAGTGAATGGAACCCACTAAGACTCAAGTGAGCAAAGCTGTTTTTTAATACTATTCGCTAGATTAAAACAGACTAAAACAGGCCTCTAAAACACCCAAAATTCTCACCTTGGGTGTTTTTTTAGTTACTGACATTACGACTTTACATAAGCATAGGTTCAACAATTGAACCTATGCTTTTCCTCATTGATACCAGCTTCATTAAACCGTTGCAAACCAATCAAAGTTCCTATTTCAGGCCTGCATCATCCGAAAAACCTAAATTAGAAAAAGCTAAAAATACTACTTTATAGGTAATACGGAATCTGGATAAGTCAACGATCTTCGTCACACTTATTGACACCATATCAAAATCATAGATGAAGTTTGTTTCAGATCAAACAAGCAATTCCAGTTCACATCTATAACAGTCACTGAGCAATGATGAAACATAAGGACTACACAATGAAAGTTCGTGCACTTACCCTAGCAATTTTAGCTTCTCTTTCAGCCTCTGCGGTTGCCGCTGACAGCGTAGACCCATTAAAGAAAGCCTTTATCGATGATTCAAAAATTAATCTACAATTTCGTTTACGCTACGAAGATGCCGATGTAGATACGGTCGATAATCAAAATCAAACCACATTACGTACTCGCTTAACCTACCAGACCGGTGATATCTACAAGCTGTTTGCACTGACTGAAGTCGATGATGTACGCTCCACCGACAACGAACCACTGATCGGCGATTATGAATACACTCAGATCAATCAGGCATTCATCGGCTATCGAGGCCCAGCTGAAACCTTGGTCAAATATGGTCGTCAGCGAATATTGCTGGATAATCAAAGATTCGTCGGTGGCGTAGGTTTCCGTCAAAATGAGCAAACTTATGATGCCTTCTCGGTAAAGAATACCGCCCTTGAAAACCTCACGGTTTACTATTCTTATATTAACAACGTAAACCGCATCTTCTCTGAGGACTCAGGCAAAGATGAGCATAAGAACGAAACAAACCTGCTTAACATAAACTACAAAGCGGGTGAGATTGCGAATATCACAGGCTATGCATACCTGATTGACAACATAGATGTTGCCGCCTTCTCAAGCGACACTTACGGTATTCGTGCAGCAGGAAAACTCAAGCTTGATGCTATCAAGCTCAGCTATGAAGCAGAATATGCTCAGCAATCTGAGGGCGGGGATAACCCGACAAGTTACACCGCTAATTATTATAAATTGGGTGCTGGTGTAGGTTTCGAAGGCTTCGGTGCCAAAATAGGTTACGAAGTCTTAGGCTCTGATGACGGCAAGGCTGGTTTTATCACGCCACTAGCGACACTGCACGCCTTCAACGGCTGGACAGATAAATTTCTCTTTGGCGGTATGGGAAACTGGGAGAACGGTCTCGTAGATGCCCATGTGGTATTAACAGCAAAAGTTGCGGGGCTTAAACTACTCGCCAAATATCATAAGTTTGATTCTGACTACGGTGATATCGATATGGGTAAGGAATGGGGCATAGCGGCAACCTACCCATTTGCGAAGCACTATGATGTCGGCGTGAAATACGCAAGTTTCAGTGGCGCCGATGCGGGTTACGGCTTCTCGAATGATACCGACAAGCTATGGTTAACATTGCAGGCTAAATACTAATTGAATGTTAAGCTAAAAGAGCAATAAAGCGCATCGATAATGCCTGACTCAGGTTCTTCCTGCTTAGGTTAAGGATTATCTATCGCTCCCTCTCGAGCAGAAATGGCAATGATGTTTTTTGTCACTCTGCTCTTTTTTTATTGTACTAATTAGATTCAAATTCTTTTAACAGAGTTGTGATGTCCATTTTCTGAGCATGAGTATCAAGCTTTGAATCGTTATCTAGACTCACAGCAAATCGATAATCTTCATTTAACTTACCGAATAACACCGACCAAGTATCAGCCAATTTTACCGACTCTCCCCGATGAAGGTTTAATTGAATGTCTTCAAAGAGAGGTAACACATCAATACAGCTACCTTTTGCGAATAAATCTAACTTTTCCTTTTTAATGCCAGAAAAATCGAAGCTAAATGATTTAAGAGATAAAGCCAGGCCAAGGCCTTTAGCCTTGATATAGGACTCCTTCAGCGCCCATAAATCGAAAAAGCGTTCTCTTTGTTTATCATTTGGCAGCGCAAGT
Organism: Shewanella sp. YLB-07; assembly: GCF_009377275.1. Lineage (NCBI taxonomy): Bacteria > Pseudomonadati > Pseudomonadota > Gammaproteobacteria > Alteromonadales > Shewanellaceae > Shewanella > Shewanella sp. YLB-07. Next base: position 275,314 of record NZ_VOQB01000002.1, on the reverse strand, counting down.
AAGGCCTCTGACTCTTCATGAGTAAAATAATGATTCAAGATAGGATAAATGTTCGTCGTTTGCCTACATCGCTCTATATCTACCCCTAGTTCATTAATTTTATGATATTCAGTTTCCTCCATCACAGCGACCACCAGCCAGTCACCACTATGACTAATATTAAACAGCAGTCCACTTTGAGCTTGTTGCTCACTGATCAGCTTAGGTTTTCCTTTTTTGCCATATTCGAAACGCCAATCCGCCGGTGAAACAGATTCTCCATTTGAACAAGTTTCCTTAGCAACTAGGGATAAGATTCCTCTTAGGAACCCTCTAACCATCAAACCTTTATCTCTGGCCGAAAGCTGAATATAACGCGACACCTTAGTCAGTTCATCTTCGGGTAGCCAACGCCTAATCGAGTCAGCCTGCTCAGATGTTAAAAGTTCATGTTCGAGTGGACAGAAAAAAAGACTGAGTTTCCCTCGGCTTAACGCCTTGGGTGAAATGACTTGGCTCAAACTAGCTCCGAAATAGTGAAATAAACAGATGAGATCTTATCAAAGCCAAAGCCATAGAGATACCTAATCAAAAGCAGCATCCAGTTTTATGTTTTGTTATATAAATATCAGCTTCTTTACTCTCAATAGGCATTGAATGTCATTTACGTCACCTAATTATTAATGTAAGTTATTGTCTATATTAGAATTAAAATTTAATTTAGGAAGATAATGACAAGTTATAAAGAGTACAAGGTAGTTCATATCGTCGAAGGTGGCTGCGGTACGATCTTTTTAGGCTCCAGCGGTCTACCACTAAAAAAAATGGAAGCAACACTTAATGAGCAAGCCGCTGAAGGCTGGCAAGTCGTGTTTCAAGTGATCGAACGTAAGCGTTTTTGGCTATTTTGGAGTCGAGAAGCCGTGATTGTCACTTTAGGTCGTAACGGCTAATGAGTTTATCCAAGCTGGCTATCGCTTTGATTAATAGCTATCAGCGCAAAGGCGGCTCTAAACATTACTTTAGTCTGGAATGTAACTTTATACCGACCTGCTCAGAATACACTAAACAAGCCATCAATTATTATGGCCTGTTTACTGGCTGCAAACTCGGATTAAAACGTATTATGCGCTGTTCAGAGCCTGATTGTGCCAATATCAGTCATGATCCACTGCATAAGGGGCAATGATGTTCTTGTCTAAACAGGCCTTAGTCGAACAAGAGGAAGCTATACGTCTTAAAGTTCGTCAGCTAAGCGATGAACAGAGAAAGCATTACCATAGATTAGAGCTTAAAAGCATTAAAGATCCGGACACCTATGCCGTATTAAATTGGTGCTTTATTGCAGGATTTCACCACTTTTACCTTGGGAAATTTGTTCGCGGCGCAGTGAATTCGAGTCTATTTATTTTAGGGCTCATTCTATTGTTCTGTGTCGAGCCTCCCTGGATTGGCCTTGGCATTTATGGCCTAGTATTCCTGTTAGAGTTACCTCAATTACTCAATGCACAAAATATCATCCATCAATACAATAACCAAGTGATGCAAGCTTGTTTAACCGACATCCTCAACGAAAAAAGCTGAAAAGCCCTAAGCTTAGAGATGGTTCATTCTTAATGATGAGAGAGCTTGTTACTAAAAATCCTCGATCTATCGAGGATTTTTTATGACACTTTCGATTTCAACTAACATTCATACCATTCGAAATTATGAACATGAGCCGCAGCACACACCGGGTTCACCATGTTTAGGCTTCTTCTCTGCCTCAATATCAGTATTCTCCTGCTCTGATCCCTGCTTCAAACTTTGAATAGACTCAAGTTCAGTTTGGGTATTTTTTCCTGCCGCATCTTTCTTTTTGAAAAAACTAACACCTGCTAAAGCCATTGTGATCCCCTTTAAACAACACGTTAAACATTTATATTTTACGCATGTTATTAACTTCGACTATTGTAGTCAAATATATAGTGCTGTTTGTGAGCAAGGTCTCAAATAATGAATAGCATTAGATGCAGAATGACACGCTAATAATCAATATGAATCGGGGTTAAGCAATCATTCCCCTAATGCGTAATAAATCTCCGACTAAAAGCTCCATTTAAGCTGCATATAACCCAGTGTCGAGGGAGTCACGCCGAACAAACTGCCACTGCTGCCATCGAAGCGTTGAGCGACCATTAACAAGCTCCACTCATTTGCGAGAGAATAACTCATGTTGGCACCAATAAAGTAAGAGCCATCATCATAAAAACTGCTGCTAAAGGTGAGTCGGCTCAAGGGCGAGATATCGAAGCCAAGCTCCAGATAACGGGTCCAGTTGGTAAAACTTAAGGTTCTTGCTGTCAGAGGAAGGTTTAAATAGAGCAAGGCGCTATCAGGCTCAGTCGGATTGGAGATATGCAGCACTGACCCTCTGACCATCCAGTTTCTCGGTCCGGTGAAACTGTAATCCATCTCCAGAGTCGATACACTAGTTGCAACTAAACGCTGTGGCTCACCGGAAAAAGCATTGAAAACGTCCGCTGTATTAATATTCGGAGCATTAGCACTTGGAGTGTGAATGCCTGAAATACTAGCGCTCGCATTATATGCAGCCGCGTCTTCGACTGGCCAATAGTCATATTGAGGGTCAAAATAGCTAAACTCGCCTCTGAATCCGGCCCCCGATAGATCTCCGGCAAAACCGGCTCCCAAGACATGATCAAATCCCGACTTTCCGATTAAAAACTGCAAATCCCAGCTCTCATAATTGCTCAGATAACGCATAGCAAAACTGGTTAATTTGCTGTCTTGGTTTGGGTTATAGACAAAATCTAATGAACTGGCAAAGCCGAGTTGTCGGCTAATAAGCACAGCATCAGCGCCACTTCGCTCCTCATAGTCAAAATCATATATCGAGTAAGCATTGAAGATATCGTTTGGGTTCCACAACGTACTCATCGCCCAGTTAATACGAAAACGCCCCACCCTAGCCTGCCAGTCTCCACCAGCGAATTCACTGGGTTTCCAATCTATATAAGCACGATCAAACTGAGTATTCCCCACCCAGGCATCGTTATCAAGCCAGGTTGTCGACATATCCCAGTAACCAGGGTCTGAGCCTATCAGATCGCCATAGCCGGGAACTTCTGCACTATCCCCATAGAAGAGTCGATTACGCATCGAGACATTAAATCTCAGCTCACTATCGAAGCGGTATTCGAAGTTAAATCTTTGATGTAACAGGTGATCCGATATACCTGATGAGTCATCGGGAGAAGTGTAAGTGCCCATGTACTTTATATAACCATCGAGGTCCCAGCTTTTAGCGGGTTCAAGACCCGGAATAGGTGAAGCGAGTACCGGATTCAAGAGTAAAATAATTAAGCCAAACAATAGTGAAGCAGTGAGTCTCACAGCACTCTTCACTGCACTTGTACCTGTCCCTGCACTCTTCACCGCACACGGTCCTCGGTTAATTGACCATCTTCAAAGACAATGACCCGGCGCGCACGCTTGATCACCCGTGGGTCATGAGTTGAGAAGATAAAAGTCGTGCCCTCATTTTCGTTGAGCTGCTGCATGATATCCAGTAACTCAGAGGTGTTGGCCGCATCTAAATTTGCAGTCGGCTCATCGGCCATCACAAACCTGGGCCTTGGGGCTAACGCTCGTGCCACTGCGACACGCTGCTGTTGACCACCAGAGAGTTTGGAAGGCACCTTATGCAAATGATCCCCCAATCCCACGCGATTCAAGAGTTCAGTGGCTCGTACCCGACATTCTGCCTCGCTATGTCCCTGCAACTGCATGACAAATTCTACATTTTCCAGTGCAGTCAACACTGGCAGTAAACTGTAATCCTGGAAGATAAAACCAATATTATCCCGGCGAAATGCGATCAAGTTTTTATCACTAAGCTCGCAGATATCATTGCCATCAATGACTACCTTCCCGGATGTAGGTTCATCGATGCCACCTATCATGTTTAACAAGGTGGTTTTCCCCGAACCCGAGGGTCCCATCACGGCGACAAACTCTCCCTGTTCAATATTAAGATCTAAGGCTTTGACTGCATGAACAGGAAAATCAGTATCTTGGTTGTAAGTCTTACACAGTTGAGTCGTTCGAATACTCATATTTAGCTCCTCCTCATTACCTCTGACTAAGGCTACTCATCAAAAATAAAAATATTTAGTGCTTTTCAGCCATGGCATCGATCGGGCTAAGTTTCAATATCTGCCTTGCTGGATACAGAGCCGCAAACAGGCTCACGGCTACCACAGTCACTAAGGTAAGAAAGTACTCCCCCGCCGAGACTTGAGGATAAAGCGTCGTATCGACCCCTAATGCGCCAACGCCTTCAGCCATAGCCCCAAGCTCTATTCCCGTAACTTGTAAAATAGTCACTAAGATCCATGCACCGCAAACACCCAAGATACCTCCGGTAACACCTAACAGGCCTGTTTCCAGGATGATCAAGGTAAATACCTTATGTTTTTGCATGCCCACTGCCATCAAAACACCAAACTCACGAGTGCGTTCAAATACCGACATCAACATGATGTTAATAATGCAAAATCCCATTGCCAACATAAATATTCCCAGCACGATGGCATTACTCACGCCGATCTGAGAAATGATGGTGGCCAACATGGGCTGAATTTCCTGCCAGTCTCTGATGCTATTTAGCTTGTCTGTATTAGCTGTTTCAAGCACAAATTCAAGCTTGGTTTTCACCTGCAAGGCAAGTTCATTAGAGAAATAACTGCCACTATTGTTGAGCACGATAGCGATCTCATGAACCCCCTCAAGACCAGCCAGCTTCATCAAGTCACCACGTCTAACATAGAGATTGCCATCATCGAACCCCGTCGATGGGGTCGTGAAGATTCCTGTGACTCTAAAGGCTGCTCCCGTGACATCCTTGTCTATGTTACTGAAGGTCAAGACGACTTTTGAGCCTAGGCGTAAGCGTAAACGGTCGGCGGTTTTCTGTGATACTAAGACAGGGTGTCGTCCCTCGTGAGTCAGCCAACTCCCCTCGACTAACTTGCTGGCTAAAGGAGTGACTCTGGCTTCATCATAGCTATCGACTCCATTGATACGGATCCCGCGGCTGGAGCGCGCCGATGCCACCATGCCATCGACCAAAAATCGTGCAGACCAAGCCTTCACCTCAGGTATATCGGCTAAGGCATCGGTTATCTTATCGGGTGATTGGATAATGAGTTTTAGATCTGGGTTATCAACATATTTTCTATTGTGAACCTGAAGGTCGCTAGTTTGCCAGGCAATAGCATTCTCTATCATGTTGCCGTACATGCCAGTCATAAACCCCATCATAGCCACTACGCCCATCAGACCAAATACCATGGCGCTGAGCATAATCGAGGTACGTAATTTATTTCTCCAAAGATTCCGCCACGCCAGCTTAATAAGCATTGATCACAGCCCCTATCAGTCTAGATACCAAACCAGTGAGCATAATCGAAGTACGTAACCTAGTATGAAATATATGACCCCAAAGATTTCGCCACGCCAGCTTAATCAGCATTAATCACAGCCCCTATCAGTCTAGATACCAAACCTGTGAGCATAATCGAGGTATGTAACCTAGTATGAAATATATGACGCCAAAGATTTCGCCACGCCAACTTAATGAGCATGCTCACCGCCTTTGAGCGCAGTCACGAGATCTAAACGGTAGACCCGCCATAACGGATAAATCAAGCAGAGCAACATCAGAGCGAGTACGATTACGATCTGGTCGATGAACAACCAAGGCGCCAGCATCATAGGAATGATTGGCTCCCAGCCCATATCCAACATGAGTTGCGCCGTTTCCCCAGTTAACTGAATCGGATAGAAGTTAAACCAGATAAGCACAGGTGTGGCGATAACCAAACCTATGATGATGCCGAGCAGTGAGATAAAACTAGATTCCAGCATGACTAAGCCAAGCAGTTTAGGCCGCAACAGACCTGTGGCTAACATGACGCCAAACTCTCGCTGCCGCTCTAATGTCATCATCAAGATAGTGGCAAACAAGCCAAAACCTACGACGCCATAAAGCAGATACATCATAAATATTCCCCCCGCCTTATCCATAGCTATCTGCTGCGCCATCTCAGGGGAGAGGTCTTTCCAGTCACGCACATTGACCTGACCAGTAAAACCAGCAGCCTCACCTCGCTCACTATAAACCTGCTTTAACTGATTAACGGTTTGTTCAAGATGAGGGAGATCCCGGGTATGTAACACCCAAGAGGTCACCTGTTTATCGGTACTAAATAGTGTTTGTGCCAGTGACAATGGCATATAGATGAGTTGATTATCGAGCCGAGATATTGGGAAATGCAGCACACCTTTAATGGTGTAGAGACCAGCAGCGGTCTGTCCACGATAGCCTTGACCATACAGTACTACCTCATCGCCAACACCTAGTTTAAAATACTCAGCCAGCCCTTGACCAATTAACACCTGTTTATCATCTCGCGTAAGAAACTCGCCATCGACTAGCTTACTGGCAATACCCGAATAGTCATCTTCAAGCTCAGGTATGACTCCCAGCACCATGACCCCTTTAGACTTTTCACCTGCAGCTGCCAGTGAAAAAGATTCTATTCTGGGTAAAGCACGTTCTACATCAGAGATCTGCTTAGCAATATCGATAAAGGCATCATCTTCAGGAAGAAGATCATCAATACTCTGAGTCTCAGCAAAATCAGAATGCTGTAGCTGAATAAGACCGGTGGAAAAACGGGCACTGTTTTCGATGTTATTTGCATAACTCCCTTCTTGGGTGCTACGCATCACTAACGACAGGATTAACGCTAAGGCGAGTGCGCATGCGGTGAGAATTGTGCGCCGCTTCTGTCGCCACAAATTTCGCCAAGCGAGTTTTAGTAACATAAATTTCCTTAAAGGGGAACGAGGACCTAGGTTCTAGGTACACTCAAGCTTAATCCCTCAACGCCTTCATCTGACTTTGAGAGAAAAAGTCATCGCCAATATCGAAATCAAACTGAGCTTCATGGGTGAGCATCTCGGTCTTATTACCTGGCTTATCGGCGGGGAGCATGATCATGCGAGTCGCGATTAAACGTCCACCCATCTGTTTAACATCGAAGGTCTCCATGGTATTTACCAAGTCATCGAACTCGTCATAAAATTCGACTTTACGCTGAAGATAACTCTCTGTTGAAACCCATAACCTGATCTTACTCCACACCACTGGCGCATCGGGTTTAGCGATAGCGTCTATCACATAGCTGTTGTCACCGTCGATAACCTGCTCTTCGATGAGCTGATGGTCATAATCCACCACTATGGATGACTGATTGATAAGATCATCATTGGTAAAGTCCGAGCCCATCCAAGATTGGCTGAGCATAGATGGCGCAATTTTTATCACACGTTCGATACTGGGGATCCAGTTCCACATCTCTTTCTGACGCTTGAGGGATGCACTGCCTTTATCTTTTGCCGGCGCAGTCACTAGTACAAGAGATAAATCCTGACCCTTGGTCCAACTTTTCATGCTCATGGAGCGGGTCCAATCGGGGCGAATGATATTCATGGTCGCCACGGTATAACTCGAATCCCCTCGCATCTGTTTGTCCGACAGAGTGACTATTTCGGTGGCTGATTTAGCCATAGCCAAGCTTGGAGTTAACATAGATACGAGCAAAGTTAAAGCAACATAAGCTGTAACGTTAGAATGCAATGAACAACGCATAACAAGAGTCCTCACTAACTATCCCAATAAAAAAATGGCAAATTCACCGTTGAATCAATCAACAAGGAATACGCCACTATAACCTATTGAACAAAAAGCGAAACAGTGATTCGTATGACAAGGGAGTGAGATCAAAAAAAGAAGATTTAGCCCAAAAATATAAGGGCTCATAACCCTTATATTATTTCTAAGCTATCTACCTGCTATATCTGATTGGCTTCGTTAGCTGCAGATTGGATAAACTGTCTTGTTTCTTTCACGAAATTATCAACATTTTCTCGTATCTGTTCATAGTTCAAATGAGCCCTACTGTTCTCTAGTACACTTGGTGCACTGATCACTGAGACACGCTCAGCCAGAGGCTTCGAGGTAACACTATCAAGGATTTGCGCTTCGACTATGATCCGAACCGTTTTATCTCTTGTTCCTAGTGCCATTTTGACAGAGCCAATTACGGCTCCTATGGGGATAATTTCCGTTAGCTTTAAATCTTCAGGTTCGGTTGTGGCTCGGCTAATTCTTATATTGATTTGAGCCACATGTTCCCCCGCCTTATCAACAACTTTCATTGAAGAGGAAATCTCTTGCCGTAATTGTTCTGTTATCTCATCGGCAAGCTGGTTTAATACCGCTTCGGGGATCTGTTTATCCTGAGTGTAGTCGCGTTTAAGCTCCACTTTAGACACCATTAAAGCCGTATAGTATTGGGGAACTATAGATTTAGATATCCACTGTATTCCCTTCTTGTCGGCGTCATAATCTACCTCATGTAGAGGTTCATTGATCAATGAATCTGTCGTAGCAAGATCTGTTGCCGTTGGCGTTAGGCTCGAACACCCCGACAAGAACACGAGTACCAAAGCCAATGTAAAATGTATTAAAGTTTTCATAGAAATGTCCTATTTAAATCGGTTTATGAGGAGTTAGATTTAATCTTAATGAGGTTTAAGCATTCGTTATCAAGGCGAGTTGAAGCCAGCAGCCTGCCTCTGGCTAGCCCCTATTTCCATACTCGCCCAGTTCTTTACTCACTTAGCCCAATAGCAACCTCACTCCTTTGATCATCAGTTTCTATCTCTCGCTGCTTTTTATGATCTTGCGCTAAAAAGGTATAAACCGTCGGGACAACAAACAAGGTAAACAAGGTGCCAATTGACATACCCACAGTGATCACTAAACCAATAGAGAAACGACTCTGTGCACCAGCACCAGATGCCACCAATAATGGCACAACACCTATCACCATGGCCGCTGTTGTCATCAACACAGGTCTTAAGCGTACCGAAGCCGATTTAAGTGCCGCTTCATACTTACTGCAACCTATGTCTCTTTGTAGCTGATTAGCAAACTCAACAATCAAGATCCCATGTTTACTAATCAGTCCGATTAGCGTCACCAGACCCACTTCCGTGTAGATATTTAACGTATCAAGACCAAAATAAAGCGGTAGCATGGCACCAAATATCGATAAAGGGACGCTGGTCAACACTATCAAGGGGTCTCGAAAGCTCTCAAACTGAGCCGCCAACACCAGATAGATAATGATCAGGGCTAAGAAGAAGGTTGCCACCAGAGATGAACCTTCTTGTAGGTACTGACGTAACTGACCCGATGAGTCTACAGAATAGGACTGAGGTAAAATCTGCTTTGCGCCTTGCTCCATCACCTTATACGCTTCACCAATGCTCACACCCGGCATCATTTTAGCCTCAATCATAGCGCTGTTGAGTTGCTGAAATTGGTCGATATTAGAAGGCTGAACACTCTTAGTAATTGTGACTAATGACGCTAATGGCACCATCTCATGGCTCTGAGACTCAACATAATATTGATTCAAATCTGTTGCTGCGTTTCTATCTTCCTGAGGCACTTGAGTGATCACCTGATAACTCCTGCCCTCTAAGGCAAAGTAATTGATGAATCCGCCACTTAAATAGCGAGACAAGACCACACCTATCTCCTGAGCACTGACATCCATCAGCGCCGCTTTATCGCGATTAATACTGACCTCTATCTGCGGCTTACTGAAATTCAAATCATTTTGAACATAGATAAACTTGCCACTTTTCATCGCGTAATCTTTTAGCTTCTCAGCATATTGGTAGAGATCATTATAATTGCCCGTAGGTGTTTTCAAGATCATCTGAAATGGCAGTCCTTGAGGCGTACCAGGTAGGTCGGGTGGCGAAAAGGTATAAATCTGCACACCGGGTAACGTCTTACTATCAGCTTGAAAACGCTTCATGACCTCTTTCGCTGTCGCTTCTCGCTCACTCCAATCTTTAAGTACGGTTAAACCAAAGAAAGTATGATCATTTTGATAGCCATTAACCATCATATCCATCTGCTTTTCGGGATATTGATTAACAACTTGAGTGAGAGGTTGAGTGAAATGCGCTAAATAATCCGTATTGGCTTGGACAGGTCCCTTCCCCATCATCATAACGACCCCTTGGTCTTCTTGGGGCGCAAGCTCTGAGGCTGTGTGACTAAACATAAATACCAAAGCCAATAGGATACTGGCCGCCAGCGGCCATACCATCACTCTATTATCTAATACTAATCTCAGAAGACGAGTATATCTGTGCGTGATAGCAGCCATCACTGAGTTGATACTCTTGACCAGAGCTCCCTCCAACACGCTCTTAGATAAAACTTTTGAGCACATCATTGGCGTTAACGTCAGGGCAATAAAGCCTGAGATAAGCACTGAACCCGCTAAGGTAAAGGCAAATTCAGTGAACAATTTACCTGTGAGACCGCCCATAAAACCAATAGGTGCATATACTGCAGCTAAGGTGATGGTCATAGCAATAACCGGCCCGGCTATCTCTCTGGCACTGACCATTGCCGCCTGCACAGGAGACAGTCCCTCTTCTAAATGCCTAAATGTGTTTTCCACCACAACTATCGCATCATCTACCACCAGCGAAATCGCTAACACCATAGCCAAGAGCGTCAGCAGATTGATACTAAAGCCCAAGGTCAACATAAAGAATAAAGAACCAATTAAAGACAGAGGTATTGTCACTAGTGGAATGAGCATGGCTCTCATAGAGCCTAAAAAAGCGAAAATGACCATCACCACGATTAATGCCGCCTCAATTAATGTCTTGGCCACTTCATCGATTGAGGTGGTAATAAACTTAGTCGAGTCATAGACAACAGACGCATGCATCCCCACTGGCAAGCTATCAATAATACTTGGAAGCACTTTATAGGCATCGGCAACCACAGAGAGCGGATTAGAATTAGACGTATTGCTGATAGCCGTTAATACCGAAGGCTTACCATTAAAGTTAACTTGAGCATCATAAGAATTAGCCCCGAGCTCCACAGTTGCAATATCCTCAAGGTGTATTAAACGGCCATCGACCTCTTTTAAGCTAATATTGTTAAAATCGGCAACCGAAGATGCATCAGTATGAGCGTTAATATCCATCTCAATATACTCATCTTTAATCTTGCCTGCCGCGCTTACAGTGTTATTGCTTTTTATGGCATTTTGCACATCGCTGGCGGTGATCCCTAAAGCCGCCATCTTGGTTGGATTAAGCCAAATACGCATCGCAAAATCACGTTGTCCCAGAATATCGACTTTAGAGACACCACTCACAGTCGACAATGTAGGCTTAACGACACGACTGATATAATCAGAGATCTGCTCAGTGGCTAAGGTGTCGCTGGAAAATGACAGATACAGGATCGGCGACTGAGACGTTGACTTTAGAATGCTGGGATCTTGTACGCCTGCGGGCAGCCGATACTTCACCTGCTGTACCAAAGATAAGATTTCGGTTAGTGCTTTATCTGAGGGGTAATCCAGCTTGAGATAAACCGTGATCAAAGACTTACCTAAACTGCTGTTGGAGGTCATATAATCGATACCTTCAGTCTGGGCAATCTGTGCCTGTAAAGGCTGAGTCACATAGCCCTGAACACTCGACGAACTCGCTCCCGGATATTGGGTGCTGATGGTTATGACTCCTGTTTCTAGTTTTGGATATTGCCTCACTTGCAACATGTCATAGGCCTTGAATCCGAGTACCAATAGCGCAAGGCTTAGCACAACCGATAAGACGGGGCGCTTTATAAAAATATCAGTAAACTTCATCATTATTCCCCCTGGTTATGGTTAACTTCAGCGCTGTTACTACCCACTCTCTTTTGAGTAAATGTTTTCTGTACCACTGATGTTTGATCTGAGTTCGCTGCTACAGCAAACGCTTCACTGTTGTTTAGCAAAACCTTACTGCCAGGCTTTAACTGCTGCTGGTTAGAAGTCACCACTTGCTCACCTTCACTCACACCAGAAACAATTCCAAGGTTTCCTCCCCTTGTAGGGCCCACTTGAACGGCTCGGCGCTCAACCTGATATTCAAACATTCCTTTATGTTCTTTACTAGCACACTTAGTCTCAGGTTTAAGCACATAGACGGCATCACCATAAAGAGAATATGTCACTGCAATACTTGGCAGTGGGATCACATGGGCCATGTGATTACTTTGAATATTGGCTTCAACATACATACCTGAGATAAGTGGTACTCTGGAGCCCAGCACCTGAGCACGGATATCTAAGTTATGTGAAACACTGTCGACCATAGGGTCTATGGCAATGATACTGGCTATAAAATCCTCACCTGGATAGGTATCGGTTGAGAAATGAACTTGCTGTTTTAACGCCACCCTTGACAGATAGGCTTCAGGGATTGAAAAATCGATAAATTGATTATCTTGATTTTGAAGCTCAACGATCGATGTTCCTGGCTGAACATAATCACCTATGTTCACGTTCCTTATACCAAGCCGACCAGAGAATGGTGCCTTGATGGCCATAAAATCCATCTGGGTTTGAATATATTCGACGTCGGCCTGACTGGTTGAAAGCTTAGCAAATGACGAATCTACAGCATCTTGGGAAGTACTATGAGTCTTTAACAGTTTTAACTGACGTTGGTACTCGAGCTCTGCCAACATCAGGTTAGCCTGACTGGTCTTTAAGTTTGCCTTTAGCAGACGAGTATCTAACTGCACAATAAGCTGGCCCTCCTCAACATACTCACCTGAGCTAAAAGCTATCCGCTTAATTTGCCCTGACAATTGCGGAGTAATATCCACCTCTTGGTTAGCTGTCACATGGCCAACAGCCTTGATCTCTTCGAGCCAGTCTTCCTTATAAGTACTCACAGATGTCACCGCCACAGGGGGAAACGAGAAAGCCGCCAACTTAGTTTTAATCATATATTGCTTAAAAAAGTAAAAACCAAATACCAATAAAAGAATAATAGCGATTAATGAAAAGGTACCGATCACAAACCTCTTCGACATTTTACCCGTCACTTTTTCAGGCAAACTCTTTGATACTTCTTCTGACACTAATCTAGACATAGGAGCTCCTGCTCAATCGAAATTCATTTCATAGGGCAGATATTAATGAAAGGGAAAATACAAAAAATAAACTAAAGATAAGGTAAATATAATCAATATATAAACGTCAAATGTTGCAGGTTAAACGCTTATAAATTTTTGGTCATTTACGATGAAGACAGCTCATAAGCACAAATATAAAAACAATAAACAAATTAAATACAATCGCTTGAACTAAAAGCAGATGAGTTTATATATTTTTTATCTGTTGTTTATGTATCTAAGGTTCAAAGCCAATAACCTAGGCCTCTAGTAATTTTCTTAATGTGGTTTTAGGAGTTCAACATGAAAACATTGGCTATAACCTTATTAGCATTCACCTCTATATCAGCCTCAGCAGCCAGCTTGGACAGCAGCAACATAGACTTGGAAATATTCAATAAAAGTATGAGCCAGCTCGAGCAAGTGGACATAAAAGATAATATTTACATCTCCACAGCTTCCACTCAGTTCGATGATATAACCCGTGAAACTGAGTACATGTATGAATTTACCAGCATAGATAGAGTGAGTAATAAACAAGCTTTTGAGATGAAGCTCAATAAGGCTAAGTCCTACTATATCTACGGTATCAGCGGCCTTAAAAATTTAACCAGCAGTGTATCCAAACGCTTGAGTAAAGATAAACCAGACTATTTCTCTGCCAGCCTACTGCAAGGCAACAAATACTATAACGGCTTCAGCGAATATATCGCCAAAGTGACGGAGTACAGCCAAGCACTCCCCCCAATTCTTAATTAAAATCAAGATGAGATAAGTCCATTTGCCTAGGACTATGGGCTTAGCTCCATTTTGCATAGGTTAGTACCTAGCCCATATTCTAACGAATCCGAAATCGAAACTGTAGAGTACAAAAATATGCCTCCACTATTAGCTAAAAATTCGACCAATCTCTTCTTTGGTTTTTCTAAAATTAGTGCTATCAGCTTGCTGCTGTTTGCTGCACTGACACCAAACGTGTTTGCAGCAGATTCATACGCTTCTGTCAGTTATGGCACCATACAGGAAGCCAATGAGATAGCTAACCCTTGGTATGCTAGCGCCACCTACGGCTACACCATAAAAATGATTGGGTCTGAGAAACTTGTTCGTATAGAGAGTCAAACGAACAAGATCATGCAAGGCGATTGTGTAGCAATCGACTCAAGTGATAAAGGCAAGTCAGTCAGGCGCACCAATAACAGCTATTGTGCCATAAAGATCAAGGACACCAGCGACAATAATCAAAGCTCAATTAAGCCAGTAACAGATGTAAAACAGGCTAAAAGTGAGCATAAAAATAGCCCCAAAATGGCTAGTAATAACAGTAAGTCAAGTGAAATCACTGATGCATGTCAGTTAGCTATAGACCTGATGAAGCAGAAAGATTTTGGTCCAGAGCGCCGTAAAGCCCGTCAGCATGCCTATCAAGTATGCGAAGAGCCCAACTAATCACGACAAGCTTTCCACATTAAGTAAGGCCACCTATTTAGGTGGCCTTACTTAAGATCAACCTGCAATAATTGATATTTATCAAAAACAGCCTAAGATGGCATTAGATAGAATAAGTCAGGAATATAGATGGCAAAGGTAAGTTACCAAATCGATAACTGGATCTTCATCCCCCACGAAAATAAGCTCATATTAGACGGGCAGGAAACACTTATCGACAACCGTTTATCTAACCTCTTGTTATATCTCTGCCAAAACCCTATGACTACCTTGAGTCGTGATGAATTGATTGATGAGGTTTGGAAGGGCTTAGTACTAACAGATCAAGTCATCACTCAAGCGATATTTGAGTTGAGAAAAATTCTTAAAACCAACCATAAACACCTTCAGGGCTATATTATCACCGTCCCTAAGCGTGGTTATAAACTCGACATTAACATCCAGGTTTTACCCTCAACAAATAAAACCGACACTCACACCGAAAAAGAGAGTCTTACAGATGGGCACATAATTCATGTGGCTGGAATTAGGCAAGAAGCAAGCCCAGATGATAAAAAGCATATCGACTCTATTTCAAATAAAACGGCCATAGACAATAAAAATATTCAATTAAACCAATCTAGTAGTTCAATCAGTGCTAAAACTGAAAGCCTTAGCAAGCAGAATCAAAATAATGAAGGTAAATCAACCAAGAAGGCAACCGGATTAACAGCGCCTATTGCTATTACAACGCTCATCTTCTGCCTCATTTTGTTAGTATTTATTAGCCCATTTTCGCTCCGAGGGGTCGATAAGATATCAAAAGACACAAACTCAGAAGAGAAAGACAGGGCTACTCAGTTCGGCTCAGAAGTCATCTATAACAATTTAGAACCCAGATTTATCCGAGCCAGAATCAATACAGATATAACCTCAGCACAAATTCAACATGGGGTAATTTTTAAGATCGTTGAATACCTCAAATACAATGTTAACTTTCGCATAGCCTTTCATAATACGCCGCACAATGATGCAGCTAAAGAACTGACGTTTATCATTACCGAGGAAAATGGCGTCAGTTACATCAATGTGGAGTACTTTAATCGCATCTCGCAATATCAGCATCTGGATCGAAAATATAGAATTGATAACAACAATTTAAAACCAACAATTAATCGTATGTTGAGCGATATTCTCACCTCTTTTAATGTCGACGTTAGCAAGGAAAAAATTAACGAATTATTAAGCTCTATGCCAGAAGATCCACAAGCATTGGCTTATACACTCGAAGCCTTTGCCGCCCTGCACACCCCCAAAGATCAGTTAAAATCCGTAGGCCTAATGAGAAAAGCGCTCGAACTCGCGCCAGACAATCATTACCTGCTCTCCACCAATTACATCTACAGCATGGTGGTCACCTACCTAAATAAAGGCAAGGAGCCTCAGCAGCAAGTCGACAAACTCAACCAAGCGTTCGAGAAAATAATTCCCATTTTAGTCAAGGGAATCAGATCCGATAAAGTCAATGAAGCACTGGCCATGAATGCGTTATCTAAAGATCGGCCAATTGAAGCGTTAAAATATCTCAAAGCCATACCGAACAAACATGAGACGGTGATAACCTTCATACTTAAAGCTAAACTATCCGAAAGCTTCGGTAACCCCGCCACAGCCGAAGAGTATTACTATCAGGCAATACATGAGTCTGAGACGCCGCGGGTACTGGAAATCGCTGAGAGTTTATTTTTCTACAGCGACCTCTCTAAAATGAAGAGCAAGATGAAAGCACAAATTCATTAATATAAGAAGCAGATGTTAAAGAGCTTATTCTTTCGCATGTGCAACTAGTTGCTGCTGCACATGTTCAGGCGTCACGTCATAACGGCTAAATACCATCGAAAATTGACCATCTCCACCTGTCATAGACTTAAGCCGTGTTGAGTAATCATCAACTGAGGCGAGGGGCGCTTCGACGCTCACCTCAATCTTCTGCTCACCGATTGAATTTGTGCCGCACACCATGCCACGACGCGCACAGATATCACCGGTAATATCCCCTACTTGCTCAGCCGCGACACAGATTTGCATCTCGACTATAGGCTCTAAAATAACTGGATCCGCCTGACTAACGGCATCGATAAAGGCTTTCTTACCCGCCATGACGAAGGCTATCTCTTTAGAGTCGACACTGTGATGCTTACCATCGAGCAAACTCACCCTGATATCTTGCATGGGAAAGCCTGCTAATCCTCCACTTAACATGGCTTCTTTTATCCCCCTTTCCACCGCAGGAATATATTGGCCGGGAACCGATCCCCCTACCACTTTACTGACAAATTCAAAACCTGTGCCTCTTGGTAAAGGTTCAACGAAGATCTCTACTTCGCCAAATTGGCCCGAACCGCCAGATTGTTTCTTATGGCGATAGCGTATCTTGGCACTGGTGGTGATCGTCTCTCGGTAAGCAACAGCAGGTTTTTCTGTATCCATATCCACATGAAATAGCTCATGGGCTTTTTCGATAGCGATTTGCAGATGAAGTTCACCTTGGCCCTGTAATACTGTCTGCCCCTCGGCATCTTTGCTACCCAGGCTATAGTTACCCAAGCGCAAACTGGGATCTTCCACCACCAACTTGTGTAGCACTTCAGCAATCTTATGTTCATCACCACGACGCTTGGGGCTGACCGCCAAGCCAAAAATGGGCTGAGGGAAGTTCATTTCAGGCAAGTGAAATTGGTCCTCATCATGGCTATCATGGAGCACGGCTCCTATCTCGAGTTCATCTATCTTAGCCAGTGCAATAATATCTCCCGGCACAGCACGCGGCACACCGACATGCTTATTCCCCTGAAGCTTAAACAAGTGAGTAACTTTAACAGGCTTACGCCCCTCACCGATGTAGAGCTTCATGCCGATAGTGATGCTTCCTTGATGAAGTCTCATCACAGCAACGCGGCCAAAAAAAGGATCGATAGAGACACAAAATACATGGGCTAAAACATGGTCTCCGGCTTTTTGCGTCACATCTACGGGCTTCATTTCGTCGCCGAACCCTCTGACAAATTGAGGAGGGTTGGCCTCTAATGGATTGGGCATCAACTTAGTAATCACCTCAAGCAGGGAATCAATGCCCACATCGGTTTCTGCACTGGTGAAACAGACTGGTACCAGATGACCCATCCTTAACGCCATTTCTAATGGTTCATGGAGCTGCTCTGGGGTCAAGATCTCCCCCTGCTCCAGATAAAGCTCCATTAGATCTTCATCTTCCTCTAATACGGTATCGACAAGCTCATCACGCGCTGCCGACGCCGAGTGAAACAGCGACTCGGTGCCACTTTCACCAGTGGCATCATTAGCACAGTGTAAATAGCAATCCACCACAGCATCTAAACCAGCTATGGGCAAGTTAACTGGCAGACATCGAGTGCCAAACTTGGCTTGTATATCATAAAGTAGCTCAGATAATTTATCTTGGTTGCCATCGATATGATTGATTGCAATCAAGACGACTTTCCCTTGGGTTCTGGCCGCCTCGAATGCTCTATGGGTCAAAGTCTCGATGCCGGTTCCGGCGTTGATGACTAAGAGTACAGACTCCACCGCTGGCAGGGGTAACAGGGCTCTGCCGAAGAGATCCGGTAATCCAGGAGTATCGATAAGATTGATGTGGTGGTGATTAAAATCGAGATTTAAGAAGGAAGGTTCGAGACTGTGGCGGTGGGATTGTTCTTGGGCAGTGAAATCAGCATGATTTGTGCCCCTATCCACCCTGCCCTTTTGGCTTATCGCCTTGGCCCGATAGAGCAAGGCCTCAATCAGAGTCGATTTTCCCGCCCCAGTGTGTCCAAGCACCGCAAGATTGCGGATCTGCTCGGTGATAAACTCCGCCATAACAACCCCTCCAGAGTTTCCTTCAAGAAAAGGTTAACCCAAAGTTTAATACGTAAATGCTAAAAGGCAATAGTGATTAACTGTTAATTGTAAGTATAGACCTTAGTCAATGCTGGTTATTTGACCTAAGTCACGTTTTGTTTTTTGCCACAGAATTTGTAAGAAAATATGAATAAGGAGTACACATGTAAGCTGAAACTGGTCTGAAGAGGCATTATTAAGTCCCAGGTGATTGTATTGCTCCCTAAGGTCATGTAATCTGCTGCCCATCAGCTAGAAATTGCTTTAAAAAACGCGACGAATCGGGAAATCCTGCAGGTAACCTCGGTCAAAAAGTCGCACTAGTCCCAATAGATTATTAACGGAAACCCGCTAATTTAATGGTAAAGCAAGCCAAAAAAATTCTTCTCCAGGAAGAAATTAATCCGAATAAGCGTACGCAAAGTGCAACAGAAGCACGACACCGTAATGCCACAACGACGCCAGAGATGAGACGATTCATACAAGGTTCTGACTTTTCTGTGACTCAACTTGCCAAAGTGCTGAACATCAGCGAAGCCACCGTACGTAAGTGGCGCAAGCGCGACTCTGTCGAAAACACCCCAAATACACCGCATCATCTCAACACCACACTCACTCCATTGCAGGAATATGTCGTGGTCGGTCTCAGGTACCAGCTTAAGACACCTCTGGACAAACTCCTCAAGATCACCCAGAAGTTTATCAATCCCAATGTGTCACGTTCTGGATTAGCCCGTTGCCTGAAGCGATATGGGGTCTCAAAGGTAGGCAGTATCGAAAGTCCTTTGGTTCCTGAGCGTTATTTCAATCAGCTACCAGTCATTCAGGGAAGTAACCTCGAAACCTACACCTTACACCCGGATACTTTGGCCAAGACCATAGCCGATGACGATCAAACCAGCGTGGTTCAGGTTGTGTCACTGACCATACCGCCACAACTAACCAACGAGGAACCCAGTTCGATACTGCTCGGCATAGACACAAGCAGTGACTGGTTGTACTTAGATATTTACCAAGATGGCAATACCCACGCCACCAACCGATACATAGCTTATGTGTTAAAGCATGGGCCGTTTCATCTGCGTAAGTTGCTTGTTCGCAACTACCACACCTTTTTGCAGCGTTTTCCAGGTGCCAGACTCAGTCATGGGCATGTCACACAAAACGTTGAAACTAACAACAAGACGCCTGAGAATCAGGCACCCAGTGGAGACTCATAATGAGCCAGACCTCTAAACCTTCAAAGAAGCCTTTAGCGAGTGATAAAAAATCAGCACCAGAGTCAGTACAAGACTCGACAGCCGATAAGCGTCTAAACAAACGTCTTAAAGATATGCCCATCGCCATCGTAGGCATGGCAAGTATCTTTGCTAACTCTCGTTACCTGAATAAATTCTGGGACTTAATCAGTGAAAAAATCGATGCAATCACCGAATTGCCATCGACTCATTGGCAACCCGAAGATTATTACGATGCCAATAAGAGTACGCCTGACAAGAGTTACTGTAAGCGTGGTGGCTTCCTGCCAGATGTCGACTTCAACCCAATGGAATTTGGCCTGCCGCCAAATATCCTGGAGTTAACCGATACATCGCAGCTGCTCTCTTTGATCGTGGCTAAAGAAGTGTTAGCCGATGCAAACCTTCCTGAAAGTTATGACAGAGATAAGATTGGTATCACACTGGGTGTGGGTGGCGGACAGAAGATCAGCCACAGCTTAACGGCCCGTCTTCAGTATCCTGTACTCAAGAAAGTATTCAAAAATAGCGGCATCAGTGACACTGACAGCGAAATGCTGATCAAGAAATTTCAGGACCAGTACGTACACTGGGAAGAGAACTCATTCCCTGGCTCACTGGGTAACGTTATCTCGGGTCGTATCGCCAACCGTTTCGACTTAGGTGGCATGAACTGTGTGGTCGACGCCGCTTGTGCTGGCTCGTTAGCCGCTATGCGTATGGCCGTCAGTGAACTAGTCGATGGTCGCTCAGAGATGATGATCACAGGTGGTGTGTGTACCGATAACTCACCTTCTATGTACATGAGTTTCTCCAAGACTCCTGCATTTACCACCAACGAAACCATTCAACCTTTCGATATCGACTCGAAAGGCATGATGATAGGTGAAGGTATCGGCATGATAGCGCTTAAGCGTCTCGAAGATGCCGAGCGTGATGGTGACCGAATCTACTCAGTGATTAGAGGCATAGGCTCATCATCGGACGGTAAATTTAAGTCTATCTATGCACCGCGCCCAGAAGGTCAAGCAAAAGCTCTCCACCGCGCCTATGACGACGCAGGTTTTGCACCTCACACTCTAGGCCTTATCGAGGCTCATGGTACTGGTACCGCCGCCGGTGACGCCGCTGAATTTGCCGGCCTGTGCTCGGTATTCAGCCAAGGCAACGATACTAAGCAACATATCGCCCTAGGCTCGGTGAAATCTCAAATAGGTCATACTAAATCGACCGCAGGTACTGCCGGCCTAATCAAGGCATCTCTTGCGCTGCATCATAAGGTACTTCCTGCCACTATCAACATCAGTGAGCCTAGTCCTAAGCTTGAAATTGAGAACTCACCATTTTATCTCAATACCGAGACACGTCCTTGGCTACCACGCGCAGATGGCACGCCGCGCCGCGCGGGTATCAGCTCATTTGGTTTTGGTGGCACAAACTTCCACTTCGTGTTGGAAGAATACACTAAAGAGCACAGCCGAGATGACGGAGAGAAAGCTAAGTATCGTCAACGTCAGGTGGCTCAGAGCTTCCTTATTAGTGCAGCGACAAAAGATGCGCTTATTAGTGAGCTAAACAGCTTGGCTATAACTGCGACAACAGATGGGTTCATCCTAGCCACAGCTGCTGCGAACTATGCACTGCGTGAGCTTGATGCTAACGCACCTCGTATTGGTTTAGTGGCTAACACAAGCGATGAACTGGCAACACAGATCAAGCAAGCAGTCGCTAAGCTAGCCGGCAGTAATGATAGCACTTGGCAGTTACCTGGTGGCACCAGCTACCGTGCATCGAGTGTTGAGGGGAAAGTCGCCGCGCTATTCGCCGGCCAAGGTTCTCAGTATCTTAATATGGGTCGCGACCTTGCCTGTTACTACCCTGAGATGCGTCAGCAATTAGTGACCGCCGATAAAGTCTTTGCCGCCAATGACAAAACGCCGCTTTCACAGACACTTTATCCAAGGCCTGTGTTTAATAAAGACGACCTGAAAGCCCAAGAAGCGATACTGACCAACACCGCCAACGCACAAAGTGCCATCGGCGCCATCTCTATGGGTCAGTATGAGCTATTCACCGCCGCTGGTTTCAATGCCGACATGGTTGCAGGACACAGCTTCGGTGAACTAAGTGCTCTGTGCGCAGCTGGTGTTATCTCCAGTGAAGATTACTACCAGCTCGCATTTGCCCGTGGTGATGCCATGGCCACTAAAGCCCCGGCCAAAGACGGCGTAGAAGCTGACACTGGCGCTATGTTCGCTATTCTTCACCAAGGAAAGGGCACTAAGTCTGCTGAAGACTTAGCAACACTTGAAGCGACTATCGCTAAGTTCGATGGGGTTAAAGTCGCTAACTACAATGCACCGACTCAATCAGTCATTGCTGGTCCTACTGTTTCTACCGGTGAAGCGGCCAAAGCACTTAGTGAGCTTGGATATAAGGCGATAAACCTGCCTGTATCTGGCGCATTCCACACTGAGCTCGTTGGTCACGCTCAAGCACCATTTGCTAAAGCGATTGATGCTGCCAAGTTCAGTAAGCCAAAACGTGCGCTGTATTCAAACGCGACGGGTGAGCTTTATGACAATACCGCCGCAAAGATTAAGGCCTCGTTCAAGAAGCATATGCTGCAATCGGTACACTTTACTGCGGAACTTGAAGCCATGTATAACGCAGGCGCCCGTATATTTGTTGAGTTCGGTCCAAAGAACATTCTGCAGAAGCTGGTACAGGGCACCCTTGCTGATAAGGCGCTTAATGACAAGAATGTCATTAGCACTATCTCTATCAACCCAAGCCCTAAAGGTGATAGCGATCTTCAGCTTAAGCAAGCCGCGGTTCAGATGGCCGTTGCAGGCATCAAGCTCGACAATATCGATCCGTACCAGGCTGAGATTGCAGCACCAGAGAAGAAGTCTCCAATGAGCATATCTCTTAATGCAGTCAACCATATCAGCAAGGCAACACGCGCCAAGATGGCGAAGTCATTAGAGACTGGCACTGTGACTAGCACGACGATTGTTGAAGAAAAAATCGTCGAGAAAATAGTTGAAGTAGAAAAGGTCGTTGAAAAAATTGTGGAAGTAGAAAAAATTGTGGAGATTGCAGTACCCGTGTCTAATAACCAAATGTCTAGTAATCAAGTTGTAGGCACGCCAACAACTGTAAATAGTGAGCCTTCAGCGGCTCTTAGCGTTAGCGGCGATGCGTTAACTCACTTCTTTGCAGCCCAGCAGCAAGCTGCAGAGCTTCATCAACAGTTCCTGGAGATCCCCCAGCAATACGGTGAGACCTTCACCACCTTGATGACAGAGCAAACTAAACTAGCTGGCGCAGGTATTGCGCTCCCAGAGAGCCTACAACGCTCTATGGAGCAGTTCCACCAGCTTCAGTCGCAAACTCTGCAAAGCCATACTCAATTCCTTGAGATGCAAACAGGCAGCAACACTGCAGCACTAAATATGCTTAACGGCACGCCGGCAGCGCTCTCTACACAAGCAACAGCCCAACCAGTTAAAACTCTTGCTCCTGTTCAAGCTGTAATTGCGCCTATAGTAGCGCCAGTTCAGGTTGCAGCACCAGTAGTAGCGCCTATTGCTAAAGCCGAAGTAAAACCTGCAGCAGTACAAGCACCTAAGCCTGTACAGACCGTTAGCCATCAGGCTGCTCCAGTACCGTCAGTAGTGACACCAATGGCTCCGACTAATGCTAGTGCCGCTGAGGGCTCACTCTCTGCAGAGAAGGTTCAAGCAACCATGCTTGAAGTGGTTGCCGAGAAGACTGGTTACCCAACTGAGATGTTAGAGCTTGAGATGGATATGGAAGCCGATTTAGGCATCGACTCTATCAAGCGTGTCGAAATACTGGGCACAGTACAAGATGAACTTCCAGGTCTGCCAGAGCTTAACCCTGAAGATCTAGCCGAGTGTCGTACATTGGGTGAAATCGTAGCGTATATGAACTCTAAGCTACCTGCTGGAAACTCTACAGCAACAAGCACAAGCGCCGCTGGCTCTGCTAATACAAGTGCCGCTGCAGCTCTTTCACAAGCCGCTGAGGGCTCACTCTCTACAGGTCTTAGTGCAGAGAAAGTACAAGCCACTATGATGTCTGTCGTAGCAGAGAAGACTGGCTACCCAACTGAGATGTTAGAGCTTGAGATGGATATGGAAGCCGATTTAGGTATCGACTCTATCAAGCGTGTCGAAATACTGGGCACGGTTCAAGACGAGCTACCGGGTCTTCCTGAACTAAATCCTGAAGACCTTGCCGAATGTCGCACATTGGGCGAAATCGTTGCTTATATGAACTCTAAGTTGCCAGCTGCAGGGACTAATACAAGTACCGCCGCGGCGCCTGCTGCTCAAATAAGTTCAGCTCCAGCAACGAATGGTCTTAGTGCAGAGAAAGTACAAGCCACTATGATGTCAGTGGTTGCTGACAAGACTGGCTACCCAACTGAAATGCTTGAACTGAGCATGGATATGGAAGCCGACTTAGGTATCGACTCTATCAAGCGCGTCGAAATTCTAGGTACAGTTCAAGACGAGCTACCGGGTCTGCCTGAGCTTAATCCTGAAGATCTAGCCGAGTGTCGCACATTGGGCGAAATCGTAACCTACATGAATAGTAAACTTCCTTCAGGAAGTTCAACTACTCAAGCAACAAGCGCCGTAGGCTCTTTACCTTCACAAGCCGCTGAGGGCTCACTCTCTACAGGTCTTAGTGCAGAGAAAGTTCAAGCGACTATGATGTCAGTGGTTGCCGACAAGACTGGCTACCCAACTGAGATGCTTGAACTGAGCATGGATATGGAAGCCGATTTAGGTATCGACTCTATCAAGCGCGTTGAAATTCTAGGTACTGTTCAAGATGAGCTACCGGGTCTGCCTGAGCTAAATCCTGAAGACCTTGCCGAATGTAGAACTTTAGGTGAAATCGTTACTTATATGGGCAGTAAACTGCCGGCTGATGGCTCTATGAACTCTCAAGAGGCTGATGTTGCTAGTACTGTATCGTCTGCTGCTAGTGGTTTAAGCGCAGAGAAAGTACAAGCGACTATGATGTCAGTGGTTGCCGACAAGACTGGCTACCCAACTGAGATGCTTGAACTGAGCATGGATATGGAAGCAGATCTTGGTATCGACTCAATCAAGCGAGTTGAGATTTTAGGTACAGTACAAGACGAACTGCCTGGCCTGCCTGAGTTAAACCCTGAAGATCTAGCCGAGTGTCGTACACTAGGCGAAATCGTAAGCTACATGAATTCCAAACTTGCTGAAGGCTCTAAGCTATCTACAGCTGCTGCCCTAGGCGCTGCTGTATCTGGTGCTGTTAAGTCTATTGCTAATACCATCAGCTCCTCACTTGAGCTTCCACCTCACAGCGAGGTAACGCTAAAAAAGCTTAATGCGGCGGACACGATTAAAAACTGTTTCGCCGCAGACGCAACTCTTGTGATCACCGATGATGGTCATAACGCCGGCGTGTTAGCAGAGAAACTGACAAAGCAAGGTCTTAAAGTAGCCGTTATACGTCTACCTGAGGGCAATGCTCAATCACCACTTAACAGCGATATCGCAAGCTTCCAGGCAAAGAGTACTGATGAAGCGGGTATTAGCGCCGTTATTGCTCAAATAGAACAGCAACTCGGTCAAATTGGTGGATTCATTCACCTGCAGCCTGAAGCTGATAGCAAGAAAAAAACTGATGCCGTTAACCTAAGTGATGAGAGCTTCACTCATGTTAGCCAAGCGTTCCTTTGGGCTAAGCTACTTCAGCCAAAGCTTACTGCGTCAAGTGATAAGCGCCGCAGCTTTGTCACCGTCAGCCGTATCGATGGTGGCTTCGGTTACTTAAACGCAGAAACTCTGCAAGATGCCGAGTTAAACCAGGCTGCTCTGGCAGGTTTAACCAAGACACTCAGCCATGAATGGCCAACCGTCTTTTGTCGTGCACTGGATATCGCAGCAAACTTAGATGCAACTCATCTTGCTGATGCAGTCACAGCTGAGCTTTTCGATAATGTCACTCAATTGCCAGAAGTGGGTTTATCACTCGACGCTAAAGGTAACGTTTCACGTACGACCTTAATTGCAGGCGTAGCGAGCAGTAAACATGCTGCACCTGAACTAAACAGTGCAGATAAAATACTGGTGACCGGGGGAGCTAAAGGCGTGACCTTCGAATGCGCCCTTGCCTTAGCCAAGCGTACAAAGTCTCACTTTATCCTTGCAGGACGTAGTGAGCTACTTGCTATCCCGACATGGGCTGAAAACAAGCAGATCAGCGAACTTAAACCTGCTGCCATTGCTTACATCATCTCTACGGGTAATAAGCCGACACCTAAACAGGTCGAATCCTTAGTGTGGACAGTTAAAAGCTCAATCGAGATAAACACAGCGCTTGAGGCTTTTGCCCAAGTAGGTGCAAGTGCCGAGTATGTCAGTATGGATGTCACAGATTCTGCTGCTATCTCCAAGGCGCTTAAAGGAAAAAGTAACGACATTACCGGTCTTATCCACGGTGCAGGCGTACTTGCCGATAAGCATATTCAAGACAAGACCATTGAAGAATTAGGGCGCGTTTACGGCACTAAGGTTAATGGTCTGAAGGCTGTGTTGGCTGTACTGGATTCGAGTAAGGTGAAACTGCTTGCCATGTTCTCATCGGCTGCAGGTTTCTACGGCAATACAGGTCAGAGCGACTACGCCATGTCAAACGACATCCTCAACAAGGCGGCACTGCAGTTCACTGCACGCAACCCGCAAGCTAAAGTGATGAGCTTTAACTGGGGCCCTTGGGATGGCGGCATGGTGAATCCAGCACTGAAGAAGATGTTTACCGACCGTGGTGTGTACGTTATCCCTCTCAAGGCTGGCGCCGAGCTATTTGCCACCCAACTATTGAGCAAAACGGGTGTGCAATTGCTTGTTGGTACTTCGATGCAGGGCAGCGACGGCTCTCAATCAAAAAACGCTGAAGGCTCTGCTACAGAAGGTTCTTCTGTAAAAAAGCTTAATGCGGGTGAGGTGCAACTTGCATCGCGCCCGCTAGCACCTGTTTCTTTAACGCCTCTGACGTTAACAAGAGCCTTAAACCCTAATGCTATGGTCTTTATTCAAGACCACCGCATTAGCGGTAATTCAGTGCTACCAACAGTGTGCGCAATCGCGTGGATGCGCGAAGCGGCAAGCGAAATGCTCGGCTCTCGCGTAAAAGTGCTCGATTATAAGCTGCTTAAAGGGATCATCTTCGAAAATGATGATGTTCAGGAGATAACACTTGAACTGACGCCACTAGAAGGTGCCCAACCAAAGCAAATGAGCGCGATGATCACCTGTCAAGGACGTCCGCAATACAAGGCGACCTTAGTTTCATCTCAAGGTGATACTCCAGTGCCTAAAGTGTTCGACTTAGGCTCTGAAAAACCAGTAACGACTGCGAGTGAACTTTATAGTAACGGTACCCTGTTCCACGGACCTCGTTTACAGGGCATTGAGAAGATATTGCAGTTTAATGATTCGGGTCTGTTAGCCAGTTGCCGTTTGCCAAACGTGAGTGATAAAGATTGCGGTCATTTTGTCGCGACGACTCACATTGGCGGCAGCCAACCCTTCGCCGAAGACTTGCTTCTACAAGCCATGCTGGTGTGGGCGAGACTCACGTACGGTGCGGCCAGTCTGCCATCGGCTATCGGTGAGTTTATCTCCAACAAACCCATGGCCTTTGGTGAGTCTGGATTTATCGAGCTTGAAGTGGTTAAAACCAGTTCTCGTTCACTCCAGGCTAATGTCGCACTTTACCATGAAAATGGCGAACTCAGCGCTATGATGAAGGGGGCAAAAGTCACCGTCAGCAAGAGCCTGAATGATGCCTTCTTGGCGGAGCCTTCAGCGGCTCTTGATAAAGCAAGTGAGGCTAAATAGTGAATCCGACGCTTAATGCTCAACAGCAGCAAGCGCCTCAAAAAGTAGCGATGCCACTACGCATCGCGCTTTTAGTGTTGCCGTCGACAAGACTATCTTGCGATAGTCTGTCGGCTAATCCACTCGAGGTACTGCTACCTGAACTCTATCAATCAGGACTGCTATCTTCTAAAGAAGGGGTTTCTCAAAAAGAGGCTTTAGAGCAGATTGTTAACATTGAAGTCGATGATTTCGAGGCTAACCTCAAGGCTAGCATTCAAGCTATCGATGAAGGAAAACTAGTTCAATTATCGACACCGAGCCAGTCCCTGTTGATGATGCCTGCGCTCAAGGCGGCGCAGCTGAGAATCCATCCTCATGCGCAGCTCGCGGCGATACAACAAGGTAATGACGGTGTACAGCAGACCATGGCGCTTGCACTGGCTCAGGCCAAACGCGATAGCGCCACTGTGAGTAAGATTGAAAATCTGCATGATCTTAACAGCCAGCAGAAATTTACAGCTGTTCATCAGTTGATCACCGAACTTGCTTTTCGAACTAGATTTAGAGATGAAGTAAACCAGGGTGTCACACTGGGCCCTAAACAGGCCAAGAGTCACTACTGGTTTACGCAAAATCATCAGGCAAGAGTGACTGCGGTCAACTTCTCTCATTCAGTTAACAATATTTCGGCAGGCAAACAGATTAATACCAGCTTTATTATTACCCAAGGTACAGGTTTTATTGCGCCAAAATCGATTGTCGACAGTCAGCGCTTACAGCTTGTACTATCGGGTGATACTCAAACTGAGCTATTAACCGCCCTCAACCGTCTCAAGGCAGAACTTCTGGCTGAGCCTAACTCAGATTCTGTGCTCACTGTGATGAGAGATAATCTTATCGCGTTCGAGCAGACCAACACCCGTTACGCCGTCACACTCCAAGCAAGCTCAGTTGACGCTATGCAGCTTGAACTCAACGCTATGATAGAAGCATTGCCAGCGGTAATGGCTGAGGACGGCCTGCATAGCTACAAGACGCCTGCAGGCAGTTACTTCACTTCGGAGCCATTGGGCAATGTTGAAAAAGCGGGTCTTGCCTTCGTCTATCCTGGAGTGGGTACTGTTTATGCCGACATGTTTAGCGAGCTTCACAGATACTTCCCAACACTCTACTCACGACTAGAGCGTGAGGGCGATCTCAAGTCTATGTTGCAAGCCGATGCGATCTATCACTTAGACGCTAAAGTTGCCCCGGCCATGCCCTTAGGCGATCTGGCTATTGCCGGTGTAGGCAGCAGTTATCTGCTGACTCAACTCTTGATGCAAGAGTTCAATATCACCCCAAACTTTGCCTTAGGTTACTCCATGGGTGAAGCCTCTATGTGGGCCAGTCTTGGCGTATGGGACAATCCCCATGATTTGATAAGCAAGACCCAAACGGATCCCTTGTTTACCACCGCCATATCCGGACAACTGACCGCAGTGAGGCAAGCATGGAAACTGAACAACACAGATAGCGACATAGTCTGGAACAGCTTCGTAGTACGTAGCCCTAGCGAACCGATTAAAGCACTGCTACCTGAATTCCCCCGGGCATATCTGGCCATCATTCAGGGAGATACCTGTGTGATCGCGGGTTGTGAAATTCAATGCCGAGAACTACTGAGCAAGCTGAAGAAGCGTGGCATAGCCGCTAACCGAGTGACTGCTATGCACACGACACCTGCGATGGAAGAGCACGGCAACGTGATTGAGTTTTATACTCAACCACTGTGTGAAGAATTACCACAAGATATCAAGTTTATCAGTGCTGCGAGCCTGTCTGGTGACAGGCGCGATAAGGCCGTCAACGAAGCAGGCGCTATTGATAGCAATATGATTGCCCAGTCTATCGCCGATACCTTCTGTAATACCTTGGACTTTACCTCGCTAATCCATAGCGCTCAACGACAAGGCGCTAAGCTATTTGTCGAACTGGGCGCAGATAGACAAAACAGCACCTTGATCGACAAGATAGCTAAGCTCGACAGAAGCTGCGGTGCCGAGGCGAGCAGCTACCCATGCTGCACAGTGCCAGTCAACGCCAAAGGCGGAGATGACATCACTAGCCTACTAAAGGCATTGGGACAACTTATCAGTCATAGAGTGCCGCTATCACTGCAACCTCTCATCGATGGACTCAACCGAGAGATTGCGATTCGAGAATTGAACTCTACGGGTTTAACCAATCACAATGGCATCGTCTCCGGTGAGCCCGATGCACACAAATTACTCAAAGGGGAAGTTTAATGTCCTTCTCGAATAAGAATAGAGACAAGCCTTCAAGCAAACAGATAAAAATCGCCATAGTGGGTCTAGCCACCCTCTATCCCGATGCTAAAAGCCCACAGGAGTTTTGGCAGAATCTACTCGATAAGCGAGACTCTCGCAGTATCCTAACCAATGAGAAACTAGGGGCTAACACCCAAGATTATCAGGGTGTTCAGGGCCAATCAGACCGCTTCTATTGTAATCAGGGTGGCTACATTGAAAACTTCAGCTTCGATGCCACAGGTTATCAACTACCCAGTGAGAGCTTGTCGGGCCTGGATAACAGCTTCCTTTGGGCGCTGGACACCAGCCGTAAAGCACTTATCGATGCCGGGATCACCTTAAACAGTCCCTCTTTAGCGCGCACGGGGATCATCATGGGCGCCTTGTCATTTCCGACAACCCGCTCAAATGATCTGTTTTTGCCTATCTATCACAGCGCCGTTGAAAAAGCCTTGCAAGATAAACTTGGCAACAAGGGCTTTAAGCTCAACCCAACCAATGCTCACACACAAAGAGTCCGCAGCGAAACGGTTATCGATAATGCCAATGGGGCTATCGCTCACAACGCCTCGAAGGTCGTTGCCGATGCCTTAGGTTTAGGCGCTGTTCAACTCAGTCTCGATGCCGCCTGTGCCAGCTCTGTCTATTCGCTAAAACTCGCGTGTGATTATCTCACCGCGGGCAAGGCCGATGTGATGTTAGCCGGCGCCGTTTCTGGCGCCGATCCTTTCTTCATCAACATGGGCTTCTCCATCTTCCATGCCTATCCGGATCATGGCTTCTCGGCACCGTTTGACAGTGACAGTAAAGGCTTGTTCGCCGGTGAAGGTGCTGGCGTCATGGTACTCAAACGATTAGATGATGCCGAGCGTGATGGTAATAAAATTTATGCAGTCGTCAGTGGCGTCGGCCTGTCCAACGACGGTAAAGGCCAGTTTGTACTGAGTCCTAACCCTAAAGGACAAGTTAAAGCCTTTGAACGTGCCTATGCAGCCAGTGATATCGAACCTAAAGATATCGAAGTGATCGAGTGTCACGCCACAGGCACGCCACTGGGTGACAAGATTGAGCTTACGTCCATGGAGACCTTCTTCGAAGACAAGCTTGCCGGCACCGATGCGCCGCTAATTGGCTCGGCTAAGTCTAACTTGGGCCACCTGCTCACTGCTGCTGGCATGCCTGGGGTCATGAAGATGATCTTCGCCATGAAAGAGGGAGCATTGCCGCCGAGTATCAATATCAGCAATGCCATCGAATCACCTAAGGGTCTGTTTAGCGCAAACACGCTACCCAATCAGGTACAATCCTGGCCGGTGAAACCAGGAAACAAGCTGCGCCACGCCGGCGTATCGGTATTCGGTTTCGGTGGCTGTAATGCTCACCTGTTATTGGAATCCTACTCTATTCAACATGAAAACGCCGCGATACCCACGCCAATTACCGCCGATCCTGAAGCGATGAAAATAGTCGGTATGGCGTCTCATTTCGGTCCATTGAGCAGTATCAATAAGCTCAATAATGCCATTGCATCAGATACTGACGGCTTTATTTCGCTACCGATACAGCGCTGGAAAGGTTTAGATAAACACCCTGATCTACTGGCAGAGTTTGGTCTTAATGCAGCCCCTAAGGGAGCCTATATCGACAGCTTCGAGCTAGATTTTCTACGCTTCAAGCTGCCACCAAACGAAGATGACCGTTTGATCTCACAACAGCTTATGTTGATGAAGGTAACCGATGAAGCTATCCGTGATGCCAAGTTAAAGCCTGGGCAGAAAGTCGCCGTGTTAGTTGCCATGGAAACCGAGCTAGAACTGCACCAGTTTCGCGGCCGGGTTAACCTGCACACTCAACTGCAAGAGAGCCTTGCAGCCATCGGGGTGACCTTAACCGGTGATGAATACCTAGCCCTGGAAGCTATCACCATGGATAGCGTACTCGATGCGGCTAAGCTCAATCAATACACCAGCTTTATCGGCAACATCATGGCCTCGCGTATCGCATCCTTATGGGACTTCGATGGCCCGGCATTTACCATCTCAGCCGCAGAGCAATCTGTCAGCCGCTGTATCGATGTCGCGCAAAATATGATGGCCAGTGAAGCGCTCGATGCTGTCGTCATCGCCGCAGTTGACCTTTCAGGTAGTTTCGAACAGGTGATACTGAAAAACAGTATTGAACCTGTTGCCTTTGATCCCGCGACGAACACAGGCTGGAATGTGGGTGAAGGTGCCGGTGCAATAGTACTTGTCCCTGATGCAGCTAGCACAGATGTAAGCACTTCTTATGGCCAAATTAGTGCACTCGCCTTCGGCAGAGCAAACGAATCGAATCTTGTCACCGATAAGTTATTGACTCAAGCCAGCGTTGACATTAGCACCATAAAGCTCGTTGAAACCAATATCGCACCAGGAAGTTCATCTACAACATCTGTCTCTTCGCTAAGTGCATTTCCTAATGCGATTGGCACCAGCGCAGATAGCCGCATCGGACACAGCTTCGCCGCTGCGGGAATGGCAGGCCTGCTTCATGGCCTACTAAGCCTGTCCAAACAGAGTAATGCTGGCAGTGCACTTGTGGTGAACATCAATGAAGATCAACAATCTCAACTGCTGTTAAGTCAAACAGCGAGTGAAAACAATGCGCTTAAATCACGCTTAAGCAGTGAGCTCAAGTCCGATGCTAAACATCAATTGCTCAAGCAAGTGACCTTAGGTGGCCGCGATATCTATCAACATATCGTCGATACACCACTGGCAAGTTTACCCTCAATTCAGATGAAGCTTGCCCAAGGCAGTGCTTCATCTGTGATTAAGCAGCACAAGCCATTGGTCACGCGCCCCGCTCAAGCAAGAGTGCAAACAGCATCGCAACATATCGAAGCAGCACCTGTGAGTCCTACCCCAGTATTAGGTACCCCTATGACAAATAAAGTAATAATAACGCCAAGTACACCAATTGACGTCTCCGCAGGTGACTTAGCAGCATTCCAGCAAAACCAGCAGCTCACACAGCAAGCTCATCAGGCATTTTTAAAGAGCCGTTCAGCTGGCATGAAAGTGGCCGACGTTCTTCTGAAACAGCAGCTTGCCCAAGAGATAGCCCAGGCAACTGGCCAAACAGGCTCAACACATACTCAAGCACCCTCTGTACAAGCACAATTTGTTACTGCACAAGCGCCTGCGGCTGCTAGCTCTTTACAACAAGAGAATGAATTAGCGCCGGATCACGCTAACATAGCGCCCTATATAGCGCCGACACCTGAACTTAAACCTTGTATCTGGAACTATGCCGACTTGGTTGAATATGCCGAGGGTGATATCGCTAAGGTGTTTGGCTCAGATTACGCCATCATAGACGGCTATTCTCGTCGCGTACGTCTACCAACCACAGATTACCTGCTGGTATCTAGGGTGACTAAACTCGATGCCACCATGAATCAGTATAAACCCTGCACTATGACCACAGAGTATGATATCCCGGTTGATGCACCTTACTTGGTCGACGGTCAGATCCCTTGGGCCGTAGCGGTAGAGTCTGGTCAGTGTGACTTGATGCTTATTAGCTACTTAGGCATTGATTTCGAGAACAAGGGCGAGCGTGTCTATCGCCTGCTTGATTGTACCCTCACCTTCCTTAGCGACTTACCTCGTGGCGGCGATACCCTGCGTTATGACATTAAGATCAACAACTATGCCCGTAACGGCGATACCCTGTTGTTCTTCTTCTCTTACGAGTGTTTCGTTGGCGATACCATGGTCCTCAAGATGGATGGTGGCTGCGCAGGCTTCTTCACCGATGAAGAACTGGCCGACGGTAAGGGCGTGATTCACACCGAAGATGAGATAAAGGCACGTAATTTAGTCGTCAAGCAGACCTTCAACCCTCTGCTGGATTGCCCTAAAACCAGCTTCAACTATGGCGATATCCACAAGCTTCTCAATGCTGATATTGCCGGTTGTTTCGGTGCCACTCATGCAGGTCCGACACAAGCATCGCTTTGCTTCGCATCAGAAAAATTTCTGATGATCGAACAGATCAGCAAGGTCGAACGCACAGGCGGCGCCTGGGGCCTAGGTCTCATCGAAGGTCATAAGCAACTAGAGCCAAATCATTGGTACTTCCCGTGTCACTTCCAGGGTGATGAGGTGATGGCCGGTTCTCTGATGGCTGAAGGTTGTGGTCAATTATTGCAGTTCTATATGTTGCATCTTGGTATGCACACCCAAACCAAGAATGGCCGTTTCCAGCCACTGGCAGATGCCTCACAGCAGGTACGTTGTCGCGGTCAGGTATTGCCACAATCTGGTGTGCTGACTTATCGTATGGAAATAATAGAAATCGGTTTCAGCCCACGCCCTTACGCTAAAGCCAATATCGATATCATTCTTAATGGTAAGACAGTTGTAGACTTCAAGAACTTGGGAGTCATGATCAAGGAAGAAGATGAGTGTGTTCGTTACCCTAGCCTGATCACTGAAACGGCTACAAATACTCAGCATGCTTCTGGTAGCACAGCGAAGATTGTTCGCCCTAACGCCCCCTTGATGGCGCAAATCCCGGATCAGACTAAGATTCCTAATAAGGGCGTTATTCCTATCCAGCATGTCGAGGCCCCTGTTACCCCTGATTATCCAAACCGTGTGCCTGATACCGTGCCGTTTACCCCATATCACATGTTTGAGTTTGCTACCGGTAACATAGAAAACTGTTTCGGCCCCGAGTTCTCCATCTATCGCGGTATGATCCCACCACGCACACCTTGTGGCGATCTGCAGGTGACGACACGCGTGATTGAAGTCAACGGTAAGCGCGGTGAATTTAAGAAGCCTTCATCTTGTATCGCCGAATACGAAGTCCCAAGTGATGCCTGGTATTTTGATAAGAACAGCCATGAAGCCACCATGCCGTACTCGATATTGATGGAAATATCCTTGCAGCCAAATGGCTTTATCTCGGGCTACATGGGCACCACACTTGGCTTCCCAGGCTTAGAGCTTTTCTTCCGTAACTTAGACGGTAACGGCAAGATGCTAAGAAATATCGACCTACGCGGTAAGACAATTCGTAACGACTCTCGTCTGCTGTCTACTGTGATGGCCGGCACCAACATCATCCAGAGCTTCAGCTTCGAGCTGAGCACTGATGGCGTACCTTTCTACGAAGGTAAGGCGGTATTTGGTTACTTCAAGGGCGACGCCCTCAAAGACCAGTTAGGTCTGGACAATGGTAAGGTCACTCAGCCATGGCATGTGGCTAAAGGCATAGCAGCAGATTATACGGTAAACTTACTCGACAAGAGCAGCCGTCACTTTAACGCACCACAAGATCAGCCACACTACCGCTTAGCCGGTGGACAGCTTAACTTTATCGATAAGGTCGAGATAGTCGATAACGGCGGCACCGAAGGTCTTGGTTATCTTTATGCCGAGCGCACAATCGATCCGAGTGACTGGTTCTTCCAGTTCCACTTCCATCAGGATCCTGTTATGCCGGGTTCTCTTGGTGTTGAAGCTATCATAGAAACCATGCAGACTTACGCCATCACTAAAGATTTGGGCGCTGGATTTAAAAACCCTAAGTTCGGTCAGATCTTGTCAGACATCAAGTGGAAGTACCGTGGACAGATCAATCCACTGAACAAGCAGATGTCTATGGATGTCAGCATCACCTCGATTAAAGATGTCGATGGTAAGAAAATCATCACAGGTGACGCCAGCCTGAGTAAAGATGGTCTGCGTATTTACCAAGTGTTTGATATTGCCATCTGTATCGAAGAGTCTTAAAAACACCGTTTTTAAGACTAAGTTAATGGCTAAAGAAGAGCGCTTTAGTCATTAACGGCTTAACAGCACAAGAATTAAAGATTAATGAATGTGAAAGAGACACAGCTAAACTGCTTCACATTGAACTAAAAGAATTACTTTAAGGGTCAAGAATGAATCCTATTACAACCAATGAAAAGCTTTCTCCTTGGCCTTGGTCGGTTACCGATGCCAATATCAGTTTCGATGTCAATACCATGGAGCGACAACTGAAAGATTTCAGCCGCGGCTGTTATGTCGTTAACCACAGTGAGAAAGGTGTCGGCATCGCACAGGATGCGGCCTTAGCCTCAGAACAAGGCGCAAATAGCAATGCACACCCTGTCAGCGCATTTGCACCGGCTTTAGGCACAGAAAGCCTGGGCGACAGTAACTTCCGCCGCGTACACGGTGTAAAATACGCTTACTATGCAGGCGCTATGGCCAACGGCATCTCATCTGAAGAGCTAGTTATCGCCCTGGGAAGAGCAGGCATCTTATGCTCATTCGGTGCTGCGGGTCTTATTCCAAGCCGCGTAGAAACCGCAATAAACCGTATCCAAGCCGCCCTACCGAACGGCCCTTACATGTTTAACCTTATTCATAGCCCGAGTGAGCCAGCATTAGAGCGTGGCAGCGTCGAGCTATTTATCAAGCATAAGGTTCGCACCGTAGAAGCCTCAGCATTTTTGGGACTCACACCTCAAATCGTCTACTACCGCGCAGCTGGGCTTAGCCGTGATAGCCATGGCAATATTGTTATCGCCAATAAAGTTATCGCTAAAGTCAGCCGCACCGAAGTGGCTGAGAAGTTCATGATGCCAGCCCCGGTCAAGATGCTACAAAAATTGGTCGATGACGGCTCGATTACGCCTGAGCAGATGGAACTGGCGCAACTTGTTCCTATGAGCGATGACATCACGGCCGAAGCGGATTCTGGCGGACACACAGATAACCGTCCATTAGTGACTCTGCTGCCGACCATTTTGGCATTGAAAGAAGAAATTCAAACCAAGTATCAATACGACACGCCGATCCGCGTCGGTTGTGGCGGCGGTGTGGGCACACCTGACGCAGCTTTAGCGACCTTCAACATGGGCGCCGCCTATATAGTCACAGGCTCGGTAAACCAAGCCTGCGTCGAAGCCGGAGCCAGTGAGCACACTCGCAAGCTGCTGGCGAACACTGAGATGGCCGATGTGACCATGGCACCCGCTGCCGATATGTTCGAGATGGGCGTCAAGCTGCAGGTAGTTAAGCGTGGTACGCTTTTCCCTATGCGAGCCAACAAGCTCTACGAACTCTACACACGTTACGACTCTATCGAAGCGATTCCGACTGCTGAGCGTGAGAAGTTAGAGAAGCAAGTGTTCCGCTCATCTCTTGATGAGATCTGGGCCGGCACAGTGGCGCATTTTAATGAACGTGATCCTAAGCAGATCGAGCGCGCCGAGGGGAATCCTAAGCGTAAGATGGCCCTTATCTTCCGCTGGTACTTGGGGCTTTCCAGCCGCTGGTCAAACTCGGGCGAAGTGGGCCGTGAGATGGATTATCAAATCTGGGCAGGTCCAGCATTGGGCGCATTCAACCAGTGGGCTAAAGGCAGTTACTTAGATAACTACCAGGACCGTAACGCCGTCGATGTGGCCAAACACCTAATGTATGGCGCAGCTTACCTTAACCGAGTAAACAACCTGACCTCACAAGGGGTTAAGTTACCGACTCAGTTACTGCGCTGGAAGCCGACACAGAGAATGGCTTAAGGGCAGCCTAGAGCTGAAAGAATAGCAAGCTTCGAGGAAAAGCTGTTGTGAGTTGTAAGCTTTAAGTTCACAACTGAAAATCAAAAGCCATCGAGCATCTATAGATGCCGATGGCTTTTTTAGTTATACAGACTAATGCCAATTGGTATTAGGAAGTTAACGTTAGAAGTTAAAGTTAACTTTTGCCGTATAGGTAGTTCCGTCGAAACCATATGGCAATGCACGAACCGGATACTTGAATGCTTGATTAGTAATAAAATCGAGTGATTCATTGGCCCCTAACTCGTCCGGAGTAACATCGAAGATATTATTGATACCCGCAGAGAAGCTCAGTGACTCAGTAAACTGGTATTCAATATTGATATCGACCAAAACGGCAGCTTCCACTATGCTGGTAGGCAAAAATGAACCCGTTGGCGATAACTCATCGGGTAAGCCTATATGATCGTTACCAAAATAGGTGACGTTGGTTTCTCCGAAGTAGTTAGCTCTGATCATTCCGCGCCAATCATTTTTACTGTAGTCGAAAGTTAAGGTCGCACGCTCTTTAGGCTGACCATCGGTCAAGAAACTGCGCTGTAGATCGTCGAGTGCCACATCTTCAGGAATGCCTTCTGCCGCATTAACACTGTCTATCTCAGTTTCATTGAGGTTACCCGCCAACGTAGCATTAAAGTCACCCGCAAACATTTGGGTACCATAGGTCACAATCAAATCTAAGCCTTGAGTCGTCGAATTTACCGAATTAGAGAAGTAGTTAGCCTGATCAGCCCCGGTAGCATTTAATGCCGCTACAGCTTCAGGACTAAAGGCCACATCTTCGGCAGTAAGTAGACTACCCAAGGTTATTCTATCTTTAATCTTAACCTTATAAGCATCTAAGGTGACCGAGATCTCTTCCGTCGCATTAAAGACAAAACCAAGACTCAAGTTTTCGGAGGTTTCAAGGTCTAAGCTCTCAACACCTAATGCCGACGGGAAAGCTGAACCTGCTGTAGCCGTGAATGAATCAGAAAGCACTCCCCCTGGACCTAAGTTAGTCGTATAAGCGGTATAAGCACTTTGCTGCAGAGACGGCGCTCTAAAACCGGTAGAAACTGCGCCGCGTAGAGCAAAGTCATCGGTGACTTCATAGCGAGATGATACTTTCCACACCAGATCACTACCCGCATCGGAGAAGTCTTCGAACCGAGCCGCCGTTCCCAAAGACCACACATCCGTTAATTGAGTCTCAAGGTCAAGATAGAAGGCATAGCTATTACGATCGGCCTTACCTGCTGCGTCGGGTCTCAAGCCCGGATATGCCTGAAAACCACAACCTGCGAACACATCAGGATCCATAACCGATGGAAAAGCGCTATCGGCGTTAGACATACCACAGGAATAAGATGCAAGTTCACCCGCAACAATTTCATAATTTTCGCTACGGTACTCGGTACCAAACGCGACATAGAGAGGTTCATCCCAACCGATATCGACAAAACCGTTAATGTCAGCATTCAATGTCGTCTGATCGAAACGGAAACCACCGGAATAACCCGATGTAGGACCTGAATTAGCAGCGATATCTGCATCGCTGGCATCAGGATTATTATAAAGGTATTCGGCAGCATATGACGCATTGATACTATTTCTGGAATCGAAGTCATAGCGGTTTTGGCCATAAACACCAGAGACATCAAATTGCCAATCATCATTGATATCACCACGCACGCCTGCGGCGACAGAGATATCCTGTGCTTCATTATAGATACGAGGCAGGAAGCCATCTGGGTACACTTGAGCTATGTTTTTAGACGCTTCATTGAAGTTTCTCCAAAAACCATTGCCTAAGGCTGTACGATTTGAATATCCACCAAAAGAGTATAGTTCCACCTCACCCACAGGCATCATGGCATTATAGAAAACCGACTGAAATTCAGAGGCTGCATTACCTTGACCCCAGCGAACTTCATCGGACAGAGTGCCTGGAGCTATAGTGGGTGAGCCACCTATATCGGGTTGGGCGCGGTTAGTGCCATCGTCATCTCGGTACTCTAGAGACAAGTTGATAAAACCGCCGTCATCACCAAGATCAAAACCGGTATTGAGTCCAACAGAATAGTTATCACCATCGCCTTCCCCCGTTGTGCCGCCTTGCAAGTAACCTGATGTCTCACCTGTGGTGTCCTTGAGTGATAGATTTATCACTCCGGCTATGGCATCTGAACCATATTGCGCCGCGGCGCCATCACGCAGTACCTGCACATCTTTAAGGGCGATAAGCGGAATAGCATTCATATCGGTACCCGCAGCGCCAGCTCCAACGGTACCGTTAAGGCCAAAAATAGCCTGATTATGGCGACGCTTACCATTGATTAACACTAAGGTTTGATCAGGCTGAAGCCCCCGTAATGTCGCAGGGCGAAAAAGATCTGAGCCATCGGAGACCTGAGTTCGACTGAAATTGAATGAGGGGACACTCGCCTGCAGGCTCTGACCTAACTCGGTAAACCCACCGCGGCTAAGGCTTTCTGCACTAATAATGTCGACAGGAACAGCTGACTCGGTAGCCGTACGACTCGATACCCGGCTACCAAGCACAGATATTTTTTCTACTTTCGCATCTAATTGTTCCACTTCGGCTGTTTCAGCGTAAAGGTTGCTACTCATTAAAGCTAAAGTAATGGCTAGCGCAAAACCATTTGGTTGAAGTCTTGTGTTTTTCATACTACTTCCATTTTTTATTATAAGGTCTCTGCCGCCGTTCAGCTCATCAGTTCAAAAGGCCACTTATCGATGAATATTTTCCATACCCTATTCACCAAAATCCGATTAGGCATCTAGATATTTATGCACTTCCAATGGATATAATGTCAACATATTTATCAATATCTGAACAAAGCCCACAAGAAGGCAACATAAGAATCATTCAGCCTCTAGTTTCGCCGATGAAACAAACACACCCTTTGATGACCCAGTGCCTGTAATAATGGTAAATTTCAGATGTAGGTATATTCAATGGAAGGAGTAATAGAAGACACTGGTACCTACTGGTATAAAACCTAGATAGAGCAAGCTCCTATGATCTACTCACAAGATCAGGACATAGCCCGGACAGTGGTTTCTTATATTAAGTGAAAACACTAATACACAGAGCAAATACAAACGGTCACTTCGCGTTATCCCCCCTTCATAAAATCCTCAAAAACCATTCGAATATTCCACCATGTGGCAGTTCAAATTATAGACAGCACAAAAAAACCACTATATGTTGAGATTCAAGCTGACAGTTGTGACAACTTTTATAGGTGTTTCGCTTAATCAAAGTAGGAGCGTTGGCGTTAAAGATAAATAAAATAAAAATAATTGCACCACAACCAGAAGGAGTCGGAGTAGATATGAGTACATCACCAAAGAATAGTGACTTGTTATACGGACTGCATGATCGTCCCGAACCACTTAAAGCCTTATTTGCAGCTTTTCAGCATATACTGGCCAGTTTTGTCGGCATTATCACCCCCGCATTGATCATAGGCGGTGTTCTGGGCCTAGGCAGTGAACTGCCTTACCTTATTTCCATGGCGCTATTTGTTTCTGGTGTTGGCACATTTATACAAGCAAAACGCTTCGGTCCTATTGGCTCGGGTCTATTGTGTGTACAAGGAACTAGTTTTGCCTTTTTAAGTGCAGTATTGGCTGCGGGCTTCATTGTCAAAAATAGAGGAGGGAGTTCCGAAGATATTTTAGCCATGATTTTTGGGGTTTGTTTCTTTGCCTCATTTGTGGAGATGTTTTTAAGCAGAATCATTCATAAGCTTCAACATGTCATTACCCCTGTCGTTACTGGCGTAGTTATCACCACTATTGGTTTATCCTTGATTAAGGTTGGCATGACTGATATTGCCGGGGGATTTGGTGCCGAAGATATGGGTGCAGCCAAATACCTGATAGTGGGTGGGGTCACCTTAGCCACCATTATTGCTATTAATCGCTTTAGCAATCCAGTGTTACGTCTATCAGGTATCATGATCGGTATGTTCGTGGGTTACGTTACCGCTTATTTTATGGGGATGGTGGATTTTCAGATACCAGATGTCCCCGTCATTGCAGTACCGCTCCCGTTTAAATATGGATTTAATTTTGATTTAGCTGCGTTTATTCCTGTGGCCATTATCTCTGTTGTCACCGCCATTGAAACAACCGGTGATTTAACGGCAAACTCTATGGTTTCTAAAGAGCCAACCCAAGGGCCGCTATATATCAAACGCATTAAAGGCGGAGTGTTAGGTGATGGTGTAAACTCTTGTTTGGCTGCTACATTTGGTAGTTTTCCTATGTCAACGTTCAGTCAAAACAATGGTGTGATCCAACTCACTGGGGTCGCGAGTCGTTATGTTGCTTTTTATATCGCCGGCTTGTTTATTTTATTAGGGCTATTCCCGGTTATTGGCGCGGTTTTACAAACATTACCTAAGCCTGTTTTAGGGGGAGCCACATTAGTGATGTTTGGTACAGTTGCATCGGCAGGGATTCGAATTTTAGCGACGGCTAAACTGGATCGTCGTGACCTTCTTATTATGGCTGTCTCTTTTGGTTTAGGACTTGGTGTTATTGCGGTGCCAGAAGTAACAAACTCTTTCTCTCCTCTATTTAAAAGCATATTCAGCTCATCAGTTACTGTTGCAGGGATATCAGCAATTTTAATGAGTTTGATTATTCCTCAAGAAAAAAGTCATTCAGTGCAGAAGCAGGAAGATCCAGCGCAAATCGATTTAGACGATAAAGAGGTAAATGCAGCTTAAATCATTGGCTGTAAACCCAGTTTGAGGTGAAGTTCGATTAAGAGGTTGAAAAATTTTTTAACCTCTTAAGTCATTCTTAGAAGCGAAGTGAACTGCTAAGTATTTAATCCGCTAACCGAGTACTATCCATCTCATTGGCTCCAATGGATCTGAAGTTGATCCCCCCTTGCACTACACCGATCCCCATATTACAACTTGCCGGTGATTGGTCTATTTTCTCACATCGATTAAGCTCAAGTTTATACGCTTTATTTTTGATGGCATCAGCAAGTTCTGCACAACTAATTGGATTAAGTGCTTCCTCTTTAAAACAAAGCTTCTGTTTATATTCTTCGCCGTCTTTACCTGCAACAAGGTACTCCCAGTCATCTCCCCAAGAGTCGATACTCAAGGTGTGCTCAACACCATGATTGTTCACTTTTATTTGCGGGCCAATTTTAATTCCGTAATCTAAGTGATTAATCGCATAGACTCTTAGGTAACAAGCAGTGACAGCATCTTCAATCTCTCCCTCACTAACCAACCCTTTATGAGTATCCGAAAAGTCAACTCTGAATTCTGTCACTGTATCGACTTGAAAGGTCACATCTTCCTGACACCCGCTCAAAAACACAGCAACTAACACTAGCGCAACAAGTCGAAAGAATGTCATGGGATACGACCCTATTGTAATTATTTGTATCGCAGCATATCAGAGTTTCAGGTGAAGACTTCAGATATTACACTTACTTACAAAGTGTCATAATTCACCAAATATGCTGCATAGAGTGTGCTTATCAGTGAATATATTCACTAATGCGAATATGGCAAGGGAATGTCTCGAAATAGATCACCAACTGAAGTGAGATAAACCAAAATCAGTTTACAAAAAAAGGTTACTACTTAATGAGTATCAAGGGATTATACTAAAATATTAAATGTCGGCTAAAAAATAACTAAAGAAGTGGCTAGGATAATGGCTAATAAATAGTGAAGTGAACTGAGCCAATCAAAACCAAGGGAAAAGTACTTCTCCCTTGGTTTACACATTTTTTCGACTTAGATCGCTTGAATAATTATCTTATGCAAGATGACGCCAGGCAGCAGAGGCGTTGACTCATGGTTTGCATATTCATCGAAGCCAGCACGGTAATAATCGGATAAGGGGTGACCAGACTGACCACCAGGAATCACCATGATGGCCTGAGACTCGAGCCCTGGTTGCACGATAAAGCGCTGGGATGCACCAAAAGTACTTCTCTGTACTGCTGGCATAAAGCTATCGCCGAAACCTATCACGGTTGGCATATCCAATAAAGCACTTAGCAAAGGCATCTGTTTACTGAAGGGGTGCTGTATCTTAAGGGCATTAACCTTGCCCCAGTTAAGATCGGCTAGAGCTCCCTCATCACTGTGTTTACTTAATAATTCCTGAGTCGAGTCAACGTAAGCCTGAATGGCAAACTGATCCCAACTTGAATACTGCTCGGGAAGCCAAGAATCAGGTTCATCTTCGAGCAACTGCCACATGGCAGGTTCCAGATAGCGCTTAACCGGAGATAAAGAGACGTTTATCTCGTTCAAACCTGTCTCTATTGGGGCGAAGCCGGCATCGATCAACTTAGCCCTGAAACTGCGAACTAAGGTGTATCCGACCGAGTCAGCACAGGCACATGCCTGCCAATCCCTGATAAATTGAATATCTTTAGCAAATCTTACCGGTTCTAGTGAGAGCAGGTTAATCAGATAATCATGCCAAGGCGTTAAAAACTTAGCCTCATTGTCTAACTGCAATCGATAAAAGTCCTGCTCGGTAAACTGCTCCGACTCGAATAAACGGTCACGGATTTGCTGGCTTCTGGCACCTAGCGCATAGCCTCCATCACCGAAGCGGCTGAATTGTTCTGCCGATATCACACGGGAGTTGGCCGACCACAGCCGTCCGTGCTCAGGATTCACTACTTGTGGTAGCTCTCTCTCATCTATCCCCCACAAGGCTCCTTGGAAAGTTTCTGGTAATTGCGCCACATTAGCAGGATTAGTCCTAGATGGCACTGCTCCGGCGGGCTTCCAAGCGGCGTTGCCTTCACTGTCTACTAACATCAAGTTCTGTACTGGGATCCCAAACGTCGTTGCCAGTGCTAATCCTTCTTGCACACTCACAGCAGTCTCTAGTCCCATCAACTCCATATCGACCGCATAACCTTGGTGTGCCACCCAAGACAGCGCATAGTCTTGTCCATTCACATGCTTAACTGGACCAAATTGGGATAGCTGGATCGGATATTCAACATTCGATTGAGAACCGGGAAGTTTCATGAGTTCGATCTCTGTACTTAACGGCTCGTTCTCATCGATCGCTATCCAGTCAGCGGTATCGATATAGGCA
Organism: Shewanella sp. YLB-07; assembly: GCF_009377275.1. Taxonomy (NCBI): domain Bacteria; kingdom Pseudomonadati; phylum Pseudomonadota; class Gammaproteobacteria; order Alteromonadales; family Shewanellaceae; genus Shewanella; species Shewanella sp. YLB-07. The sequence goes on along the minus strand of NZ_VOQB01000002.1, from coordinate 230,681 downwards.
TTGGTGAATCCCCATGCGACCCTGTTATTTGTACCCACAACAATGGCTGGCGCGCCTGGCAGTGAAACACCTGTAACTTGTATAGGCTCACCGGTATCTGAAACGTAATTCAATTGAGCACGATACCAGATGATAGGAACCGCAAATGAGAGGTGCATATCATCGGACAACATGGCCCGACCACTCTCGGTCAGTGCTCCGGTTACAGCCCAGTTATTGCTGCCGATATCAATGGGTTCCTCAATCGTGCTAATCAGAGCTGTCGCTAGCAGTTGAGGTTCAAGCTCTGGAGTTGATATATCTTCTGTGGGGAGAAGACTAGAATCGAGCGCCGCTTGATAAGGGCTATGTTGTGTCACGAATGCCAACATCTGCTCGCCATACAGGCGCTGGATCTGAGTCAGAGCCATGTCTCGCTTTGGGGTATTTCCTTGCAAATCCAGGTACATGCTATAGATAACCAGCAAACTATCTGCCGGTTGCCAGGTTTGAGGGCTTGCCCCGGTGAGCAGGTATTCGAAAGAACTAAGGCTTTGCTCTGCTACTGCGGCGTTGACGCCATTGGCATAGGCCTGTAGTAGCAATTTTTGATTTGGTTCCATCTTAGCGACTGTATTCTCGGCTCGCTTCCTCAATTGATGAAAACGGCGAGACTTATCCAGATTAAGCGCCTTTTCACCGAAGAGCTCTGCGAGCTCTCCAGCCGAGTTACGCCTAAGCAGATCCATTTGAAAGAATCTATCTTGTCCATGTGCAAAACCCAGAGCATAGGCCACATCTCGACGGTTTTGACCATGTATGACCGCAGTACCTAATCTGTCTCGCTCTATGGTAACGGATTCAAATAGATGGCCGCTGCGAAACTCCCCTGATAGCTTAGGCAGACTCAGATGCAGCCCCAAATAAGCTGTCGAGATCAGAATGAAAATCAGTGAGAGGGTTGAAACCAGAAGTATTTTTATTATTTTAGTCATCAAGTATCGCCATAATATCCATTATCATGCCGATGACTATAACCTAAGTTACACTGATGTTAACTAAAACAATCCAGCACTAGAATAATTGCACCAGAAATAAATAAACAGATATAGAAAGGTGAACTAGCTAAGTTAAGCGTTACATACACTGAGCCAGTTTGCCTTTCTTCGTCGCTGCCATAACACAGCCTCTTTCACTATCGGTAGCCGCCTTACAATCCGCTATTAAGGTCTTATGATCCGGCGACATACTGCCAAGCACCTTCTTGGCATGTTTTACCACCTCACTACATTTTCCGACCGGAACGGGATCGTAGTTAGTACAAGCACTTAGCATAAGAAACAGAATAACGGTAAAGAGCAAGGTAATACGATTAATTTTATCGACAGTTGAGAACTTAGGCATGATTATTCCTTGATCGCTAAACTTGAGTAACTAACCTTCTATTAAACCTTGTCAGTAAGAAAATAAAACTGGAAAACCGACTTAAAAAGGCACTTAGAAAGAGTAGAAGATAAACCTAGGTTTTGCACACTTTGTATTAACGCTTTGCTCGATTAGAATAGCCACTTATTAACAATGACATTATCAATAGCAAGTCACAAAACATGGCAAAACCCAATAAGAAAGGCCCAACACGTACTGTCGATATCTTCTGCGCTAAGTGCAAAACCCAGCTATTTAAATATCGCAAAGGTGGCAAAGGCGCTTTAGTTAAGTGCTTCAAGGAACGAATCGTCGAAGACTTCACTCAAACGCCCTGTACCTGTCCTAATTGTGGACAAAAGTTCGCCAGAGATACCTTAGTGAGAGGCACACCGGCATTGAAGATGATAGGTGGCAAGGTGACGTTTAAATGAACTAGCAACTCACATTCAATAGCCATATTATTTTCTTCTTAATATAAAATGAGCAGCTGATTGTTCGTTGATTTATAGCATTATATTTCCCCTAATTTTTTTATCAAAAAATCAAGAAATACTCTGATATGAGGCTTAGGATATTGAGCACCTTTATAGATAGCAAAGATTTCACCACTGCCTTCTTCCCAATGATTCACCGTCCAGTCTGGTAAAACTTCCACTAGCTGACCACTGTCTATATAAGGTTTAACCATCCACTCTGACAAGAGCAGCACACCGCAATCCTTAAGCGCAGCAGTGAGTAAAGGCGATCCCCCTTTTGAAATAAAATTGCCCTTAACAGATATTTTTTGTTGGATTTTCCCCTTAGCAAAGAACCAATGATTCCTTTGCCTCTCTTGACTGATAAGTAAGCAATTATGTTCATGTAGATCTGATGGCTGTCTGATTGGAGAGCGATGATTTAGATAGGTTGGAGACGCTGTCAATAAAGTAGGATGATTCAACAACTTTCTCGCTTTTAAACCACTATCTTGCGGAACACCAATACGAATAGCGAGATCCACATTTTCGCTATGAAGATCCACCAGCTTATTGTCGAGATCAAGCTCAATTTGTATATCCGGGTACATCTGTAGAAACTCTGGAATAATAGGCGCTAAGCAAAGGTTACCGAAACTTTCGAACACTGATATTCTTAACATTCCCAGAGGCGTATCCAGAGCCCCTCTCATCTCTGCCAGCAAGGCATCGGTATCTTCTACTAACTTTCCCGACTGCTGGTAAAAGTAGTCACCTTCTTCAGTCAACACCAACTGGCGAGTACTCCTCTTAAATAGCGTCGTTTTAAGTTGAGCTTCTAGATTGTCGATATTGCGCGCAATGGAAGAAGGCGCCATATGCAAGACCTTAGCAGCCTGAGAAAAGCTTCCCGAATCGACAACCTGATGAAATATCTTGATCAGAGCAAACATTTTCACACCTCTGTTGTACTTTTCAAAACCGCACACCTTTGCAAAATACGCAAAGGTGTTTCAGTTTATGTGCGTATTCAATTAATAATTAGAATTATGCACAATTAAGCCATCCCAATAAAGCAGCCTTAAACCTCAATAAAGGATAAAAGATGACAAAACGTATTGATATCGCCCAAACACAAGCAGCAGCATTAACTGCCATGATGTCTGTCGAAAATTATCTGGCAGAAACCAAACTATCAACAGCACTAAAAGAGCTAATTAAGATCCGCGCATCCATGATTAATCAGTGCGCTTATTGTATTCAAATGCATACGGAAGTGGCTTTGAAAGCAGGAATATCACAACAAAAATTATTTGCAGTATCCGCCTGGAAAGAATCTCCCTTGTTTGATGATACAGAGCGTGCGGTACTCGCCCTCACCGATGAGCTCACTCATGTTTCACACCTTGGTCTGAGCGATAACACTTATCAAGAATGTCTCGAGTTGTTAGGTGAGGAACAGATAGCTCAAGCAATCATGCAGGTCATCATGATCAATGCCTGGAACCGTTTTGCTATAGCGACGAAGATGACACATTAAACAGATCTATGGCGCTTCGGCTCATGGCTCTTACGCCTGTGCTAATAGTCAAAGGGTAGTCGGGGGCAAACTTACTCGAGTGAAGTGATGGTAAGTGTTCCCCGGACGCCTTACTGGTTTCATACAGTGCGGGCTCTACGGCGCCAAGCCAGAAGATGTTGATGGGACGCTTCTCGGATGTGAGCCCATAGAGGCCAAAATCTTCACCGGCCATAACAGGCTCTGCTTTAACCACATTAGCCTTACCTATCTCGCGTTCGATACTGGCTTGTACTGAGCTAGCTAACTCAGGATCATTATAGGTAGAGGGTATCGTCTCATCTTCATGAACATAGACCACAGGCATTAAACTATCAGGTAGCCCGGCACTCATGGCTATGCCCTTTGTCATGCGCTTTATTGCTGCAATCTGTTGCTGACGAACTTGCGGGTTATAAGAACGTAGGGTGAGCTGCAATTTAACTTCATTAGATATGATGTTGTGCTTAGAGCCCCCATGAATAGAGCCAACTGTGATCACATTTGGCTCTAGTGGTGAGATCTCTCGACTCGGTATGGTCTGCAGCGCCATCACAGTACGAGCCGCTATCACCACAGGATCGATAGTCATATGTGGATAGGCGCCATGGCCTCCCTTGCCTTTAATGGTGATATCCACCGAGTCGACATTAGCCAAAGCATAGCCCGGCGCTATTGCCACCTTACCCGCAGGAACCGAAGCACTTACATGCAAACCCAGTACAAAATCAGGTGTTGGAAACTCAGTAAATAAGCCTTGTGCTAACATGGCTTTGGCGCCACCGCCCACCTCTTCCGCTGGTTGTGCCACCATCATCAAGGTGCCTTGCCAATCGCTCTTATGCTTCACAAGCTGGTCAGCGGTGCCGATTAAACTGGTCATATGAATATCATGACCACAGCCATGCATGATGCCAACCGACTTATTATCGGCATCAATTGTGGTCACAACTGATGCATAAGGTTTTCCGGTCTGCTCTATGATTGGCAAGCCATCGATATCGGCGCGGATCATCACAGTCGGGCCATCGCCATTTTTGAATATGCCTACGACGCCATAACCGCCGTAATTATCCGTCACCTCAAAACCCAGTGCCGAAAGCTCCTTCGCCATTCTCTGTCCCGTCGCCTTCTCTTGATAGGAAAGCTCAGGATGTTGATGCAGATGCAAGTATAGCTTTTCAAGTTCAGGTAGGGCTTTACCGACAGATAGTGCTAATGATGAGTCAAGGCTGCTTGCATAAACCGCTAGCGGGCTCGTCATCATAAATACGAAGGCGAGTGACTGGCATATTTTGGTGAGTTTCATCGGCTTCTTCTTTTTATTCATAGCAAAGTTAACAATCAAGACACATAAACTAGCACAAAAAATTTATTAATCTGAACTGAATCGAAACAGATAGATTGAAATAGAAGAGTTAAAACAATTTAAATACAACTAGTAAAAAGCGCAGCCCCAAGGCTGCGCTTTCAAAACACTCTACAAGCTCTTAGCTAAGAAGCCTAAGCTTACAACTGATAATTAAAGCTCAGCTTGGCATTACGCTCTTCACCTGGCATACCACCGAGGAACATGGCCTTGTTGTAGTAAGTCTCATTGAACAGATTGTTGACGTTCAATTGTAGCTTCCAGTTATCGGCCTGATAGCTGATGGCCGAATCGAATACCGTATAACTTGGCACATATCCATCGGGAATACCGAATGAGCTTGAATTCGTGCTGCGATCATCGACGTATTTTGCACCTAAGCTAATATCAATTGGGCTAGAGAGTGAGAACATATCTGCGCCATAAGTAACCCAAGCACTGGCTGTCACATAAGGTACACCCTTTTGACGGGTATCATAGCTGCTGCGATTCGGATCTTTCTTATCACGAGCATCTTGGTAGACACCGTTAACGTTGAGCATCCACTGCTCATTCAAATGAGCATTCATGTCTAACTCGACACCTGTGGTCTCTTCCTTGCCATCATAGAAGTTTTTCGGCACGTTTGGCCCTGAAACATCTTCTTCATACTCTGAGTTTGAGTATTGCAGATTAGTGCGTGAACTCTTAAAGAACACCAAGGAAGTCAGCATCTGATCATCAAACGCCTTAAAACGCATGCCTAGATCGTCACTGATAGATTCAGAATCCAGTCTGTCCGAACCATCACCTTTTACGCCACCTAACATGCTGTAAGCCGTGCGGCCTTTAGAATGATTAATGAAAAATGACAAGTCATCGGTTGGCATATAGGTCAAACCTAAGTTATAGGTGATGCCATCATCATTGGTATCCGCCTCAGGCGTTGGCTCAGCCGCACTGGCGCGATAGCGCGCATCGACACCGAAATGCTCATAGCTTTGCTTAATCTCGTTAAAGGCAACACCGATACGACTAGTGAAACCGTAACCGAAATAGCCGACATGCTGTAGGCCAACGCCCCAGGCACTCACCTTCTTGTTGTAGTTACTGGTCATTAGAGGGTCGTGATCTTCAAAGGAGCCTTCAGCCCAATTGGGATTACGAATGTCATAGATATAAGGCAATTGGCCCTGATAGATGACATCACCCGCCTTGTTCTTTATGACCTTATCGGCATCGTAAATGGAGTACTGCTTGAAGCGAATATCACGGTCTTCGAAGTTCGCATTAACTAACAGCTCATTATCTATGCCGGCAAGTTCGAAATCGTACCTCAAGTCGGCGAAATACTGCCAAGAAGTCTCATCGGCAGAGACTTGACGATACTCCTGACGGCGAGCCGCAAACGGGTAGAGAACATCGTCTTCAAGTAGTGGCGCACGAGGGTCTGCATTGATGGTGCCTCTGCGATCCCAGTAAACATAGTTATAGGCACCGGTTTGACGGGCAAAACCTGAGGTGTAGTCACGATATTGCAGCTGCTGGTTCAAGAATAGATTTTCATTGAGGAAGATATTATGAGTCAGCTTAAATCTCAGCTCTTCACCTTCATTATCTTTGGCCATTGGCGAGATAATCCCGTTATGACCAAACTCATAGGGGGTTAAACCATCGCTAGCAGCCAAAGAGTCGGCTAGTTGTTGCCTCTGCTCATCGGTAAGTTGAATACCTTTGCCTTCTGGATCGTTAATTAAATCTTCCCAGCTGACTTCTCCGGCAGTTTTCCCGCCGACGGATTCAGCGTTGTAGATACGTATTGGGTGACCGATAGAGTCGACTGCAATAGCATCCTTGATATAAGAAGCCGATAGCATCAAGTCCTGGTTTTCATCGAACACATATTTGATCGATGTGTAGACTTCATCACGATCGGTACCGATATCACGATAGCCGTCACTGCGCCCCGTTTTAGCAACAACACGATAAGCTAGCTTGTCAGTCAATCCGCCCGTGCTATCGATACTCAGCGCATAGGAATCCCATTGACCCAGCTCGACACCTATATCGTGGCGACTCTCAAATTCAGGCTTCTTTTCGATAAGGTTAATCACGCCGCCGGCGCTGCCCATACCATATAAACCTGTCGCCGGGCCTTTGAGCACTTCTACCGATTCAACATTCGTCAGAGAGCGTGTCGGATTAAAGGTGTTGCCAAGCCCTGCGCCGCCATACATACCATCATAGGTATAGTTAGCACCGAGTCCGCGGATCACTAAGTTATCACCGATACCATAGTTATTACCCGCCTGAGTCACGCCACTGATATTACGCACCAGATCTTGCAGATTATTCACGCCTTGAGCATTGATTAGCTCTTCATCGACGATGACAACTGCCGCAGGGGTTTCCATTAAAGACATATCTGACTTTGTCGCTAGGCCTGAATTCATAACCACTTGGTTTTGTCTTCCATAGACAGTGATACGCTCTACATCCTTGTTTTTCAGCTCTTCTGCTTGCACTTTTTCTGGTACTTGGGCCTGCTCATTAGCAGAAATAAGCCCAGGAAAAAAAGCTGATGCGCAAGCGACAGCAAGTAGTGAAAAACGAAATTGTTGCATCGATATTATCCCCATTAGTATTATGGCCGGAATGATAATGATTATTGATAGCATTACAACAGGGAATTCACATACCGACACAAAATTGTGACCTTCGTATCCGGTTTTGCGGTTTTTTTACAAAGTAAATGTTGATGGGTTAAGGATATGCCTTAAGTTTACTCAGAGACTTCTAGAGTAATTAGCTGAGGTGGCTGTTGGAAAATACTTTATCTTCATCGAATAAACTGATGGCTTTACACTTTATAACTGCCGTATACACTAGACGTAAAAAGCTTGGCATTAAAATGCCAAGCTAAAATGAATTTATCTTTTAAAACTGATAATGCAAACTTAAGGTAAAGTTCGACAGCTCACTAATCAATCAGACTGAATCAAATCAAGATTTATGATTTTCGCCTCCTCAGACTGGCAAACAGGCTTAGGCCCAAAAGAGAAATAAATGAAAATGCCCCGCCGCCATGGTCTTCACTACTAGAATCCCCTCCTGTATAGACTGTGTCTCTATCACTGCTCTCTAAGGGCAAAGCATAGAAATTATCTGTATCATCAGCGCTAATGGTGGCGACAATATCATCAAACCCCACTTCGTATAGATCGACTAGCACGTCATAATGGTCTGTGTAATAGCCATTATGCAGCGTGGTTAACACTTCAAAATCATCGTCACTCGAGTCACCCAGTATTGTAAAAATATCTGTGGTGTAATAATGCACCCAAGGACCACCGTCTCGGCTCAAGTAGAGCTCTGCGTATACATCGGCGACCTCGACCGCATCGGGCCCATAGACATCGGCATCGAAGGTCACGCTAAAGGTTTGGAAAAAACCGTCACCATCATCATCGACGAACAGGCGACTGCTGGCTTCATAGATTGAAAACTCATGATAGATGGGATTAGAAAAGGCTTTGGGTACAGTAGACTGAGCATCGTCGTTTACTGTTTTTAACCCGCTTTTCTGCATAGAGTACTTAGGTGAAATATTGCCATTTTTGTGGTCGGCAATGACCTCTTCTCGAGATTTAGCTTTTATACTTGGTAACATCAGTGGCATTTGCTGTTTCAACTGGCTTAATCGCGTATTCAGCTCATCTTGTTCCACTAATTGAGCTTGGTTTCCAACTGAAAACGTCTGTAAGTTTACACTCTCTATCTGGCTGACACCCTGTTCGTCACTCGCATAAACATTTGGAATGAATGATATTAAGGCCCCTGCAATCAAAGTTAATGCAGATATTCGCTTGCAGCTCCAAGATTGAGTGCCTGAGCTAACTCTGGTTTCTGTATCCATTTTTACGCAATTGAGCTCTCTGGCTTGATTAATTATGTTCACATTCATCATATAAACCTCATTATTTCTGTCGTTGAGGTCATTAAAGACGATTTAAGGTGAATATAAGCTGAACGCTAAAAATGCTATGGAGTAAAATTCGAAGAGATGAATTGTCCATCGACACGAATGCATTAAACATTGTCATCTTGGGTTCATCTTATCTGAGGTATAACTATTAGAGCCCCTGAAACTGACTCCTTCATTTCTTTGATTTCTTAGACAAGCTCTTTAAAACTTGTGTCTTAAGAATGGGATATTTACACTGATAACAAATAAAGGCATTTAAACATCGGACACACTCTATGAAATTGGCTTCGAGCTTCACATTAGCTTTAATCATATCGGCTTGTTTACTGTTCCCACTACAGGGAGCAGCCTCAAGTGTGACTAAGCTATCAATGGTTTCAGCTGTAAGCTCTGTCAATGCCGTTAGCTTAAGTTCGATGAGCATGGCCGCTCAGTCTAAAAAGCCCCCTAAAAAGTTAAAAGTCACCAGTTCTCAACAAGCTATTCAGTTAGTCAAACGACAATACCCAGGCAAGGTGCTCAAGGTGCAATCGAGCCGAGTCAACGGCAACCCAGGTTACCGGGTCAAGTTGTTATCCAGTTCCGGAGCGGTATTTTATGTGTCCGTCGATGCCAAAACCGGCAGTGTGCGTAGAAACTAATTTGCAACTTAAAGACTTAACATAATGAATTTACACAGGTGATCCAATGCGAATACTGTTAGTTGAAGATGACTTAGAACTACAAACTAATCTTAAACAACATTTGATTGATGCCAATTTTACCTTGGATGTGGCCAGTGATGGAAAGGGTGATTTGTTTCAGAGGAATACCCGAAGCTCATTACAGAGGTGACCCAATGCGAATACTGTTAGTTGAAGACGACTTAGAGCTACAAACTAATCTGAAACAGCACCTGCTCGATGCCAATTTTACCTTGGATGTGGCCAGCGATGGAGAAGATGGTTTATTTCAGGGAAGTGAGTATAGCTATGACGCCGGGATCATAGATGTCGGGTTACCTAAGCTTAACGGCATTGAACTGATCACTAAGCTCAGAGAGCTAGAGATAGACTTTCCCATCTTGATCTTAACCGCCCGTGATAGCTGGCAAGATAAGGTAGAGGGCTTAGATGCCGGCGCCGATGATTACCTGACGAAACCTTTCCATCCTGAAGAGCTAATCGCCCGTCTCAACGCCTTGATCCGTCGCTCGGCAGGCAAGGCCAGTCCACTAGTCTACAATGGACCTTTTAGCATCAATACCAGTACTCTAGAGGTTAAAAAGTCTGGTCAGTTGATGAATTTAAGCAGCTCAGAGTACAAGCTATTCGAGTTTTTTATGTTGCACCCAGGAGAAGTTAAATCTAAGACAGTACTGATTGAGCATATCTATGATCAAGACTTCGACTTAGACTCTAACGTGATCGAAGTATTTATTCGCAGGTTGCGCAAGAAGTTAGATCCAGACAATCAGCTCGGACTGATAGAAACATTGAGGGGGCAAGGTTATCGTTTGAAGCCACTGGCTCGCTGTGCACAGCACACTGAAGATGAGTCAGATGCTAAATAAACTGTCAAACCTGATGAACTCACTCAAGGCGCGCCTGATTATCAGTGCACTCTTGCTGAACCTAATCTTACTGCCCTTGATTGGTTTTACCCTGAACGATGCATTTAAACAGCAAGTCTCGACATCGGCCAAAAATGAATTGAAAGCTTACCTCTACTCAATTTTAGCCGTGACAGAGGTGGATAACGGCCAACTTATGATGCCCGAAGCCTTAGCAGAGAATCAATTTAATGTGATTCAATCTGGCTTATTTGCACTCATTTCAACGCCAAATCCCGATAGGAAGAAAACCAGTGTCACTTGGCAATCCAACTCGTTTCTTGGGCTGAACTTACCCGACAATTTGCCCCAACCTGAGATAGGTAAAAGTGAGTTTAAGGAGATAGAGATTGATGACAAGCCCCATATTATCTACAGTTACAGCGCCAGTTTCGAACATAAAATTTTATCCAATGATGGCTTGAGTGTTGACAATGTCACCTTCCCAATCACGGTGCACATCATTAAAGATCAACTCGACTACCAAAACCAAATAGATTTATTTGGTCAATACCTTTGGAGCTGGTTACTGATCTTGATGGTTTTCCTGGTATTGGTTCAGTTGGCTTGGCTACTGTGGACCCTAAAGCCCTTGGCTCAGTTTAAGCGAGAACTTAACGAGATAGAGCAAGGCAAGGCCATGCAGATCCAGGCAAAGTATCCCAATGAGCTGCAAGCTGTAGCGAGACAGCTCAACACCCTGCTCAATACCGAGCAGCGCCAGCGAAAACGTTACCGCAATGCCCTATCGGATCTGGCCCATAGCCTAAAAACGCCACTGGCAGTGATTCAAAGTCAGAAAGATCTGAGCAAAAGTTCATTCGAGCAAACTAATATCATTAGCCGCATCATAAGTCATCAACTCAAACGAGCACAAACGGCAGCTGGGTCTTCTTGGCACTTAGGTGTTAATGTCATGTCGGTGTCAGATAAGCTAGTGAGGACCTTGCCCAAAATATACCGTGAACCTCAGATAGAGATAAGTTCGAGTGTCGGCGAGCAGTGTATTTTCAAGGGTGACGAGGCCGATTTAATCGAAATGTTAGGTAACTTACTCGACAATGCCTGTAAGGCCGCCAAGGCTCGAGTGCACCTGACCGTCAGCATGAAAGACACCGGACTCAACATAGATATAGAAGATGATGGCCCGGGAGTATCACCTGAACTTGAGAGTGACATATTCGAGCGCGGCATACGCGCCGACTCCTATCTACAGGGAAACGGCATAGGACTTGCCATAGTTAGTGACTTGGTTGACAGTTATCAGGGCCAACTTTCAGTGTCCCGTTCAGATACTCTGGGCGGCGCCAAATTTAGCCTGAGCTTTAACTGATTTTCTGAGTTTTAGTTAATAATTTGGCTTACTAAAAAGCCCTGCTAATCGGTATTAGCAGGGCTTTCCTCATCTTATCTGTTCGTTTTGGTAATTACATTAGCTTTCCACTGTAAGCTTCTGCACTGCTATCGCTTCTTCTAGCTGAGCCTCTACAAAACCGGGGGAAGTGGTTTTCGCCGAGATTAAACGATACATGGCCGGAATCACCAGTAGGGTAACAAACGTCGCAAACGCCATCCCGAAGAAGACCACAGTACCCACAGCGATACGGCTCTCAGAGCCTGCGCCGGTTGACATGATCAAGGGGACTGCACCGACTAAGGTCGTAAATGCGGTCATCAGGATAGGACGCAGACGGCGCGTCGAAGCATCGATAATCGCCTGTTCTATCTCGAGCCCTTTATCACGTAACTGATTGGCAAATTCCACGATCAAGATGCCGTTCTTGGTCACCATGCCGATCAGCATGATCATGCCTATCTGGCTGTAAATATTCAGTCCTTGGCCGGTCAGGAAGAGGCCGAGGAAGCCACCGAAGACCCCCATAGGTACAGTAAACATCACCACCATAGGGTTAATAAAGCTCTCAAACTGGGCAGCCAACACCAGATAAGCCACTAACAAAGCCAGTCCAAATACCACAAGCACACTACTTTGATTTTCTTTAAAGTCTTTCGACTCACCCGTGTAGCTCACCGAGATATCACTGGGCAAAATCTCGATCGCTTTAGCATCGAGAAAATCTAAGGCTTGGCCTAAGGTATAACCTTCACCTAAGTTAGCCTTAAGTGTTATCGATTTCTGCTTATTGGTATGACTCAATTTTTGAGCCGAAGCCACCTCTTCGATATGTGTTATCGAATCGAGTGTGATCAACTCGCCTTTACTCGAACGCATGTAGATCTGGCTCAAGTCCGCCATGCTATTAAAGCTATTCTCGTCGCCTCTTAAATAAACATCATACTCCTCACCGCGCTCGACAAATGTGGTTTCACTGCGTCCACCGAGCATCACCTCCAGGGTCTCGGAAACTTCGGCAACACTAATCCCAAGCTCGGCGGCGCGCTGTCTGTCGACACTCACCACTAGCTCTGGCGTGGTCTCGGAGTAATCGAGATCGGCCCCTTCCAGCATAGGGCTATGAATCGCTTCTTCCTGTAAAACTTCCGCCCACTTGAACAGTTCCTGGTAATCAGAACCTCCTATCACAAACTGCACCGGCTCGCTCGATTGCCCCCTGAAACCTGGCAACATGGGACGCACCATCACATCGGGGATCCCCTGCAGGGCTTTAGCGACAATAGCCAGTGCTTGCTGAGCATTGACGTCCCTATCTTCCCAGTCTTCAAGCTGCATGATAACGAAACCGGTCTGATCACCAGCCCGGCCACCGAATGCCGGAGCTTGTACGCTGAAAGACTTGATCACCCCTTGGCCTAACAGCGGCATTAGCTTGTCTTCGACAATATCCATGTTAGCCGTCATGCGGTTGTAACTGGTGCCTTCTGCCCCCTTGACGAAAGCAAATATCACCCCCCTATCTTCTTGGGGTGCCAGCTGTGATGGCACCACCTGCATCAGGGCGGCGCTGCCGACAATACACAAGATGATCACCACAGGCGCGACAAACCTAAATTGAATCGCCTTGGCAACGGCGAGTCGATAGCCACGCTCCAGCTTGCTAAATCTGGCATCGATCCAGATATTGAAACGATTAGGCTTAACATCCGCTTTAAGTATCTTGCTGGCGAGCACTGGCGTTAACGTCAGGGCCACGATAGAGGAGAAGATCACCGACATCGCCAGCATGACGGAGAACTCGGTAAACAAGCGTCCGACCATGCCTTCCATGAAAGAGATAGGCAGAAATACCATCACCAGAACGGCCGTGGTGGCGACAACGGCAAACCCCACTTCCCGCGTGCCGTTATAGGCTGCCAACAAAGGTGGTTCACCTTTCTCGATATGATGGAAGATATTCTCCACCACCACTATGGCATCATCCACCACCAGACCGATGGACAGAATCAAGGCCATCAGGGTGAGCAAGTTAATCGAGAAACCAAAAAAGTTAGCGGCAATAAAGGCTGAAATGAGCGAAACCGGTACGGTCACGGCAGGGATAAGTGTTGCCCTCGCCTGACCGATAAAGATATAGAGCACCAGGACAACCAGTCCACCGGTGATCAACAATGTGTTATAAACTTCGCTAATTGAGCGGTCGATAAATACCGTGGAGTCATAATCGACCACCAGCTGAGTCCCTTCAGGCAGGAATTGCTGAATGCGCTCGACCTCGATATGCGCAGCCTTTGCCACCTCTAAAGGGTTGGCGTCGGACTGAGCTATGATACCTAAACTTAAGTTTGGTACACCATCACTCTTAAATGTGGAGTTTTCATTCTCTGCACCAACAAAAACCGAGGCGACATCTTTAAGGTAAATTGGCGTGCCATCACTGGCGGTGCGAACCACTAAGTAATCAAAGTCATGCGGATTATTGTAGAGCCTGGCCGTACGCACTGTCATTACAGTGGTGTCGTTTCTGACTTCTCCGCCCGGGGTTTCAACGTTTTCAGTCTTTAAGCTGGCAATGATATCTGCGGTCGTCACATTACGACCCGCCATCAACTCAGGTTTGAGCTGAACATACATCACCTTGTAGAGGCCGCCAGAGATACTCACCGAGCTCACCCCAGTGATCAGGCTGAATCTGTCTTCCAACACCCGCTGGGCATAGTCGGTCAGCTGGGTTCTGTCCATCACAGACGAGCTGAGATTGATATAAATTGAAGGCTCACCCGAGCCATTGTCCTTGGAGACAATAGGATCATCCGCCTCGTCGGGCAAACGACGTTGGGCACGGGCAACCGCATCACGGACATCACTCACCCCTTCGGTAAGGTCCCAGTCGAGATCGAAGGTGATGGTGATCCGCGACATCCCGTTGCGGGTAACGGATGTTATCTCATCGATGCCACTGATGCCTGTGAGTTCATCCTCCAAAGATGTGGTGATCTGACTCTCCATGATCGTTGCCGAAGCGCCATCATAGGTGGTCATCACAGTCACCACTGGATTTTCCACATCCGGCATTTCACGCACCGCCAGTTTAGAGAAGGACACGGCGCCAAATACACATAGAAGCAAACTTAAAACGATAGCGACGACGGGGCGTTTAACTGAGATATCAGAGATTAACATTAACTTCTGTCTCCCTGAGACTCACCTAACTTATGGCCCGCAGTCATAGACTCATCTTTATTTGAAAGGTCATCCACTCTTAAGCCGTCACGCATGTTAACTAAACCTTGCACTACGATGCGATCGCCGACACTGAGTCCATCTGTGATAAGTACTTCATCTTGAATACGCGCTCCTAGAACCACTTGGGTTCGTTTGGCTAATTGGTCTGCGCCAATCACGTATACAAATCGTTTGGTGCCGGAATATTCTATGGCTTGAACCGGGATCACAGGCTCAGACACGGCAGGAAAGCTCAGACTCGCCGACATCATCATGCCAGGCTTTAGCTTATGATCTGCGTTATCGAAATTGACCCGCACCTTAAGGTTCAGGGTCTCCTCATTAATACGAGGATCGATAGCCACCACCCACCCTGTAAACGTACTATCGGGCCAGGCTCTGTTGGTTGCAGCCACTGTCATGTCAACACTCAACATAGAGAGATAATTCTCAGGTACCTGCAAATCGACCCGCATAGAAGATAGATCATCTAGGGACAGCAGCTCACTCCCCGCCGTCACCATGGTCCCCCGGCTGAAATCCAGTAATCCCGCGGTACCGGAAAAAGGCGCCTTGATATAGTGGTATTCGAGTTCGGCCTGAGCAGACTCGAGTCTGGCGGTGGCAATATCGACACTGGCTCTTTGAGCATCAATCTCAGTCTGGGTGATGGCATTACGATCGATGAGCTTGAGATATTCTTTTAGTTTACGTTTCTCATCGTTGAGGTACGCCTTCGCCTCTGAGACACTAGCCTGAGGCTTAGCATCTTCGAGCTGGATTAGCAGCTGCCCCGTGTGTATCTCTTGATTAGCGGTCACATGAATCGCTTTAACCTTGCCCGCCACCTCTGGGGAAATATAGACAGATTTATCCGCCTGCAATTTGCCTATTAAAGAGATAGTCTGAGACAACAGGTGCCGATCAACAACACCTGTAACCACAGGCACGACGCGCGGTGCACGCGCCGACTTATCGTTAGGCTTCTGCGCCAGAGTAAAGCCACTGAACGAAGCGACAACGGCGCTCACGATAAGAATGGGGATCAATAGCAGACTTTTTTTCATTGATGAGTTTTCTTCTAATACCAAGGTTGTGAATTGCCACTATTTTAAAGAAAAACTAGCCTTTGTAGGGTAAAGCTGTGTAAAGCAACGCAAATGTCCGGTGTTTATTAAACAATATCTTGTAACAGAGCATGACTAGAAACAATCCCGCAACCACAGGCAAACTAAAGCCACACAAGCCAACACAGAAAGACACAAGTTATATCTGGAGGCTGCAAGGCCACAAAAGGCCGATAAAATCGAGCTGCAACCCATTTATCTGTTGAGTGAACACTATTAGCAATTGGTAAAAATTTCTTCGATAATCCACGCAGCCAAAATACTTGGCGCTTATGAGACATTCCAATTGAAATTAATTTGGCTAGATAATCTACACCGAAGAGGTGTCTACGGCTTTTACCGCAGTTACATGCCCTATACCCGAATCAGTCGAAAAGAGCAGATAGCCTTATTGATAAATGATGATGAACACACTTTCCCCCCTGACTCATACATTAAAGCAGAGCAGATTATTGCAGGTCTCAGGTTTAGGCCTATCGGAGAATTTAACTTACTGAACGGTATGCTGGTTCACCCAGACCATAGAGGAAAAGGCATAGGCCACCAGCTAATGAAGCGAGTAACAGAGAAACTGACATCAAAAGAAACCTATCTATTTTCTCTACCACACCTGGTGGAGTTTTACCGAAAGCATGGATTTAGCCAAGATGTCCAAGCGCCGAATGATATCGAACAGCTTTTTAATAAATACACCAGCCAAGGTAAAGACTTAGTCATGATGGGCTATATCAAGGTAAAGAATCAGAATCGGTGATTTAACCTTTCTCTTGCCTTGGTAAGCTAAACAACCAAGGCATCGACTTGAGCAGCTTATAGCCTAGCCAGATCATCATTGAGGTGGCGATCACAGCGACCAGAATAGAGCTAGCTCGATAAAGAATGGCGAAGAAGGCGTCTTGTTGTCCCGGTACCATGTTAGTCGTCAAAGGAATCGTCAGCGCGGAGATGGCTGAGAAACCGATCCCTGCCCATACAGGATCCTTAGCCAACCAGCGACAGAAGATCCCGGCGGCGATGGCATAAGACACGAGATAGAGTATAGGGTTGTCAAACATATCATAGAGAACAAATTGAATGGCCATCGCAGCCATACAACCGGCCAATGTTCCTATGATACGAATTTTTGCCGCCATCAGGGACCCAACCAGAGTCATAGGTGCCAATATGACCAAGATACTCGCCTGAGCCGAGAGTGAGTCATTCAAGTTCGCCACCTGAAAAATGACAAACGCAACCATGGCCACCAGCCAGCCCAGGGCGGTTTGTTCCAATATGGCTTTAGGCTCTTTATCTTGCCCTTGTATACTCATTATGGGCCCTTCTTCTATCGGATCAGGAAAACAATAAAAGGCCAGACCGCAGATAGGCAAGGTCATCAGAGTGGCTATCCAGATCCCCACGATGAAGTTTTCTAAATCGAATGCTTGATAGCTGCCAAAATTGAGCAGAATCGAACCAATAAGTAGACCCACATATCCGAATACATAGATCGGTTTATGATGCATGGCAAAGCATTTAAACAGCAGCATGATCCCCACGGCTATCAGCATGAGAACCGGGTATGGCTGCAAGAAGCCTATGATTAGGCTTACCTGAACGCTCACCCAGAAGATGCCCAATATCAACTGCACAAACAAGCCCGTATTCCAACGATTCAGACTCA
Organism: Shewanella sp. YLB-07; assembly: GCF_009377275.1. Classification (NCBI taxonomy): domain Bacteria; kingdom Pseudomonadati; phylum Pseudomonadota; class Gammaproteobacteria; order Alteromonadales; family Shewanellaceae; genus Shewanella; species Shewanella sp. YLB-07. Next base: position 212,965 of record NZ_VOQB01000002.1, on the reverse strand, counting down.
CTAAAACAAACACAGGAAACAAGGCCATAAACATGGCATTCGACCACCCAAGGAGCGTGCTTATGGTTACACCTAACACACAGGCGAACCAGATCCTTAACGGCTTCATCTTACCTCCTCGAATGACTCTCTAAAACAGAAAATAAACCATAGTGAGAGCCCGAATAAACAGGGCTTCAACCTGTTCAAAAATAACGGCAAGCAGCAGAGTAACACTGACTCCCAGAATCATTCGGGTCGTGGTTTCTCTTTTAACTGGCTTACTATTTGATGGTGACATCCTGGTTACCTTTTACTCGTTTTAATCTAAGTTCAGACGTGATCAATACACATAATGGAACAGACTCACCATGCGTATTAATAGCCCACCTAAAAAATTAAACACTAAATTATCTGTTTGATAGATAATAACAGTTGCACGAGAACCAACAAATAGATTATCAGGAAGTTTAATGTCAGCGCTGAAGTTAACCCTGACTCTTTGGGCATCACGTACCCAACGATTACTGGTCACAACCGATGACAATTGACCATTAGCCTTCTGCTGCGCCGACGCCACACCAAAATCACGACTGGACACAGCTAAACTCAGCACCTCTCCGGGCAGTCCATCGAAGGCGACTTCGGCGCGCATGCCAGGTTGTAACATGGAGGTGGCCTTCTCTCTGAAATCGGCAGTGATCCACAAAGAGTCGGTAGGAATAAATGTCAGAAGAGGCTGATTAACACTGGCAAAACTACCTTTATGCAGCTGTAGATTTGTCACCACACCGTCACTCGGTGCTTTTATCTGTGTGTGCGAGAAGTCTAACTTGGCTTGTGCTAAACTCGTTTCGGCTGAATGTACTAAACTACTCTCCCCCTCACTATCACCAAGTTGAGTCTCAATTGCCCTGTACTGGGCCTTCGCTGCGACAAGATTCGCCGAGCTCTCATCTCTCTGTGTCCTGATCGAATCAAGCTTAGATTCAGAGACAGAACCTGAAGTCGACAACTTAGATATTCTTTGAAACTCCCTTTTGGCATTGTCAGAAGCTGCTGTACTGGTTGTAATATTCGCTTTCGCCGCCGCGGCCTGAGCATACAGGGACGCTTCCCCCTCGATGGCCTGCTTTAAATTCAACTCGGCCATAGTAACCGCTAACCTAAACTTACGATCATCTATGCTAAATAACAGATCACCAGACTTAACCAACTGATTATTGCTGAGGTTCACTTGGGTTATATAGCCCGACACTTCGGGGGCTAACTGCACGACAAAGCCTTGTACCCGACTCTCAGTCGTCATGGGCGCATAGCGGTCGGCCATAACCAGATAGAGGCCAGTCACCACGAACATGATGATCAACACTGTCATCCAACGTCTGAATTTTTGCTCTGCGAGCTCCATTTTATCTCCTTTCAATCTTAAGCAGAGTATTATATATCGCTATTTTTACTACAAATAGTCTGTATCATAGGCCATGTACGTCCTATTAATAGGACGGGATTATCAAGTAAAAGATCATGGAGTAGCAGATGCCAAGCTTAGACGATATCAATTTGTTTGTTCAGACGGTACGACACCAAGGGATCAGTTCGGCTGCTAAGGCCAATGGTTTACAGCGTTCTAAAGTCAGTCGGCGCTTACAAGAACTGGAAAAACAACTAGGCTACCAGCTACTTATCCGCACTACCCGCAACATAGAACTCACTGAACGTGGGCAATGGTTGTACGAACAGGTGAACGGCCCCCTCAACAGATTAAACGAAGCGGTTAATTTGATGCAGACAGAGCGAATGACACCACAGGGGAAAATGCGTCTGGCTATCCCGCCCGCCCTTGGAATGACAGAGATATTTTCTAACGTTATCGAAGATTATGTTAATCGATATCCTGATGTCAGATTAGAAGTAGAGCATCAGAAACAAGCTATAGACTTGAGAAGAACCGATACGGATCTACAGATTTTACCAAGTTATATAGACACACTGCACCATGACTATGTTCAACAGCACTTACTCTATTTGAGTTTTTGCATGGTCGCATCCGTAAGCTATCTCAGTCAGTTTGGTACCCCTAAGCAATTTTCTGACCTAGCGTCTCATCAACTGTTAGCCAGTCGCTATAGCAGGTCACTGTTACCTGAAGATGTCGAATATCACCTTTACAGCGATGATCTACAGCTTCTCATCAGGCTGGCAAAATCAGGTAAGGGCGTCGCCTTATTACCCAGATTACTGGTGGATAAATATCTTCAAGACGCCAGCTTGCATGAAATATTAGACCAACAGCGTTTTACCGAACTTAAACTCACCTTGATCTATCCATCTCAACCTTATTTGCCCGAGAAAACCCGGGCCATGGTTCAGTTATTGAGGCTATCTTTCGGCCAAAATACATGATGCCATAAAAAATGTAGAGGCTAGCTTGTGCTGCCATAGATAAATGAGTAAGAATGTGCACCACACATAATTCATAGCGAAGCTAAGCATGACAAATAAGAAAATAGCCATCTTCGTCGATGTACAGAATATCTATTACACCTGCCGTCAGGCCTATGGCCGCCAGTTTAACTATCGAAAGTTATGGCAACACATTGGCTACGAGGGCGATATTGTCTCGGCCACGGCCTACGCCATTCATAAAGGCGATGATGGCCAGCTTAAATTTCAGGATGCACTCAAACACATAGGCTTCGATATTAAGCTAAAACCATTTATTCAGCGCAGCGATGGTTCGGCAAAGGGTGATTGGGACGTGGGGATTGCCATCGATGTAATGGAAGCGGCTCCGGAAGTGGATACTATCATTCTGCTCTCCGGCGATGGTGATTTCGACTTACTCATGCTCAAGGTGTATCAAAAGTATGGCGTCGACACTCAAGTTTATGGTGTACCGACACTCACAGCTAAGTCTCTTATCGATTCGGCCTGTAAATTTGTTGAAATCGATGAGGCTTTATTGCTTTAACATTCAAGAAAAAACGATTAAAAACAAAAGAAAATTAACAATGAAAAACAATAGGTTAATCATTAGATATAATAATACCTCTACAGAAAACCTGAAAGATTGGATTTATTTATGATGTGTGGTGAACTTTCTTCGAGATAGTGACTCTGATTATATGTAGCAAGTTGAGTGTAACTTGTTTCATGTTTTCATCATGGTTCATCACCTCCCTTTTAGAGGGCTCAATGAGTTCTCAACTGAAAGGTAAGTTAATTTGCTAGCGCTTAGTGCTTACCAATTCAGAACTTATTCTATTAAGAATGTTTGGCACCTCATTGAGGTGCCATTTTTTTTGCTTTCAAGCCCTGTTTACAAACCAATGCTCTTATCTAGCTGAACGACGATCGATGGATGATACCCCACTCTCGCCTGGCTATAGATCTGCTTAATTTCGCTCTCATAGCCGGCAACTTGCAACTCTGAGTAGAGTGGCCTAACAAACTTGCCCCGGCCTATTCGGATAAGGTAATCACTCAATGCGGGTAATACTGGATCGTAGTGATTACGGATAGCCACCCTAAACCAATCACAAGCAATTTCTGCGTTAGTCGATTGAGTCAGGTTAAAGCATCCATCTAACTCCATCAGCTGCTCTTGACTAAGCACCTCAGGCAGTGAACTTAAAAAGTACTGCCAATGATGGACTCGCCAACTATCTGTCAATAACGAGCTTGCTTGTGTACCAGCCAACCAAGTCTCTATGGCTGCTTCGACTTTATCTAAACTGTCTGATACCGGCGGAGTAAACCAGTCAGGCATGCCACAGCCATAGATCCACTCCAGCAACTCAGCCTCGCTGAGCTTGTCTGCATGCTCAATCAGCAAGGTCTGCTTGGCATACTCGATAAACGTTTCTGTGGTTATCGCCTCGAATGCAAAGTGCTGCACATAGGTATAGAGAAATTTATCGAATGCCTCACGACCCAAACGACGCTCCAAATCATGGACAAACATAGACGCCTTATCATAGGTGAAACGATTAAAAGCCTCATTGGGATCTTGAGTCTGTACATTGGCAGGTAAATGCTGTTCGGCGAGTTCTGTGGTTGCCAGCTCCTCCTTCAAGCGGCCATATTCCAATACCACTTCCAACTCGGCTTGCTCTTTACCAAACACAGCCTCGACGATGCGATTGGTAAAATAGGTGGTAAATCCCTCATTGAGCCAAAGATCTCGCCAAGTGGCATTACTGACCAGGTTTCCAGTCCAGGAGTGAGCCAACTCATGGGCCACGGTAGACACCAGACTCTTGTCTCCAGCGATCAGGGTCGGCGTAATAAATGCCAATCGAGGGTTTTCCATGCCACCAAAGGGGAAACTAGGCGGCAAGACTATCATGTCATAACGCCCCCAGGGATAAGGCCCCAGCAGAGACTCGGCGATTTCTACCATCTGCTCGGTATCTTCAAACTCTTTGACCGCCGCATCTAACACTTCGGGCTCAGCATAGACGCCGGTGCGGTCGCCTATTTTACCGAAGGCGAGATCTCCCACCGCGATGGCCAACAGATGAGTCGGCATGGATTTCTCCATTGAGAAAGAGAATTCTCCATCCAAACTCGCCGTCGCATCATTCATGGCGCTCATCACAGCCCGCATGCCAACAGGCACCTTAACTATTGCCTCGAACGTGATGCGGGCCTTAGGGCTATCTTGCAATGGGATCCAGCTTCTGGCATTAACGGGCTGAGATTGGCTGAATAGAAATGGCAGAGTCTTACCACTGGTTTGCTCAGGAGTTAACCATTGCAGACCTTGGGCATTGGTTGAGGTCTGATAATACAGCTTCACACTTAGAGTCTGACTCAACAGAGAGATATTAAGTCTCTCGCCTAAGATAGAATCGTGTTTATCAATAGTAAATGTTAAGACATCACCCTTATCATCTCGTACATCCAGTATGGTGAGTTCGCGAAGATCTAACCATAAATGACGACAACTGGCATCGATATAATCCAGCGTTAACTCGGCAACACCTGTTAACTGTTTAGCTTCAAAATCGACATCGAGATCTAATGCTAAATGCTTGACTCTAATTTCATCGACATTAGCAAATGAATGATAGTCACGATTATTATCCCATTGATTTGACACTACACTTTCCTTTTTAGCAATTACGAATTAACTTGAAATCTCAAATATAAATAGCCCGACACATGTACATAAAGTTTAACTGGCGTTGCCGTCGATAACACATACCACGAATATTAATGATTATCTTAACCACAGCCGGTGAACATGTCATTGCAATTGACTTCATTTAACTTAGATGAAACACTTGAGAATATTGTATACAAAAAGACATTTCGAGGGAACACGCCGTGCAAACGTTTAAACTTTTATCATTAACGGGTCTGCTTAGCCTAAGTGCCTGCCATTCATCGGTTCAAGAAGATCCAACGAGTTTAGCCGCGGTCTTATCTCAGAATCATGCCTGTAGTGACACCATAGTCATACGTTCACAAGCCCTAACAGAAGAGCAGATAGCCGAGGCTTGTGCGCTAATGGGCAAACAAGAAGCTAAATTTCATCAGCTATTTGGTACCCAAGGTAAGCCTGTCGCCAACGACAACAACATGAGTATGCGAGCCAACGTCTATCATTCTCGCGAAGATTACACTCAGTATGTAACCACTCACTTCGATGTACCCAGCGACAATGGCGGCATGTTCCTCGAAGGATTACCGGGCCAAACTGACAATCAAGCAGAATTTGTCGCCTATGAGAAGAAGGGGCAGATTTGGAACTTAGCCCATGAATATGTGCATTATTTGGATGGCCACTTTAACTTATACGGTGATTTTTGTGCCTCACTGCACGACTCCCACAGTGCTCCTGAATACTGCCCTAAACCTGCACCACTTTTACCCTACTTGATCTGGTGGAGCGAAGGATTAGGTGAATATGTCTCCCGAGGAGACGATAATCAAGCCGCCATCGACTTGGCTAAAAAATCCCTTTCAGACAATAGCAACTTCCCATTAAGTGAGCTATTTAATACCGGCTACGAGAAAAATGGCGGCACCGACAGAGTCTATCGTTGGGGATATTTATCGGTTCGCTTCATGATGGAAAACCACAAAGATAAGATCGATAATATGCTCATATTCACCCGCAAGGGAGACTACCCAAGGTACCAGTCTTTAGTTAAGCAATGGGGCACAAGCATGGATGATGAATTTAAGATCTGGCTGGTTAAACTCACCAGTTAATCTTGCCCGTTTTAAAAGTTAGAGAAAGTTGCTGGTAAATATTTTATCGTTATTTCCAATAAAATATGAACTATCCGGATAAATGGGACTCTGATTATATGAACCGAATTTTTGGCTTCTGTTTAACGTTAGATTGAAGTCGTTTTCATTGTTCATCATCACTCCCTTTTAGATAGTTTCTAGCGCGACTGTCACCCTATTCCAAGCTTGGAACATGTAGCGACCTGATTAGGTCGCTTTTTTTTGCCTAAATTTTAAATGAAGCGGTAAGGATAAGAAGAGGCTAATCCTAGTTCCTAGGAACTGGTATTAAAACCAAGATCAAAAAAGGCCTCAGATGAGGGCTATGGCAATGTACTCAATGTAGGCCGAGTGCAAACGCGGTATTGGGACTGATTAACACTCGAACACTGGCGAATCTCAACCACTGCGAGAGCTTCTACTACGTACTTTCTGGTGCCTTCTCTTTTTCAAAAGGTAATATTAATGCCAAACATGTTCCTGGAAAGGATGACAACACGGATGAGAAAAATCGTCTAACCAGTGAGCTTGATGCGCTCATGATACAAGAGCAGTGCCTCAACCAACCGGCGAGTATCACTGGCATCAACACTAAGGCGGAAAACAAGGCCGCGCCGTTGCCGTTTAACTTGTCGACCTTGCAACAAACGTGCGCCAAACAACATGGTTACAGTGCCGATGACCCCCTCAAGCTGGTACAAAGCCTGTATGAGACCCACAAGCTATTAACCTACCCACGCTCAGATTGCCGTTATTTGTCTGATGAACACTATGCGGGGGCCAGTAAGGTACTGACTGCAATAGCGGGTACAGCACCAGGACTGAATGCAGCCATCGAGGGCGGCAATCCTCAATTGAAGCACAAAGCCTTTAACGGCAGTAAAATCACCGCGCACCATGCGATTATCCCCACTGAAAAAAGTGGGGCAAGCATCACCTTGAGCCCTAAAGAGCGCACGGTATATGAGTTAGTCGCAAAAAGCTTTGTAGCCCTGTTTTATCCAGCCAGTGTGCGAGATAAGACCCGTTTGGAGATTGATTGCCAAGGGCGTGTCTTTGTTGCCACCCAAAGCAATATGACCGCGCAAGGCTGGGAAGTGCTGTATCGAGGTGAAATAGAGGAGGAACGCGAGAGCAAGCAAGAGCTGGACTTAAGGGAAGTGAGCAAAGACACCGGCACTAACCAATCACTTGATATCGATAAGAAGAAAACCACACCACCGAAATACTTTGTCGAATCAAGCTTACTGGCCGCGATGACCCGGGCAGCCAAATTCATAGAAGACCCAACGCTTCGCGCGGCCTTGGAAGCTAAGGACAAAGATAATGCGTCTGAGTCTGGCTCTATCGGAACAGAAGCCACCCGGGCGGCTATTTTGAAGAAGTTGGCCAACAATCCTTTAATCACCCTTAGCACTGAGAAAGGCTATAAGGAGAAGGTGTGGAAAACCACCGAGCAAGGGCAAGAGTTCTGCGCCTTGCTGCCTAAAGAGATTGTGGCGCCGGATACCTCGGCACTGTGGGCACAGAAACAGCAAGCTATCAGAGCCGGAGAGTCCACCGTTGAGGCATTTGTCAGTGATTTAGATGATTACCTGGCACTGCGTATTTCTGATGTAAAAACCAACGGCGTGCCCATCACCATCAAAAACAAAATCAGTTGCCCTAAGTGCCAAGTGGGGGCGCTGGTGAAGCGTAAAGGAAAGCATGGCCCGTTTTGGGCCTGTAATCGTTACCCTGAATGTAAGAGCCATTACCCTGATGATAACGGCAAGCCTAACCTTGAAGATAAAAATAAATCCACGCTGGCCATCTCAGAGACCGAGTTTTGCAAGCAATGCGGCAAGCCCCTTATCAGACGCCCAGCGAAAAAAGCAGGGGTATTTTGGTGGGGCTGTTCGGGCTACCCAAAGTGTACCATTCGATTTTTTGACCAAAACGGCAAGCCGGACAGAGATAAAGGCGAAATGCGATAGCCCCAAACTTGACTAATCCCTTGCTAGCTACGAGTATACGCCCAGCCAAGTAGGGATACAGACGGAACAATAATAAGGCTTTTACCCTTTCAATCCCGCTAAGTAAGGCGGTTTTTTTTGTTGATGACCATTCAATATCAACCCACTTTTTCCTTTTAAAGAGACTGAAATAATGAGCGATTTTTTAGAGATTTTAACCCATGGCCGTAAATTCAAGGCAGCAGTCAAAGACCTGCCGTTTGATGAGCTAAAGGTCTTCGCCGGCAAGCTTGAACAATTGATTGCCACAAGAGAGGCCCAAGCGGAAGCTGAGCTTGCTGAAAATGCAGAGCGTAATGCTCAAATTGATGCCATCAGAAAGCAGATGGCCGAACTCGGGCTGAGCTTGGATGACGTGGGAGAGGCACCAAAGGCCCCCAAGAAAAAACGCGAACCCCGCCCTGCGAAGTACAGTATTGAAGTCAATGGCGAAACCATCAGCTGGACAGGACAAGGCCGGATGCCAACCGTGTTTAAAAAAGAACTCGATGAAGGCTTTGAGCTTAAGGGTTTCCTCATCTCATAAAACGTTTTCATGCCAGTTTTATGAAGATTTGATGAAGTTACCCACAGATTTAGTGGATAACCTTTGTACAAGTCAAACCTGTGCAAGTAAGAGATTTTGTCAAGGTTATGAGAGGATAAGCTCAATATTTTAGAGCGCTATTCTCGTGTAAATAAAAGATAACCCAGGCTTATACCAGAGCATTCCGACACTGACAAAGCAGTCATCACATCCAGCCTTGCTGGATGTGATTTTTTTTGCTTTTTTTCCTGAAAACGACTTTTTGTTATCGAATTAGCACTCGTGCAGCGCTTCAAATGACACCAACGAATAGTTACATTGTAATTATTCGTTCTTTTCAAATTCACTTAAATCCGCATTCAATATCAAATAATCAATGATTTCAATTTTTGTTTTACCTGATTTGAAGATCATTAGACTTAATTTGCGTCGGCTCGCATCAGTGATTTCAACTTGTAGCAGCTCTTTACCATTGCGCTTCTTGTGAACCCGTAACGTCGTGACCAACTTCTTGAGACCCTGCTCAGATAAATGAAGGTTCTGTCGCATCTTGAAGTTACAGAAATGGTCTACATACAGAACTTGATAAGCAGACGATACATAGTCCAGCCCTGCAGTGATGCTAAGCTGGATTTTTATTTGTTATGTAATTTATCCTATGGCCTTAAGCTTCGCCAAAAAACAGTTTCCTTCAGCCACAATCTTGATGGCCGTTCGATGGTATGTTGCTTATAAGCTGAGTTATCGTGATATAGAAGAGTTACTCGCTGAACGTGGTGTTCACGTTGATCACGCGACGCTTCATCGTTGGGTGTTGGAATATGCTCCTCTTTTGGAAGCTGCCTTCCGTAACAGCAGAAAGCGCGCAGTGTCTGGCTCGTGGCGAATGGACGAAACGTATATCAAAGTTAAAGGTCTATGGTTTTACCTGTACCGAGCCGTTGATAAATACGGTGATACTATCGATTTCATGTTGAGCGAAAAGCGGGATGAAGCTGCCGCCAGAGACTTCTTTAACAAAGCTATCGGGCAGCATGGCTTACCAGAGAAAGTGGTTATTGATAAAAGTGGAAGTAACAGCGCGGCTCTGGATAACTTGAATTGGCAACTTTGGTTCGCCGGTATCGCAGCTTATATTATCGAAGTGTTGCAGGTTAAATACCTCAATAATATCGTAGAGCAGAGTCACCGAGCGGTGAAGTGGAAGATGCGTACCGCCCTTGGATTCAAATCGATGGCTGGGGCTGAAGCTACAATAGTCGGTGTCGAGTTATGGCAAATGCTTCGTAAAGGTCAGATGAAAGATGCTGGTGAGATGACGTTATGGGAGCAATTTTATTCTTTAGCAGCTTAACAGTGTCTGGAGAATAGTACGATCACTGCTTTTTTCAAAGATGCGACAGAACCACATTTCGCCCGTCGGTCATAATTTTTCATCGTCGTGTAAGCCGCATGTGGACTATACCTGAATAGGCTAACTCTTTACATAAAGCGTATTATGTAAAGAGTTTTTGTGTAGGGAAATGTATAACTATTTATCAACCTGCTGAACAACAGGTGGCTTCCATAAACCTTGTTGTAAACTGTCATCCGGAATATAAAGTCGCAAATTCAGATAAAAGCCTTTTGTGGGGGCTGGCAACCAATTTGATTTTTTCTTAGCGTCTATTGGTGCTTCATTTTGTAAAAAAATGTCAAGAGAGCCATCATCGTTATAAATTAAACCTTGAGTGCGACCCCCAATAGAGTAGCGCTTAATTGGGTTTTCAATAAATGCCCCTGTATTTAAATCATACATAGACACGGACCAAAAGGCTTTAACATGTGGTAGCTGATCTTTGGGGAAGTGCATGAGGTAATGGTCATCTCCGTTAAAGGGCTGACCTTTATCGTCCTTGCGGCCATCCATGTAGATGGCTTCTTTGGCCGTATTACCACCGGTGTACCATTTTGCCCAAGCTGCTCGGAATAAGTAATCAGTCCCCATAATTCCTGACTTTCTACTCCAACGCCAACCATTAACCGACTCTCCAGTGCTAGCGGCATTAGAGTCCATTAAATGTAATGCGAACTGGTAGGCTTTAGTTAGCCCGCTTTTTTGGGCATCACTTAAAGCAGAATAATCAAATCTTAAGTTGTCATCCCTAAATCCAATTTGTTGCAAACTATCGGCAATGACAATATCGCGTTCTTTCGGGGGAGTGAATTTTAGTGAGCGTGCAAGTTTATAATAGAATTCAAGCTCAGGAGCTAAATCAGCAGGTTTAGTATAGGCTACGCGTTGCATCGAAAAAGTTTTATCTACTGCGATTTCTTGTCCACTGTTTTTCATTTCCTGAAACTGACTAAGGGGGGTTAAGCGAAGTTTATCTTGAATTTTATTAGCATTTTTTACATCGTCTGATCCCTTAACTCCAATGCGCCCCCAAATAACTAAACTGTTGTACTCACTATCAATACGTTTAACATCTGGAGGTAAATTACCTTTCCAGTCAGGCCCCACAAGCGCGAAGTCACCGGCTTTAACACCCGTAGTTCGACTACCAACATAAGCAAAAGTATCGCCATTTGGATCCCATAATTGCATGGTGTAGTAGCGATCCGCTTCTACTTCAGGAACCGAAAGAACCATAGGTTCGCGGCTGACATCTGTAAAGGCTTGAGCATATAGAGTGTCATTGTTGGGTGTCGCAATCGCTTTAAATTCAGGGCCGCGTAATTGGCGGACTAAAGCAAATTCATTTATTTGTGCTTGAGGGTTACCTGTTTTAGCTTCAGCATCAGGTCGTGTCCGACCGCGAATTAAATCTTCAAAGAACACGATTGGATACCCCCAAATAACGGCATTAACACCAAGATAAAAGGCTTCAGCCTCAGCGCCCTTAAGGGTTCCTAATTCAGGTGGAGGAGTCGCTCGCCCCTTAGCATCCGCTACAGAGCTCATGGTTAGAAGCACATACAAAGCTATAGTCATTATAATTTTCATTGTTCATTCCTTGACAATATTGGTTTAGAACTCGCTGTTATGAAAAGTCTTTTTGAATTATGAAGCTTTTCAACTATAAACGACTTAGGAGTAAACAAAAGATGATCCATCACCTCAGGTATCTAAGCTCTACTGCTTAGCTGGACTAGTATGCGCTTTATCTAAATGCTCTCTTAAGCTTTTAGCCCACTTTCTAATCACTCTTTTGGCGTCTGCACGGTTTGAGACTCGACTCGCCCACTCGTAAAAATCATTATCCCCCGCCTCTTCTGCATCGATGATACGAGCAACTATCTGGCCACTCACTCCATCGAAGACCTCCAAAAGCAATGTCCCTTCGCCTGTGGTATCAGTATAGCGTTTAACATTGACAGCACTCTCTAAATCAGGTGCATTCACTTCCAAATTGAGGACAGAGGGCTTAAGTAACAAGGTTCCCGGCTCTGCTTTGGTCACAATGGAATAATGTGTTGATTTGGCTAGCTCTTCCTGAAATACTTCATCAAAGAGTTTTTCTACCCCCTCTTTAATGCGAATAACATCTTTATCTTCAACTCGCATTGATAACTCTCTTTCATCGCGATTGTAATCTCGTTTCCAATCCTTTTTAAAGGTAACAGTGCTGGGAGAGATAAGGATTTTATCGTAACGGGTAAAATCAACATTCTCGTTTTTAGCCACTTGAGTCGAACGTGTCGCTTTAACTAACGTCATCCCGTCAGCTGACACGGTGAGCTGTTGATTTTTATTTATCGTGCACGCTGAGAGCGTTGCGACAGCTAAAAGTGTTACGCATAAAAATAACTTATTCATATTTTTCCCTGTTTAATATCATTAACGACTATTTCTGTTGTGATTTTTTGGTTGCCACTTTAGCGTCAAAGGAGGAGTCACCTACCCCCTCCTGATGGCTGATATAGCTCATCAATTCTTTGCTAAAGCTTGGTTTCAAGCCACTTCAAATGAGCTTAGCTGTTAAGAATTAAAATCCAGGTAAGATTGCACGCACCATGAAGCGAAACTCCCAATCTGCCGCGCCTTTTACATGTTTATAAACTTGCGGTCCCCAACTTACTGGCATCTTTCCAATCCTGCTCATATGAGAAAAACCGCCCCCAATAGGCACATCCCACTTATCATCATCTTTTGTGAAATCCGCAACGATTAACGGCGTAGAGGTGAAAATCCATCCTCCTTTCTCACCAAAGTCATAATTAACAATAGGTTGGAAGGTGAAGGTGTTAATGTCTTCAGCCGCGTTATCGCCATTGACATCCCAAACTTGAGTGGCAAGACCGCCGATAACCCAACGCCCTTCGGTGAGCACTAAGCCACCAGATAATCCGGCGCCCCAGCTGTCTTTACCTAGTGCGCTATTGCTGTGGGTGGGAATTTGAAAGATGGGACCAAAGCCTGCGCGCAGACCTGGGCGTACATTGGTGGCAAAGACGATGTCTAAAGTGGTATCGCCCACCCCTGATTCATCTGGTATTTCAAAGTCATCAATAGGAATAATGGCGCGAGCAATACCGTACCACTCATCACTGCCAAAACTAAAAGGCACAACAGGCTGTATGAGTATGGCGTTGTTGTCTTTGCCACTATCTGCAATGTCTGTGTATTGGTTGAAAAAGATAGGCATACTGATGATTTTTGCCAAAGGGTCTTGTGCCTCCTTGGACAGTTTATTTAACTCTTCATCAGCGATAGCGCTTGCAGATATCACCATGCTTGCAGCCATTGTGGTGTAAATGGCGACACATTTAGCCACTGAACTTACCGTTAACTTCATTTTTATTCTCCCTGACGTGAAATTGCTCACAAAAGACGCTCAATAAAGAGAACATGGCTTTAAATGCTAATAAAAGCAACAAATAAACTGCCACACTATTGAAACATTGTGTAAACACAATCACCCTGACTTGTTAGCATTCCAGGTGTTAATTATCTCTGTGTCATTAAAGTAAAATGCCGTTAATCGAAAAAATAAGCAGAGACCGCACCTTAAGTGCCAACCTCTTTTGATAAAGAATGGTTACAACAAACGAAGATTAAGCCACCTTACATAAACATGAGCGAGAGGATGAGTCAGATGAACAAGTCTATTTTGATACCAACACTATTAAGCATCACTATCACCACGATATTGTCAGCCTGCTCGCCTCTGGAGAGTAAAGAAAACCAGGACAGAAGCGCCACAGAGCAATCGACTCAAGCAGCAAGCAACACTGCCCCTAAGCAAGAGACAAGCGATACTAATCAGTCCGTGGCCGTCAATCCCTCTAAGGATGTGTACTTCGGTGAGACCCATATGCACACCGCTTTCTCACTGGATGCTTATCTCGGTGGTACACGCTTAACCCATGAAGATGCCTACCGCTATGCTCAGGGCGAAACCATTAACCTGATGGGCCGAGAGCTGAAACGTCATCGCCCGTTGGACTTCATCGCAGTAACTGACCATGCTGAATACATCGGTGAAATGTATACCAATTTGACCGAAGGTGCAGAAGGGCACAACCAAAAGTTGCTCAAAGAGCTACGGGGCATGACAGATATCAAGGACCGTGAAGCTTGGTTTATGAAGTACGTTATCTCCAGTAATCGCGGAACCCATCCAGCTCACCCTCCCTTCTTCACCGGTCCCGAGTCAGTCAAGAGTGCCTGGAAAATCATGCAGGAAACGGCGGACAGATATAACCAGCCCGGCAAATTTACCGCCCTTAAAGCCTTTGAGTGGAGCGGTGCTCCCGGAGGCGGTAATCTGCATAGGAACGTGATTTTCCGCGACGCTCAGGTACCCGATGCCCCCATCAGCTATATTGATACCAACCGCGAAGATGGATTATGGCAGTGGATGGCCCAGCAAGAAGCCAAAGGTATGAAGCTGCTGGCGATTCCCCATAACTCCAACGCCAGTAAGGGCATGATGTTCCCCAGTGTCGATGCAGAGGGCAAGCCTATCGACCTTGAATACGCCCAGACCCGTCAACATTTCGAGCCTTTGATGGAGATGATGCAAGTTAAAGGTAACTCAGAAGTCCATAGACAGTTCTGGCCAGAGGATGAATTTTCCGACTTTGAAAATGCCGATTCGATTCAAAAAAACAGTGGCCGAACCTTTCACAAAAAAGACTTCGTTCGTGAAGGCTTAAAAATGGGACTCGCTTACGAGCAATCCCTCGGCGTCAACCCGTTTAAATACGGCACCATAGGCGGCACAGATAACCACAATGGTCTGCCCTCCGCTGTTGCTGAAGACAGCTTTATCGGAGCCCATGGTGGTGACGATGGCAGCGTAAAAGCCCGCCGAACAGGCAAAGTCGTTGGGTGGATTGATGGCAAGGACCTCAGTATCGACACCCTAGCCGGCGTCTGGGCAACCCAGAACACCCGCAGTGGTTTATGGGATGCGATGAAGAGCCGTGAGACATATTCCACCACGGGGCCGCGCATCAAGGTGCGTTTCTTCGGTGGCGTCGAACTTCCAGCAAAACCTAAGAACGGTCAAGAGCTGGTCCAGCAAGGTTACGATTTAGGCGTGCCTATGGGCAGCGACTTGCCTTCAATTGGCTCTGCTCCGACCTTTACCGTCCACGCAATGAAAGACCCTGACGGCGCGAATCTTGACCGAATACAGATAATCAAGGGTTGGGTCGATGTTAAGGGAAAGACATATGAAAAGATTTTCGATGTGGTCTGGTCCGATAAACGTAAAAAGGGTGAAGATGGCAAGCTTACACCAGTGGGGAATACCGTCGACCTGACAACAGCCAAGTACACCAATACCATAGGGGCAACGGCCCTTATCGGCAGTTGGACCGACTCTGAGTTTAACCCAGAACAGCACGCTTTTTATTACACTCGAGTCATAGAAATACCAACGCCTCGTTGGACCACCTATGATGCAGTGAGAAGTAAGCAGCCTCTGCTAGACGACGTGCAAGCCAGCATTCAGGAACGCGCCTGGACATCGCCCATCTGGTATAAGCCTGCGGGATAAGTTTGTTTGCGGTAGTAATATCGCACAAAGCACAGACTTTAGGTAATTGCCTGATATATAGTAAAATTTAAAAGGAGTTAAGATGAAAAACACACGATTTCTCATACTTGTGTGCTTGATGTTTCCTGCAGTGTCGGCTGAAGAGGGGTTAGCAGAAATCTCAAAAAATTGAGCGACCCAACATCGAATACCTGGGCACTTTTTACGGCTCTGTTGCAAAGATTGAGCCTAGCCCGAAAGTACTCCGGTTATCTGGATGATTATTAATAGTTTACCAGTGCATTGGTGATTAGACGGATCTCTCCTGCTATTCCTTGACCGGATAACCAGGTATTGAACTGCCCTTTTTTAAACATGTGCATCACTTCAAATCCTTTGATAGTGGCATAAGCCGTCTTCATCGATTTGAATCCTCTCACAGGATTGATGAGCCTTTTCAGTTTTCCATGATCAGCTTCTACCGCATTGTTCAGGTATTTAATTTGCCGGTGTTCAAGCGCTTCAGGACATTTGCCTTCTTGCTTTAATTCCGTAATGGCTACACCGTAGGAAGCGGCCTTGTCGGTATTGATGGCGGAGGGACATTCCCAGCATTTGAGCCCTTTCAAAGCTTTACCCAAAAACCGTTTAGCCGCCTTAGCATTACGTCTGGACGATAAATAAAAGTCGATGGTATGACCTTGTTTATCGACAGCCCGATACAGATACACCCATTTGCCTTTCACTTTGATGTAGGTTTCATCGACCTTCCTGCTTAATCCTGCTTTGGGCTTCCAATACCACCTTAATCGTTTTTCTATTTCTGGCGCATAACGCTGAACCCAGCGATAAATCGTACTGTGGTCAACATTGATACCACGCTCACTGAGCATCTCTTCGAGTTCTCGATAGCTGATCCCGTATTTACAATACCAACGTACAGCCCAAATGATAATGTCGTGGGAAAATTGTCGATACTTAATGAGTGTCATGAGATAGCAGGCCTAAAACAAAAGAGGAGCTTAGCTGATTCGACGATCTTTGCAACAGAGCCCATTTTGAAAGAGCTGCTAACAGTTTTAAATGATGCTGTCATAAAGCAAAAAAACCGCCGATTAAGGCGGTTTTTTATTTTCCTAACGGTTACGTGTGGTCAATGTGTGGACGCCTAAACTATGGTTCCATTATAAATCAATAACTTACAAGCTTACAGCAAGCCTCAGATGAGGCCTTTTGAACATTATCAGTCTAGCGATATGAAGATTGTAGACTTAAAGGCGAATGCCCGCTTTGGCTAAATCTTTAGCTGTCACACTAAGTGGTAGTGGCACATAACCATCTTTCTCTACGATTTGCTGACCTTGCTTAGACAGTGCAAACTTCAAGAATTCACGGTCCATTGGTGATAGGTCTTTGTTCGGATGCTTGTTCACATAAACATATAGATAACGTGATAATGGGTAAGTACCGCTTGCCGCATTAGCCGCATTAGCTTCGATATACTTAGTCCCCTTCTTCGCAATGGCCACCGCCCTCACGCCTGCAGTCTTGTAGCCGATACCCGAGTAACCTATGGCATTGAGTGACTGAGACACAGACTGAACCACAGATGCAGAACCTGGCTGCTCATTCACGTTTGCCTTGAAGTCACCTTTACACAGTGCTTTCTTCTTGAAGTAACCATAAGTACCCGATACTGAGTTACGACCATAAAGCTGTACATCACGAGCAGACCAACTACCTTCCAGACCTAAGTCGCCCCAACGCTTAACATCGCTGCCACCACATTTATGCGTCGCAGAGAAGATGTCGTCAATCTGTTCGATGCTGAGGCCTTTAATTGGGTTATCTTTATGGACAAATACCGCTAAGGCATCGATAGCGACACGAATCGCCGTTGGCTGGTAGCCATAATGCTTCTCGAACGCTTCAATTTCGTTAGGCTTCATCTTACGGCTCATAGGACCGAACTGAGAAGTCCCTTCCGTGAGCGCTGGAGGCGCAGTAGAAGAGCCAGCCGCTTGAATTTGGATGTTCACGTTAGGATACATCTCTTTAAACTCTTCGGCCCAAAGCGTCATCATGTTAGCCAGAGTATCTGAGCCTACAGAAGATAGGTTACCCGATACGCCGCTTGTTTTTTCATAAACAGGTAGTGACGGATCGATTGCAGCAATTGATGCTGCAGAGAATAAACTAGCGGCTGTTAAACTAACCGCGCCGACAAGCTGTTTCAGTTTCATTCTTTGCTCCAGTGTTAAGCGTACTTGCTCATTAATTGAATTAACATTTAAGTTGCAGCCAGTATCTGTTTCTATGATGACAAGTCTATTACTCTGGTGTGACACTTAGATGACAATGTGCGTTTTAAGTGAATTTTTAATGTCTGGTTAAGCTATACACGTTAGTGGCCTCCGATTACCCTGAGCAAAAAGCAGACTCAAGGTCTGCTTTTTTGTGAACTCGCTAGCCCAATCACTTTTTTAATCGGTGTGGTGAGTCCCTTCGATGAGATTCGTCGGGATAACGAAGCTGAATGTACTGCCCTTGCCAAGTTCACTCTCAATCATTAACTCACTCTGATGATTACTCAGGGCATGTTTAGTGATGGCCAGGCCTAAGCCTGTACCGCCTCTTTGACGGGTTCTGGCACTGTCCACTCGATAGAAGCGCTCGGTTAACCTGCCGATATGCTGGGACGCAATACCATCACCACTGTCGGTGACGCTAAACAAGCCACCTGTCGCGACTCGTTTCCAACATACCCTTATCTGACCACCGGGCTCTGTATATCGAATCGCATTAGATATGAGGTTAGAGCAAGCACTCCTAAGCTCAATTTCATTGCCATAGAGATGATAGTCAGCCTCACAATCAAAACTCAAATTGTATCCCCCCTGAGACAAGGCATTGGCTTCCTCTTTTAACACCTCGATCATATGGTCCATATTGATAATATTGCTTAAATTTAATTCAGCTGAATCTTCTATTCTGGACAGGACTAAGAGTTGTTCGACCATAGAGCGCATGCGATTGGTTTGTTGCTGCATCTGGTCCATCGCCTTAACATTTGGCGAGCCAGGTTCTGCCATGGACTGCATCATCTCCAGATAACCTTGCAGCACTGTGAGTGGGGTTTTCAGCTCGTGAGATACGTTAGCGACAAAATCTTTGCGCATCCCCTCGAGTTGCCTCACCCGAGTAATATCTCTGGCGATAAGCAGGAACTGACCCGTGCCATAGCCCATGATACGGATCTCCAGAATGCGTCCCTCAGAGAGTGGCGATGCCAACTCGAATGGCTCTTGATAGGCAGCTTTCTTGAGGTAATGAGAAAAATCAGGATGACGAATTAAGTTATCGATTCTCTGGCCGCTATCCAGTGGCCAAACGAAACCCAATAACAGCTGGGCAAGCTTGTTACACCAGATGATGTTGTGCTCAGAATCTAACACCACAGCAGCATCGGGAAGTGCCTCTGCGCCTTGCCTGAAGCGACCAAGCAGGAACGCTAATTGGGAGACACGTTTACGGTTTTTCCCCTGAAGGCGATAAATACCATTGAAGACACCTTCCCAACTACCGCGACCATTTGGCGGGGTTAGCCTTCTGTCACGCCATAACCAGAAGTTGAGCCTGGAGAGCTGGCGATAATGCCAGAACAGCAATGCCAGAGTACCGATCAGGAGAACCCAGACAACTTCGCCCAGGAGCAGACCAAGAATAAAACATAACACCAGATAGGTTACTAATCGAGATAGTAGTCGATAACCCGAATATGAATCAAACATAGAAATTGCATCGAAACCATAGGTAAGAGACGGGCACAAGATAACCTAAATTAGATCTCGTGCCTAACGCTTTCAAGCTAAGTTACAGTCTCGTTGAGAATCGGTAACCGGCACCACGAACCGTTTGAATCAGACGATCGTGTTCAGATGGCTCAATCGCCTTTCGTAAGCGCCTGATATGCACATCGACCGTTCTGTCTTCAACATAGACATTGGTGCCCCAAACATTATCGAGTAACTGCTCACGACTGTAAACCCGCTCAGGATGAGTCATAAAGAAATGCAGTAACCTGAATTCTGTCGGCCCCATATCCAATACCAGATCCCCTACGGTCACTCTGTGACTGACAGGGTCTAACATAAGCCCCTGAACATCGATAGGCTCTTCTGAACTGGTAGGAGAGCTGCGGCGCATCACTGCCTTGATTCTAGCCACTAACTCTTTCGGAGAGAATGGCTTAGTGATGTAGTCGTCGGCGCCCACTTCCAGGCCGCGCACCTTATCTTCCTCTTCACCACGCGCCGTGAGCATGATAATAGGGATCTGACGAGTAAACTCATCCTGGCGCAGACGCTTTGCAAGTTGGATCCCGCTACCGCCTGGAAACATCCAGTCTAATAAAATAAGATCGGGATACGGCTCCGATATCATGTCTAGTGCGGAATCGAAATCTTCCGCCGATGTTGTGGTAAAACCATGTTGCTCTAGAACAAATGTCAGCATCTCTCGGATAGCCAACTCATCTTCAACAATTAATATCTTAGCAGTCATATGCAATCTTCTGTCAGTGAATGTTCGCGCTTCTATTATTGGTCAGTTTTATTACAAAATTATGATCGGCTAGGCATATATTGTCATAAAGTGCAGATTATTGTCATAAAACTTATATCAAAGGGTAAAAGTACAGCATAAAAAAAGGAGGCCTAAGCCTCCTTATTCTCGCTTTGTTCTTTAATCAGAACAGTTAGAACTTATGTTCGATACCAAGACCTAGGAACTTGTCATCGTTTTCAACGTTTTCGTATGAACGATTAGTATAGAAAGCAATAAGCTTAGTCGGCTTACCTAGCTTGTAATCGGCGCCCACTGTCCATGAATCACCCTTGTTTTCCATGTCCTGATACTGAGTTTTAAGTACCACAGCATCGATAGTGTAAGACGCGCTTAAAAGGTAACCTGTGTAGCTGTCTCCATCGAAAGGATTAACGACATCATTATCATCGTATTCATAAACCTTCTCTTCCTGTTGATACATGGCGCCAAGCTTAAATCCAGCAATCTTGCCTTGAACCGTTGCACGAGCAACTTGGTAGCCCTTAACGTCTGAATCATAGGCGATAGAAGCATAGATAGGTGACTTCTTAAGACCCTTGTCACCATACATGGCAGCCAAACTGTATCCATCTTGCTCTAACTGGTCACTGTCACCACTTGCCGCATAAGTCACACCAAACTTAAAACCACTGAAAGAAGGCGTAATATACGTGGCGGTCTGGGCCAGGCGGTTTTCACCCTTAAATAGGTTCTTGATATCGCCAGACATATCGTTAAACAGGTCGACTTTACCTTGGGACTGCTTAAGCTGGGTATCGTTACGACCCACAGCTATTGAACCAAAACCGCCTCTGAGACCCACAAATTGGTTACGGGCCTTGAAATTCTCTTTGTCATCATCACCGGTATCAACTTCATACTCGATAGTATAAAACGCCTCTAATGAACTGCTAAGCTCGAACGCCCCCTTCACACCAAAACGTGACGCGTTACTTTGAATCGTAGTCTCTGAATCACCGTTAACATCATTAGACTGAGCCGTGATGTTCAACTTACCGTAGACAGTGAGAGGATCTGCCGCATGTGCAGAAGCTAGAGTGGCGGTAGCAAGCGCAGAAGCTAGTAAAGTTTTACAAAAAACGTTCATCATTTAATCCTTTCGACGTATCTGTTCGTCTGGGTTATTGGTTTGGACGGCCAGAAGTTTGCAATGTTTCTGTTGCAGTTTTATTTCAATCTAGATCAATTTTCATAAAAAACCAGTAACCAAGAGAAAAAATAAAAACAAACCCCATATACATCAAGGGATACAGAGCAACAAAACCGAATGTGACAGTTTTATGAATTATCCTGAACCTTGCCATATTCATAAGTACTTTCGGGTTTACCAGAGAGTGACAATGTCTTACACTGCGGCTTCATTTTTTGATTGAGCGCCTATTATGTGGTTTAAGAACCTGACTGTTTATCGTTTTAATAAACCTTTCTCTGTTGACACTGAGGCTCTTGAAAAGTCATTGGAAGACTTCACTTTCTCTCCATGCTCAAGTCAAGACATCAGCAAATTCGGTTTCTCTAATGCTCTGGGGAAACAGGGGCAAACTCTGGTTCACAGTGCCAGTAACAGACACCTAATCTGTGCAACTAAAGAAGAAAAAATCCTTCCTTCACAAGTGGTTAAAGAAGCCTTAGAAGATAAAGTCGCTCAAATCGAAGCCGAAGAAGATCGCAAACTCGCTAAGAAAGAGAAAGACGCATTAAAAGACGAAATAATCATCACCTTATTGCCGCGCGCCTTCTCAAGACGTAGTCAAATTCGCGCCCTGATCATCCCTGAGATTGAGATGATCTTGGTCGACAGTTCGAGCGCAGCTAAGTCCGAAGAGTTTTTGGCTTTGTTACGTAAAGCTATGGGCTCTTTGCCGATCATCCCTCTGAGTTTTAAGGCGCCTATCGAGAGTCAATTAACCGATTGGGTTAAGACTAACTCGACGCCTGCACCTTTCGAGATGCAAGATGAAGCTGAATTTAAGTCAGACTCAGATGAAGGTGGCATTGTCCGTTTCAAACAACAAGACTTGACCGAAGCCGAAGTGCTAGCCCATATCGAAGTGGGTAAGCAAGTTCATAAACTGGCGCTGCATTTCGGCGAATCGATTGCTTTCTTATTGCAATCAGATGCTGGCATCAAGCGCCTCAAGTTCTCTGAAGAGTTCAGAGCCGGCAATGATGAAGTGGGTACCGAAGATCCTATGGCCAGACTCGACGCCGATTTCGCCTTGATGGGTAGCGAGCTTATCGCCTTAATGAACTCACTGGTAGACGTCTTAGGTGGACTGGAAGAGAGTATCTAATACCTTAACCCGTTACAAAAAACCGCTAACAACTTCTGTTTTTAGCGGTTTTTTAATGGAAATCAGTTTAACTATCCGATTTTAATTCGCCATTATTATCGAACGGCCAATCGATACCTAACCAGGCTTTAAAGAAGGCTTTCTGACCTCGACTTGGCTTATCCACACTCAACAGCTTCAGCTTATCACTCTGCTGCTCACCCAGTTTCAGCGTCACCTGTTTGAGACGGTCATCGCTAAACAGGCTCACTACAATCTCAGCTCCCGGCTTAAAGTCTTTGATTCTGGAATCAAAACCTTTGCTGGTAACCTTCAGTCCATTGATGGCTACAATTTCATCCCCAAGCACGATGCCCGCATTCCAGGCGGGTCCATTACGCAAGACTTCCGCAAGTTTAAGTGAGTCACCGCTCAACTTAATTCCGACATAGGCCGTGGCTTTCGAGTCATCCCCATAACCAGGCTTTAAGCCGGCATTTTCTAGCAAGGAGGGAAAATCCAAGCTCATAGGTGAATTAACATGGGTCTGCCACCATGTTTGATAATCTTTACCCGACAGATCTTTTAAGATCTGTTTAACATCAGAAACTGAATAACCCGCTGGGATCTTATGCTGATTGTAGAGCGCTTTATGAACGTCACGATATGAATGAGCAAGATCTGTGTCATTGAGCAGTGAAAAATCCAGGGCCAAAGAAGCGAGGTAGCCTTCAGAGTAGATGTTAGCACTGTGGTTAACCGCATAATCTCCACCCGTGCTCGCCCATTTGCCGACGCTCGCTTCTTGCACCGACTGAACTTCACGCCCCGGCGTCCTCTCACTCTGGGCAATTCGCTTGGCTAAGTCTTCAAAAAATTCTTTAGCCGTGATCACCCCAGCTCTGAGTAACAACTGGCTTTGAAAATAGCTTGTCGAACCTTCGGCAATCCATAACAGTTCAGATATATTTTCTTTCTGGTAGTCGTAGGGCACCAAACCTTGAGGCCTGTAAGCCTTCACATTCCAGGTATGAATAAACTCATGGGAAGCGGTTTTAATGAAGCCTAAATAGTCTTCACGCTCTCGATAACTGAAACGAGGACGCTGAATCACAGTCGAGTTCAGATGCTCAGTTGCACCTCGGGCACCACTGGTGGCATGCACCATGTAGACATAACGCTCAAAAGGGTAGCCATCCCAGATAGCCCTTGCCTGACCACTAAGCTTGGTCAGATCGGTAACCATCTGTTCAATGTCATAGTTGCCCTCTCCCCACACGACCAATTCATAATCCCGGCCATCGGCGGAGAACCCTCTGTGATGACTAATTCCCGTCTCTATCGGAGAGTCCACCAACACATCATAATTGCTCGCCTCAAACGAATGAGGCTTTCCTCCAGGCTCCATACCTGAATAACTATTCCATTCATCTGGCACGACTAATTCGACCTTGATCTTCTGGTCCTTAAAATCAGGGCTATATACCAAGGTACCACTGGCATCCAAGAAAGCATGAGTTGCATCTATATGCCCAATCCTTTGACCTAATTGATTAGCATATAGCTGATAAGTCACAGTGACCGACGTTGGCTGTTCAAGCTCAACCGTCCACTCACCACTGGCACTTCGCGTATAGGGCAAGACCTTTCCCGACTCATCTTGCGCACTAAAATAGCGAATACCATCGGCTAAGGGTAAGACCTGATACTTGCCTGTTCGCCACACTGGAAGATTGATTTTCAGCTCTGTGGTTGCAGACTCTGGAAATCCCACCTCAACCTTAGCCAGATGATGCTGAGAGTCAGTGAGATCTATGCGATAGCTGACCTCAGCGAAAATTGATGAGGAAAAAAATGCACTTAAAGTTAAAATCAATGGGACTGCTGGTTTCACTCTTGATTCCTTCTGTTATGATTGTTATTTATTTTTATAATAAGATCGAGAGTATATCTCTATTTCGCAGACTCGGCATCACTAAAACCTATGCCTCTACGAGTCGATTTTGAGACAATACAATGACTGACCGAACGTCCCTTTAAGAGGGCAAGGTATCTGCTTCTTATGCGTATTTTTTTTGTATCTGTGATTTTTTTGCTACTTTTAGCCGCACCTTCGACTTACGCTCAAGATCATGTCGCCCTTGAAATTAAGTTAAAAGAATCGCCTGTCGAGCTGTTACAAGAATTACAAGCCTCAATCACCTTACCCATATCTGCCACTAGTCTCTCTGTTTTTGAACGAGTAGCCAGCGACCAAGGTTACCGAGTCGATGAGCTAAAATATAAACTGCAGCTGCTCACACGACTCTATCTCAGCACCTATGTGAAAGAGAAAGATAAATATCGTAAAACCGAGGCATTATTGTCGCTGCTGGAGATCATAGGAACCACAGCCTACGATGAAAGCTACCTACAAATGTTAAAAGGTAGATACATAGCCAGGAGTCAACATGATTACCAACAAGCACTGCCCCATTATGACCAAGCACTCAGCCTGATAGAGAGTGAGCAAGATCTGCAAGCCCAGCTATTAAAACAGCTCATCCATTATCATCTTGGCAGCTTACATCGTATCTTGCATCAGGATAAACTGGCGCTAATTCACCTAAAACTGTATAGAGACACGACCTATCAGCTTAGGACCGATTACCTGATTGCCCACGCAGAGTCCGCTTTAGGCGACTTCTATAATAAACGGGATCAGTTATCTTTAGCATTACAACATTACAGCGAAGCACTTAGACTCTCGAACCGTCAGGATAAACCTTTTCTCAAGGCTAATTTACAACTACAGCTGGCAAGGGTATATCGGGACCTAGAGTCTTGGGATGAAGCCACCCAATACGCCCATGATGCAGATGAAGGCTTTAAGGCACTTAATATGAATCGGTTACGTTCTCATTGCATGACAGTGATGGCTATGGTTCATGCCAATCAAAACAACTGGAATCAGGCTATCGATTACTATCTCAATGCCCAACAGCTCGATTACAAAGATCAAAATGTGATTGCTCAAGCATTAAATTATCATAATTTAGGCGAGGCCTATTTCAATAACGGCAACACCAAAACGTCTTTTGAATTTCTGTTTAAGTCCAATGCCATTTTTCTTGCCAGAAAGAGTAACCATTATCTTGTTTTTAATGACCTCTTGATTGCCCAAGTTGCCGTTGCCAATAAAGATTGGCTACTGGCGAAAAAACATAGCACCTTAGCCTTACACAATGCAGAGAATCTTAAGCTCAAAGATGAACAGATAGAAGCATTACAATATCAGTCTCAGGCATATAGAAACCTTAAACAGAGTGACAAGGCCCTTGCGACACTGGATAAGCTCATCGCCCTTAACTTATCCACGCCAGAGACACTAGATACTCCCACCGACTACACTTCATCGGTACTTGCCGAGCAAAAATTAAAGCTTGAAGTACATAAGCTTCAAGGCGAAAGAAGTGTACTCAGCACCCAGTTAACACGTTCGAGACTACTCTTGATCACCGCGGTGATTTTGGTGTGCTTAGTATCACTCATTGGAGTGAATCAATGGCGAAGAAAAAGCGTATTAGCAGTTAGCTTATTAGAGGCTAGAGGCAAAAGCGTTATCGAGCCAGTGAGTGGTTTACCTGGCTATAAAGGCTTCATCGAAGAGCTTGAGTCACAAAATAAAGACACTCCTCATGCCATAGCCTTAGTTTCACTGACGGGTCAATTAAACGCAGATATCAATCAAGGTTTTCAGTGCAATAACAACATGAATAAAATTCAGCTCCAAGCTCTGGCTCACAGTTTAGCAGGGAAGGTATACCTTATTCGGCCTGGATTATTTATTCTGTCTCTGAGAGAGCCTGTCACAGCCAATGAGTTATTGCAAAAGTCCCGTAACGCCATTGATAAAGATTATGGTGACACCTCTATCCATATAGGCATGCTGCCTCTTCCTCTGCTGATGGATCCCGACATTAAATTGTCTGCCGAGGTTCATTTTGGTGCAGTACAGATGACGCTAGCGGCCGCACTGAGTCTGGGGCAGGACACTGATTACTATGTTTCCATTAAAGCATTGAACTTTGCTCCAGCGGCTATCTTTGCAACACCGCTATATTTACACTTGGAAAAGGGCATAATGCGTGGGTTACTGAAGGTCGATACCAATGGTGACAAGAAAAAAATTCTATGGCCCAGGTGGAAAAGCCATGAACATCTGGATATAACAGAATTAGCCTAATCAAGATGATTAATAATCGCGCTAGACTAAAATGAGGTTTGCACTCCAAAGGGATTGCTATAACATTAGAAGTACAAATTTACATTTGAAATAATTTTTTCATTTTTTTGCCTTGAAGAAGTAGGACACGGTTAATGAAGGATTCGATGGCAAACACATCTCAGCTCAGTTTATTAAAGCAAAAACTTCATTCGGCTAGAGCCGCACTCGATAGCATGAACGAAGACAGAAATGATAAATTGAGGACACTAGTACAGTTTATTGGTCATCTGAGTCTTGCCTGCAAGGGACAAAGTCTTGAGCTCGATAATAAACTGGCTAAATTAAGACATCATTTTACTGATTTCGAGACAGTCGAAGAATCGCTACCTGAATTAGTTGAGGTTGAGCAGCTTCTTAAGCAACAATATAACCATGTCATGGTTCAACTCGAAGACAGTAGAGCCAGCTTATCCCGGGTCATCAGGCAGATACAGCGAGTCCAATCTGTTCCCGAAAAGGTCAAGAAAGAGATCAGTTACTTCAAGAAAGATCTCGCCAAGCCTTTCCATACTTTCTGGGACTATATCCCTAAAGTCGAAAAACTGGTTGGCTTTTATGAAAGCATATTGGAAGAGCAGCTGGCACAGGGTGATAAACTCGTCGTGCTCCCCAAGCATCGTCAACTGGCTCATGAACTCGCTCAAATGATCTCCGAGATCGAATTTCGCAAAGATCAGCGGGATCGAATACTCGTGCTCAAAGAGGTGCTTTCTAACGATATTGAAATAGACAGCCTCATCGATGCCTATCAGACAGTGCTTTCTCTGCTACTGGATAATATCGCAAGAGAGAAATCTGCTTCTCAGGAATTTCTCTATGCCTTAAACGACGCCCTGTCTGCAGTGAGAGAAGTGGTAAGTGACTCTTACAACAATAATCAACGCAGCTCTCAACTAAAAAAGCAGCTCAATCGTGAAATTAATACCCGCGTCGATAACGTAGGTGAAGCCATCATAGATATCGATGACATTCATAGATTAAAGTCTCAAGTCACAGAACAGCTAGCCTCGATTCGATCGGCTCTTGGACGCAAAGAGGCCCTCGAGGAGCGCGAACAAGCCTTACTTCGTAAATCTATGGAAGCCATGCGTAAAGAGCTTAACCAGCTAGGTAAGGAAGCCAATACCTTTAAAGAACGGCTATTTGAACAGCAGAAACTCAACTTACTCGATACCTTGACCCAGCTGCCTAACAGGGCCGCCCTCGAAGAGAGAATGGAACAGGAATATCGTAATTATCAACGTCATAAACAACCACTCTGGGTCGCAGTGGCCGATATTGATCACTTTAAAATAATTAACGATAGTTTTGGCCACAGTACGGGTGATAAAACCCTCCAGGTCATCGCCATGGCATTGAAAAATTCACTGCGTGATACTGAGTTTGTCGCCCGCTATGGTGGTGAAGAATTTGTGCTGATTATTCCTGATGTAAACTCCACAGATATTGAACAACTTTTGAACAGAGTGAGGGAGAAAGTAAAAAGTATTCCTTTTAAGTTTAAAAATCAGAGGATTACAGTTACAGTGTCTATAGGTGCTGCACAGATTATTAATAATGAGCTCATCAATGAAACCTTTGATAGAGCCGACGCAGCACTGTATCGAGCAAAACATGAAAGTAGAGACAGAGTGATCATTGACGTGTAGCCTATACCCGTAAGACTCTTAGATATCTTGATAGGCTGGCATCGTATGTAACGATGCCATAAATGCACATCATTGAACTCCAGTCACAGCGAAGGAGTTACTATGATTGTAAAGGTCAGCCCTAAAGGAAGCATGGATCAGCTTTCACAATTGGAAGTCGATCGTCTAAAACAAAGCGCAAAAAGCGAACTATATCAACTTTATCGTAACTGTTCATTGGCCGTTCTCGCATCAGGCCTACAGAGCGATAATGCCGAAAACCTGTTCGAACAATTCAATGATTTCAACATTAATGTTCTACGTCGAGAGCGCGGAATTAAGATTGAATTGACCAACCCTCCGGAAGCCGCCTTTGTCGACGGAAAAATAATCAGAGGCCTTCAGGAGCATCTATTTGCCGTGCTCAGAGATATCGTCTACGTCAGCAATAAATACGATAATCTCAAGCATATCAACCTGACCAACTCTAGCCATATCACCAACGTCGTTTTCGATATTTTACGTAATGGCCAGGTTATTCCACTGGAAGACCCCAACGTTGTCGTGTGCTGGGGTGGGCACAGCATTAATGCCATCGAGTTCCAGTACACTCGCGAAGTGGGCTATGAGCTTGGCTTAAGAGAGATGAACATATGTACCGGCTGTGGTCCAGGCGCCATGGAAGGCCCCATGAAAGGAGCAACGATAGGTCACGCAAAGCAGCGCATATCACAAGCAAGATATGTGGGACTCACAGAGCCCAGCATCATCGCCGCCGAACCTCCTAATCAGATTGTCAACGAGTTGGTGATCCTTCCCGATATAGAGAAGCGTTTAGAAGCCTTCGTCCGCTTAGGTCACGGCATCGTTATTTTTCCTGGCGGAGCAGGCACCGCCGAAGAATTGCTCTATCTACTCGGTATTTTACTCAATAAAGAAAACGAAGGCATGCCCTTCCCCTTGGTACTAACTGGCCCTAAAGAAAGTGCCGATTACTTTATCAAGATCGATGAGTTTATCGGGGCAACCTTAGGAGAAGAAGCCCAGAGTAAATACGAAATAGTCATCGATGACCCAGTGCAAGTCGCCAGAATTATGAGCCATGGTATGGATGTCGTCAAAGATCATAGAAAAAATACAGGCGACTCCTATCAATATAACTGGTCACTGAAAATTGAGCCCGAATTTCAGCTGCCTTTCAACCCCACTCATGAGATGATGAGCAATCTCAACCTGTATTTTCAGGATAACAAGGCGGAACTTGCCGCGAATTTACGCAGAGCGTTTTCAGGCATAGTCGCTGGCAATGTGAAGATGGAAACCATCAAGAGTGTTAAACAACATGGACCCTTCGAAATAAAGGGCGACCCTAAGCTTATGGCTATGATGGATACTCTCCTAAGCGCTTTCGTAAAACAACAGAGAATGAAGTTACCTGGTAGTGAATATGTTCCCTGCTACAAGATAGATAATTAAGCATAACCAAACGTGTAAAAGTCTGAGTTATAGCCAAGCAAGCCGGTAGTAATACGGCTTGCTTGGCTTGCTTTACCTAACAACCAAACGATAAAAACAATAGATGAACACTTTTTTAATTATTGATGGCTTAAACTTAGTCCGTCGCATCCATGCAGCGCAGCCCAATGAGAACGATACTAACGGACTCGATAACCGGGTGGCCTCAGCCTGCAAGAAGTTACTCAAATTCCACCAACCAAGCCATGCGGCGATAGTCTGGGACGGAAACGAGATCTCATGGCGAAAACACCTGTTCGAAGACTATAAAAAAGGGCGAAAACCAATGCCCAAGGCATTGTCTGAGTACTTGCCAAGTTTAAAGCTGCATCTTGCTAAAATACATGTTAACTCCCTGGATGCTAACTCCGAGGCTGACGATGTCATTGCCACCCTAGCAAGCAAACTCGCCGCCAGTGGTGGTGAGGCCATCATAGTATCGACGGATAAAGGCTTCACTCAGCTCAATCACCCTAAGATAAAAAGATGGGACCACTTTAACAAGGCCTATCTGACAGTAGAAGAACGCGAGCAGAAACTGGGGGTTCAACACTCGCAGTTTATCGATTATCTCGCCTTAGCCGGGGACAGCGGTAATAAGATACCAGGCGTTCCGGGTATCGGCCCGAAATCAGCCATTGAGCTATTAAAAATATTTCGCTCTCTTGCCAATATCTATTTGTCTATCGATGAAGTGGGGGCTAAACAGGCAAAGAAGCTCGAAGAGGGTAAACAGATGGCCAGACTTAGCTATAAACTGGTCCAACTGCAGACTGATATGCCATTAAAGGCCAATCTAAGCCAATTTAGATTGCCACAAGAAGCTGTAAGCAGCTAGGTCCACATCGGTTAGATTAGAAAAGAATACACAAAGTTGTAAACATTAAGTTACCTTCTTGTTGTTTACCTAGTAGCGTGAAGTGAGTATCTTATAGAGCTTCATAGGTATAATGTACCTATGTCATCCCGTTATTATGTATCAAGGACCCAGCTCGCAGATGAAATCTAAAGTTCCAGTCATTATCGGCTCTATTTTTGCTGCCTACACCGCCTTTGTCGCTGTCGTGGTACTCGTGTATGAACCGACCCCAGATGAGATGCACTGGGAAGACAGACAGGTTTACAACAATGCAAAATTAGCCGATATCACTATAGGCCAGAGCTTATCAGACATTAAACTATTAATGGGTAAGGCTGATTTTTCGGAAGCTAAAGTGACAGACGATGTTGCATTGCAGGTGCTCTTTTATCGAACTCATCATGCTCAATCCGATGGGGTAACCACCAGAGACGAGTGCACTCCGCTATTATTTAAGGATCAGAAACTGATCGCTTGGGGATCTGATACTTACGATCAATACCTTGCAGCAACCATAGGCGGCTAAACGCTAGTAATAAAAATGATAATCAACAGGCTAGCCATTAACTTTGCTCACTAGCTAGCCTGATTGAATTTACCCTAGCTTAATCTTTCAATAACACCTCTTGCCGCAACGCTTCTCTCCTAATTTCTGCTTCACGTCGTAGCGATGCAAAAATCATATCAAAAAAGCAGTTAACAAGGGTTAGAGATCTGCGGGATTAAGCTTAGAAGTCAAAATGGTAAATTAGCTCATCTACCACCGGCAAGATCCATAAAGGTGCCGGTCACATAGGAAGCTTCATCTGATAGTAACCAGGCAATGGCAGCCGCCACCTCCTCTGGCTCCCCACCTCTGCCCATTGGGATCATAGGCGCGAGGCGTTTCACTCTATCGGGCTCGCCCCCATCGGCGTGCATACCGGTATTGATAAAGCCTGGCCTGACACAATTAACCCGAATGCTATCATTTGCCACCTCAACCGACAGACCTCTAGTCAATGTATCGACGGCGCCTTTAGACGCCGCATAATCGACATACTCGCCCGGAGCACCGATTCTAGATGCCGCCGAGGAGACATTCACGATCGCACCACCATATCCTCCAGCAGAAATAGACATGCGTCTCACCGCTTCGCGGCAACAGAGGAAATAACTGGTGACATTATTAGTCAGTATTTTGTTAATCCGTTCTGCCGTCATATCAACTACTTTCATCTGCGGCATCAAAATGCCGGCATTATTGACTAGGGCTGTGATCTTACCCAGCTCTCGATCCAGTGTGTTGAACAGCTCAACAACCTCACGCTCAATGGATACATCCGCCTGCAGTGCCAAAGCTTCGCAACCTTTAGCCTGTAATTCAGCTACCAAGTGTTCAGCAGCCAGTTTATTTTGTTTGTAGTTAACCCCGATAGCATATCCATGATTCGCCAGATATCTTGCTGTCTCTGCGCCGATTCCGCGCCCACCGCCTGTGATCAGTGCTACTTTTTTCATTGCTGTCCTCCCGGGTTAACTTAGATTAGTGAAGTGATAGAAGCTAAAGCTAGCAAGTTAAACTAATGATTAAATTGATACTTAAAAGACCTTCTGATAATGCTCAACCTCAGGAAAAGGCTCATAGAAATTATTGCAACTTCCAGTATCATGTTTAATCCCCTTGTACACTAACTCACTGACTGATTTAATTAAAAGACTTGAGGCCAAGTTCAACTATAGCCAACGCCTGACGCGACTTCGATATGCTAGGTATTCATCACCAAATTTTTCAGTCAGATAAGCTTCTTCCGGTCGAATAGCCAGGTAATAGACAGATATACATGCCGGGATCACACTCAGCATTAACCAGATATGGCTGAAAAACAGGCCTCCCCCCAAAGGAATAGTACAAAATGCCAGGTAAATAGGATTACGGGAGTAAGCGTAGATACCCGTGGAGATAATCCTAGAAGTGGGCTTCCAGGGCTCGATATTGGTTTTGACCCGCTTAAAAAGCGTCGCTAAATGCAATAAAACCATGAGTCCAAATATGCTTAATGCCACACCTGTGTATGCTAATGCCACAGGAAAATGGA
This sequence comes from Shewanella sp. YLB-07, assembly GCF_009377275.1. Taxonomy (NCBI): domain Bacteria; kingdom Pseudomonadati; phylum Pseudomonadota; class Gammaproteobacteria; order Alteromonadales; family Shewanellaceae; genus Shewanella; species Shewanella sp. YLB-07. The sequence continues at coordinate 179,985 of NZ_VOQB01000002.1, read as the reverse complement.
TAGCTATGGGATAACTAAAGCCTAACCCTAGCCCACAAAACATAAAGAAGATAAACACCACAGGAGGCGGTATGCGTACCCCTGCACCTTTAGCATCATCCATCACTAATATCCTTATTTTGGCTCAACTTATCAATTTACCGGATGAACCTAACTCTCATTGACGACTGAAGTTAAGCTCATATTGCCAAGACTGTTAGATACCAAAGGCGCCTTTAATGCCCTCTATCGCCATCTGTGTTCCTATGACGGCGAGAATAAGGCCCATCATTCGGGTGATAGCACCGAGTGCTGCATTGCCTAAATAGCTAACCAGCTTTCCACCTGAGATAAAGAAACCGTAGGTGACAAGGCAAAGAACACCAAAGGCCCCTATGGTGATCAACATTTCCTCTATGCCCCCTCCCGCCGAAAAGCTCATGGCTGTGGCTATAGTTCCTGGTCCAGCTAAGATCGGCAGAGCCAGTGGGGATACCGCTATGCTCAGAGCAGCCTCACGTGCCTTAGCCTTATCACTAGCATTTTGTTTACTCTCACGTAATTGTTGATTATCCGGGTGATGCACGCTGGAATTATTTCCCTGCAGCATATGAAAACCAATCAAGAAAACCAGTAAGCCCCCCGTTATCCTAAATGCAGATAGCGATATTCCAAACAGGGTAAAAATATACTGACCAGCGAGTGAGAATAAGGTAATGATGATAAAAGCCAATAGCAGGGCCCTAAATGCGATGGCTTTCGTGGTTTGCTCATCTTCTTCCGAGGTTAATCCTAAAAATATTGGCACATTCGCAATAGGATTCATGATGGCGAAAAAACCCATAAACACAGTCCCCATGTGCAACCAAAGTCCATCCATATTGTTCTTTCCTTAAAGCAGAGATAAATGAGTATATTCTTGGGGTGGATTATATTTCGTCAGCCCATATAGATAACATCAGCGGGAAATAATCACAAACACTAAAAACTTAGGAGCATCCTATCCCTAATATCAGAAACTAGATTAAAATCTGAACATTGGGAAGAAATATGCAGGCTGATAGCTCAGGCCCTTATAACAGAAAGCCGAGTCTATACTCGGCTTTCTGTTATTGACTGAACTTAAGATTATGACTAGTCCGCTTTCTTATACTCGATATAAGCTTCACCTTGGGTCAACCAAGTCGGAGCAGGTGTTCCCTTAAGATAATGATCGAAATACTCCATCATGCGGATGCTGTAATCCAGCTTATTAGGATACTTCTTCAGATGATGTGGCTCATCTTGGTATTGTAGGAAGACCACATCTTTACCGGCGCGACGCATCGCTAAATAGAGCTCGATACCTTGCTCCCAAGGCACTGCATCATCTTTATCACCAAACATGATCATCATAGGTGTCTCGATGCGCTCGGCGTAGAAAACTGGTGAGTTCTCGATGTACTTCTGCGGCGCGCGAAATAGGCTCTCGCCGATACGGCTCTGGCCCGTTTCATACTGGAACTGACGCGCTAAACCACTGCCCAAACGTATACCGCTATAGGCGCTGGTCATATTTGAAACGGGAGCTCCGGAGACGGCGGCCTTGAAGATGTGAGTCTGAGTCACCGCAAATGCCGTTTGATAACCGCCCCATGAATGGCCTTGAATACCTATGGCATCGGGATCAGCAACGCCCATCTCGATGATCTTCTGCACACCCGACGTTAATGCCTGAACAGATGTTGCTCCAGGATAGCCAACTTCGAATCTGATATCAGGCAGAAAGATGGCGTAGCCATTATCGGCATACCAGGCAAAGTTAGGCCTATGATTGATCTTCATCTGTGGGAAAGCGTGCAACCTGTCACTCATGAAACGATAGAAATACACCAACACTGGGTAGCGCTGACCTTCGACATAGTTAGTTGGCTTAATTAGCACACCGTCCAGAGGCTGACCATCGCCATTAGTCCAATGGACTAACTCAGACTTTCCCCAATTAAACTGACGTTTCTGCGCATCAAAGTCAGTCTGCTTGTTGGCTTTTTGCGGCGTTAAATACTCGGCTGTATAAAGATCTGGAAACAGGTCATAGCGCTCTTTGGAGAAGACTATAGTTTCTGTATTTTTACTGCGTGTCAGCGTCTTTAGTTTGTAATCCCCCTCCATCAGGGTTTTAACACCTGCAACCCCTATGGTCGAAAGATAATACCCGTCACCTTTGGTTCTCTCGCTATAACCATGAAGTAAGACTTGCTGATCTATGGCTAGCACATCGGGATGATTCTTATCGTCGACTAAACCAGTAACCCGATATTGAATACCTTGCTTACGCCCTTTACCTGCTGTCAGCTTAAATGCCTCATGTGACTGAGTATTCACCTGCCAGATGTCGTACTTATCGTATACCAGGAAACCTGCATCATCTTTCAACCAAGGGCCGAAACCATATCCCGGTGCATTCGATGGATAGTCATGATCTTCATCGGCGAATGACACCTTCAAGTCTTTAGTCAGATTAGTGCGTCTATCTTCCGAGATTTGATACAGGTAAACATGACCTTGCTGAAAGTAAGTCACATAACGCTCGTTTGGCGAAAGAATGGGGTCTTCGCTGCTCGGCTGTTGAGTTAACACTAAACTCTTACGTCCGGTATTAAGATCGATAAGATAATAATCCCGGTAAAAACCGGCCCAAGTGATCATCTTACGATAGGGAATGTCGGAGCTTGCTAACACGAAACGAGTCTGTTCCTCTAACTCAACATCCGGCACAGTTTCATCGGCCAGCTGGACTAAGTTGTTGCTATTAAGGTGCAGTACCGCCAGATAAGTGCGCTTCTGCTCCTTCTCGTATTGTTTAACCTCATTAGGCTTAATGCGCGCATCGTCACCGTGCCATATTCGTAGCTTTCGCTGACCCGTGACGATTGACTCATCGAACAAGTCTTCTTGCTTCTCAATTGTCGCGAGCGCTAACTGCTGACTCACGTGAGGCACACGTCCAAAGAACAGACGTTGACTATCTTCGGAAAATCTCAACTTAGTATAACGGTTAAGCTTCCACTGTTTCGATGTCGGCGCGGCTTTAACCTCAGAGGTTTCTATATTAAACAGTGATAAGTTATATGAACGCCCATATGGCTCAACATCCGCTACGCCATGAGTAAAGCCAATATATTCCCCATCGTCACTGAGTGATACATGGCCAATTTGTTGATTATTATATTGGCGCACTATCACTCTGGTATTGTTACTAAGCTTAAACAGGACTAACTGATGAACCTTAGCCTTAGTATTATTGCTGGCTACTATCAGGTGCTTGCCACTCTTATCGAAATAGTAGTCGGTGACATGAGCCACTTTATGGCTAGTGCCATTTTTCAGTACCACAAGCTCAAATGGTGAGCCCTTGTCGAACTTATCGACTTCTTCACTCTTATCGTCGTCTGCCGATTCTTCTTTATCTTTCTTGTCTGATTTATCTTCTTTTGCCTCGAACCAGATAGCCAAATGACTAGCAGATTCGTTAAATTCAAACTTTTTCACTCGCTCAAAACGCGTCTCTTTACCCGTTTGAGTATCGAGTAACACCATGGCGGGTTTTAGCTTTTTCTTTTCTTGCTTCGATGCTTTCTCAAGTTCAAGCAGAGGTGTCTTCACACTAAAAGCAACAAAACGGCCATCAGCGCTAACCTTGGGCTTAGAGCCACCATCGACACTGAATGTTTTTGTCGACGTTAAACTCTTCACCAAACCATGACTGTCGCCACGATCGGGACAGATCTCAACGGCCAGTGTGGTCCCCGAATCAGAAAGCACGGGCTTCTTCAGTGATTCAAAGTGCATGATGTCATTGGGTGTTATCGCCGGATGCGCCGCCATGGCATAACCACCAGCGGTCAGTAAGCTCGTCGATAGGAATAGCAAGGATGCAATTGGTAGTGACTTCAAGGTCTTCCTCATTTTTCTTATTGTGTTAACTTTTTTTAGGTTTTGATTGGTTTTTTATTATATTTTTTACTGAAGATACTAGGGCCTGTTGACCTTTCATGGTTGTTTTTGCAGCGAGTTGTTGATTATTAATACAAGGCGGAGCTTGTGCCGTGTAGTTGCTCTACATAAACAAGCGATAACGCAGTAGAAATAGTCAACAAACGCTGCCCTGCGGGCTCATCTCAATGGCCTTATTGCCGCGTTACGTGCTTTTCGCTTAACACATTAGGCATCATCGCACGATGCCTTGCACTAAACCCATTGAAATTGAGCAAAATTCAAGCTAGAAAGATAAACAGGCCCTAGACTAAAGTCGTCTTTTTTAACCTTTAACGATCAATCATCGTCACAAGCTATATTTAATGCAAGTTACACTACATAAAAAAACGTGAGATTGCTCACTATTTTCTGTGAAAAATGTATAAAAGTGTTTAAAATAAAGATGTGAACAATAAGAAATAATTCCTAGTCGTAGCCTCCCTGTTTAAAGTGGGGTTAGACAGTAGCAGTAACGACCAACCGTGGAAGGATTCTCCATGTCAAAAAGAATGATAACCGTGATCCCTGGTGATGGGATTGGACCTAGTATTATCGACGCAGCAATTAAGATCCTCGATAAAGCAGGTTGTGATTTCGAATACGAATTTACCGATGCGGGTTTAACTGCACTAGAAAAGCATGGGGAACTACTACCTCAGCGCACTCTCGATATGATTGAGAAAAACAAGATCACCCTTAAAGGTCCATTAACGACCCCAGTTGGTGAAGGTTTTACCTCAATCAATGTGACCTTGCGTAAGAAGTTTTGTCTTTACGCCAACATACGACCAGTCGTGTCTTTTAAAGGTACGCAAGCGCGTTATGAAAACATTGACATCATCACAGTACGTGAAAATACCGAAGGCATGTATTCGGGTCTAGGCCAGACACTTTCTGAAGATGGTTCAACTGCTGAAGCGACCAGTATCATCACGCGTAAGGGTGCGGAACAGATCACAACATTTGCTTACGAGCTAGCGCGTAAAGAAAATCGCAAGAAAGTGACCATAGTTCATAAAGCTAACATCATGAAGTCAACTTCGGGTCTATTCCTGAAAGTCGCTCGTGAAGTGAGCCTACGTTACCCCGACATCACCACAGAAGAGATGATCGTCGATGCAACCTGTATGAAGCTGGTCATGAACCCGGAAATCTTCGACGTTATCGTTACCACTAACTTATTCGGTGACATTCTGTCAGATCTTTGTGCAGGTCTGGTTGGCGGCTTGGGCATGGCTCCGGGTGCTAATATAGGTAAAGATGCGGCTATTTTTGAGGCTGTACATGGTAGCGCACCGGATATTGCTGGTAAGAACTTAGCTAACCCAACCTCGGTTATCTTGGCTTCTATCCAGATGCTTGAATATTTGGGCATGGCAGACAAAGCTGAAAATATTCGTGCAGCAGTATCTGCGGTTATCGCCGAAGGCGACCGCACCACACGTGATTTAGGTGGTACTCATGGTACGACTGATTTCACTCAAGCTGTGATAGACCGTCTGTAAAAAGACTCGAGTTCCTAGGTTCTAGAACCTAGGAACTTATTTCCCTAGTGCCTTCTCTGACCTAGAAACCTTTAGTAGGATTTAACCTCAGGTGTACAGTCACCTCATCACGATCGTGATAGAGATGCTTACAAGAAAGCTCAAACTCCTTGACGTCATTTTCCTTTAAGATCTCAGTCATGGTCTTAAGAATAGTCGAAACATCTTTATATCTGCTCTTCATCGGCAGTTTAAGGTTGAAGATAGCTTCTTTAAACCAACCATTGATCGCCCAAGCTTCGATAAGCTCGGCTACCCGTGACGGCTTCTCAATCATGTCACACACCAGCCAATAAATGTTCTTTCTCGGTGGCTCGAAACGAAAGCCATCGGCTTGATAATGTTTAACTTGACCAGTATCCATTAACCCTTGATCCATTGCCCCGTTATCAACGGCCGCCACAAACATGCCACGACGCACCAGTTGATAGGTCCAACCACCAGGGCAAGCCCCCAAGTCAACCGTATACAGGCCACTGGTTAAGCGTGTCTCATGCTCATCTTTAGGGATAAAGTGAATAAAGGCTTCGTCCAATTTCAGCGTTGAACGGCTAGGCGCGTCCGCTGCCATCTTGAGTCTGGGGATGCCGCAAGCATAGGGCGAGCTATTATTACTCAACGAAAATCCAACATAAGCCGTTCCCGGAGCCACGAAACAGACGTGAATAATAGGACGTTTAGGGTTTTCTTTTTCGAGCAAGATGCCCGCTTTTTTTAATTTTTGCCTTAAGGGTACGGTAAACTTACGACAGAAAGTCGACAGCTCTTTCGCTTCGTTGGTATCAGGCGTCTCAACCCTTAACTCACCCGCATAGCTGATTTTTGACAAGGCTTCGAGGATGGGTGAGATTCTGTCTTGTTCCGGTAGGTTCTTCAACAACTCAGCTGCCGCAAACATCTGCCTGGCAAAGATCAAAGAGTCTAATTTGATCTTCTGCACCAAAATATCAGCATCACCAGCATTAAAGCACTGAAAAATCACGTAGGCATCATTCTTATTGGTTTTTACGAAACCACCAATGTCGAGCGCTGCGGCGCGGTGTTGTATCTCTGCAGCACAATCTTTCTCATAGCCTGCACGACAAAACAAAAATAGGTTAATCATCTACATTCCTGAAGCTAACCAATACTGACTTTTCAATATTGATTTTTGCGAATATTAAGTCGACACGAATATTAAATCGGCATGTTTAAACAAAAACGGCGACCATATTCATAATGGCCGCCATTCTACACTGTCTAAGTTATTCGGCCAACTCTGACGCCAGAGCAGCACACCAAAGTTAGGCTTGCTCTAATCATGGTCTAATCGTTGAGTTCGACCACTCTGTTACGCCACACTGCCAATGCGATGAATAACCAGCCCAAGAGTAAACAGAAGCCGCCAATAGGCGTTATCGGTCCGGTCCATTTAGCACCCAGTATTGCATAGGCATACAGAGAGCCCGAGAACAGCACTATGCCCCCCATAAACAAATAACCCGCCCAATCGATCAACCTAGACGGTAGCCAATGTCCCGCAAAGGCCACGGCGATCAAGGCAAAGGTATGGTAAAACTGGTATTCCACCCCTAAGTTAAAGATAGCAATCATCTCTGGCGTGGCGATCTGTTTTAAACCGTGCGCACCAAAGGCGCCGAAAGCCACCGACATGAAGCCGCTCAACGCCGCCAATAATAGAAACCCTTTACGCATCTAGCCCCCTGATAAAATTGATACTATGAGAAATTGCAGCATTAATGTTAGCTTCTTGGGTGCTGCCTGACGACTTTCTTGGCTTAAAACTATGATCGCCGTCGGTTAACCAATGTAATCTGACTTTCTCCATCACAGACCAGAGTTCAACTTGCCCTTTCCCGCCAAACTTATCTCTCTCGCCCTGAATCACGCACAGAGGCGCCTGACACTCTTCGATGGGTGCAAGCCTCGGCTCACCGCCTTTGAGTGCGATAAAGGGGTACCCCAGACAGATCACACCATCAACTGGCGTATCGGCCGCAAGAATGGCCGCCATGCGTCCCCCCATAGATTTCCCCATCAAGATAATTCGCTTAGGGGAGTACTCTCGTTTGATGGCTTTGATGTGAATATTAAAATCTTTGAGTATCTTGGGCGCGCGATCCGGTGGACGACGCTTACCGTCCAAGACATTGGCTCGCATATAGGGAAAGTTGAATCTCAATACACCTATGCCATGCTCGGCACCTTTATCCAAGAGTCCTCTCGCCATCTCTTGCATAAAGTCACTGTGCATATTAGCGCCGGCGCCATGAGTAAAAATGATCAAGGTCTCATTGGGAGTCCCATCGAGCATACACTCACTCTCTAGCAAGTCCTCAGTTTCTAAAGGGACTTTAATCAGAAAACATTTACTCTCTACGGCCACTTCATCTTCGAGGGTCTTATTAACCTGGGAGCAGTTCACTGCGAGACTCCTCTTCAAACATATCCAACATCCACTCACGAAAAGCCGCGATCTTGCCAATCTCGGCATGGTTCTGCTGACAAACTAAATAATATGCATTTTTGCTGACCAAAACTTCGGGGAAAGGACACACTAACCTGCCTGCCTTAATATCGGGACGAGCCAGTACGCTGTACCCTAAGGCCACACCTTGTCCATGAGCCGCAGCTTGCAAGACCAGAGAAGAATGACTAAACATCGGCCCTTGGTTCACATTAATATCATTAATCCCGCATTGTCTAAACCAAGCTTGCCAATCATGACGGTTGGTATCATGCAGTAAGGTATGATGTTTAAGGTCACTTGGCTTATCTAATGGCTTAGAACCGTTTAATAAAAGAGGAGAACAAACCGGGATCAACACCTCATTTTTGAGCTTATCGGCGCGTAATCCAGCCCAATTCCCCTGCCCATAAAAAATGGCAACGTCGACATCATCAGAGAGCGCGGCAGCGTCATCATCCACAGCCTTAATTCTGACATCGATATCTGGATTGTTCTCGCTAAATTTGGCCAACCTTGGCACTAACCATTGAATGGCAAAACTTGGCGACATGCTCACTGTGAGCGAGCCTATGGCACTTCTTGCCAACAACCTATCGGTCGCATCGGCAAGTTGAACGAAGATATCTTTAATGTCGAGAAAATAGCCCTGACCTTCTTCCGTTAACAATAAAGAACGGTTCTTCCGGCGAAATAATTTTAGGCTTAAAAACTCTTCCAGCGCCTTAATTTGATGACTCACTGCAGCTTGGGTCACAAACAATTCTTCTGCGGCGCGAGTAAAGCTGAGATGCCTAGCTGCGGCCTCAAATGCTTTCACCGCGTTCAATGGAGGTAAGCGTCTTGACATAGTGATCAGGATCTCATTTTTTAATTAGTTTTTCTAATCCGTATTGTTACATTTTATCGTTTGTAAAGGAATGCGTTTTTGGTTAAATTTCGCACCAATAAAATGACTATAGTTAGACAGCCTCTACGACGTAACTGGGGAGTGTCTGACAACACGAATGACCCGCCCGGAGGCGTCTTAATATGATAAATCTTAAAACTGTTTTTGTACTCGCTCTTCTTACAACTGCTACGAGTGTCAGTGCCGATGAATTCGCCATAGACACAATCGATCTTCACGCAACTATAGCCACAGATCTTGCTGAGGGCATGGAGATGATGCAGCAAAACCTGAATGAAGACATGACCAGTATGCTAATAGCCACAGATCAAGCAGCTGAAGCCACTGCGAATGTAACGCGTTCCGAGTAACACTTTTAAACCAAGCCAGGCATGAACTCTCTAGGTTCTAGAAGCCGCATAGCTTACTTCCAGCTAATGCGGCTTTTTTGTGTCTGAAAGCAAGGCAATAACAAACCGCATCTAATTAGATGCGGCTTGTGAGCTTAATTGTCAGTGACTTAAATATGGCGACTGAAACATGGGCTAAATGGCCCAGCCACTTGATAACAATCCAGGCACTGGGGCTTATGGACGGTATACCTTTACGTTCTCATAGCCTTGCTCTTGAAGATAAAGCGCTTGCAGCTTACTCATCACACCACGATCGCAATAGAGCAGATAGGTTTTATCCTTGGCTAAGTCGGCAAATTGTGTCGCTAACTTAAAGAAAGGAATAGTTTTAACTTCAACACCGTCCACCTTGAGTGGATCACGCTCCTCCTCTTCCGGCGATCTGACATCTATGATCACTTCGCTGGAATCGACTGAATCAACGGTTTCAGTCTCCGCTATCTGAGCATCCACGCTCTTGGCTATCTCGCGGATATCTATGATCACAGCCGCCTCGATAACACGATCGATAAGATCTTCAGAGAACTTGAGTTCTTCGGCTTCAATCTTGGCAAGTACAGCCTTCACTGTCGGTTTTTGTGAGATCACGCCGCAGTATTCAGGAATAGACTTAGCGAAATCTTCAGTACCTATCTCACGACTGATATCGATGATATCTTGCTTGTCCATGGCAATTAAGGGACGAAGAATGAGTTGCTCGGTACAACGGTCGATAACATTGAGGTTAGTCAAAGTTTGGCTGGACACTTGTCCCATGGCCTCACCAGTAACCAAGGCTTGAATCCCCATCTTATTGGCGACTTTAGTGGCTGCTCGCATCATCATACGCTTGAGGATAACGCCCATCTGACCGTTATCTATTCTTTCCAGTATTTCAGTCACCACAGGATCGAACGGCACAGAGATAAACTTTACCTTGTGCGACTCACCGTACTTCTGCCACAAATGATAAGCCACTTGCTTAACGCCGATCTCATGTTGATCGCCACCTAGGTTAAAGAAACAGTAATGAGTTCTGGAGCCACGCTTGATAAACTGATAACTAGAGACACCGGAATCGAAACCACCAGAAATAAGCGAAAGCACATCTTCCTGGGTCGCCATAGGGAAACCGCCCAGGCCAGGAATGCGCTTCACCACCAGATAAAGATTTTCTCTGTCGATCTCTAAGTTAATCGTCATATCGGGATTCTTGAGTTTAACGCCCTTAGCCTCGGTGAACTGGTTTAAGCCGCCACCCACATAACGTTCAACTTCAATTGACTTGAAATCATGATTACCCACACGTTTAGCGCGAACACAGAATGTCTTACCCGCGAGATCATCCTTATACAAGGCCAATGTCTGCTGGTAAATATCATCCATCGACTCGAATGTACTCTCATTGACCTGCAGAATATGGGCTATACCCGGAATGCAAGCTAAACGCTCCCCAAATGCTTCAATCAGATCGGGTCTATCGCTTGGTACCATCACCATGATCTTATCCCATTCGCGCTTAACCTTAGCCGTCTCATCGACTTTCTTAAGTACGTTACGGATATTGGTTTCAAGCATTTTGGTAAAACGCATTCTTACCGGTTTGCTTTTCATCATGATTTCAGGGAACAATTTTACGATAAATTTCATCAGGGTCTTCCGGGGGGATAAAGCCATTAAATAATATTGGGCGGTATTATACCAGTTCCATTAAGTAAGTGATCATTCAGCGATCATAAATTTAATGGAATTGGTATTACACCAGAAGCGAGGGAGATTGCCTATGTTGAATTCACAGTGTTTGCTAAGCGTAAAAGAGATAAAACCAGAGCGGTTAAAGAAAGAGTTGAAAGGGCGGAGTTAAAAAGAAATAAGTAAAAAGGAAGTGCATCTGCACTTCCTTATATTTAGTTTTTCGGCGGTGAACTTGGGCCAAGCTACTTATTGCCCTACGAGTATCTCATCTGAGTACTTGGGCTTTCCTTGCTCAATGGCTATTTCAACTCGACGATTTCGAGCCCGATTACTCGCCGAATTATTGTCAACTAACGGGTTTGAATTAGCCATGCCAACCACTTTCATCCTATTTTGGTCAAAGCCTCTCACTTTAATAAGCTCATGAGCGACGGCAACCGCACGCTTACTCGACAAGTCCCAGTTAGAGCTATAGAGCTCATTGCTGATATTCATGTCATCAGTGTAGCCCGACACAGTCACTATTCCAGGAATATCCCTGAGTAGCTCGCCAACCCTGCGAACCACAGGCTTAAACCTAGGCTGTAAGAAGCCGGAGCCGGAAGAGAACGCCCCCTTCTCACGGATCCGAATGATTATCTGTTGCCCGAGAGACTCTATCTCAATTGCCCCATCAACAATCTCTTTATTGAGCTCTTGGGCCATCTTCTTCACTTGGTCGTTGATGTTTTCCTGAGCGGCAGCCTGTGCTTTGGACTCCTCCTCTGCCCTCGCCTTAGATTCCGACTCGGCCTTAGACTCGGCTTTGGCTTCGGCTTGCTCTTGCGCCGTCGCAGAAGCTTCACCACCACGTTGCTCACCACGTTGCTGCTGCACACCACCGGCGCTGTCATCATCACCGGCTTGATATTCCAGTGTCGGCTCAGTCATCTCGTTGGTTTGCTGGTTAATTATCTCGATTGGAGTAGGTTCGGGGCGGCCAGGTCTGAACTCCAGGGCTATAACCGAGGTGCCCTTGGGAATATCTTTGACTTCAACTTTATTTTGCACCCCGAAGGCATATTTCATCGAGCCAGCAATCTGCTTGAACTTCATCACATCCATCTCAGAAAATGAAAGCAGGAGTACGAAGAAACACATCAGCAGTGACATCAGGTCGGCGAAGGTTGCCAACCACAAGGGCGCGCCTGCTGGAGGACAGTCACACTTAACCTTCTTAGCCATCCGGCTATTCCCCGTCCGTCGTATCTATCTGTCGCAGCTTCTCTGAAAGGTAGTTCTTTAAGAAACCTTCTATCACTCTGGGGTTTTGCCCATCTTGAATTGCGAGCACCGCATCCATGATCAGATTACGATTAAGCATCTCCTCATCCATACGCAGCCCCAGTTTCCCCGCAATAGGTATCGCAACCATGTTAGCGATCATCGCACCATAGAGCGTAGTTAACAACGCAATCGCCATCGCTGGGCCAATTGACTTAGGGTCATCCATATTCGACAACATACCCACTAGCCCTACCAAGGTGCCGATCATTCCCATGGCAGGGGCAACATCACCAATGGCCGTAAAAATACTAATCCCCATTTTATGACGCTGCTCAGTGAGTGCGATATCCTTCTCTAACGCGTCTCGTACCACATCGCCGTCGTGTCCATCGACTAACATATCAACCGCTTTTTGCATAAAACTATTGTTAATTTCGGCTTCTTCCAAGGCTAAAAAACCACCTTTGCGGGCGGCATCTGCCATGGTCACAGATTGCTCGATAAGCTCATCTGGCTTATCTATCTTAAATATAAATGCCTTAGCGCCAATTTTCACTGACCCCAAAAACTGCTTGAGGTTATATTTCATCATCACGACAAAAAACGTACCGCATATTACAATTAACACAGAAGCGGTATCGATAAAAATACCAATACCACCACTCGTGGCCATAGCCCCAAGGATAAATCCAAATGCACCGATAAGGCCGATCAGGGTCGCTAAATCCACAACTGCTCCTCAAATGAAACTGATTCCAGAGACATAGGCTCTGATCAGCATGAAATAGGTAAATGTTCAACATGAGGCCAATGTACTTAGACACACACGTATATTGAAAGTGATGTAATGAAAATCTGATTTTAACGATTATCAATTAAGCCATCATGGCAAAATAAATAATACCTTACCTTCAATTATCGGACAGCTTACACGCAAGTTTAGCTTCAAATTCAATTTTTTATAAAAAAACCTCTAGAAAGCGTGCTATTGCACAAATTTAGGGCAGGCAGATTTGACCCTTGCCGCTGGCTGCGATACCTTGTCTCACGCTAATTTCTAGGAATCCTTGTCGTGGCTAAAAAACCTGAAAATCTCACTTTTGAAGAATCCCTCACCGAACTCGAACGCATAGTTTCAGATCTTGAACAGGGAGATGTGTCACTCGACGATGCCCTAAAACAGTTTGAAAGAGGCATAAAGCTGGTTCGAAACAGTCAGGGAAAGCTGGAACAAGCCCAGCAAAAAGTGTCTATATTGATGCAAGAAGATGAAAAATCATCGCTGACCCCTTTTGATTCTGAGGGAGAATAAGTGTTAGTCGATACGATCACTCGATACCAGCAACGTGTCGATAGCCAGCTAAAAAAGATCATTGATAGTCAAACTGTCACAGACCCTAAACTCCTTGCTGCGATTAAGCACGGCGCCTTACTCGGTGGCAAGCGTATACGACCTTTCTTGGTTTATGCCATCGGCGATATGCTCAGCATCCCACTGGAAAAGCTGGATTCATGTGCCGCCGCTATCGAATGTGTTCACGCGTATTCTCTCATCCATGACGACCTCCCGGCCATGGATGATGATGCGCTCCGCCGCGGACAGCCTACGGTTCATGTAGCCTTCGATGAGGCCACGGCGATTCTGGCAGGCGATGCACTGCAAGCCCTTGCCTTTGAAGTCATGTGTGAGCCTATTAACGGAATAGCGCCTAGGCAAAATTTAGCCATGGTTCGCGCCTTAGCCAAGGCTTCAGGCTATTCGGGTATGTGTGGCGGCCAAGCCATGGATCTAAGTGCCACGAATAAACCAATAGACTTAGCGACGCTCACCCAACTGCACAAATTAAAAACCGGCGCTCTAATACGCTGCGCCGTTGAACTGCCTATGATTGCGGCGCAAGTATCCAAGGAAGAACAGACACTTCTAATGGAGTTTGCCGATGCCATAGGTTTAGCATTTCAGGTGCAAGACGATGTACTGGATATTATCTCTAGTACAGAAGAGCTCGGAAAACCACAAGGTTCTGATTGCGAATCAAACAAAAGTACCTACCCTCAACTACTCGGATTAGCAGGCGCACAGACTACAGCCAAGAGTTTGATTGAGGATGCTCTATCAGCGCTGACCAAATTACCATACAATAGTCAGCTAATTGCCGAATTCGCCCGTTACATTATAGAGCGAAGAGTTTAATAAAAGAGACAATGTATCTCGATGAGTTTGGATATTTCCCAATACCCTGTGCTTGCACAGGCTAATACCCCAGATGAGCTAAGACAGCTTCCTCAAGACTTGTTGCCACAATTGGCCGACGAGTTAAGAAGCTTTCTGCTGAAATCAGTGGGTAGATCAAGTGGTCACTTCGCTTCCGGACTAGGTACGGTTGAGCTCACAGTGGCCCTTCATTACGTCTATAATACGCCGTTTGATCGTCTGATCTGGGATGTAGGCCACCAGGCTTACCCCCATAAAATCTTAACTGGACGCCGTGACAGGATGCATACCATACGTCAAAAAGGGGGGATACATCCTTTCCCATGGCGTGAAGAGAGTGAGTACGATACCTTCAGCGTCGGTCACTCGGGTACATCGATCAGTGCAGCATTGGCTATGGCCGTTGCCGCAGAGAAAGAGCAGGCCGGACGAAAAGTCGTTTCAGTCATAGGTGATGGTGCCATGACCGGCGGAATGGTATTTGAAGCCATGAACCACGCCGGCGATCTTCACAATGACATGCTGGTCGTGCTTAACGATAATGAGATGTCGATCTCAGAGAATGTGGGCGCACTCAATAATCATCTAGCCCAACTCATGTCTGGTCGATTGTACACCACGATTAGAGAAGGCAGTAAGAAGGTACTCAAAGGCATGCCAGTCATCAAAGAGATGGCAAAGCGCACCGAGGAGCACCTCAAGGGCATGGTTGTCCCAGGCACCATGTTTGAAGAGCTAGGGTTCAACTATATCGGCCCAATCGATGGCCACGATGTCGATGCTTTGGTCGAAACGATGCGCAATATGCGTAATCTGTCCGGACCACAAATTTTACATATCATGACCAAAAAAGGTCGTGGTTATGAACCTGCAGAGAAAGACCCTATCGGCTGGCACGCCGTGCCCAAGTTCGATCCATCAACGTTCGAGAAGCCAGCATCTAAGCCTAGTCATCCGACCTTTTCACAAGTGTTTGGAAAATGGCTGTGTGATATATCGGAGCAAGATGACAAGGTCCTTGGCATCACCCCCGCGATGCGCGAAGGCTCAGGCATGGTTGAATTTTCTCAGCGATTCCCCAAGCAGTATTTCGATGCAGCTATCGCCGAGCAGCATGCCGTCACTCTCGCTGCAGGCTTTGCCTGTGAAGGGCTCAAGCCTGTCGTCGCTATCTATTCGACGTTCCTTCAGCGAGGTTACGACCAGCTGATACACGACGTTGCGTTGCAGAAACTCCCTGTGCTGTTTGCTATAGATCGTGGTGGCATAGTGGGGGCAGATGGCCCGACTCACCAGGGCGCCTTCGATCTGAGCTTTATGCGTGCCATACCCAACATGGTCATCATGGCGCCATCCGATGAAAATGAATGTCGTCAGATGCTCTACACAGGTTACTGCTATAAAGACGGTCCTACTGCCGTGCGTTACCCTCGAGGAAGCGCCACGGGTGAGCCACAAGTCGAAGAGATGACAGCCCTGCCAATTGGCAAAGGTTTGATCAAACGACAAGGCACTAAAATTGCCATACTCAACTTCGGCACACTCTTAGACAGTAGCTTGGTCGCAGCCGAATCTCTCGATGCAACAGTCGCCGATATGCGCTTCGTTAAACCCTTAGATGTTGAGCTGGTCAAACTGCTTAGCGAAAGCCATGATCTGCTTGTCACGGTAGAAGAGAATGCCATCATGGGCGGCGCAGGTTCCGGAGTATTAGAGGAACTGCAACAACTG
Organism: Shewanella sp. YLB-07; assembly: GCF_009377275.1. Lineage (NCBI taxonomy): Bacteria > Pseudomonadati > Pseudomonadota > Gammaproteobacteria > Alteromonadales > Shewanellaceae > Shewanella > Shewanella sp. YLB-07. The sequence continues at coordinate 163,790 of NZ_VOQB01000002.1, read as the reverse complement.
AAACGTCCTATGCCTGTGTTGCAAATAGGCTTACCGGATGAGTTTATTAAGCATGGCGAGCAGAAAGAGATCTTGGCCGAACTTAGACTCGACAGTGCGGGAATTCTTGCACAAATAGAAGAGTATCTTAAATAAGCTTGATTGGTATCTTGAAAACAAACGTATATTTCTATCCATGACCTCTAGGGATGGAGGGAATGTCATCTAGATGCCTAGAGCATCTTTGACCCATGGGAAATATACATAAGTGTTCCAGACACAAAAAAGACTGCAATTGCAGTCTTTTTTGTGTCTGGATGTACTTATCCCCGGAGGCCATGGAAGGCCTAAGAGGGGATTTTGTATCTAGCTCCTAGAAACTAGGTACTTCTAACGTTAAGCCTTCGTATCTACCGAACCACCGCCTTGAGACACCATCACCATAGCAGGGCGCAATAGACGCTCATTCAAGATGTAACCTTTCTGCATGACCATCATTACCGTATTCGCGGGGAATTCAGCGCTAGGCTGCATGCCGATAGCCTGGTGATGCTCTGGATTGAAAGCTTCACCTTGTGGGTCTACCACTTTCAGACCGAACTTATCCACGGTAGAGATAAAACTCTTGAGTGTCAGTTCAACGCCCTCATAGATAGCTTTAGTCTCTTCGGCTTCTGCGTCTGTTCCCTGAAGCGCACGCTCCATATTATCGATCACAGGAAGTAGCTCATTGGCAAACTTCTCCAGAGCGAACTTACGAGCTTTCTCAACATCTTGAGCTGCACGACGACGAATATTGGCCTCAGATGCTGCAGCGCGAGTCACTGAGTCTACCTGCTCCTCGACTTTAGCTTGAGACTCGGCTAGTGCCTGCTCTAACTCTTCAATACGAAAGTTGGCTTGGGTTAACTCATCCATCAAACCTGCTCCATCTGTGCCAGTTTCAGCTTCATCAGCAGTTAGAATTTCACCTTCTACCACAGTATCGACTTGTTCTTGTTCCGCTTTACTCGATTCGTTGCTCATTCTTACTCCAGCTAAAATGCTTTGTTTCTGCTTGCTCTGGGCATATACTCAATTAACTTGAAAATGCTCGATCTCGCATACCAAGTTGTTTGAACATATTATGGGGATCAAATTACCGGATTCAAGGCCTAGCAGATAATTATGCCTAAAACATTTCAAACTATCGGCCTAATTGGAAAGCCGAACCATCACGGCACCCATCTCACTCTGAAACGTTTACACCATTGGTTGTCTATGCAAGGCTTCGATATATTGGTGGAAGAAAGAGTCGCCGCCGAGGTTGGCCCTCAATGCGAATCAGTCGATCTACTCGAATTAGGTGAGCGATGTGACTTAGCCATCGTCGTTGGCGGTGATGGTAATATGTTAGGTGCCGCTCGAGTACTTGCCAGATTCGACATAGGTGTTATCGGTGTCAACCGAGGTAACCTGGGGTTTCTGACTGACCTTCCTCCCGATTCTTTCGAGAACGCCTTGGGCGAAGTGCTCAATGGCAGTTTCGAAACTGAATTTCGTTTCTTGCTCGAAGCCGAGGTTCATCGCCATGGCCATATGAAGTCCAGTAATACAGCCGTCAACGAGGCGGTACTGCATCCAGGCAAAGTCGCTCATATGATAGAATTTGAGGTCTATATCGATGATGTCTTCATGTACAGTCAACGCGCCGATGGCATGATAGTGTCGACACCGACTGGCTCGACCGCCTATTCGCTTTCTGCTGGCGGAGCCATACTGACACCCAATCTCGAAGCCTTGATATTAGTGCCCATGTTTCCCCACACGCTCTCTTGCCGCCCCATAGTGGTCGATGCTTGTAGCAAGATTAAGTTAGTTGTCTCACCCGACAATGGTGATAATTTGGAGGTGAGCTGTGATGGACACGTCGCCTTACCTGTCCTTCCCGGTGACGAGATATTGATCAAGCGCAGTCATGAGCGACTCAGGCTAATCCACCCCAAGGGCCATAACTACTTCCACGTGCTAAGAAGCAAGTTAGGCTGGGGAAGTAAACTCTTCTAGCGATTAGTTATCAGACATATCAGAAATGGCCTCGAATTACTCGCGGCCATTTTTTTATTTTATTACAAAGTAAGTTAACTTCTATCTAAGGTAAAATCTAATTGAACCAGGCTGTCTGCAGCAACAGGTTTCCCATCAACAAATTTGGGTGCATAGCGCCACTTTTCCAACGCCTTTAGGGATGCTCGTTCAAACCCTGAACTTCCCTTAGAATTAACCACTTTGGGATCTGTCACAAAACCAGACTCATTGACAGTAAAAGCAACTTGTACCCAGCCCTCTTTTCCAGTGCTAGCTGCTGACATGGGATACTTTGGATTGATACGATACAGGGGAGTTTGCTCTTGATTTTCCTGCCAAGGGCGCATACTGCCTATTGCGATGCAGTGCTTTGTTGAAGATTCACTATCCCCCTCTTTTTCGTATAGCTCAACTAGACGAGCATGTGACGCCAGTTCATAGGGATGGCTGTAATTCAGTTTTGAGAACTGGGTTATCACCTCTTCAAAAAGTGGAATGGCTTTACTCTCTCTCCTCTCTGCAAACCAAATCATGCCAGCAGTGTAAGTCGCCTCCACTCTTTTCAAAGCATCTTGTGGCAACTTTTCCTGGTAAATCTCGAAGGCATCAAGCGCATAATCGCGCACTCTACGATCATAGTATTCAGAGTTTTTTAGCCCATTAAAGGCACTCATTTGCACACTGGCTAACAGTAGTGGACGTTCACTGTCTTCGGCTATCCCTACCGCATGATGATATTGAGATTTGGCTTTTCTTGCATCTGAGCTTGTCTGCGCAGCACCAAGTAAAGGATCGATAGTCTCTAAAGAGTCCTCTCCAAACTCAGTTTCGTAAATACTTAGGGCAATCAGGTAAAGCTGATGAGCCTTCTCTGCACGTTCATTTTTAGACTTCCTGTCTAGACTCTTATCTTTGTGTTGTAAGGCCGTCGCATAATTTAACGCCAGATTGGCAGTATCTAAGCTCTTATCACCGAACTCTTGTTGGCCCAATTCATATGACTCGGCCGAATACTGGAGCATTGCAGCAGCATCATTGTCTGTCACAGCATGCTTATACGCCTTGTAACTATCATTGAAGGTTACTGCCACATCAGACACTGGGCTAATATCTGAGGCAGACTTTAAGCCAAGCACCGGGGTAGACTCAGTGGCTGAAAGCAAAAAACTTGGGGCAGCGATTAAAAGAGTAAGGCCTAAAAGCTTAGGTTTAGCTAGAAGATGAATAGGTGACATCATAAATATCCATATTTATACAAAGTGAATAATAACGAGACCAGAGGTCTCTGTTACATCACCCTAACTGAAACACCACCATGACTCCAGCAATTACAACTTTAGATTTACAAAGTTTAACCAATAAAGATAAAACGTGTATGGCACTAAAAGCTAAGCTGGCGAGACAAGCTAATCAGTTCAGCTTCTATCACCTTAGCATTTATCTGCGACAAACTGATAAGCTCGAGTCGGGAGTCCATCACATCATCTAGCTCGGTAATCGTCATCTCACCATCAACCAGATTAATTCCGGCAATGCCCTCGTCGGTAATAACTACGGCTTTAAAGCGTAATACATCTAAACTTTTCACCCAAACCAGAAGCTCATCGAAGTTAAATTCATAACTTGGGTCAAATACCCAGCCACAACTATAAGCTCCCTCGCCCACATTTGATTTAGACACAATGCCACGTTCGTCAAACTCCAATACACCGGCATTATAATCGAGCTCAAACACACTGGTTTTAGGAGTTAACAAGGATACTGGCTTACTGGGTTTTGCTGCAGGTATGACCGCAGGTTCATTTAACAGGGTCATTAACTCGTGAGGCAATGCCGCAGAATCAACCCCAGCCATGCTGACAGTGAGTAAGCTGCTGGCCTTGTTAAACTTCGGCCCTAGCAGGCTTTTCTGCTGCAGATAATCTTTAAGATCAGCCAAACTATCTCGGGTATAGAGGTCGGCCTTAGTCGCCAATATGATATCCGCGACCTCGAGCTGCTGATTGAAAATATCATGTTCCCGATAACGTGCATCGGTGACTTTTCTGGCGTCGACCAGACACAGGGTGGACTTTAATTTAATCACATTCTGATAGTGAGGCTCACTGAGCACCTTAAGCACTTCCCTTGGATGGCCCAACCCCGTCGGTTCTATCAGCAGTCTATCTGGCTTTGCCTTAGCGATAAGCTGATTGATGGCAACCTGCATAGGCACACCTGCTGCGCAGCACATGCAGCCACCAGCTACTTCACGAATTTCCACAGTCTCACCGCTCCCGCCCAGCAAAGCGGCATCTATGCCCACTTCACCAAATTCATTGACTAGCACGGCCCATTTCTCATTCACTGGCTTATCGGCTAACAGACGCTTGATTAGCGTGGTCTTGCCAACTCCTAGAAAACCGGTAATAACATTGGTGGCAATTGGCTTAATGATCATCTTAAGGCCCAGAACGAGTTAGAAGTAAAGTAGCCGTCCAGTGTAGTAATTAATCTTACAAGTCTCAATACCTGTTACAAAGATCCCTCTCCTAATCGTTCAAGCGCAAGGTCCAACATCACAACTTAGATACTTAATCAGCCAACAAGCGCAACATACGCATAAAAACAGTGCGATTGAACTCATTTTTTGATCTGTTTCATATCCAGTTAATGGACACCTGTATAGAATCCTATCGAAGCTCAAATAAATGAGCTCAACATAATAATTATTGATGGGTCACAAAATATGAATTTTCTAAAAACTGCAGCTGCGGCTGCGATCTCGATTGCGTTATTATCAGGATGTAATGACGAAACAATTATCAACAACCCCGTTGAACCTACACCAGATAGCACTAATGTTCGCTTCGGTACTTATAACTTATCATTCGATCGCAGCAGCTTCGAACAACTTGCTGCAGAGATGGCTTTAACCACTCCTGAGCAAGAAGCCTTAATGGAGAAGTGGTTCGATGAAACCTTAACTGAAGACGAACTTAAAGTGGCAGAAAAAGTCATTCAGATCCGTAACGTCGCAGCTATAATCCAGACTGAACGTCCGGCAGTATTGATGATGGGCGAATTTAACAACGATGGCATGGGTGAGAATCAAGACGCTATTAAAGGTTTTCGCTTAAACTACTTAGCGGTACCACAAAATGGTCTAGGGACCACTTCTGATGATAAGAAGATGCTCGAACCGATTCAATTCGCTTATTTCGAGAACTTCTCAACCAACACAGGTCTGCTCAGCGAATTCGATCTAGACCGAAACGGAACTGTAGCACTACCAGGCGATGCTTGGGGCTTCGGTTTCTACCACGGCCAATATGCCTTTGGCTTACTGTCTCAGTACCCAATCGATACTGATAACATCCGCACTTTCCAAACCTTCAAGTGGAAAGACATGCCGGGTGAAACTAACCCAACAATCACTAACTGTGAAGATGAAAACAATCCAATTCCAGAAGGCATGAAGTGTGGCGATGAATGGTATACAGCAGAAGCTTGGGCCGAAAAGCCATTGTCTTCTAAAAACCATGTGGATGCGCCTATCCTAATCCCTACTGCCGATGGTGAAAAAGTGGTTCACTTACTACTCTCTCACCCGACGCCACCCGTTTTTGATACGCTCACACAGAACAACAAGATGCTTAACCGTGCAGAGATTAAATTCTGGAGTGACTATGCATCAAATGCCGACTACATCTATGATGATGCCGGTGTCAAAGGCGGCCTAGGGCTAGATGCTTCTTTCGTCGTTATGGGCGATCTTAACGCCGATCCAGAAAATGGTGATGGCTTCCTCGATTCAATTCAAAACCTAATGCATCATGAACGTGTAAACGTACTGGCAACCGATGGTGTTTACGCGCCTAACAGCCTAGGGTCTACTGAATGTGTAGCACTTGGTGGTTGTGGCGATAGCACCTACCCAGATCGCATCACCAGTACCTTCGGTCTACGTGTCGACCATGCTATTCCGTCAAACGATCTTAACATCACAGACTCAGGCGTATTTTGGCCTGCAAGTTTCGAAGACGGCTACATGCTTATGAATGATGAGCGTGTTGGAAAATGGGGCAACGGCAAGGATATCTCTTCCGATCACCGTTTGGTATGGATTGAAGCTGAGCTGTAATTAGCTCACTTTGAAAGCACAAGAATAAGCGCTTTATTCAGAGATAAGTGAAAACCGCCATAGTTGGCGGTTTTTTATGACTGAAAAATGGGTTAAACCAACTTATCTGATCTTTGAGTCAATCTGGTTAAACCAGCAGCTGAAAATCACAGCCACTAGGGCTGCCATGGGGATTAACTTCAGCCATTCATCTAAAAACAGCACCATGAACAGCAAGAATATTCCCGCAGCTAGGCTAGATAGCCTACCCAGTCCGCCAGACTTGATATTGATAATCGATTGACCAATCATGGCACATCCCGCCATGCCCCCATCAGGGAAGCACCAATATTCGCAATACCTTGACCCTTACACTCACGGCTCTTATTGCTATAGGTGTCAGTCAAGTCATCGACAATACCTGACAGCAGGTCGCCTGCGGATGTTAGACATCCAATCGATTTTAAATTGTGTAAACATTAAACCTCTACTTTTCATCAGACGACCGAACTTTTCGTCAAGCAGCCAAAGCCTGATTCAGAAATCTGAAAGATTAAGCTATAAATTTTAGGCGCAAGAAGTCACTGCAAGAAGCAGTAAAAATGGAGCGCTAGTGTACGTGTGGAGCTTGGTAGCTATAAAGCTAAGAGAGGGGGCTGGGCTAAGGTGGCGTAATTATCACGTTATTTAATAACTCCTTTCATCTGCAGTAAAGGCGCTGGTCTACGCCTTTGAAACTAAATTTCACCCTAATTTTATGGCTTTTTCTTCACTAGTGTATCTTTTGCACAAGTAAACTTCTCTGAGACTTAAAACAAAAATGCAGCCCTAAGGCTGCATTTAATCTATCCGTTTCTACTTATAACACTGGTGGCTAATCACCGAAGTCATCTAGCAGGATGTTTTCTTCTTCGACGCCTAAGCTCTCCAGCATATTAATGACAGAGGTGTTCATAATCGGAGGGCCACACATGTAGAACTCACAATCTTCCGGGGCCTTGTGATTTTTAAGATAGTTCTCATAAATCACATTGTGGATAAAGCCGGTGTAGCCATCCCAGTTATCTTCGGGGAGAGGATCGGACAGTGCTACATGCCAGACAAAGTTTTCATTCTCGGCAGCTAGCTTGTCAAATTCATCTTGATAGAAGACTTCTCGGGTAGATCGTGCGCCGTACCAGAAGCTCATCTTACGTTTAGTCTTCTCGCCCTTAAGCTGATTGAAGATGTGTGAGCGCATTGGCGCCATACCTGCACCACCGCCAATAAACACCATCTCGGCATCGGTCTCCTTAACGAAGAACTCACCGAAGGGGCCGGATATCGTTACCATGTCACCGGCTTTAAGGTTAAAGATGTAAGATGACATCTTGCCCGGTGGCACACCGTCTGAAGGCGGCGTAGCAATACGCACGTTGAGCATGATGCGGCCTTTCTCGTCCGGGTAATTCGCCATAGAGTAAGCACGCAGCACATCTTCATCGACTTTAGATACCAGCTTGAACAGGTCATACTTATCCCAGTCACCACGATACTCGTCCGGAATATCGAAATCGCTGTAGTTGACCTGATGAGCCGGCGCTTCTACCTGAATATAACCACCCGCCTTAAATTTAACGTCTTCGCCTTCGGGTATCTTCAGCAATAACTCTTTAATGAAGGTGGCTTTATTATCGTTTGAGATAACTTCACACTGCCACTTCTTAACACCGAAAATCTCCTCTTCGACTTCAAGTTCCATATCGGTTTTAACCGCCACCTGACAGGCTAAACGACAACCCGTTTTAGCCTCTTTCTTGGTAATATGGTCGCGCTCTGTCGGCAAGATATCCCCACCGCCAGACTTAACGATTACGCGACACTGACCGCAGGTTCCACCGCCACCACAGGCGGATGGAATAAAGATATTCTTATTGGCCAATGCCCCAAGCAGCTTATCGCCGGCTGGCGTTGTGATGCTCTTTTCTTCGTCATCATTGATGCCGATTCTTACATCACCGGTTGAAACCAGTTTACTCTTGGCGAATAGAATCACCATCACCAGCATACTCACCACTAAGGTAAACATACCGATACCAATTGCCATTTCCATCGAATCTACCTTCTCTTAATTCAATTTCGTTAATTCAATTTCGTTAATCCAAGTACACGATTAGCTCACTGAATTAAATTGAGATACCTGCGAACGCCATAAAGCCCAATGCCATCAAGCCTGTGGTGATAAACGTAATGCCTACACCTTGAAGCCCTTCGGGTATGGCATGAAACTTCATTCGTTCACGCAGGCCTGCCAACATCACAATCGCCATGGCCCAACCAAAACCTGAACCCGCGGCAAACACCACGGACTCACCTAAGGTGTAATCCCGGTTAGCCATAAAAATAACCCCGGCAAAAATGGCACAGTTAACGGTTAACAGTGGCAGGAAGATCCCCAGCGAGTCATAGAGGCTAGGGATGTATTTATCTAAGAACATCTCGAGGATCTGCACTAACGCCGCGATAACACCGATAAAGGTGATCAGCTGCAGGTAACTCAAATCAATCTCAGGGTATCCGGCCCAAGCCAGCGCTCCCGGAGCCAGTACGTTGGCGTAAATCAGCTGATTTAAGGGTACCGCAAGCATCATCACGACTATCACCGCGATACCTAGACCGAAGGAGGTGGATACCTTCTTAGAGACCGCGAGAAAGGTACACATGCCCATGAAAAATGACAGCGCCATATTGTCGATAAGAGCCGCCTGAACAAATAGATTTATATAGTGTTCCATAACCTTCTCTTACCCTCTCTTACGCTGAATGACATTGATAGCCCAGATCATCAAACCGATCAGGAAGAAGGCAATCGGTGGCAGTTTGAACATTTCGTTCGTTAGGTACCAGCCTCCATTTTCCACCGTTTTCAAAATCTCATGACCAAACAGAGTGCCACTGCCTATCAGTTCTCTGACAAAAGCCACGCCGAGTAAGATCACGCCATAACCCATGGCATTACCTAAGGCATCGACCACGGCCATCGGCGGCTTATTCTTCATGGCGAAGGCTTCGGCGCGGCCCATGATGATACAGTTGGTAATAATCAAACCCACAAACACAGATAGCTGGCGAGACAACTCATAGGCGATATCCTGCAGCACCATGTCGACGATGATCACCAATGAGGCGATAATCGTCATCTGCGCGATGATGCGCACGCTGTTGGGGATAAGGTTGCGTATGGTCGAGATGATCAGATTCGAGAACACCAGAACGAAGGTCACGGCTAAGGTCATCACCAATGCCGTTTGCATCGAATTACTGACCGCTAGCGCAGAACAGACCCCAAGCACCTGCATGGCAACCGGGTTGTTCTTGAAAATAGGAGTAGACAGCACTTCCCGAGTGGCAGCTAAACTTTTACTCATCTTAAACCTCCGCAGCTTTTAGCTTGTCTAAGAAGACTTTAAAGCCTTCGCTACCAAACCAGAATTGAATCGAACGCTGTACACCACGCCCCGTCATGGTTGCACCGCTCACGGCATCGACACCATGAATATCCCCCTCTTTTGCGCCGCCCTTAACAATTTTCAATACTGGCTTACCCTTAGCGTCGAAAATTTGCTTGCCGCGGAACTTATCAGTCCACTCAGTCTCGTTAAGAAAGTCACCGATACCTGGGGTCTCACCATGTTCATAAAACACCACATTCTCGATAGTGTTAAAGTCGGGTTTCAATGCAACGTAGCCATAGATAATCGACCACAGGCCTTTACCATAAATAGGTAAGACAAGACTCACCAACTTGCCATTTTCGTCAAATACTTGGAAAATTCGCACTTGATCGGCACGGGTTTTAATCTTAGCTTTATCTATCTTTTTCTTTAGCTTATGTGATGTTTCAGGGTTAATGGCCGCCATACGCTCATCGAAATCCATCACTTCGACGCGCTCTTTTGGCTCGATGGCACCAGATTCGATATCGATAAGCAAAGGCGTTACTGATTTTTCGAAGATGGCGCGGAAATCTTTATCGCCTTGGATATCCACATCCGATGCCATCAGTACATAACGCTTAAGTTCATCACGCTTCTTAACCAGCTTGCGCTCTTTGAGTAGCTCGGCGGTTCCTGTGATCATAAATGAGCACAAGAGGCTGAGGGTGATGATGAAAATCATGGTTCCCACCACAGAATCTTTCTTCAAGGCCATTATGATTTAGCTCCCGAATTGTCATTGCTTAATAGCGCAGCGGTGCGCTTAGCTCTGCGCTTAGCTCTGCGCTTAATATTGGCGCGAGCAACCATGTAATCGAACAGAGGCGACCACAAGTTAGCGAATAAGATGGCTAGCATGATCCCCTCTGGCATTTTCAGGTTCATCACCCGAATGAGCACAGTCATAAAACCAATCAAGATGCCGTATGCCAGCTTGCCCTGACGGGTATAAGAGGTCGTCACCGGATCCGTGGCCATAAACATCATGGCGATGGCAAAACCACCGGTCACAAGATGCCAAGTCCAAGGCATAGCGAACATATCATTCTTGCTTGAACCGATAAGGTTAAACATGACAGAGGTTAAGATCATGCCAAGCATAACGCCGGCAACGATGCGCCAATCGGCTAAACGCGTGGCAAGCAGTAAGCAACCACCTAACAGCAAGGCCAAGGTACTGGTTTCACCGATTGCACCTGGGGTAAAACCAAAGAAGGCGTTCCACCATTGAGGGTCAGAGAAAGCTTGATACCAGGTATAATCGGCAAAGCTCAACTTACCCGCCGCGGCTTGGGCTAACGCTGTCGCTCCCGAGAAACCATCGGCTGCGACTAAAAGCGCAGGCTCAGCAATCTGAGTCGGGTAAGCAAAGAAGATAAAGGCTAAGCCCGCTAATGCCGGGTTAAGGAAGTTATATCCCATACCGCCGAAGAGCTCTTTAGCGATAATAACGCCGAAGGTGATCCCCATGGCGATTAACCATAGCGGCGTTGATACAGGTAATATCAAGGTAAACAATAAGGCGGTAACGAAGAAGCCTTCGTGCAGCTCTTGGCCACGCACCTTAGCGAACACCATCTCCCAAAGCAGACTCACTAGCAGCGCCGTAAGATAGATTGGAATATAGAAGCTTGCGCCATAGAGAAACAAGCCGATAAGACCCGTCTGTTCGGTGAGGCCACCAAAAATAAGGTCAAAAGGCGCGAGTTGCCATACATCCGGGGTGGACAAGCCAGATGCAATTGCGATTTGTGCCTGAAGTCCTAAGTTGTATAAGCCAAATAAAATAGCAGGCATTAAGCAAAGACCCACTAAGGTCATGGTACGTTTCACATCGATGGCATCACGAACGTGCACCTTACCTTTAGTGCTGCGGCCGTTTGCGATAACTAAGGATCTAAGATACCCCTTCATCGCCTGACCCGGCGCGTAGTAGTCTTCCTGAACGTCAGGCTTTTTGTCTTTATTACTCATTTACCCTTCCCTCTCTATTATGTCCAGACAAGCACGAAGCTCTTTACCGAAATCGTATTTTCCCGGACAAACAAAGGTACATAATGCTAAATCTTCTTCGTCTAACTCTAATGCGCCAAGCTCCTGCGCCTCATCGGTATCACGGACCACTAAGTCGCGAACCAACAAGGTAGGCAACACATCCAAGGGCATCACGCGATCTAACTGACCAAATGCCATCATGGCGCGCTGTGAGCCACCAGTGTGGGTGGTCATATTGAATAGCTTCTTCGAACGATTGAAACGTGAGGTTACCGCGCGAGTGATAGAGAATTTATCCGAGCCACCGCGGATCCAAGACAGCAATTCATGCTCAGAATCTTCGGTCAATGCGGTGATTTGATGGTGAAATCGGCCAAGGTAGCTGTGTGGACCTGAGGCTGTGTGACCCGAGAGTACAGAGCCTGAAACCACCCGGGAAAAACCTGGTGTTAACTCATCCTTAATACTTTCAACAAGCTCGGCGCCGAGTTGAATGCGGATAAGCCTAGGGTTAACCACATCCGGGCCGGCAATAGATACGACACGATCGGTATAAAGCTCACCGGTCAGAAATAGCTTGCCGTAGGCAATCACGTCCTGATAGCCAATATGCCAAACAGGTCGTTCGATACCCACTGACAGAGTAAAGTGAATGTGAGTACCCACTAATCCGGCAGGGTGAACTCCACTAAAGCGCTTGGTTTCGACTCGAGGAAGATCATGACCCGGCAGGTTATCGCCTTCGTCATGGCACAGGTAAACCTTATTGTCGGTTAAGCGAGTGAGCACCTGCATACCGGTTAAAAACGCTTTTTCTTGTTCGGCAATGATAATACGTGGCTCTGCCGCTAACGGATTGGTATCCATAGCAGTGACGAATATGCCTGCAGGCGATGAACCGAGTTCTGGAACCCGAGAAAAAGGGCGAGTACGCAGGGCTGTCCATAAACCACTATTAACTAAGTTGGCTTGAACAAGTTCACGACTCACTTGAGCAAGATCGTCATAGGATTCGAAGCTGATGCTGTCATAGCCGTGACATCTAATCACCACAGACTGAAGTACACGACGCTCGCCACGATGAATCGCCACGACCTCACCACTAGCGGGAGCGGTAAATATCACACCAGGTGTTCTCTTATCTTCGAACAGCGGCTGGCCTTTCTTAACCTGTGCACCCACTTCAACCAACATACTAGGTTTTAAGCCAACGTACTCTTCGCCAAGAATGGCCACATGAGATGACCTGGAGAAATTTTCAATCTCTTGCCTGGGCTCTCCGGCAATAGGGACATCTAGGCCCTTCTTTATTGTTTTAACCTGATCTGAGAAACCTGACATCACAATCATCAACCATAAAAATTAGGATAATGAATGGTAAATGCTTGTTAACTAAAATACCGATATTGAGGTCACATTACATTCCAGAACTGTAAGCCAACAACGGAATTTAGCTCAGATTTGTGAGATAGATTTACAATCGAATAAATATGAGAACCACAATGTAGCTTTACAACAAAATAAATACATAGGGCTCGAAAGAGGATAGATCCGGAATAAATTAGAATACATAGTTTAAAAATCATCTACAGAAGTTAATACTTAGTGGATAAAGTTGCCTAAGCCTCACTTTTTGGACGAATAAAATAGTACATGACTAATGTTTGCTCGCCTGCTCCTTTTCAATATCTAACGCTTGCATACCCGCAGTAATCGCCATTACAGCTTTAGATTTAAACTCACGGCGATAGAGAGTGTAAACAACGAACAGGCTAGCGCAAATAAATAAAGCGGGATGGAAAAACCAGCACATGACTGCCATCGAAAAATAGTATGCTCTTAAGCCATAATTATAGGAGTGCGCCGCCTGATCTTGCACTATCGCCATCTGCTTTGCGTAGTTTTTAAGGTTTTCATTACAGCCGCTCGGCTCGAAAGGCGCCGCCCCCACCATCACATTAAGAAAGCCATATTGGCGCATAGACCAGGTAAACTGAAAGAAAGCCATCACGAAGATGAAGGTCAATAAGGCCAATTTAACTTGGATTAACAAGTGCACCGGAGTGGCGGTATAAGGAATGGTTGTTATCACAGCTTCTAAGCGCTCCACTTGAGCAAACAGGGTGAGCACCCCCGCGAGTACCAGCATTGTTGTAGAAGCGAAAAAAGTGATGTTACGTTCCAGGTTCGCCAGTAAGGCCGCCTCTCCGACTCGAATTTCACGAGTCATCAGCTCATTCATCCAATGAATTCTATGTTGATGTAAGCACCTGGCGATACAGTTAGTGGTTTTAGCCTTACGGCGCGCAAAGGTGGTATAGCCCACCCAGCAAAAGAAAAAACACACAAAAGAGACTACATCTAGAACCGAAAAAGACATACAGACCTACTAAAGTCATAAACTTAAGGCTATTAAACCAGTTTTACGCTCGAGTAACCATCACTCTAATGGGAAAATATGTTTTTTAATTAACAATCGTTTGGTCAAGTTTAAACAATTAAAAACATTAGCAAGCCTAGAGTCTATCTAGCTTTGGCGTGCGAACACCTTATCCCCTGCTACACTTTAAATTAACTATCGAACGCTAAAAAAGGAACGGTAATGGATTACTCAAATAGATTCTTTAAGCTTGCGCTGTTAAGCTTTTTCTTATCTGCTACGGGGCTATCAGGATTTGATGCGGCCGCAGCCAACGCGACATCTGAGTCGCAAGATGCGTCGAACTCCCATCGTGTCTTCCCTTCTGTAACACTTCCAGAACCCGCTAACGGTGAACATGCCATAGGTCTACTTGGTACTAAACTTCCTGAAGTGGCGGCTTGGTACGGTAAAACTCCCGCCCAATTTGCCAAGATGATCAGACAGGACACGAGTGTCTGGCTAGATAAACAAGGGCGAGTTTTCTATGTAGAGATCGAAGAGCCTAGTCAACAAAGCATGACAGAGCCTTTGATTACACCAGAAACAGCACTTAACCAAGAGCAAACGTTCAAGTTACATAGCAGGCCTGGAGCGCCCAGAACCATATTGTTAGATTTTGATGGCCACACTACAACAGGCACAGCCTGGAACAACTCCTATGGCACACCTATTGTGTCACCCCCTTACAACCCCTATGGTGTTCCCGAGACCTTTACACAGGACGAGCTCGATAGAATTTACCTGATGTGGCGACAGGTCGCCGAAGACTTTGCCCCCTTTAATGTCGATGTCACCACAGAAGATCTCACTGACCCAGATGACCTTGCTGCCGATCCTATAGCCCGTGAAACGTCAGGCGATCAACTGTTCGGCACTCGAGTGGTAATAACTCAGAACACCTTTTCCAACTGTGGCTGTGGTGGCTTTGCCTACCTCAGAGCATTCGATGATTACGGATCCAATACCAATTACCTAAAACCCGCCTTCGTATTTAACTCGAGTGTTGTCGGTGCTGGTGAGGCTATCTCCCATGAAGCAGGTCATAACTTAGGGCTAAGCCATGATGGACAAACAGACGGAACCGGTTATTACACAGGCCATGGCTCTGGCGTAACAGGCTGGGCACCGATTATGGGGGTGGGCTATTATCAAGAATTAGTGCAGTGGAGTATGAACACCTATCCACTGGCAAATCAGCCTCAAAATGATATTTCGGACATTCAATACTATGGTGCCCCTTTGATATCTGATGACCATGTCGATGACATGAGTATCGTCGACGATGTGACATCCATGACTGTCACAGATAATGGCGCAACAAACCAACTCGATGCATTTGGTCTTATCCACCTCAGTAGCGATCAAGATATGTTTAAGTTCGATGCGGCGGCAGGTAGCTTCAGCATCTCAATCAATCCTGACGATGTTAGCCCAAATTTAGACATAGAGGCCAGCCTCTATGACAGCAGCGGAGCCTTACTGCAAACTGACAATGTCGCAAATATTCTATCGGCATCACTGGGCGGCAGCTTCGCCAGTGCCGGAACCTACTTCCTGATGATAGATGGTGTAGGTAAGGGGGATCCTCTGGATACGGGCTATCCCGATTACGGCAGCTTAGGCCAATATATAATCTCGGCAACGGTTCAAAGCTCATCAAATCTTCAAGGACCAACGGCTAATATCGGCACCATAAGTTATTCACCAACTTTTGCACCTACCTCTGTGTCATTTAGTAGTACAGGCTCAACAGACGATGGCGACATTGTGAGTTATGACTGGCTTTTCGGTGACGAGACTGAAGTCACAACCACAAATCCTGTCGATGATCCTACTCATGAGTACCTAGTCCCAGGGGAATACACTGCCACCTTAACAGTCACCGATAATGATGGCTTAAGTGACCAAAACTCTATTGCAGTGTCAGTCCTGAATCGAGCACCAATTGCGGTAATAGCAGGAGATCCACTTACGGGCCAGGCAGCATTGGAGGTCACATTTGATAGCACAGGCTCAAAAGATGATGATCCCCAAAGCAGTATCAGCTTCAATTGGGACTTTGGTGATGGCGCAAGCTCAACGGAGGCGATGCCAACACACCTTTATACAGCCGCTGGTGGCTATACCGCAACTCTTACAGTCACCGACAATTTAGGGGCCAGTGATTCAGTTAATATCAATATTAGCGTGGATGCACCTCCCTTTATCAACCAAATTGCTTATGGTGAGATATTCACAGCAGGCAATGTTAGCGGCAACTACCAAGACTCGGCCCTCGATAGCGGCTCGAGTCAGACGATTACGGAACGCCAATCTGGCGGTAAGAAGCAGAACCGATTCAGCTACCTGACCCATACTTGGTTATTTAGCATCACATCGGGCAACTTAGTGGAATTACATCTGGATGCCAGTATGTCCAGTCCCCCCGATTTACCCACCTTGCCCGACGATCAAATAATACTGTCTTACTCGCTCGACAATGGAGTCTCTTTCTCCAATTTTGCCACACTTTCAAACAGTGATAATGGCCATTACAGCGCCATGCTGCCTCAAGGTGTCAGCGGAGAAGTAAGAGTAAGCGTAACAGACAGCGATCAGACTGCGGGAAACAATACCTCATTCGATAGTATTACAGTTTCTAATCTCTATATCCGTTCGGAAACGGATGCAAGTCAAACTAAACCCAATGCACCTTCGAATATAGTCACTGGTCCGGTTTCATCTAGCCGAATAGTTCTGAACTGGACTGATAATTCATCAGATGAATCGGCATTTCACATAGAGCGCTCCCTGAATAACATTGACTGGGCAGCTGCTGGTACCGTTGCTGCCGACACGAGTGGCTACAGTGATACAGGCCTCGCCGCCAACACCGACTACTATCACAGAGTCTATGCCTCTAATGGCGCCGGTAACTCAAGTATGTCCACCACAGGCATTGCGACTAAGACTCTGGCAGCGAGTGATTTCAATTTAACAGCTACAGGACGTAAACAGAGAGGGGTAAAACATATAGATATTACCTGGGCTGCCTATCCCCTCATAGATATCTATCTCGATGATATGAACTCACCATACCTATATGGTTCGGACGTAGAAGCTGAACTCACTACCAGCCCTTACGAGTATGATATCAACACAGGTATCAAAGGAGGCACAAGCCATAGGGTTAAGGTATGTAATGCCGACAGTAATGACTGCTCACAGGAGATTACAGTGCTCTTCTAACCCGATCCAATAAGAGCAGTCATAGTAAACTTTAAGCAAAACATGGCTATAGGCCGCGTTTTTATCTCTCTGACTCAGGCTAAGTCACGGGGCTAAACCTTGATTTTAAGCCTCAATATCACAAGGCCTGTAACTCTACCGACTTGGTCTGGGGCATATAACATAGACCATCATCGGCGCAGCCCTGAAAGCGCACCTTGACTTTGCCCGCACCCTCGAAGGGAACCCGCACCCTTAATGGCTGACGAAAGACACCCACCTCACCAAAATAGGGGTCTTGCTTCTGCTGCGCCGTGACAGAGAATATTGGCTCACCTAAGGTTAATTCGGGTGAAGCGGACTTGAACGACAACCGCTTCTGGTAGAGATAATACCCGGGAACGGTATCGAAGCTTATGATCAACTCATTTCCGACCACACTTTGACTGTAGGGGAAAGCCTGTTTCACAGGCAGAAACTCCTTTTGAGTTTGCGCCTGTGCGAACATGCTGGCCATAAAGCAAGATATGATAAATAACAGTCTCATGATTGGATAAACTCCGCGTCTTGATGAAGGGTTAACTTGTCGTCGATAAAGGCAAAACCAATCGAATCAGGGACATCCAGAGTCGGCTTTATGGTTAGTGCCGTACTGTATATTCCCGCCTCTAATGCCGTGTCAGCGACCACTGTGGATGAGAGCACCTGAGGATGTACCCCGCCTTTGGCTAATATATGTGACGTCTGGCCATCACTGAATTGGTAATGACGTTGATAATGAGCCGAAGTGGTGAGCGCCTGATTATTCAGGGGCAAAGAGAAGAAAGGTTTTTGGGTGTCTTTAGGGTTGAGCACGGCCACAACAAACGGATTGCCATCAAGCTTTTGACCAAAGGTGCGAATGTCACCGCCGAAATTAATCAAGGCCCCGGTGACGCCGGCGGCTTTCACTAAATCCACTGCTTGATCGACGCTGTACTCCTTAATCACCCCGCCTAAGTCAAACCGAGTCTGAGAATGAGTAAAACTGAGATTCATTCCCTCAAGTGACCAGGAATTGAGCCCCATATAGGGCTCAATGCTGAGGTATAACTCCTCCCGGCTCAGGTCTGGCTGGCAGGCCTTAAGGTATTTAAGGCTACCGATTGTGATGTCGAAGATGCCTTGGGTAGCCTCGCAGTACTGACGTACCAGCCTTAGAATAGTCCATGTTTCATGATCGAGTTCCACCCTATCACTCCCACGAGAATTAATCTGCCGACTTAGCCAGGAGTCCTTGTCATGGAAGTTATATTTAGCTTCCAGTCGCCGGGTATTGTCTTCGATAGCCAGAGCCAGAGGCTCGGCTTCATCGGCGAACAAGATAACTTCACAGGGAACCGTCATGGCGGTGAAACGATGAACATAAACAAGGTTAGAACTCATAGGTTGCCCCAACTACCCACCACTGGCTCTCATAGCCATTACTCCTGTCATAGTAGGCCGCCAAAGCATTAAGACGCAGTCGCTTAGTCGCCTTTACACTGACACCAAGCTCATAGGCATTGGCATCGAAATCCCCCAGACGCAGATCCGATGTGGCATAACCGGTAGCCGCAAATGAAGGGTCGGCGGAATCTGGATCGACAAAGAAGTCTGCCGCAGTCTGAGAGTACCAAAAATATCCCGGAGTCAATGTCAGCCAATCCAGCAGTTCGATACTTAATTTGCCACCAACTTGGTGGGAGGTGACCCCCCAATCATCGGTAAAATACTTGTAACGTGGGCGAATAACCACAGATGAGCTAAAGCTGTAGAAGGTCTGAATATTAATCCCGCCGGAGAGTCGTTTATCGGGCCGGGTATCCTGACCTAGAAAGACCTCATCGTCCGCTATCACGCCATCGTCATCTATGTCTATCTCACGCAACACAGTCAGGTAATGATTGCTCAAATACCCGGACTTGTATCCGGAAAAAAGGGTAAATGTGGCATAAAAGTTTGCGGTAAAAATCTGAGATAGCCCAAGTTCGATATCACTGTTAAAGATATCTTGCCACTCTTGGGTGTTACCGAAGTTCTCATATTCCTCAAATGCCAAGGTCTTATCGAGCAGTAAGGAGCCTCCTATGGTATAGGAGCGATTCTTACGACTGTCGGCATAGATGAGCACCTGACCATTGATGCCCATGCTTTCATAATCTTCCTCCTGAGAGTAGTTAAGGCCTAGGCTCCACTCATCACGCTTCTTGTCTCTGTAAGTCAGGTTAGCGCTGCTAGAGTAGCGGGTATCTTCGAGCTCATAGGCCTGCACGGCATAGGCATCCCGATAAGGGTCATAACCCGCACGAATCACCTCAGTAGTTTGCCCCTGTGCCAACTGGGTTTTCTTGGCTCGATTGAGCAAGTCCTGGTTGCCCGATACCGGAGTTGTCGGCCCCCAGGCGGGAGATGCACCCGAAACCGTGTCATAACCCAGCTCTGCGGTCAGGGTCCAATCCAAACCGAAGTTTTTCTCAATAGAGAGCAGATTGTCGCCAGCCTTGACCTTATCGCCGTACTCCTCGAAGTTCATATGATGAATCGAAATATGATCCGCCGCCTCGACCTGAGCCGGGAGGGATAATGCGCCTAAGCCTGAGGCTGCTACGCCGCTTAGGATTGTCAGTGTTAATTTTTTACTCATTGGTATTCTTATTTAAGTTTAAGCCATTGATACTAGTTACAACCACAGCCGCCGCCACCGACGCCACTGCCACCCACAGAACCTTGCTTATAGGAGAAGACTTTCTCCGAGAAGCGGTCAAACTCAGGCACTACGCCGCCGGGCTTCATCGCCTTCTCGGCCAATGTGCCTTTCTCCCAAGGCTTTACCGGGTCTATCCCCAGCCACTCATCGAGAAATGACAACATGGACTCATCATCTTTTGCATCTGCCACCTCAATTTCTGGCATATTCTCGAAGGAGAGAGTAGATGAAAGAGTCGGAGACATAGGCTGCGAAATAGTCGGTGAAACACCTGGGCCGAACGAGATATCGTTCGCCAAAACTTCAGGGGCAGATAACAGCAGACTTGGCCGCTTAGGAGCGACTAGCTCGACATTACGTCTCAGGCCTGTGATCGCCCCCTGACTGGAATACACGGAAGAGGAGACACTAGTGGACTGATGATAACGACCATTGGCGCTGACCGTCTCTTGTATCGAGCCTGGTACTGATTCTGGTACAGAGGCCTGCGCAGTTCCTGAGCCAATAGTCTGATTCAGCTTCTTAGTGTTAATTTCAGGCGGATTTTCGCCCTCACCCAAGCCACTAAGATCAATATCCAATGTCGCCTTTGCACCGAATGACACGCTCAAGAGAGCGGATATCAGGCTTAACTTACATTTCATTTTTTTCTTCATATTACTCGTATCTCCGCCCTTCATTTAGCCAATCCCAGGGATCTGATATCATCGATTATCACTTGTCTGATGTTATTCATATTGCTCGTATCTTCATTTTTCCCTTCATTCGATTATTCATTATTCGGCTAAATCCAGAGACCGAATATCCTCGATGATCACTTTTCGAATATTATTGATAGCGCCGTATCTCACCTTGAGAACCTTGCCTTTGTAGACGTAATACAAAGCCGGCATACCAGTGGGCTGAAAATCTGCGACCAGCACTTGCTCCGGATCGGCTACCACTCGAAAAGTCAGACCTAATTCCCGTTGGAATGCCAGTCCCACGTCGACGTCTTCATCGACATCGACACCGACTATGCTTACTCCGCGCCCGGCTAACTGACGAGACAATATCTCAACCTCGGGCAGTTCTTCACGGCATGACACGCACCACTGGGCAAAGAAATCTATGATAGTCAGCTCATTGGGGTTCAGACCTAACTCCTGCATCGCCTTAGATGAAAGCAAGTCTCCCTGTTGATAGCCATACGCCGATGGCGAAAGCGTTGTAAACACTAAAGAAACGATCACGGCCCACCTTTTAAACATAAACACCTCTAATAAAACGAATTATTTTCATTCAAGCATTCACAGATATGAATGCGATTCTAGATTCTGATCCTAGTTCCTAATCTCAAGTCCTAAGCCTTAGGTTCCGATTTAAAACTCCTGGCTTTAAGTTTCTATTTCCTCCCGCAATACTAAGCTAGCCTTAGTCTCAGTCTGCAGTGCCTCACGAAAGAAGGCTTCCAGCTCCTGGGTATTTTGCGCGTCATACACCTTGCCCTTAACACCGGCACACTCCCTGAATTGCTGCAGGCGGCGATCGCTGACTCCGAAGCCGATAAAGCTCATCTCGATATGATGTTTATCCTGGATAGCCCGGCACAAGCCTTGTTCAATCAGATCATCCAGATGAAAGCCCTGGTCTGCACCATCGGTGAACAACACCAAACGCTGTATCAGTTCTGGCGACTCAACAGGGGGGATCTGCCATTCCTCCTGCCACTGGGGCAGCAAGGTGCGCACGCCCCAGATCAAACCTTGATAGGAGGAAGTCGTGCCACTGGTGACTAGGGCATCGACCCTCTGTTTCACCAAATCGAGATCTTGCGTCAGGGGCAAGATAGTCACATCCATGCTGCAGGCGTCCAGCCATTTGCTGGCAAATGTCGTATTAATATTCAGGTTGGCGGCGGGCTCAGCAAGATCGTTCACCGTTGCGGCATAATCCACACTGTATTGGCCATAACTCAGACCATCGACACAGGTGACCTTGTCCGCAGATTTTGGCATCCAGGGAGCATTGAGCACACCGACTCCAGTCTCGAAGGGCACCAAAGAAAACCTCACCGCACCGACTTCATCTGCATCTTGCTGTCGAATATCTTCGAGGGCGCCATTGATGATGCGTTTCAACTGAGGTAACTGAGCGGACATGGATCCAGAGATATCCAACACCAAAGCGAGATCCATGGGTAAGGGCGTCGAGTTGATCACCAAGTGTGAAGTTGCACCAGTATCTGAGGAGAGAGATACATCTGTGCGCGCCGACTCTGGAAGCAGCGCCATCATGGTCGGGTTGAAGCGATAACTCGCCTTTATGCTGCAGCGATTTCTGCCGTCGATGGCTATCTGGGCTTCACCATCATGGATCACAAAACCGGGACGATAATAATCCAAGATACCCACAAGCAGGGCTTGATCGGCCCGCTGTGAATAACCGCAGGCGAGAGACGCTGCATCCGATGCCTGACCGGCCCGGGTCACCGTCAGCAGATACATGGCCAGTAAGATACTGATGGCAATCATCGCCAACATGAAAGGTAAACAGATCACAAACATCAGGGAGATATCCCCATGCTGTCTATCGTAACCAAGACGTTTTGTCATAATGCCTCCCTATCATCAAAGAAGAGCTCTTATAATAATCTTGGGTAAAATTGGAAAAATCCACGATACCCAGCACGCCATTGACAGATTTAACGCCTGTCAAACACACGGTCACCTGAAACAGCTGAGCATATTTACCTAAGTTGTATCCCTCCACACTGCCCTTAGGAGATAAGTCGGCGAGACCCGTTAACCCGGTATTGCCCTGACATTTGCTGCCAGATTGAAAACCGTACCACTGCTCGCTATTTTTTTCTCCCAGGAACTTAAGCTGCTCCAGCTCGATACCGACTTGAGTATTACCGTCACTGCTGATGCCATCCAAGTGGCGCTTAGCTAAGGTCAGTAGATCATCGGCTAGCTTCTGAGTGATCGCTTGCTTATCTGTCACCCATGGCAGCTTCAAGGGCTCGACACTGACCACAGTCACCAGTGAATAGGACAGGCGGTCCAACTTGGCCTTAGTCAGCAGAGCATGGTTAATTCTGAACACGAATAGGGCCAGAGCCGCCATCACTAAGATGATCACAGGCAAGGCGATAACGCTGATCCCCTGCTGATATTTAGCCATGGAATTAACGCCTCTCATGGGCTACCAACACGGTTCGCTCAAACTTATTGATGGCGCTGCCATCACCCATGCCTTCGATAAATAACATCTGATAGGTGTAAGTAAGCCGATATTCACCATACATCTGGTCCTTATAATCCGAATCGTATTGATCCAGCACTAAGGCCTCAAGATCCTCATAATAACGTCCCTCAAGTTTCATTCTGCCATTGTCAAATAGTGGCCAATCCTGCGCATCGATCTCTTGTCTCAACAGCTGCAGAACATCTTGCTTATCATTCAGCCTGACCACCTGTCTGGCGGCCGTAGACAGGGCCGCATCGAGCAGATTTGCCGTTAACATGAAACGGCACAGCTCGACAACCAGGAGTAAAAGAATGAAAAAAGGGATCAGAGTCAGGGTAAATTCCAGGGTTTGACTCCCCTCTTGCTTCGACTTCACAGTTCCTTTCTCTGCCATTGGCCATAGAAATCCAGATTTCGCTCTAGCTCCGCCTTAGTCAGATCTTGTCTGGCTATGGCCTTAGCCGCCTCTATATCGCCTTTCATCGCGAAGGCCAGGGCTAAGTTCTGGCGTAATTTTACCGTGCTTTTTCCGCGTAAATAACTGGGGTAGATAACATCTATGCCCAGCTGCGGCTTGTCATCGAGTATCCAGGCCAGAGCTAAATTATTGCGATATTCCAGACTGCCGGGATCGATATTAAGCGCCGCCTGAAACGCGCCGCGAGCCTGCTGGTATTCCTGATGCAGGGCATAACACACACCCAGACTGTTGTGGGCCACGGCGTCACCGGGCAACAAAGAGCTTGCCTGCAGCAGCGCAATCAAAGCCTTGGGCGTATCACCGGAGGCTAGCTGCGCCCGGCCTATCTCTCGCTGGATCTCTCCCCGGCTGGCATAGCCAGCCTCGCGGTTGATTCGACTCGCCTCCTTAAGTTGGTGCAATGCCATCGCATACTCACCGCTCAGGTTATAGGCGCTCCCCAGTAGATAGAGCAGCTCCACATCGTGGGGAGCTTTATCTAACAATGCTTGATAGATCTCTATGGCACTCCCCGGACGGCCATTCGTCATTGCCACCTCGGCCAAGTGACGATCATTAGCCTTGAGCTGCTCTGCTGAGAGTGAGCCTGAAGAGCCACAGGCCATAAGCTGGGTTAACAGGAATAAAAATATTAAACGCTTCATAGTTCACCTATCGAACTGAGATTGATTCGTTGGCGGCAAGATGTTTGCGGCAACGAGTAAATTAGGCATTTCAAAGTTCACCTATCGATGTCATAAGTTCAATGATTGTCGGCGCCACGATCAGGACTACCACAGGTATCATGACCAGCACCACGAGTGGCATGGACATCTTGGCGGGGATCTTGCCGACCTTCTCTTCCAACGCCAGATACTGGTGCTGACGGCTATCCGAGGCGATAAGGCGCATGCTCTTAGCGATGGGACTGCCGTATTTTTCTGCCTGAGACAGGGCGATAACCATGTTTTCAATTTCAATGATGCCAGTGCGAAGGGCCAGGTTTTTCAATGCCTGGGGCCGGGAATCGAGCAGACGCAGTTCGGCTTCGGTGATCAACCACTCTCGGGACAGTTCCGGGGAGAAGTTCACCATCTCTTGACCTACCCGACCAAATACCGCCTCCAGAGTAAGACCGGACTCGACGCACACTACCATAAGGTCCAGTGCATCCGGGGTCGCTCCGGCGATGCGAGAAGAGACAAGCCGCGCCCTGAATTTGACCCAATGCTCCACCCCAATCCCGCCGATAACGGCAAACACCACCCCCTTGGCCAAGATGACCTTGTCGAAACTGAAGCCAGAATATGCCATCCAGCCGATGAAACAGCTTATCGCCACCAATAACTTGGCCACCACAAAGATGCTGGCAGCATGCTCAGAGTAGAATCCAGCTCTGAGCAACAAGGCCTTGATATCATCGCTGACCTTAATCTTAGATTGGAGCTGGTTCTGAGGCTTAGCAAAGGCCATAGCCCCGCGTTCCACAAGCTGTAAACGTGCAACGACCCCATCTCTCTGCCGCGCCTTAACGCTGCTGAGCAAGGCTAAGGAGCCCCCGGCGAGCAATAACATAAACGATACCCACAAGGATAAGGTCATCATGGTCGCACCTTAGTCAGCACATTGATGATGCCAAGCCCCAGAGCTATGCTGCAAACCACATATAACAAGACATTGTGCCCGGCTGGCGTGTCGGTGAGCACGGCGAAGGAGGTGGGATTTTTGAAGAACATGATGCTAATCAAGATTAAAGGCAAGCTAGCTAGAATCAACGCCGTCATTCTTGGCTCTGCGGTCAGACTCTTGATCTTCATCTTGATCGCACTATTATCGTGCAGGGTTCGGCCCAGGCTATGGAGTACCTCCCTCAGTTGACCACCGTTCTCCTGGTTCAAAATAAGTGCCACAGTGAAGAAGTGAAAACTTGCATAGGGCAAACGATAACAGGCCTGTTCCAGGGCCTGCTTAAGGCCGATTCCTATGGCGAGTCTGTCGCGGATAAGCTCAAATTCACGACCGAGGAAGCCCTGCTGATACTCAGATACCTGGGCTATGGCCTGGGGCACTGAGATGCCGGCCGCCACGGCGCGGGAGATCTGACCCAACACCTGAGGAAAGGCTTGATCGAACTGCTTCATCTGCATCGAGCGCATCAACCAGAAAAAACCTAAGAAGCCGATAGTCGGCACCAATATCAACAGTGCCAGGCGCACATAAACAGGCAAGAAACCACTCATTATCCAGCTGGTGATAGCCGACGTAACCAGACCCAGATAAAGGAAAGTTTTCCCCTTGAGCCCGAATAGGTTATCGATACGAGACTCCAGTCTTCTGAGCCAGCGTAGCCAAGGACTCACTTCCTGCTCCCAACCAAAGAGTGACTTAGACACAGATTTATCTTGGGCCTTGAACTTAGTCACGCTCAACAGGCGCCTTCGAGTCTGACGACGCTGGCCAATGTAATACCAAGAAGAAACAGCACTGACCGTCAGGCTCAATACTAGGAGAAAAATGGCGCACAGAGCAAACATCAATTCACTCCCATCACTTGCTTGAGTCTGGTATCTAGCTGGTAATATCTGGCCTTCTCGATAAATTTAGGCACTTTTTGTGCAGACAAGAATTGCCCCAACACATTGCCTTGGCTGTCCTGCCCCTGATAATCGAAGCGAAACAGATCATGGGTAAGATATTGATCTCCTTCCAGACCAACCAGTTCGGTGATATTGGTCACCCGACGTCGACCATCCCGCATTCTCTCGATCTGCACAATAATGTCTATGGTTGCGGCTACCTGACGCCGCAGGGCCTGTGCCGGCAGGTTAACTTCCGCCATCAACAGCATGTTTTCCAGACGGATCAACGCATCGGATGGCGAGTTGGCGTGCAAGGTACACATGGAACCATCATGGCCAGTGTTCATCGCCTGCATCATGTCAAATGCTTCGGCGCCACGCACTTCGCCGAGAATGATGCGATCCGGACGCATACGCAGGGCGTTCTTCAATAAACGACGCTGATCGACGGCCTCCAGACCTTCAGCGCTCGCCGGACGCGTCTCGATACGTATGACATGGGGCTGCGCCAATTTTAATTCTGCCGCATCTTCTATGGTGATGATCCGCTCCTCGGGTGAGAAACCAAACGACATAGCATTGAGTAGCGTAGTCTTACCCGCACCCGTGCCGCCGGAGATCAGCACATTCACCCGGCAACGGGCTATGATGTCCAGCAAGGTCACCATATCCGCCGACATGGCCCCAAGCTCGGCTAACTGGCTCAGACTACGTTTGTTATCGCTGAATTTACGGATCGAGATACAAGTGCCATCCAGGGCCAGAGGTGGAATGAGTACGTTAACCCGGCTGCCATCGGGCAGGCGGGCATCGACCATAGGATTCGTCTCATCGATCCTGCGGCCAATGCGGCTCACAATTCGTCGGGCTAAATTGAGCACATGCTCCTCATCGCGAAAGCTGATTTCCGCCGACTTGAGCTTACCTTTATGCTCGATAAACACTTCCTTGTGGCCGTTGACCATGATGTCGGTGACATCGGGATCATCGATCAACACTTGCAGCGGCCCCAGGCCTAACATTTCGTCCACCAGGCGCAGCATGATCTGCTTCTGTTCCTGGCCTCCCATGGGCAGTTGATGACGCTGGGCTATATCGCCCACGGCCTCGAAGGTCCGAGTCTCTAGCTCCTCACGGGAGAGTTGGATCACAACGGCGGGTTCGATAGCGAGCATAACTTCACTGTGGATCAAGGCGAATCGACTCTGCTGACGCTCGGAATCTTTGACCGACTCGCTCATAGCTACCGAACCAGAGCGAGGCGACGGGCTCTGATTAGCCGATATTTTTCGTCCAAACATCAGTCTCTCCTGAACCAAAGTTTCATTCGGCTCACAGGAGCGACTTGTTCACCCGTCACTCTGGCAGCGAGTTGCTTAAACACCCTACCGAGTCGACCGTTATCGTCGGCAACATGGCTTCCCAGAGTCGCGGTGGATAACATCTTCTCCGGGCTAAATGGGATCACCAGATCTACGCTCTGGCCCAGAGCTTGATTGACGTCGGTTAACGAGATCAAAGAAGCCTTCTCTGGCTTAGTATGATTAAGGATCAGAATCGTCTGCTGATCATGATCTGTCGCCAGCTGAGTCAATAATTGATTGGTATGACGAATCGAGGCCAGTGTCGGCTCTACGATGACGATACGAATATCAGCGCTACGAATAGCCTCGAAACCGACACTGTCACGCAGACAGAAAGAGGGGATATCCCAGATCAGATAATCTGTCTGTTGCTGACAAAATTGTGAAGTCGCTTCTAAGGCCTCCGAGTCGGGCCAAAACTCCTGGGCCAACTGCTGACTATAGCCGGTAAAAACGTACAATTTCTCCGCCGCCTTCACTCCGCTACGCTCGAACACTATAGGCTCCAGACGCTCGGGATACTGCAACATCTCGGTGAGCCTATTATTGGCACTGATATTCAGATGCAGATCTAAGTCGCCGCTAACAAAGTCCAGATCCGCGCAGGCGACCCGCTTGTCGAGTTGCTGTGACAACACCCAGGCAAGGTTAGCCGCGACACTGGTGCTACCCGCTCCGCCCTTGGCGCTGGCAACGGCGATACGTTTGCCTAACTCACCCGATGCTACCCGGTATTGTGAATAATCGGTCTGAGAGCCGCTATCCTGAATCTTGTAAATATTTGAAGTCATCTAGAGTAGGACCTTAGACTCATGTTGAGAGATATCCTAAATTGCAAGACAAGCACTTTGCCTCCCACGACTAGGGCTGGAAGCTGGTTAAAATATGTATTCATAATTAATTTCCAGAACCGCCTGATAGCGCGCCTGAGATTGGTGAAGACTCCCTCAATGGGGCATTGGGTTGAGCATAATATGCTTCCAGAGTCGACACAGCCTTGCGGCCCTCGGTCGCAGACAAGGTCTCGCCCACCACCAAATCCCGAGGGTTTGCCACCATCTGAGCCAAGGCGCTGGCATTGGCACAGCCAAAGTTAGCCGAACGTTTAAAACTGTTGAGAATCGTCTTAGGCTCTTTGCCCGCATCACAATGGCGAACTAAGGTGCGATACGACTCGACCACCAGAGTCAGATCTTCAGAGGTGCTGGCAGACTCCCTCCGAAGGGTCCGGATCTGCGAGGGATATATATTTCTGCGGTGCAATAATTCCTGCACCGAGTTCAGCACCTTTTCTCCCCGTGAAGAGTGAGTTTCGATACGTACTCTTAAGTTGGCTGGATCGCCCTGGCGCAGCAGGAACTCTTCCAATGCCGCCCTGTCTTCGCTATCGAGTGTTTCTGCGATTAACCGCAGAGAAAACACATGGGTCACCGCCTCGATGGCGATATCGGGCTGACGTTTTATCGGATCGCCAGAGCAAGCCAAGAGCAGACTGCTAAGCAGCAATAAAATAATTAAGCGCATGACTCACCTCAGTAATAAAATCCGTTGTCGCCAAGCAGACGCAGCTGACGATTATCGTTCGGGTTAACTTGCGTATCCAACGAGCTGAGCACTCCCCTTCGGGGCCAGGCCAGCAGGCGCTCGACATCGCTCATGGGAATGAGTCCGTCGGTAGGCAAAGGCAATGAATCCCCCCGGGTGGGTTCAACCAGATAGGCAGTGGCAATGATGATCAGCTCAGTCTCCTCACGCTTAAACTCATTGGAGCGAAACAAGGCCCCGAGAATGGGGATATCGCCAATCCAGGGCATCTTTTGCATCTGCTCAATGTCGGTGGATTGCAGCAGGCCGCCGAGAACGAAGCTCTGGCCACTGGCCAGCTCTATGGTGGTCGATGCCTTACGTGTCATGAATATCGGAAATGATGAGTCTCCCATCACCACATTGGTGCTCTGGGATATGGTACTGACTTCAGGTTCTATCTGCAGGCTGATGCGATTAGGGCTTAACACGGTAGGTTTAAAATCCAGACGCACACCGAAGGGCTTATATTCTATGCTGACAGTGTCGCCATAGATCAGCGGAATGGGCACCTCTCCCCCCACCAAAAAGGAGGCCTTCTCACCGCTAATCGCCGTCAAGTTAGGCTCGGCCAATACTGATATCATGCCATTGGTCGCTAACGCGTCGACCATGACCGAAAGGTTGCTCCAGCCCAGACCATCGATAAAGGCGAGTTTGCCTGTGCCAAATCCTTGGGAGCCCCACTTGATACCGAGTTTATTGGAAACATTACGTGATACCTCGGCGATCCTCACTCTCAGGTTGACCTGAGTCGACATGGTGATCTGCAACTGATTGATCAGCTCACCTTTACTGGCAGTGCCCGATTTAGCCTGCTGCCCGCCGCCATTTTGACCTTGTTGCTTAGCTCCCTTAGCCTGATCCGAAGATTTCCCCCCCTGCTTGCCTTGCGAGGATTGAGGTTGAGAGACATAACCTTCAGACAGGCGAATTATCTTCTCCGCCATGGTTGGCGTCGGCACCCGGCCCTTCAGAAATAGCTTGCCTGCGATAGATTCGGCGCTGACTAAGGCATCGGGAAATTCACTTAAGATCAAGCCATTGAGTTCATCGACGTTATGACTGACCTTCACGCTTGCCGAATAGATGACATTTTCATCGGCATCGAGCACGTAGAGGGAAGTGGTGCCGGCTTGCTTGCCAAATACCATGATCTTGGTATTGGTCAATGCCTGATAATCGGCGATGGTATTACTGGAGATGAATATTGATTTGGCCGTTTTAGGCAATTGCACCAACTCAGCTTTATTTAGGGTCACGGCTAAAATCATATTTAATGACTCTGCTTGTGATGCCCCACAAAATAACAATATACACAAAAAGGAGGTAATTACTTTAATCACTCTTGTCCCCTGCTTGATTTAGCACACGTTTATCACTGGCTCTGAATTCAACTAAACCTATATTGGGTTGAACGCGTTTAATATCAGGAAATATATCGGCGATATTAATTTCATCTTGTCTATTGGCTTCATCAACAAGCTCATTGTTACTGCGTAACACTAGCGTCAATATGCCTAACTGATTGGCTAATATAATTCTGTTGGCCTGCTTAGCTAATACTTCTAATGTCACCGCACTGTCATCGGGAATAAAACCTTTATTCTCCTTCTGCGCCGCTATATATTGTTCGACTTTGACGGCATCGTTAAAGGCAAGCACACGGACATTCCTCGCTATTGTTTTCACATACAAGCTCTGTGTTTCATTGCCCCGGGTGCGAAGCTCCTGCTCCTGGGAGGCTAATAATAAGACATCGACAAAATCCCCAGGACCCACTAAGCCAGAGTTAGCTGTCACCTGATCCACTGGCACAGAAACCGCGCGGTATCCGGGACGAAGAGACACCGACAGAAAGCCGCCCTCTTCAGGCTTAAGAAAATCCGACAGACTCATGATATGTCCGGCAGTAAACGAGCTCACAAGCACTGAGCCATTAAACTTGAGAATATCGAACTTATCCTTACCGATATGATCCACTAAGCCAGTCAATTCATCTTCATTCAGTGCTTTCCATTCGAATAAAGAAGCACTGAATCGCTGGCCGGATTTAATTTCCTGCTTAGCCACGAGAATTTCGTGTATTACATTCTCCGTTTTTATATCTACCTGCTTCTGGGGCGCAGAAATACTCAGGTACAGGCCAATAAGGCCAGCCAGAGATATAAAAACCGAGAAATACATTAAACGTTTTACTGTCATTATGAGTATTTCTATTTAGAGATGATGGAACAGTTCCATCTATTTAAAGGTGAGCGTTATGATTCTTCCTGAATCGTTTCCAGCTTGGACACTATGGTCTCGTAGGCGGCATCGATAGCCTTAGTCAACTTCCCATCCTCGCCTAAGAAACTAAACATAACCAGAGACATGGCCGCCGCTAATATTGCATATTCGATTGCAGCTGCGCCGCGCTGTTTTTTCTTGATAGTATTCATCATATTTTTATTCCTCTGGTGTTAATACGCTTGAATTAATATTCGATATACGCTAGTTATTCCCCGCGTAATCGATACAGAGAGGGATACATATTATAGCCCCCCTCATAAGTCACATATGCCTCGGTTCCATCTATTTTCAGGCATCTCTTTCTTTTGCCGGAATAACCTAAACTTGATTCATCCGATGAAACATAACAGGCTAGTTTATTGTAATTCCCACTCACCTCATTATTTATAAATACTGACTGATCAAAAGGATATAGAGTTTTAATCTCATCGAAGCTTGGTATCGCCCATGTGGTCAGACCGCACAGTGAAGCGGTATTAACCTCATCGACAATCGCTGCAAGATCGTTGAATTTTTTAAACCTTGCACCGCCTTTATCATCGAATAACTGCCAGTAATTGCCACTGACCTTGTCTCGGGTGCACTTGGCGTTAGCCAACACCAATGTCACTGAGCCATTAATATCGATTAATTCATAGGGAGAGATTTCGCTGACAAAGCGGGCGATAAAAATCTTGTTATCGAGCTCACCAACAGATTTGTCGAAAAAATCCTTGCTGGAGCCATAATTGTTAGCTGTTTTAAAGGTGAAGGCCTGCTGCTTGGCTCCGTCACTGACATGGGCCTTACTTAGCCAATAGAAGAAACGTTTGCCGCCGTTGTACTTATCATATTCATCAGTCAGGGCCAGATGGTTGGGAAACACACTGGTGTCTATGGTTCTAGAATAACTGCTACCTGAAGTGGCTAAGGTTTCTGTCTGAGTCAGGCCTGGTACCTGCCAATCGCTATGCCCGCAGTAGTTGGCATCATTGCGCCGCTTCAATAAGCCGCTGGTGCCCATTACGTTCGACTCTGTATTAGTGCCATCATCGAATGGCAAGTTATCTGAGCCCCCAGGCAAACCATCACCCAGCAAGGTCCAGATCCTCGAATAATTAGCAAATCTGCTGTCGAATACACAACGCCAGCCTTGGGCGAAGCTGGTATTACTCGGCAAATAGTCACCATTAATATCCAGCTTACTGAAATGGGTACCGATCACGGCATCGGCTGCGGGCACGGTATAGCCATCGCTCTTTGCCCGTGTTAAAGCTTGCATCGCCGTCGTTTGCGCCGATGTCACATCTGCGCCCGACTCGAGTGCATTTAAGCGTGCAAGCAAAATATTGAGCTCAGTATTGATGGCATCACTGAGCCCTCCTGAGTCCAGCGCTTCGGTTAACTGGGTATAGATAGCATCGAAATCTTTTAGGGTCAGCTGCAACTGGTGAATCGCCTGATACAACTCAAGCGCTGCGCCGTGTAGCACCTGACCATTGTCTCCGGCTATCGAGGTTATCTTATTGATCACATCGTCCAGATTTTTTCCCAGAATCAACAGATAATTAAGGGCATGCAGCGCCTTTATCGAAGCCTGAGTTCGGGTCAATACTAAGTTAATGTCTGTCTTTTGCGCCTGCAGTTCGACCAAGCTAGATTGCAGCGAAGCCAAGTCTACACTCGTCGTAGTCGGGCGATTTTTTATGATCAGATCCACATAGAGTCGATATGCCACATAAGCTTCATCTAGCTCAGTTGCCAGTGCCCTCGCCTCACCGTTCAAAGCCTGCATATCCAGCTGAATCTTCTCGACATCATTAAGTACCGGGTCAGTTTTAACCATCTCGGCTAGCAGGCTGGTATTCAAGTCGATTTCCAAGATCTCTAAGGAGTTAACCCCAGTCACCGCATCGTTTTTAATGGCCAATAAACGCGCTACAAGCTCACTGGTCTCTCCCAGTATCCAGTAGGGATAATACGAATTGCTCCAACTCGGCTGTGCTATGGCACCATTGTTATATAGCACATAATCTGAACCAGACTTTGCCCAAAACGAGCCATAGCCTCGACTCATGTTCACAGGTTTATTATTCCCCGAACTGCTTATGGCCGTTGATGCCATCACCAGAGACTCAGGGGGAGCATCCCAGCCGATCAGACCGCAAACAGAATTTAGGTTCAAAGAAGCCAGCTCGTCGACAAGCTTTGTCTTATCGAAGTAACTGCTTTTTCCGCCCCAATACCTAGGCTCACCTTCTCCATTAGAGTCAAACTGTGCCCAGCACCCTTGATTGGTATCGAAACGATATTGATTACTGCCATTGGATGACTCGGAGATAGTCATTACCTGGCCCACAGATAACATAGGGACAAATTCCATAACAATAAATTGTCCACTGGCACCAGTGGCATCCATGATTTTCCCCGGCGCATTCACTTCTGTGGCCTTAGCATTACCACGCACACGGATCTGCAGCTTATCTTTGCTATAAACCTGTGAGCCCATATGTTGCGGATTACTGCCTACTGCAGTCCAGCTCAGGCCTGCATCATTGCTATATTCATAATGTGAAGCCTCAACAAAACCGGGAACCCAGCTCCACTTGAGGCCATTGGTTATACCGACACTGCTGGCATTGACGATTTCCGGATGAGTAGGGGCATCGGGTTGCATGCCGCCGATGAAATCAACGGTACTGACAAGGACCTTGCCTGCAGGCATGCCATTGGTCGCATTCGCCTTGACGCGTACCTGAACCATGCCGGCCGCAAGATTTATTTCACCCAGCTGCAAAGGTTTCTCACTGACTATCAGCCAAGTCGCGCCGCCATCGACAGAAAATTCATAATATCTTGGGTGAGAAAAGTCAGTGAGTAGATCCCAATCGAAACTGTTGAGATTGTCGTCCTGCTGTGGGTTTATCGGCGCATCAGGCTGAGATGGCTTGACCGTATAAACTTGAGTATTAACTAAAGGTAAGCTGGGTTCTTGGCCCGTTAAAGCATTTCCCTTCACCCGCACCCGAACTTCACCAGTCTTAAAAATATTATCGACTGGCAGTTGATAGGGATTGGCATTGACTATTCTCCAGTCCTGAGCCGGTGTCATGAGCTCATAATCTTCGGCCCGCTCAAATCCCGGTGTCCATTGCCAGCCAAAGGTATCGAGAGCATCATCGACAACTGCCGCGGTCGGAGCCTTAGTTCTGACGGGTTTGACCGTATAGGCCTGAATATTAGCTAAAGGTAAGCTGGGTTCTTGGCCCGTTATAGCATTTCCCCTGACTCGTACGCGGACTTCACCGACCTGATAAGTATTGTCAATCGGCAGTTGATAGGGGTTGGCGTTAACGGTTCTCCAATCCTGATCCGGTGTTATAAGCTCATAATCTTCGGCTTGGCTGAATCCCGGTGTCCATTGCCAACCGAAGGTATCGAGTACATCATCGACAACTGGCACGGTCGGCGCTGCGGCTGTTAAGGGCTTGACCGTATAACTCTGAGTATTGAGCAAGGAGAAACCAGGCTCCCGGCCCTTTCCTGCATCGGCCTTCACCCGTACCCTGACTTCACCGACTTGATAAATATTATCAACCGGCAGTTGATAAGGGTTAGCGTTAATTATTCTCCAGTCTTGATCCGGTGTCATGAGCTCATACTCTTCGACTCGCTCGAATCCCGGTGTCCACTGCCAACCGAAGGTATCGAGCACATCATCGACAACAGGCACGGTCGGCGCATCGGCTCTATAGGGCTTGACCGTATAACTCTGGATATTAAGCAAGGATAAGCCGGGCTCCCGGCCTGTGACTGTATCCGCCTTCACCCGTACACGGACTTCACCGACTTGATAAATACTATCAATCGGCAGTTGATAAGGGTTGGCGTTGACTGTTTTCCAATCTTGAGCCGGTGTCATTAGCTCATAATCTTCGGCTCGCTCGAATCCTGGCGTCCACAGCCAACCAAAAGTATCGAGTACATCATCGACAACTGGCGCGGTCGGAGCCTCCGCTCTGACTGGTTTGACCGTATAGACCTGGATATTGAGCAAGGGTAAGCCAGGCTCCCGGCCAGTGACTGCATCGGCCTTCACCCGTACCCTGACTTCACCGACTTGATAAGTATTATCAATCGGCAGTTGATAGGGGTTGGCGTTGACTGTTTTCCAGTCTTGAACCGGTGTCATAAGTTCATAATCTTCGGCTCGCTCGAACCCAGGTGTCCATTGCCAGCCAAAGGTATCGAGAGCATCATCGACAGCAGAGGCTGTAGGCGCAACAGCTATTGCTGGCTTAACCGTATAGGCCAGGGGATTGAGCAAGGGTAAACTGGGCTCCCGGCCCGAAACTGTATCGGCCTTCACCCGTACACGGACTTCACCAACTTGATAAGTATTATCAATCGGCAGTTGATAAGGGTTGGCGTTGACTGTTTTCCAGTCTTGAGCCGGTGTCATGAGCTCATAATCTTCGGCTCGCTCGAACCCAGGTGTCCATTGCCAGCCAAAAGTATCGAGAGCATCATCGACAGCCGAGGCTGTTGGCGCTGCGGCCGTTGACGGCTTGACAGTATAGGCCTGAGTATTGAGCAAGGCTAAGCTAGGCTCCCGACCAGATAAGGCATCCCCCTTGACTCGCACCCTGACTTCACCGGCCTGATAAATATTATCCATTGGCAGTTGATAGGGGTTGGCATTAACTGTTTTCCAGTCTTGATCCGGTGTCATGAGTTCGTAACCTGCGGCCCGCTCAAATCCCGGGGCCCACTGCCAGCCGAAGGTATCGAGTACATCATCGGTGACCGGCACAGTGGGCGCATCGGGAGCCACAGACTTAAGGGTGAAAGCGGCCTCCGAGCAGAGTATTCCTCCCGCTACATGGCTTCCCATAGCGTTGGCGATAACACGTACGCACACCTGACCTATGCCAAACTGCCCATCGTCTATCACGGCCGGTTTAGTGTTGGCGCCGCCCCAGGTTTTCCCAGCATCGGTAGAGATCTCGTAATGTGCCGCAGTCTCAAACCCTGGCACATAGTCCCAATCGAAACTGTCATTGATATCATCCACGACACTATTGAGCGCCGCAACAGGCTTGCCTAAGTCTCGGGTGAACACCTGAGCGATCACGGCAGAGAACCCGGCTGGCATGCCATTGTTAATGTTAGCTGGCACACGTATTTTTATGCTGTTAGCCGGATAATCCCTATTGCCGATATACTCTGGGTTGCCACTGGCCTGACGCCAAGAGCCGTCCAGATAAATTTCATAGTTAGCTACCCGAGGAAATGCCGCCAATAGCTCCCAGGTGAAACTGTCATGTTCATCATTGACCGCAAGGATTATCGGCGCCAAGGGACGAGCGGGTGTCACAGTGAAGGGAGTCGTTGAAGAGATGATGTGACCGGCCGGGATATTGATCTCGGACCGCTCGGTTAACCTGAGCTGCAGAGCACCTGCGGTAATAGCGAAATCTTCAACAGGCTGAGGCTTGGCCGTTATCGGCTGCCAATTGACTCCAGTATCCAGTGAATATTCATAGGAGGCATAATCAGTATGTTCAGGAACAAACTGCCAGTCGAAAACATTGCTCGCATCATTGATTGTCAGGCTAGCAGGCGCCGAAGGCATAAGTACCCGAGTGAATACCTTGTCTGACAGCACAGGCTGACCCGCCTGACGGCCTCGATTTTTATCGGCTCTGATCCTAACTTGGATCGCGCCAACCCCGTAAGCATCCAGGCCCACATAGAGGGGCATGGCACTCACCACCTGCCAGGTTTTACCGCCATCGCGTGAATATTCATAATCACTTATGTCGGTAAAATGACCGACCCAACTCCAGGAGAAAGTGTCAGATTCGTCATTAACCAGGCCTGACTTAGGCGCCTTAGGTATGATGACCACCCGATTGTTCAAGATCTCAGCAGGCGACACCAGCACTTCCCCGACATGATCCCTGACAATGTCATCCATGGCCTGGGGATTATTGGTCCCCACCAAGTTATCTGTCCGACTTTTCAGCACTGAGAGATCCAGCAAGCCCAACTTGGCTCTGGTGCCCTGACGAGCAATGCTCCTGCCGATACCGCTCTCCACCGAGGCCTGCTCACCAGCCTGCATGATCTTGGTCAGGCCCTGAGCCAGCAAATGCAGCTCTTTATCTATCCTGTCTTGACCGGCAACATAATCTGACATCAAGTTTTCGGCATCGATAGCCAGCAATTGAGCCAGAATGAGCTTCGCCGTATCGAAATGTGTGCCTCGCTGTGCGGCTATGGTGGTGATCAGACTAGTAAATGGCGTCACCAGTGCGGCTTGAGTCGCCGGAGCCGACAGCACGAATGCCTTATCGATTTTCTTATCTGGGTTATCCATGTCTACAGTTTGATTAGGGATAGCCTCGACGATGACAGAGTAACGACTCAGATTTTCACCCGTTACGGCCAAGGTAAATTCACCTGTCGCTCCGGTCAGTACGCTTTCACCATCATGGCTGTCACAATACAAGTTGTGGTTGAGATCGATACACACTCTGGCACCTTTCAAATAACCGTCCAGTGCCACCCCAGTCAACGTATTTTTCGGGATCACTGGCTCGGTCGTTGATGTCAGTTTACTGTCCGGCTCAGCACCTCCGCAGGCGGCTAAGAAAGACGTTAAAACGAGTGTTATAACCAAAGATGATGGCTGACTTCTGAACACCATTGAAATAGATCCCTAGGAAGATTTTTTTATTAACCAAATAAACATCGGCTTTACATTTTGGCGGATGATAATGCGGATGAGATCCATTATCAATATCATTTGGTGTTTTATTCTGTTAATTTACGTAACAGCGATTACATCGACTGCCTTTGTGGCGGTTGGCGATCTTTTATTTCGATAGGTGACGATGTAAATATTATGAGTGAATGTTTAAAAGTATCTAAAATTGCTTTATTGGTTGCCAGTTGTACCTTGATGACGGCTTGTGGCGGTGGTGATGACAGCACAAATACCCAGAGTAAGAATCACTATGCCTATGGAGACTACCCTGTCTGTCAGGATATTGATCTTAACGGGGAATGCGGTGTTCTTGAACAGACCATAACCAATCTTGAGAGCCTGACAGCGAGCGCGTCAGGGCCATTTTTAATCGACTCGAATGGCTACTTCCTTACAGCCAATAGTGGGGCGAAACTCGTCAGCCCATTTACGACTCTGATCCAAAATGAAGTGTTATTTAACCCTATGGTTTCGGGCAACTCAGGTCAGGCAAAAGCCTATTTACAGAAGATATTCGGGGACAAATATAATATTAATTTCACCGATCTCGATGTTATTCATGGACCCGAAAATGAAACTGCACAATTAATCGCCTCTTTCCATCATGCCATCTCGTTATCCGGTGATTCGGCCTATTTAAAAATAGCCGCGGCCGTCGATAAAATGGTGACAAACAGAACATTCGATATAAGGGAATCACTCAGTCAGGCGGATCTCGATACCAGTTTCGTGAATTTAAACAATCACTATCTCTTGTCCGGTTCATACCCACTCAGTCCACTGACATCGCCAAAATCGATCACCATGAATGAGAACACAGGTCTCTTGTTGGCGCTAACCTCAGATGACAAACTGCTACAGATTAATACTGGCACAGGTACATATTCATCGTTTCCCGCCACCTCGGCACTAGCATCTCCCCAGAGATCCGCTCTGCTTAAGGACTCTGATCACGATGATGATGACGACGATGATGATGATGATGATCATTGTGAATATGGTATCTGTACTGGCACAGGAGGAATCCAGGTCACCTCCAGCCTCACATTTGCCGCTCAGGGCCTGAGTAATCAGCAGGCCTATTTAATTTATCAGCCAACCGCATACGGCGATAATTCAATCAGCAATACCTGTAACGCCTCCGGGGATAACGGCATCTATCTGTCAGAGATAGGCAAGAACGCTAAATCCCCCAGCCCCTCAGGCGTGAAGAAACAATTTATTATCGACAGCTACAGCGGCGCATCGGGAACCGATCCCATAGTGATAGAGAAACCCGAACTGCCGATGTCTGAAGCCGAATGCCTCAACAACCATATCAATTGGTTAACCCCTATCTACAGTAAGAAACGTGTGATGGCTGTGTTCACCAATGGTTCGGGACAAACTGCAGAGTTGAAGTTGTTAAACAGCGAAACCTTAGTGGCAAGCAATCAGGTCTATAATCTGAGCACCTCAGATCCTGGCCTGATACTTAGTAAACAGGGAGCTGAGCTGTTAGTCACTCAGGGGAGCTATGGTCAAACTATGATCTTGGATACCGAGACTCTGGCCCCCAAGAACCACATAG
The DNA here is from genome assembly GCF_009377275.1 of Shewanella sp. YLB-07. Lineage (NCBI taxonomy): Bacteria > Pseudomonadati > Pseudomonadota > Gammaproteobacteria > Alteromonadales > Shewanellaceae > Shewanella > Shewanella sp. YLB-07. The sequence continues at coordinate 123,983 of NZ_VOQB01000002.1, read as the reverse complement.
CTAAGGCGGATATTCTTGATGCCTGCTTCGTCAATGATGATCGCGAGCTCCTGATCAGCGATGGCACAAATACCGTATCCTGGCTCGATACACGCTCCTCATATCAGCCTATTGCCAGCTTAGAACTCGATAGCCGAGTCAAGCGTGTGGTGTCTGATCCCGAAGGCAAATACAGCTCGGTGCTAACGGCTAACCGCGTCTATCTGCTCGATAATACGGCACGAAAAATAATCAAATCGATGATCTATGATAAGGCCTATCCGTACGGCATGAGCATGCTCACAGATAAAATCATCATCTCTCGTTATGGGGCAATCGATTACATTCAATTTTCAAATCTTGTTGGCTCATCGATAAAGGTCGGCTATCAGATGCTCTCACGGGATCTGGTTACTCTCTGGCTCAGCAGCTCCGAAAAAAGCCTGCACTCCACAACCTTAGCTCATGTATTAAGAACTAACGGGGAGAGCGAAGCCACTAGTCGTCAGTTCGGGGAGATCGATCTGCAATGGTTACCGACCAATGCCACCACGGCTGCGCAGGTACAACAGGTCAAACTAACCGGTTACTATCGCGGCGAACGCATCAGCTTATACAAGGTATTGAAATAAAGGTCCGGTGTAAACCATAAAACCTCAGCCTGACCACGGCAAAAGTGCTGCGGTCAGGCTGAGGTTAAACCAGGGTTTTCAAGCGACTTAAGTTAAATCAATTAGCAAGTCACTTAACAAGTAACACCTAAAAAACAACCGTCTGCTCGGCAGTACAAGTAGATGTCCCCTCATCGCAGGCCTTATAACTATATGAACCACCACCTTTAGAACTAATGCTATCGGTATACGTCGAACTGGCAGATGTCGTGACAATCAAGCTGCCATCACGGTAAACATCTACATTCGTCCCCGCAGCACCATTAAAGGTTAAATCGACCTTCTTCACGCCTTTACTCTTGTAGCCATTTGCGCTCAGAGTAAAGTCGCCACCGGGCTCTCCGCCGCCGTCACCGCCGCAGCCATTAGCAGTAAGGTATGCATCTGCTGCTGCCGCTTTAACGATACCGTAGCCAAAATAAACATCATTACCAGCAGCGCCACTATCCATGGCCGTCGCCTTTAAGGCTTCACGGATTTCACTGCCAGTACATTGGTTATGGTTAGACCAAACCAGAGCAGCCAAGCCCGACACTGCTGGGGTTGCCATTGAGGTACCGCTCATAAAACCATAATCTGAAGTGCCGATGTCGATAGCAATATTCCCCGCCGCTAATAACGCACTGCGATCCTCAAATGCAGCCCCAACAGCCGGAATACTAGTGGCATTGGTATCACCTAGCGTGCCATATAACATGCCAGGTTCGTTGTTAATGATAACCGCGCCAACGCCACCTGAGTTTTCACAGTTTGCCACCTTATCGTGGAATGAGATATTACCGCGATCGATCACACAGACATTACCATTAGCACCGCTATCGGTTGCCTCTGCCGTGCCCATATAGTAAGTGCTGCCAGTGACACTACCTGGGTTTTCCATGGCTGAACTCGCAAACGCTGCACCATCGGCAGTCATATTCGCTGCCGTAGCCATACTGGCAGGATAAGTCGAAAGTGTATCTACTCCACCAGCTGTGACCTCGACACAGATAGTCTCATCTGTTTTCACCTGCTTGCCACGTCCGGTCGTACAACCAGGAAATTGTGAGAAATCGGCAATTTTATTGTCGGCATCATTAGCACCAATCATCATCACAGATGGGTAACCCGCAGGGTATGAGCGAACATTATTACCATCGTTACCCGCAGCAGCGACCACCAGGCCACCTGCATCGACGAATGACTGGAAGGCATTAGACTCGGTAGAGTTAGAGCCTCCGCCACCTAGACTCATGCTAATAATGTTGGCACCTGCCGCGCTACAAAGATCTGCTGCATGGGCTAAGTCTGATGAGTAGCCCCAACCATCATCGTTAAACACCTTGATGATGTGCATCTCGACACCCGGTGCCATACCAATCACGCCGACATTATTGTCTGCCGCACCAATCGTGCCAGCTACATGCGTACCGTGTGGCCCGCCGTTCTCATTCCAGTTGCCTGTGCCTGAATCATTGTCGCCACTGATATTATTCCACTCAAAATCTGTGTTACTGGCATCGAGTCCAGAATCGATAATACACACCTTCATGCCCGCACTGGCATTGAATGCAACTTGATTAGCTTGAGATTGATACACGGCATAAGGTGTGACTTGCTCGGTCATGGGATTACCGGCATCATCACTGTAGGCCGACATAAGTTGACGACGCTGATCCGCTTCAATCAACTTAATATGTGGGTTGTTAAGCAGCCCTTTCACTTGGGCAAGATCTTTACCGCTAAAAGTGGCGGCGATAAAGCCATTGCCGTCCACATGGATTTGACCACCGAGTTGCTTAGTCAGTGCCTTAATGACACCTTTATTGCTGCTATCGACTTGAATAATATATCGATCATCATCTGCAATTACACTTGTAGACACACTCACGGTCAGGGCCATGATTGCGCCTGCAATTTTAGATAACTTCATAGATTTGCTCCATTATATTTTTTGTTTAGAGTTACTATTTAGATTCGAACACACCGCAAATTATCGGCTACGACTATCGCCTTTTACGGTATTTTCGTTTGCTTACGCTCCCGAAGCTAACAGAAGATCACGGTAGCAACAAGTTAACAACGTAATTATAACGAATGTAAATCTCACGAATATTGATTCAATGGATGACTAACTATTTCATTAAATATCAGTCCATTTGGCGAGAGTTCTGGGCCCAGAGGCAAAGTCTATAATTACAGCTGCAATATAGACCTGCAGTAACATTTTATCCGTCCATAAAAAAACGCAGCTCATCGCTGCGTTTTTCTTTAAACAATCCAATCAAGATTACATGTCAACTCTCACCTGCTAGCAAGCGCTAACCTTAGGTGCTAGCCACCGAAACCTCATCGGTACTTGCTTCATCTACCTCGCTACTCTGGCCTGCCTTATAGCCGATGAAGGCAAAGAACAGGATATAGACATAACAGAGTGCACAGAGAATAAAGCTCCACTTATAACCGATAGAGTCTGCCAAAAAACCCTGGAGTGGTGGCAAAATACCGCCACCAACTATCATGGTGCACAGCAGGCCCGAAGCCTTGGGAGTGAACGCGCCTAAATTTGCGATCGATAAGGGAAAAATCGCCGGCCACATGACCGAATGACACAAACCACACAGAATAAGAAACAGGGCAGCAAGCGGCACTTCTATGGCTGCCATATCGCTGAATAACACGGGAATAGCCAGGGTATTTTCCAGTGCGAAGGGCATAAAACTACCCAAGATAAGTACTAACGCAGCCACTGTGACTATCTGCAATAGATATTGAGTGCGGATCTTCTGACAAACCACGAAGCCAATCAAGCGACCAAGCATGGTACTGCCCCAGTAGTACGCCAGCAAAGGCACAGCCTGCTCGTGTCCAAGACCGCCCATCTCTGGAGTTGCCAGATACAACATGAGAATCGAACCAATAGAGACTTCGACCCCCACGTAACAGAAGATCCCCCCTGCGCCATACATCAAGTGCTTATGGTCGAAAAAGGATCCCTTTACCTGACTACCGGCCGAGGATGTACTAACACTGTCGATTTTCGGCAGTCGGGTGAAATAGATAAGTGCCGCGATACCGATAATCGCCACGGCTTGCACCAAATAAGGAATTTGAACCGCAGCCGCCTTGGCGATGATATATTCGCCATGGGAGGTAAAGTCTATCTCCTGCACGCTGGATAAGATAACGGCGCCGCCGATAACCGGGCCAATCGTAGTCGCAAAGGAGTTAAAGCTGCCACCTAAATTCATCCGCGCCGATCCAGTTTGTTCCGGGCCAACTTTGACGATTAAAGGGTTAAGGGCGACTTGTAAGAATGCGACACCAGTGGCCAGCACGAAGAGTGCAAACAACACTCCCATGTATTCCATATAGTGGGCGGCGGGAATAAACAAGAGATAGCCGATACCCATGATGCCCAATGCCAGGACCAAGGAGCGCTTATAACCTATCTTCTCCATCACAAGTCCTGCGGGAATAGCCCAGATGGCGAATGCGATGAAAAAAGCCGACTGCACAAACATGGCTTCCATGTTCGACAATTGATGAATTTCTCGCATCACAGGAATAAGAATATCGTTCAATACTGTGGTGAAACCGATAATAAAGTAGAGCACGACCAGTAACACCATGGCTCCCTTGTATTGGGAGGCGACAAACACGCTGCCGACTCGAGACTTACTGTCTTGTGACTGAGAGCCTGAGCTCGTGATTGGGGTTCCGCCAGCCATATTCTCATCCTTAGATTATTATTTTATTTGTCTGACATTCCCCTGTTAAGGCTAAACCGACACAGAGCCCGTCAAACACAAGAAAACATCTTATTAACAACTGAACATCAATTACACACTAGCGCCTAATGACAGCGCTGTCAATTGTCCATATTAGGCTTATTAATCAGCATCGATCAGACAAAGGTGGCCACATATTCACTTCACTCTCCCAATCCTGTTACTCCTATGTTATTTTTTACTTCATTATCAATCATTAGGGTCTCGTACCTATGTTTACTACCAAGAGCTTCTCCTTTCTTTCCCTGCTCAGTACAAATAACGAACGGGAATGGTTCAAGGCTAATCAGGCCCAATATGAAGATGAAGTTCGCACACCGGCCCTTAAATTTATCGAAGCCATGCAGCCCCATGTGCTGGCGCTATCACCAAGATTAACTGCCACCTCCAAGAAAGTCGGTGGCAGCTTAATGCGTCCCCAGCGTGATGCCCGCTTCAGTAAAGACAAGACCCCATATAAAACCAATGTCGGCATTCAATTTCGTCACTTTCAGGGCAAAGATGTCCACGCTCCAGGCCTATATCTGCATATTGCCAACGATGGCTGCTTTATCGGTGCGGGGATTTGGCATCCCGACTCAAAGGCATTAAACAAACTACGTACCTGTATCGATGAAAACCCCAATGCCTATAAGAAGGCATTAGTTCAGTTGCGAGAAGCAGGATTCGAGATGGAGGGCAGCAGCCTGGTACGCCCGCCAAGAGGATATGATAAGACCCACCCCATGTTAGATGAGTTAAAGCGTAAAGACTTTATCGCCATCAAATCGATAGAGGCTAAACAGATCACAGATAAAGACTTTGTCTCCTGGTGTGCCAACGAATTTAAGCACACCCAAAAGCTAATGGGCTACCTATGCTTCGCACTAGATTTGGATTACTAAAGCAAACAATGATGACCTGCCCTACCAGTCTTGGCGGACAATGATAAAAGAATATGCATGTTTAATCGCCCTCATCATTTAAAAGCACAGCCACAAGACCATCGCATTAACTATGCTAATAAGAGTGGGCCTTTCAAGTTGAAAGGCCCAAGACACAACAGCTAGCCAAGAGGGCTATGCTTTCAAAAAACTGAGAATATTTGGCTCTGGTGACTACCGTTTCTCACTCACAAGCCCGCATAACTGTGGCGCAATACTTTTGCCTTCTAACGAGTAAAAACAGCCCCCTATCTTAGCTAATCTACCTTTATCGCCATGAAAGATCACAGCAAACCTAGATACTCTATAGAAACACTTCAAAATAAAAACTCCAACAATATACTGCTTAAGCCTTTTCTTAAATATGGCTTGTGACATTAAAACCTTACATAAAAACAATTAAAAATAGGACTCGTAGTCACATGAATAATGAAATAGGTCATGCCTCAAAAAATTCAGAGTCTGATCCGCTCGAAGCGACAGCAGTGAAGAACTATTCAACAAAGCGCTTACTACGTTTTGCTTTTCCTTCCTTAGTGGGGGTCCTATTGTTTTTAACACCATTCATAATAGATGGTAAATTTACAGTTATAATTGCTTACCTAATCTCCAGCCTTAATGCTTACTTCAAAGCATATATGCTACCGATATCGCTTATGTTGACGATTACATCAGCAGTCTTATCAGTCATTGTTCCTATGACTCCGCTCTTAGAAAAAAGTAAAAACCGCTTTATTCAATTGTTCAATCCGGGAGCTATCTGGATTTTAATTAGGGTATTAGGTGCCATCAGCATTATTATGATTTACCTAAATATAGGGCCAGAATGGATTTGGGATCGTAAGACCGGTGGCGTAATGCTGTTAGATGTAGCACCTGTCTTGCTAATTTTGTACTTCCTAAGTGCTATTTTTTTACCGTTATTGACAAATTATGGCTTAATGGAATTTATTGGAACATTATTAAATAAACGATTTAAACGAATATTCAATTTACCCGGTTTTGCAGCAGTAGATGCCCTTGCATCATGGCTATCAGCCTCTAGTGTAGGCATGATACTAACGATTCAACAATACCGAACAGGTCTCTATACCAAACGAGAAGCTGCAATGATAACGACTAATTTTTCTGTCGTTAGTATTGCTTTTGCGTATGTCATGTTATCGTTTATTAAGCTTGAACACTTATTTATTCAATGGTACATCTCTGTTGTAATAACTGGAATTATTTGCGCAATAATAGTGCCGAAACTACCGCCACTTAAAAAAATACCAAATGATGTTTTCACTAATGCTCCCGTGACTCCTCGCGATGAAATTAATATAGATGGAAACCCTTTTAAATTCGCACTTCGTAAAGGAATAGAGCGTGCGGATTGTGCTCCCTCAATCTGGACACAACTTAAAGACGGTATCCACACTGCTTCAGATGTCGCAATCACGGTTTTTCCAACACTGATGCTAATTGGAGTAGGAGGGCTTGCTTTAATTGAATATACCAACGTCATTCAATTCCTTTCAATACCATTAATTCCCTTACTTAATTTACTCCAACTACCAGAAGCTTCTCTCGCTGCAACCGCAATTCTTTCTGGAGTAATAGAAATATTAATGCCTTCAATTTTAGGTGCCCACATTGAAAGTGAGCTAACTCGTTTTGTAGTTGCTGGTGTGGCGATAAATGAAATCATTTTCTTATCTGAAGTGGCAATAATACTTATCAGGGCAAATATAGGTTTAAATCTATTAAACCTACTCGCAATTTGGTGTCTTCGTCTACTAATAGCGTTACCGATTTTAACCTTATTAGGGAATATTTTTGTACCTTGATATTCGTTTTAAACTTAACGAGTAAATATTAAAAAGAAAACAATTAACCCTGTTATGGAGCATTGGCAATGAGTAAAAAAGCGTTAAACCAGCCACTTAGTGGAAATGAAATGCCCCGTTTTGGCGGCCCAGCTACAATGATGAGACTCCCAACTCAAACGAACACTGTTGGCCTAAATGCTTGTTTTATTGGAATACCACTGGATATTGGAACATCTAATAGGCCAGGAGCTCGTTTAGCCCCTCGCCAAATTCGAGATGAATCACGAATGTTGAGACCATTCAATGTCTACACTGGATCAGCCCCTTTTGAAAGCATTCAAGTGGCTGATATAGGTGATGTTGCCATCAATACTTTCAACCTTCAAAAGAGTATGGACATTATTGAGCATGCATATGATGAGATTATCTCGAATAACTGTAAGCCTTTAACCCTCGGTGGTGATCATACTATTACATTGCCTATCTTGCGTGCTCTAAGTAAAAAATACGGCCCTATGGGGATGATCCATGTTGATGCTCATGCTGATACAAACGAACATATGTTTGGTGAAAAAATAGCTCATGGAACTCCATTTAGACGAGCAGTAGAAGAAGGACTAATTGATGGAAACCGAGTAGCACAAATAGGTTTACGTGGTACAGGATATTCATCCAAAGAGTTTGAGTGGTCAAGAGAGCAAGGATTCAGAGTTGTTCCTGTAGAAGAATGTTGGAATAAATCCCTAGTGCTTTTAATGTCAGAGCTAAGAGAAAAGCTTGGGAAAGGTCCGGTCTATATTAGTTTTGATATTGATGGTATAGACCCAGCCTACGCTCCAGGTACTGGAACGGCTGAGATAGCAGGATTAACAGTTCCTCAAGCTCTAGAAATTATTCGAGGTTGCCGTGGATTAGATGTGATAGGTTGCGACTTAGTCGAAGTTTCTCCTCCTTACGATACAAGTGGTAATACATCATTACTTGCAGCTAATTTACTTTTTGAAATGTTATGCGTATTGCCAGAAGTTGAATATAAATAGATCAGCAGATCAAAACAGGTGAAGAGTTCGGTACCGATAATTGGTACCAGCGCTTTGTCCGTGAAACTTTCAGGACCTATGTCAAAAGTGAGTTACACAAAATACCCTAGTGCCCAGCTTAAATAAAATTGCTCGAACATAGCAGATTCAGTAGTCAATAAACTAAAAGGCTACTTTGTTGACCCCAATGGTATCCCCTTGATAAAAGGCACCCGGTAATCATCTGTTTGTCATAAAATGACGATATAAGTAGATTTACAGGTAAGTAAAGCTGACTTACCTTACCTCTGTTCTAAGAATGAGAGGAATAACTAAATTCCTGGCCCATTATTAGGTCATCTGAAGAGTTGCTTTGCAGCTTAATTGAAATAAAAATCACCGGACTCAGGTCAATACAGAGAAGGCTGTAATCAGTCTTTAAGTAATGAATTATACCGATTGGTATTAGTAAGCTGTTACTCAATCTTCAGGAGTTTTTATGATCGACTTATATACCGCCGCAACCCCCAATGGCCATAAAATATCTATCGCACTAGAAGAGATGGGATTGGAGTATAGTGTCCATCACTTGGATTTGATGCAAGCCGATCAGAAGCAATCTGAATTTATCGCAATTAACCCCAATGGCCGTATCCCCGCCATTATCGATAGAGACAATAATGACTTCGCTGTATTCGAGTCCGGTGCCATTCTTATCTATCTAGCCGAAAAATCTGGAAAACTCTTGCCTGCACATCCTGACAAGCGCTCACAAACATTGCAATGGCTGATGTTCCAGATGTCCGCTGTAGGTCCTATGATGGGTCAAGCTAATGTCTTCCACCGTTACCTGCCAGAGAAGATCCCAACGGCCATCGAGCGCTATCAAAACGAGAGCCGTCGATTATTTGAAGTCATGAATCATCAGCTATCCGATAACCGCTACCTGTCAGGGGATGACTACACCATAGCCGACATAGCCACCTGGCCCTGGGTACGTATCTTTGAGTGGAGCGGCGTCGATATCTCGGGACTCGGGCACCTGGAACGCTGGTTGAATGAGATAGCCAAACGACCAGCAGTTCAGATAGGCATAGTGACACCGCCGTCATCGGACTTAAGCGATGAGGAGCTGGCTGAGCAGATTAGAAAGATGGTGTCTAAATAACCTATATTATCCTTGCCTCCGCCTCGCTAAACCAACTTGTAGGAGATGACGTAGAGTTGTTCTGTATTTGGATAAACCTTACTGATTATCTCCTTTAGCTTTGGTAGCTCAAGGTATTCTTGCTGGGCGTGAAACTCGTTAATCTCGCTGAAGAGTATCGGCTCTACCGACTCAATTTTTATGTCACAAACCTTAATATTAGTTTCTAAGGTATACACCTCGACCTGGGTCCCTGGCACATAATGACACTCAGACTCATCCCTGATGGTGATGGTCTTTTTCCCTGATGCAACAAAGGGGGTGAGCATTTCAAAAAAGCTGATTTTAGTTGGTACATCTTTCATTAATAAATCCAAGTTATCCATCTGGTTATTTAAGCTAGCCTAGCCTGTAAAATTGCAGCTAGACCAGTTATTTTAAGGAACCAATTCTGTGCTCATTCCTCAGAACGATGCCTAAGCCATCATCTCAAATCAGTTGCCAACACTAAAGCTGTATTTCCCGCTTCTATGAGCTACTTAGTTTTAAATTTATTTAACTCGACTCGAAGATCCCCAGCACTCCCCTCCAGTTCAACGCTTGTGGTAACCGCAGAAGTCATGCTATCCATCACATCAATTGCCGTATCATTAATCACCACTACGTTACGATTAATCTCTTCAGCTACGGCGCTTTGCTCCTCTGCCGCTGAAGCGATTTGATTATTCATGTCATTTATAACTTCAATCGCCTGATTGATCTCTGCAAGTGCTTGCTGAGCAGCTTGCGTTTCCTCTTTCGTTCCTATGGCCTGCTGTTGACTTTCTTGCATCAAATCAACGATAGACTGGGTTTCAGTTTCCAAACGTGCAAGCATTTTACGGATCTCTTCGGTCGAACTCTGAGTCCGGGTTGCCAGATTACGAACTTCATCGGCAACGACAGCGAAACCCCGCCCCGCTTCGCCCGCTCTCGCAGCTTCAATAGCTGCATTGAGTGCGAGTAAATTAGTTTGATCTGCAATCCCGCCTATTTCCGATAAAATCCCCTGAATCGCAGCACTGGACTTTGCTAGATTTCGAGTTTGTCCCTGAGCACTGTTGATCTTTAATGCTAAATCACTCACTGCCGATACCGTGTTGCTCATCTGTTTCATGCCACTTACACTATTGGATTGCACCTGGCTTGCTGCCGCAGCCGCTTGAACAGCCGAACTGGCAATCTCCTGCGCCGTTGCGCTCATCTCATTGATAGCTGTGGCCAGAGAGTTAACTTCGTTAACTTGGCCAAGCAGCTTCTGCTTTGAATCTTCTGCTTGTAACTTACCCTTAGCAGAACTCAGTTCAACCTGTTCAGCCGTCTGCATGACAGTACCTAATGTCTCCTGTAAACGGATTAAGAAGGTATTAAACCAATGTGCTAGCTGCGCCGTTTCATCCTTACCACTTTTTTCAATCCGATAAGTTAAATCACCGTCTCCCTCGGCGACATCTTTAAAACGTTCAACCAGATTAGTGAGTATTCTTCCCAGAGAGTTACCTATCATGGTCATGGCGACAATACCGAGTATGACAGCGAAGAGACCTGCTAAAACCCCTTGTTTAATCGCACTCTCATTCTGTATATCACTCCAGGTTTCAAACTCTGTTATCCCTTGGATCAGTTTACTTCTGGGAACAGAGACCATCACGATCCAATGAGAGTCAGAGGTATTGACTGAGGTGATCGCATATTCTTGGGAACCTATGGACATCAATCCACTTTCTGCTTGACGGGCTAATGCTTGAATATCGGACCATTGAGAAGATAATTGCCTGGAAACTTTTTTACCGACTTGTGATGGTGCGCCGCTGTTGGCCAGCACCGCTCCTTTCCAGGATGAAATAATAATATTACTCTCACCATCAAATAATTTATACGCCAGCTTCTCACTCTGCCCCTGAAGCTCTGACAGGGATAAATCGAAACCCAAGGTACCAATAATGTGGCCGTTCACTTTTATGGGTTGGCTAATGGTAGTGATCAATTCATCTCTGCCACGAACCGGATAGATATAGGGCTCCATAACGAAGGTACGACCGGTTTCAAACGGCATTAAGTGCCAGTCATCAGTCCGTTCACCATTACTATTGAGCGCTGTGTTGTTGAAACTCTCCATCGCAACGGAATCGAAGCTATTATTGGAATTAGGAGAAAAGAAAGGAGCTAGATAGCCCTTACTATTGATTGCTTCTGCAACTTGAACTTCCGATTCTGTGGGCCAAGTTTTTTGATCCCATACCATATAGCCTGCAAATACTGCCTTGTCCTGAACCTCTAACGCGGCGATAAATTGTTTAACTATGGTATCGGCACCGACCGAATTTACACCGCTCAACTCTATGATTGATCGAACTTGATTTAAATTGGCAAGCACCGGAAACAGTTGAGTCTCTATTATTTTCCCCTGTTCCGATGCAGTGGATTTCAAATGGAAATTAATCGCATCGCTCAACTGAACCTTAACCTTATCGGTCACCTGCTGACTCACTGTCGTATACGCGTTAGTAGTCATACCCATAGCAATGAGTAACGTAAACGTCATTGCTATTCCTGCGCTTACAGCAATTCGAGTTTTGATGGTTTTAAACACAAAAAATCCTTCTTTATTAGTATTATGACTGGATTGAGAGTCTCCTTGAAAAGATGACCCTAAACCCATAATTATAATTTAAGAATATGAATAGAATGCATCAGAATATGAACGAGATGTGAACAGGCGTGTAAACTTTGTAAACCCGCGTAAAGTAAAAAAATGAAGGCAGGCAATAAGAGAAATAAAGAGAAGAGAAGAAAAAGAAGAAAGCGGAGCGAGTGCTAGTTGACTCTCCGCTCGTATTTAGCTGAGGTAATGTATTGCCCGAATGTTTCACACCAGACGATAACGGTATTATATTGAGAAGGGTCAATACTGACACTCATAGGCAGGATAAAATTCTCAAACGTCTTCACTTCACCGACTTGCACCATAGACGACTTCAATCGATTAAAGTCTGCTTCCGTTTCCACAAACTCAGGAGACAGATAAAGTTTATAATCCGGTCCGGGAGAGAGACTCCCAGAAAAAGAGACAGAATCGGGACCAATTGATACTTCCCCTTCCCCCCAATGCAAAGCATCGCTATCTTCTCTATCCCGAGAAAATTCAGCGACAAATAAACGGTTCTCTGCAGCCAATGCCAATACTTGGCTATCGGGCGCGGCGGGCGCTATCAGTATAGGCAAGTAATATATCCCCAAAACAAACCCACCGAACACAGCCAGAACATGAGAGAGTGCAAAAGATAAAACCAACCGTTTTTTCATGTTATTTCCTAACTCATCTATGCTGGTGAATCCTAAAGATACCTGACCAGTATGTAGTGATCATAACTCCATGTTGAAATTACCATACTATTTCTTAGTAAAGAATCGACTAATAAAGACCAGCAGCATGATGATTAACCCCAGGCATACACTGAAAAAGCCCAAGGGCATAAACAAGCTTTCATGCAGGAATCCTTGTTCATCAACATATTGGTAGAAAGTATTTTCCAATAAGAGAAAAATACCACCCAAAACTAATAATAGGACAGAAACAATAATCGACTTTATTCCAAGTTTATGACTCACTTCGCCTCACCATATGAATGTATATTTGCCAGTAATTCTAAGGCTGAGAAAACCATGGAGCAAGCGCCTCCTAGATTAAAGTTAATTAATACCATAGTTTATTGGTTATCAATTACCTGCTGTGGACTTTAACGCAAAACTTCAGTGAATCACCGCAAGCACATCTCCAAATACAACATAACCCCAGATAATGCCTCCAGGCTTCATTCTAAGGCTGTCCCACATCTGTTATAATTCGCCCCAGATAAATACCACCCTAGATAACTACCCATGGGCGACGCCTTGAACACAAGCCACACTGATTCAACTCTTGACTCGACTCTCCACTCGAGAATAGGCTCAACAGCTAATGATCACCTCTCAATCGTGACATTTTTAAACGAGATCAAAGCGACCTCTTTTGAAGCCTTGAACGCAGATACTCCTGCGCAAAAGCGGGCTCTTAGCTACGCCAATACCATACTTCACCTATTTACTCAGGTGATGGAAAAGAAGCTGCCGGCCGATCGCGTTGTGGGTGAGTACTTTAGAGTCAATAAGAAGCATGGTTCTAAAGACAGGCGTGTGATCCGTGAGAGTTTGTTTGCACTTTTTCGTTGGTGGGGATGGTTAAACAAGTTCAACACTAATATCGGTACTAGTACTGGCACTAGCACAGTAAATACAGGCACCCAAGCTTGGTTCACTATGTTGATGCTTAATGCCCGCCTGGAGTCCCATTCATGGGAACCGTTTATTGCAGCCTGGACAGGCTTTTCCAGTCAAGAGAAAGAACTCACTCTCGATGCAGACGCACCTTTAGAGACAGTATCGGCAAAATGTGACTGGCTGGCTAGCCAGTTTCCAGCTATCTCTTTTACCACCGATGACTTGGTACCAGAGTGGTTCTGGCAGACTTGCCCCATCCAAGATGCCGAGCAGCGCTTGGCTATGGTCCAGGCCCTCTCTTCTCGCCCGCCTATCTGGGCCAGAGTGCAAAACATCGAAACCAATGAGGCCATAGAGAAGCTAGCCCAATTAGATATCACTGCCACGGCGAGTGAGTATTTTAGCGATAGCATCAGTCTTGGCCATAAGAGTATCAACCTTAACGGCATGTCACTATATCGTGAAGGCGAGCTTGAGATACAAGACTTAGGCTCACAAGTTGTCGGGCAAATATGTGCTCCGAGCCCAAATGATAACTGGTGGGATACCTGCAGCGGTGCAGGCGGTAAGAGCCTGCAATTAAAATCTTTGATGTTAGCCCAAGACAAACAAGCTAAGGGGACTATTGTCGCCTCAGATGTGCGCCGTAAACCGTTAGAAGAACTGGCCAAGCGCGCTAAACGTGCTGGCTTTAAAGGCATCACAACCTCCCCTTGGAAATCCGATGATCTGCCTGTGCCTCATAATCACTTCGATGGCGTACTTGTCGATGCCCCCTGTAGTTGCACAGGTACCTGGCGACGCAACCCGGATATGCGCTGGATAGACATTATTGAAGCCGTTCAGGACATGCCAAGCCTACAGCTGGATATTCTCAGCCGCTCCAGTCAGGCAGTTAAAATCGGTGGCACCTTGGTATATGCCACCTGTTCACTTTCCCCTTTGGAGAATGAATATGTGGTCAATGCCTTCTTGGCCAAGCACGCCGATTTTACGCTGGAAGTCACTAGACATCCGTTTACTGGCGTAGAGGCCAGTATGCATCTAGTCTTGCCATATCAAGCCGATACCGATGGCATGTTCGTCGCTCGAATGAAAAGAAAGTGCTGAGACCCAAACAGCGCTAGCGAATCCAGCATATAGAGACGACCTTGATGGTCGTCTTTTTATTGCCCTAGGTTTATCGACTGCAGTATTTCAACATAAGTAACTATTTCAATATTTATAGCGACGAGTCGAAACCTTGTCATCTTCCTGTCACCTGGCTTTCCTAGAATCTGCTTTATAGTCCTGCTCATCCATTGGTATTAAGCACTAGTTATACCAAGCGGTATGAAGCACAAATAATTCGGATATGAAGATGTCAAATTTCTACGATAGTGATGATCTACTTTGGGATAGCCAAATCGGCACAGATAGTGACAATGAAGAACGTCAAGGTAAGCACAAGAGTAAGCGCAATAAACACAGGCGCAGACAGTTATTGGATCAAAAACGTCAACAGGGCGATTCACAATCCGAGCAGTACTAAGCTCAGATAGGCTAACAAGATTAAAGTTTATAGGTTCCAGGACCTAGTTCCCAGAACCTTTCCTTCATCCTTCAAGCTGATCATTTCAATCCTTAGCTAATTTTTTTATACAAAAATTGGATAAATCCCCAAATCCTTCATAGGCTTACCTGTAGCTTCGCGCAAACATCTACTATCAACTAATAGTTAAACAAAAAATAGTCTCTATCACAGATGCGCTTCACGACTTCTATGCCAAAAAGGAAATAGGCCATGGAACAACTTCGACCTGACTTCATCTATCCCCCAGGATCCATGTTGATGCACTCACCACTCGTGCTCAACAGGGCCGACATGTATGGTTTCTTCATGAAAGGGAAGGAGAAAAACTTACAAAAATCCATCGATACTAGTCTCAATCAGGTAGCAGGTAGCAAGATGTACTTTAAGGTGCTTTCGCCTTATATATTAACCAGTTTTACCCGAGTCGATAAGGCTTATTCAGAATATCCCGAGGACAGGGAAAAAGGTTGGATCCAGGAAACCGATATTATCACTTGGGTCATGATAGGCAGGCAAGAAAGTGCCGACAGCAACGACATCAGCCAGGTGTATTTTCATCCCTTGTTCACCTTCGTCAATGATGCCATGGCCCTCATAAATGGCCGTGAGCTATTCGGTTATCCCAAATACATGTGTGAATATGAGATGCCCCAGCCCGGTGAGCCCCTCACTAAACTCAGCCTGTCGGTCAAGAGCTTCAAGACCTTCTCTCCCGAGACTGAACTGGCGTTTCACCCCCTGTTAACGGTCGATTGTGAAGCTCAAGAGGAAGATCAGCTCAGCACATTAGAGGCCATCACCAAAACCTGGCAACTGTTTAAAGGCCAGACCGACTTCATTCCCGAACTCGACAGACTAGGTGAGAACCAGCTATTTAGCTTGCTGTTCAAACCCGCTATCGATCAGATTTTTCTCAAGCAGCTACCAGACTCGGCCGGAAAGAAGGCTGTCTATCAGGCGATTACCGCCTCACCCGCTAAGGTGAATCGAGTCCATTCCTTGTCACTACTGAAAAATGACCTGTTAGCCACAGTGTTCGACAATGCCAGCTTCCCCTTGAAAGAGTCATTGGGCCTCGAGTTAGGCGAGCAACACGTGCTGCTACCCTATCATGTTAATTTTGACTTCGAGGTACCTGAGGGAGAGGTCTTAGTCGATAACTCAGTGCTCAAGAAGGAAAAGATAGCCATACTCGGCGGTGGCGTCGCCGCAATGTCGGCGGCCATGTGTTTAACCGAGCAGCCTGGCTGGCAAAACAAATATGAGATTGATGTGTATCAACTGGGTTGGCGCATCGGCGGCAAAGGCGCCAGTGGTCGAAATGCTGAGCAAGGCCAGCGAATCGAAGAGCACGGCCTACATATCTGGTTTGGTTTTTATCAAAATGCCTTCAGCCTGATGCGCAAAGCTTATGAAGAGCTAGAACGACCGGAAGGTGCACCACTGGCAACTTTCTTAGATGCCTTCAAGCCCCACAGCTATATCGTACTGCAGGAGGACGTTGGCGGTGAGTCTGACAGTTGGCCCATAGAGTTCCCACTCAGAGAAGGGCTTCCGGGAGACAGTACGGAGATCTTAACCCTATGGAAAGTGGTCAAGGCCGCCTTTAGTTGGATAAGAGACTGGCTCAAGGAGATGGATGACCTGCTCGATGAAGCCGAAAAAGAAACCGCTAAGCCAGTCCATTGGTTTAGTGAGGACTGGTTTGAACGCCTCAAAGACAGAATAGAAGACTCGATTGAAGACACCATAGATGATACTAAGGAGAACCTTGCTTCTCTTGGCGACTCTATAGAATGTCATCTTAATCAACTCGTCGGTCGTGAGTGTGATGAACACGCCCACAGCCCAGATGAAGATGATGAAGGCTTTATCGAGTCTGCCGTCGACAGTTTCCGTGCGCGCTTAGAGGAGAGCTTCGCCGAGAAGTTAGAGACTAACGATGAGCTTCGCAGGCTGTATATCGCCTCAGATCTTGGCCTGACCATACTCAAGGGGATGTTCGCCGATGGCGTGTTTAAGCATGGCTTCGATGCCATCAACGATTACGATTACCGTGAGTGGCTGATTAAACACGGTGCGAATCAGACCTTTACGGTAGACTCTGCGCCAGTCAGGAGCTTCTACGATCTGGTATTCGCCTATGAGAAAGGCAATTTCGATAAACCCAATCTGGAGGCGGGTACCATCATTCGCTCCATGTTGCGTATCGCCCTGTGCTATCAAGGTGGCGTGATGTGGAAGATGCAGGCGGGCATGGGCGATGTGGTTTTTACCCCTTACTACCAAGTCCTTAAGCGCCGCGGGGTAAACTTTCACTACTTCAACCAAGTGGACAATCTTGTCTGCAATAACGGCACCATTGAAGCCATTGAGATCACCGAGCAGGTTAAACTTAAAGAGGGTTTAGAAAGCTACGATCCCTTAGTCGATGTTAAAGGTCTAGATTGCTGGCCGAGCGCACCACTCTATGATCAGCTTGATAGTGAGCAGGCTCAGCTACTAAAAGACAATAACATCAATTTGGAACACTTCTGGAGTGATTGGCAGTCTGTTTATCAAGATAGGTTTGGTGAGCCATTGCCGACAAAAAGACTCGTGAAAGGAGAGGATTTTGACCGGGTTATTTTCGGTCTATCCATAGGTTCGGTGCCCCATGTCGCCGCCGAGGTCATGGCCCAGAGCGAGCCTTTAACTAAGACTGTCGACAAGGTTAAGACTGTAGCCACTCAAGCCTATCAAGTCTGGCTCAATGAAGATCTGCATGGCATGGGTTGGCAATATATGCCAGAGAGTGGCGAGCAGCCTGTACTCTCTGGCTTCACCGAACCCTTTGATACCTGGGCCTCGATGGATCAGTTAATAGATAAGGAGGACTGGCAAGGGGGACAGCCCAAAAATGCCAGCTACTTCTGCTCGGCGCTGCCAGTAGAGCATTACCCTCCCCGCTCGGATATTGAATTTCCACAGCTTAAGGCGCTGCAGGCCAAAGAAGGCGCCATAGGTCAACTCAACAGTCAGATCCACAAGCTATGGAGCAATGTTGGAAACGAGTTCCCCTGGCAGTGGTTACACCTAGGAGATGAAGCGAGTGAAGCCGTGCAGGGGCAAGCCAGATTCGATAGTCAATACTGGCGCGTCAATATCGATCCCTCGGAGCGCTATGTGATGTCGGTTAAAGGTAGCAGCAAATTCCGTATCGATACCGACGGTACAGGCATAGACAACCTCTATGTCACTGGCGATTGGATTAATACAGGCATCAACGCCAGCTGCGTCGAAGCGGCGACAATGGCAGGCATGCACACCTCAAAAGCTATCTGTGGCTACCCTAAGGTAATTAAAGGAGAAAAGGACTTTTAGTCAGTTTACCTAAAGGTATAACACATAGAAAAAGCTGACAGTGCGAACTGTCAGCTTTCTTATAGTTGCAGTAAATTAGATAAAATCTAAACTCTTGGAATCATTAATGACCTGACTCAACTTAGCCTGCTTAACACGGCGTTTTTCAGTCTTATGGCGATACATATTCTTATCTGCGGTTCTCAACCAGTCACTGGCATCTTTAGCATCTCTGTTCAGAGCGAAACCATAGCTTATACCTGTCTCTCGATAGCCTTCCTTCTCAAATGCATTAGAGACTTGCTCGAGTTTAACCAGAACAGATTGAGTCTGTTCTATAGAGAGTAAAATGACAAAATTATCTCCCCCGATCCTAAATAACCTCAGCCTTTCATGGGCTTCACAGATAGACTTAAGCTGTTTAGCGGCAAATTGAAGTAAACAGTCTCCCTCATGATGGCCTAAGGTATGATTCACCAGAGTGATACCATCAATATCCAGCAAGATCAGGTCTTCATCCCGCTTAACATTTATACCAAACAGCTGAGTTTGCATGAATTCATCGAATGCATGTCGATTTTGTAGCTGTGTCAGTTCATCCTTACGGGCTTTCTCCCAGGCGATGCCCAACGTCTTGATGTAGGTTTGCCTCTCCTCGGACAATAACTTGATCTTATTTGCCAGTGCCAGGGACAGCATAAGGGCATCGGCGGTTCCGCCTATGAGTGTGGCAAGTTCTGCATATTCGATAAAGTCCGGAGTTAGCCCTAAATTACCCGGAAGAATTATCACGGCTGGCAACAATAAACAGGTGAAGGCAAAGATGAAATAACGAGCCGGAGAAAAACCTTTGAGCAAGCAGACGTTACCACAAGTAATCGCCAGGCCAATCCACAACATGATTAATACAGAGGCAATAATCGCGGTATAGGAGACCAAATAGATACTCGTCGGCAGTGCCAAGATACACAGCCACATCAAGTACTTGCTTAAACGCCACAGCTTTGGAGAATATTCAGGAAGCTGAAGAAAATGTTTGTAGAACAAGATATTAAATATAGGGAGACTAATAAAAAACAGATGGTGTAACTCTAAATTATGATAAGCCCATAGGTGAGCAGGAATGTGAAATGTCAGCGCCCAACCGAAGAAGTATGCCAATACATAGAGACCGTAATAGAGAAAAGCCCGGTCCTTGATAGAGAAAAAAATCAGTAAGTTATAGCAAGCAATAAAGATGAGTCCACCTAGACATAACATCACAGCCATGGCTTCAATATCTGCACTCTTCTTGTGCTCTAGCAGATGCTTTAACTCCACCTTAGGCACCGAAGAGAAATAGCGACTCTCCAGTTTCACGATAACCCAATATTCCACTCCATAGTTAAGCTCTACTTCCCGGCCATAATCAAACAAAAACTCATAAGGGGCATAGTAACCACTGTGAGAATCTTGCTTGCTGCCATCGTCACCTATCACCCAATAATCGAGAGATTCAACGATGGAGTTTCTGACACTGATTGCCCATTTAGTCTCTCTGTCGTACATAAATGTAGGCATTACCACCCAGTAGCTGCCCCCCGTTAAACTGATGCTGTCAGCTTTCTCCAGTGTCGCCATCCAAGGCGTCACATCGGCATGTTGAGAAGGAGGTGCTTGTTCGGCTTTAGCATGAAATAGGAAGGACTGATCGAAAGAGATTGCAGCTACTGCTGTATGGCTAAAAAAGATGAGTAATAACAAGAGTGTTCTTTGGATCATATCATTCGCCTTTTATCTAATTATTCGTTGACCTTAGGTCAACTACAAGCAGCTAGGCTCTATGATTTCCTCCTGATCCTTGAAGGAAATCATAGCCGCACATGCCATCAGCAGCTTGCAATATCGTTTACACATTGAGCATTATTCAATATAAGTCACAAAAAGATGAAGAGTGTGCTTTCCCCTTGAATAAACGCTAAAGATGTCTTTTTCAGCAGGACGCTGTGATATAGCAATATCTAATCGAAGAAACAGGCTGAGCCGTAGAAAATGGAGGGAGTTGCCTTCCGATGGCTTTAGTGTTCCAGTACGAGTTCAAGCGTCACTAACGATTAGTTTAGACTATTTTGACTGTAACGGAATGATATATCGGAGCAAATTTAATGGGGGTATGACAAGGTATTAAACAAAACATCAGTCGCTATAGCACCTGAGCGACTGATGTTATTGCGCATAGCAGGGAGAGTTAGAAACTGGCTTTGCCACCTATATAGAAACCAGAGTCGAAAGTAGAGTTATTGGTGTTGTCATACTGCAGACGAATATTTCTGTAGCCAGTATAAAGTGCAAGACTTGGATTTAACTGGAATTGAATTTTACTGTCTAACTCGTACATACCATCGACGCTACCAAAAGAGAGTACCGAAGGTGCATAATAACCAGACGCATGGAAAGAGAGGTTAGACCCCAGCGCCATAGTGTAACGACCACCCACCCCAATGGCACTGCCGTTAGCACTGTTTTCCGCCCAGGCATAGGAATACTTTGCTCCGATCTCAAAATGATGAATACCCGCATCATGGGCTACATGTATGGCACTCGATATGAGTTGTCCCCCATCATTTGAATAGATATATCCGAGTACGGCATTGGCATTATTTTTAAGATCTAGATTAATTTCTGTAGAAATAACGTCATCGTTAAGACCAATGCCAAAATCGTTGGCATTGGCTGCAACAGAAATACTCGATAGCAGGAGTAGGCTACTCCAAATTTTAACGCTCATATTGGCCTCTGAGAATTGGTTTTGCGGATAATAGCAAAAACGTCACAGACAACCACTATTCAATTGTTTTTAAAGAGTAATATAGTTTTATCGCACACACTTAAGCAACCAGAAAACCACAAAGAGTAAAAATAAGAATCATCTCCCCACTAAATGAAAAAAAAGAAACAATTCGTATCGTTCGAGCTCCAGTTCAAGCCTCATGTAAGTTGTGCGCAATTAGTTTGCTCAAAACTATACTTACTGCTAGATTAGCTGAAACCTTCAGGAGAGATTCAACATGACATCCATCTATGACTTTTCGGTAAATAATATCCAAGGAAAATCGGTATCCTTATCTGAGTATAAAGATAAGGTGATATTGATAGTCAATACGGCAAGCGCATGTGGCTTCACCCCTCAATATAAAGGGCTACAGGCTCTGTATGAAAAATACGGCCCTGATAATTTTGTCATCCTAGGGTTTCCCTGTAACCAGTTCGGAGCCCAGGAGAGTGGCAGTGAGAGTGAAATATCTTCATTTTGTGAACTGAATTTCGGCGTGAACTTCCCCCTCTTTGAGAAAATAGAGGTCAATGGCCCTGAGGCACATCCCCTCTATGAGTACCTCAAATCCGAGGCTAAGGGGATTCTAGGCAGCCAGGGGATCAAATGGAATTTCACCAAATTCTTAATTGATAGCCAAGGAAAGGTGTTAACGCGATTTGCTTCTACCACTAAGCCTGAAGCGATAGAAAAAGAGATAAATAGTTTGCTAGGCTAATCAACAAGATAGTTTTTTTCTTTACTTAAACACAAAAAATATCGTCTATTTTTTGAACTTATTCATTTTCAGGGCATCAAAGAATATGAACGCGAAGAAGGTTTTCATGTTCATCATTCTCCCTGGGACTTCTAGCGCGGTCCCCTTGATCTTAAATGATCATCAGGCAGCCCAATCTTGATAAAAGACTGGTGTTGCCCTTTTTTTGCTTCATTTTCATCAGTTTTCCAAGAGGTAATGATTGGTCGAAAAATAAAAATAACTTTATCTGCTTCCAAAATGAACTTTCGCTAAATTAATGACTCATACATAGTGAACCGAATTTCTGGCTTCGACTTTTCATACTCAAATGAGTCATTCACAGTCCCAGCCGTTTCACTGTTCATCATCATCTCCCTTTAGATACGCATTGTATCTACTGGAAACATGTTATCGACTGCTAGCGCTAATCGACATTATTGTTTCCAACTACAGATTCTGAATAAGAATTCTTATGGCTCCCCTTTTTAAGGCGGGGCCATTTTTTTATCTTCTTATCACTTTAAAATTCATAACAAGAAGTACCAATCGACACAAAACACAATAACAACAACCACTTGACTCAAGACAGATAATGATGAATTCTAATTAATCTAAGTTTTTATCCATAACGATGAACTAATTCAGATCCCATGACTCTTACTATATGTAGCGAGTGCTACATGTTTTCATCATGGTTCATCACCTCCCTTTAGGACGCTCATTTGAGCCTCCAAATGAAGAGTTAAGTTTGTTTGCTAGCGCTATGCAGCTTAATCATTCATATACAGATTCTTTATAAGAATTCTTGTGGCTCCCCTTAATTTAAGGCGGGGCCATTTTTTTATCTTCTATTCAAAGACTATCCTGCTTTTACACATAAAAAACGGGCCTTAGTTGCCTAAGACCCGCTTGTTTTATGAGCAAACGATATAAATAGCTTTTACTAGCGACTCAATGCTATTTAAGGGTGACCTTTAGCGTCACATCTTCGCTGCTAGGCATACTTTGCACCGAGACATAATACCAACCACTCTTTGGCTGATTCACAGTCACACTCTCTATGGTACCTGGGTTAGCTGATGCACCTGTGTTGCTGCTCGCATCGGGCCAGCTCTCGCCTACATATAACTCCAGCTCTCCGACGCCGTGTCCGGTTTCAGCCGTTAAGCTCTGAGTACCGGATGGCACATTGATATAGAAAGATGAGCGACCATTTTTGACACAGATAGAAACACCGTCACTGATACTGCCATAATCTTGCACAGTTTCAGTCGCGCACGTATCGGCTAATCCACTAGGTTGCTCTGGCTCAACTGGCGGCTCGACCGGTGTTGTACCCGAGTCAGTTAAACTCACCTTCACAGTGACACCTGAGTAGCTAGTGCCAGTGTCGATGGCAATATAACGCCAGCCACGATTAGCTACCACATGCAGACTCTCGCTGTTACCACTTAGCTCAGACTTAGATTGCGCGTTAGTCGATGACGCCCAAGTATCTGCATTAAAGTAAATGTTGGCATCTCCCTCACCACCTTGTGTAGTGATGTACAGATCTGTGTTATCCGCATCCACATAGACATAGAAACTGCCTTTGCCACCACTGATACACTCTTCATTTTCAAGGCTCAACTGGCCAGAGGTGATCGTCGCGACGCCACAGCTCTGCACTACACCATTGTTAGGATCGTTTGGATAGGCATCGGCATTATCACCTACACCGTCACCGTCACTGTCCAAGGTTTCCGTTGCATCGTTAGGGAAGGCATCTAAGTTATCACCTACACCATCACCGTCACTGTCCAGCGTTTCCGTTGCGTCATGAGGGAAGGCATCTGAGTTATTACCTACACCATCACCGTCGCTGTCCAGCGTTTCCGTCGCATCGTTAGGGAAGGCATCGGCATTATCACCCACACCATCGCCATCCGTATCGACAGATTCAGTTGGATCATTGGGGAAGGCATCTTGTGAATCTATGACGCCGTCCCCATCAGTGTCCACAGGAGTCGTTCCACCACCGACGAGTTCTTCAGTGATTAGGTAATCATTACTGACACCTTCTTCCGTCATCACAGCAACGCCTAAACACTGGCCGCCAGTATTGGTAATTGCCGCACGGCGGTTACCAAACCACTTCCAGGTGGTAGCACTGTCATAGGTTTCTCCGCTTGCCAAGGTCGTGAAACCAAAGCTCTCGCTAAGCTCACCGGTTTCATTGTCTACGCGGTAAACACGCACAGATGTGCTGCTGTTATTGGTAAAGGAGAAATCAGCCTCAAACGGACCCGTTAGATGCTTATTCATCAGATCACAACTGCCTATTGTATTGGCAGCTGGAATTAGCTCAGGCGCCGCCACATTAGCAATGGTAGCCGCGTCGATAATGAAATCGGCAGTTGCATTGTTTAGCACACCCACACTTAAACAATTCAAGCGGGCATCGGCTAGCATGATACGACGATCGCCATACCAGATATCGGATGTGTAGCTCTCCCCCTTATTGAGCGTACCGTAACCAAAATCAAACCCAGTTGCCGCACTGGCATACTTAGGTTTGCCTGTCAGGTTATCGACTCTGAACAGACGAACCGGATAGTCTGTGGTGTTAGTGATGGTAAAGGCATGGGACTCATCCTTGATAAGGTGAGGTCTCACTAACTCACAGCTGCCCAGCATATCTTGTTCGGGAATCGCCTCAGGCACCACATCTTTGACTAAATCTGCATCGATAGAGAAGCTGTTCTGAACCGGCTCCATCACAGCAACCCCTAAACAGTTCATGGCATTATCGGTCAGCATCAAGCGATCGCCTTCACTCCAGCTTGCAGCTGTGTAGCTTTCACCAAGATTTAACGTTTTATAGTTCTTGGCGAAGTTAGCCGTGCCCTTGTTGTTATCTATCCAAAACAGAGACACAGGCGTATCTGTGGTATTAGTGACCGTATATTCGGTCTTATTCGCGTCCACCTTACGCACATATTGCTGAGCCAAGGCGCAACTGCCTATGCTATCCGCTGCCGGAATCAATGCCGTGGCTGGTGACACAGTTTCAGAATTTGCTAACACGAAGGCTTCGAAACCAGCCTCTGTGCGCTCCGCTACACCTTTTAGTACTTCGATATAGGCGGCATTATCACCGGCCTGCAGCGCAGCTGTGATAGAGGCGACTTCATCCGGATGCTGCTCACCCAGATAGCGCATGGCAAAATAGCCCCATTGATACAAATCATCATACTCATAGGACATAAATAGCAAGTTATACAGAGGTGGAATCGTTTCGCCCTTTAAGGCATTAAGTGTACGGGTATGCTCGGCACCATTGGCCATATACTCGGCCATGCCCTCTGACCAGGAAACGTTATAATCGAATGAGCCATATGATCCCGCCTTGATATAGCGACCATCTAGATAGTGTACAAACTCATGTCTCAAGTTATAAATCTGGTCGATATACTGACAAGATGTTCCCACCCAAGAATCCGGACACTGCATGGCAATAAAGCGCGCCTGATTACCGACATTCTCCGGCGTACCTTCGAGGTACATACCACCGTTATTGGTGCTAATGCCGAAAAACTCAGGGGCGTACTTTTCATAATCTTCGGGGCTGGCGAACGCCACCACTTCTATGACATCGTTTTGATCACCAGTAACAGGCACGCCGCCGGTATTGAAGAAATTGTGGAACTCAGTCTCTTGCAACGCAATATCGGCGCAAGACTGGGTTAAGGTTGCCTGGCTAATACTTGATTGGGCGCGAATAACCACCTTATCGGTACACTGATGACGTACGGTTAAAATGTCTTCCTCTTTCGGTGGCACCACACAGCTACCAAACAAGGGGTCGCTCGCCTCACACTGACGACCCGCTGACTTTAAGTAATTCTTAGTCACTATGGTCTCAGTGGTTTCGACCGAGATCACCTGAGTCACCTTGCCATGTACCTCTAAGATGCTGCTATCGAAACGCGCCTTGGCCTCGTCGGTTGCTATACTCGATATCTTGCCCATAGCGATAAAGGTATGGGGTAAGATCCATTTTCTATCGGCTTCGGTGGACCATTTCATATCCAGTGACGTTTCCCCCAAGAAGGCAAAGGAGCGCATCACAGAAAGCACATCCAGCATATTGCTGTTGTAGGCAGATTTGACCGAACCATCACCATAGTAGGCAGCAGAACCAATGGCTCCTAGTAGCGCCATGGCCGCATCACCGGCATTGGTGGCGCCAAACGGGTTTGTCTGAGTAGAGTAGTATTGAATAGTCGCTAACAGGTGAGGCAGTTGGTCCTTAAAGTAGCTCGCACCAGCGCCGCGCTCAAAGTTATTTAGCGCCTTAGCATAACCTTCCTGGATAACGCCGCCATCAGTGCTCAAGAAGCCAGTCATACTCGCGACGGCTTGAAGTGCAATGCTCAGCTTAACGGCCTCTGCATCTGACATAGCAGGCGCGTAATACTTATATGAGCCCAAGAAATACAGCAGTTGATTGAGATCTGGGTCGGTCAGATCGTCAGCGCTCGCAAGATAGTGAACCGCATCGCTCACATCATCAATAGGGTCATTTACACCACTGGCAATACCTTCAAAATCGCTGTAAGTCGCGGCTAAGATGGTAGCAATCGCGTTGCCGTATTGTGCTTTCGATGAAATAGATGGCGTAGGAAGGTCGACAACAATATTCGTGTCGAAAACAATATAGTCACCCATAGGAGGTGGAATATCGCCACCAGTCACAGTCACTTGCAGTGTCGTTTCTTGTATGTTGCCGTTAATCTTGAAATAACGTGCTCCGGCGCGGGACACGAAAGAGATTGACTCATTATTAGTACCGACTGTGGCACTGGTCAGTTCCGCATTGCCACTCCAGTCATCACCATCATAGAGGACGATATCGGCATCACTGCCACTGAATGTTCCACCGGATGTAGTAATGGTGACATCACTGTTCTCATAGGGCACATTCACATAGAAATAATGACCATAATCGGTAATACAATAAGCTTGATTAGCGGGGACTTCCCCCTGGCGCTCTAAGGTTTTAGTGCCACACATCTCGGCCGCTTGCACTGAGGGAGCGTATAGCACACCTAGGTTAAGGGTAAGTAAGATAGCGCTAGCTAGAATAGACTTTTTGGAAGATATACTATTTATTGGTTTTATAATGTTTCTCATAGGGTTTACCTCATGCAACGGCGCCAGCTTATCGCTGGACATACTATTCATATAAGTAAAAAGACACTTTAGTTCTACGATGCGACCCGTAGATATTCCTTTGACTGCACACATGCAAGGTGGGCAGGTGTCTTTAATTATCCATCTCTATTTATTGATTTTTTCTTGGTGCTTTCACTAGACAGTACTTTTGTTAATAAAATGTTTCTTTTTATTTCTACTGTATATTGCATGCAATAATCAAGGGTAGATGAATATTAATCATGTTAAAGCTTGAGGGATATTTGAATAAGAATTGAATAAAAATAAAATAAGGATTATAAATCAGATAAATACGTCATGTAGTAACCTATCTTACGAAGGTTAATTATATGACTCAATGTTCAGTACATATTATTGAGCGATTTGAGTTCGTTCGAACCTAACTTTAAGCCTCTGGACTATAATTACTACTAACGCCATATTGGCTTCGAGAGGTAACACCATGGCTATTTCTACCCGGTTAAATGAGTATCTGCAGGATAATGAAGTGAACTATGAGCTTGTCTCTCATCCCCATAGCTTTAATTCCCTGAGCTCGGCCATAGCGGCGCAGGTCTCACCATCCCAGCTGGCAAAGGCGGTGATCTTAGAAGATCATGAAGGACGTAAGATGATGGCAGTGTTACCCGCTAACCATAAAATCAGCTTGGGGGCACTGGGGGACAAACTCAATCGAGACCTACACCTGATGAAGGAGCAGGCTGTCTATCAGATGTTTAATGACTGTGAGAATGGGGCTATTCCCCCCTTTGGAGGCGCCTACAATTTAGAAGCGGTTTATGACGATCTGTTAGTGGATGCCAAAGAAGTCTATTTTGAGGCTGGAGACCATAGCAGCTTAGTGCACATAAGCCGAAAAGATTTCGTCAAACTGATCAAAGATGCCAAACACTTAAGATTCAGCCATCAAAATATACATTAGGTTTGAGCATCATCGAGTCATTAGCAGATGCCTGATGACTTCGATGCTGATGTCGGTAGCTGATTTAGCCATTTAGTTCAATGCTAAATCAGATACCTAAGACGATGATTTAAAACTCATAGAGATCTTGCCTATACTTTAGCGCTGAGCTTGCCCAATCGAATCTCTGTTGACTGGCTAAGCGTTCCATACTCTGCCACTTTTCACTGTTATATTCCCCGAGGGCATCGGAAAAACGCCCCAACAGACTCTCAGCTTGCCCCGCTAGGCTATCACCAAAAAACAGATAGCCGGTTTCATTATCGGCCACAGTATCGCGCAGGCCACCCACTCCGTGAACCAAACAAATTTGTCCCGCCTTCATCGCGAGCATCTGACTTATCCCACAAGGCTCGAAAGAGCTTGGCATCATAAAGAGATCGCCGTTTCGATACAGGGCATCCGAAACGGCCTCATCATAGCCATTAAGGAATATGAAGTTAGCATATCCGGCTGCAATGGCACTGAATTCTCGGGCGATTTTAGCGTCGCCGCTGCCCAGCAGTATGAATACCCCCTCGGGATGAGTCTGAGCCAAAGCCTGTAATATAGACTCGAGCACTGAGACTCGCTGGCCATTAGCGAGCACGACTCTCTGACGCAAGATAAGCACCTTCTGATCCGTCAGTCGACCGACCGAAGTCACTAGCATATTTGGGCCTATGTGCTTATTCATCGACGGCTTGTCTGCCGATTGCAGCTTAGATAATTGTGTATCTTTAGATAGCCAGACACGTCGCCACAATCCTGCAATTCGCGTCAGGGCTATCTGATCACAACAGGCAACCCACTGTTTATCACCCTGCCAGCACAACAGCGCCGACTCCATCAGTTCCAACAGCCCGAGCCAGGTATCATCTTGTTCGACTATACCCTGCACAGCCCTGGGGTGATCCGGTTTATTGCCTAACTCCTGAGTGTTCGCTCTATTCTTAGCAGCCGTACCCCTGACGCCCTTGTCTCTGAGCTTATCCCTGACACTGGCTTTGGCACTCCCAAGAC
The DNA here is from genome assembly GCF_009377275.1 of Shewanella sp. YLB-07. NCBI lineage: Bacteria > Pseudomonadati > Pseudomonadota > Gammaproteobacteria > Alteromonadales > Shewanellaceae > Shewanella > Shewanella sp. YLB-07. Next base: position 94,718 of record NZ_VOQB01000002.1, on the reverse strand, counting down.
TCTCCTTAACACTCGCTTCATCGGCAAGCTCATCGTAGACACAGGCATTTAATATCCCCACCAGCGCACCCGAGTCTTGTTTACGCTGCAGATCTGCCTCCAGTCCTTCGCCACCAAAAAAACCAGCGCCATGATCTGAGGGTTTCAGCACTTCATCGGCGTAAGTCGGTGAAACCAGGTGAACCTTAGCGCACAGATTAATTCCGACTCTCATGGGGTTGATACAATGGGGATAGCGGGGGTCTATCACAGCTCTAAGCTGCTCAGGAGATAACTTTTCCAGTAGGTTCGGAAACCAGGCACTCAAGGAAGAGCTGTCACCTCTGAGTGGGCGTATCCCCTGTATGGCCAGATTGTGTATGGTATAGACACAGGGAATAGCCGAAAGCTTTTGGAAATCTTCATCGTATTGGCTCAAGAGGGAAAACATGGCGCTGTGCCAGTCATGGAGATGTATCAGCTTCGGCCAGGGTAACAAGTGCTCGTTGATCGCCGTCGCCACACAGAGGCAAAACAGGGCAAACTTATTGGCATCCTCGGCGAAGGGCCGCTCGTCACTACCTTGGCTATAGATCTCCTGAGCTTTCCCGCTAAACACGCCATCTTGAGCGTCGATGAAATAGATCACCGCGCCCTCAACTTCCGGATGAGGAGTACTTAACAGAGCGACACTCTGCCTGGCACCGCCAAAAGTCACACTAAATTCAGCAAGCTTAGTGGCGTTAACTGAGCCAGCGAGAAAGCCATAACTTGGCATAATCACATCGGTCATCACACCTTGCTCCGCCAAAGCGGCCGGGAGATCGCGGATAACATCCGCCATTCCCCCCACTTTAGCCCTTGGTATCGAGCCGTTCTCGGCGGCTAACATCAATACTCTTTTCAATGTTCTTTCCTTATCCACTACGAAATAAAGCGCAAAATAAAGTGCAGAATCAAGTACAGAGATTCACTCATAGCCTAATGGCAGTCCCAACATGTCTCTTGTCACTAACACCACGCCCTTCTCCGAGACCCTAAAGCCTCTTTTTCTGTCATGAACATGGTCATAACCAATCACAGTGCCTTCGGGAATGATGCAACCACGATCGAGAATGGCATTCTTAATTTTACAATGTCGCTGCACCACTACATCGGGCAGAATCACCGCGCCTTCGACTTGTGAATAAGAGCAGATTCTCACCTCATTAAATAACACACTCCTGCGCACCGTTGCCCCAGAGATGATGCAACCTCCGGATACGATAGAATCTAAGGTCATGCCTCGCCTGTCATCATCATCGAAGACAAACTTTGCCGGCGGAAGTTGCTCCTGATAGGTCCAGATAGGCCACTTTGCATCGTATAGGTTTAACGGCGGTGTTGGGGATAACAGTTCCATATTGGCCTGCCAAAATGAATCCAGAGTCCCCACATCACGCCAATAGGCTTTTTGGTCGTTAAAATCGCTGCAAAATGGATAGGCGAATACATTATGATCTTGGATAATGGAAGGGATGATATCTTTACCAAAATCTCGCTCAGAGTTTTCATTCAGAGCATCTTTTTTGAGCTGCTCAAACAGAAACTCTGTGTTAAAGACATAATTTCCCATGGAGGCTAGACAAGATTCCGGATTATCCGGCAGGTGTTTAGGCACTTCTGGCTTCTCTTCGAAGCCTAAGATGCGCTGGGTTTCATCGACCTGTACCACACCGAAGGCTCCAGCGGCCTCGGCTACCGGCACCTCTAAACAGGAAACGGTCATGTCCGCCCCGGACTCTGCATGGGCGGCGAGTATTCCCGCATAATCCATACGATAGACATGATCGCCCGATAAAATCATCACGTATTTAGGCATCTCGTGACGAATAATATCCATATTTTGAAACACTGCATCGGCCGTGCCTTGATACCAGTTTTCCGAGAAGCGCTGAGATGCAGGTAAGATCTCCACCGACTCGCCAAGCTCTTTCTTAAAATGGCCCCAACCTCGCATGACATGACGAATGAGCGAATGAGATTTATATTGAGTCACCACGCCCACACGGCGGATCCCTGAGTTGATACAGTTCGATAGTGGGAAATCGATGATCCTAAACTTCCCCCCAAAATAGAGCGAAGGTTTCGCGCGCCACTCAGTTAACTCATGCAAACGGGAACCTCGGCCTCCGGCCAAGATAATGGCATAGGTATCACGGGTTATATTACTGATATAACGTGGACTCGGATTAGGCATCTATACTCGCTCCTTGAGATTCATTGCTTAGGGTTAATTGGCTTTCACCGTTCAACGTTTGCTGTATTGGGTTAATGATTGCAACTTTAGGGTATTGCATGATTAAGCTTTCCATATTTCATCTCTGTAAGCAGAAATGGTGACATCACTCGAAAAACGCCCACTGCATGCTGTGTTGCGTATGCTCATCTTTGTCCAACTATCTGGGTCTCGATAGGCACTCGCAGCCCGCTGCTGAGCCTGTCGATATGATTCAAAATCCGCCGCCGTCATCCAGGGATCTGTTGGCGACTTGATACTCTCTATGATGGTGTCGAAAATACCGGATTCGAGTAGATTAAAATGGCCACTCTCCAGCAGCTCCATGACTTGCTTCAGCGCTGGGGACTCATTAATAAAATGCTCTGGCTGGTAATCTTCTTGCAGTGAACTGACTTGGCTGGCATTTAAACCAAACAGAAAGAAGTTCTCCTCTCCCACCTCTTCTAGCATCTCAATATTGGCGCCGTCTAAGGTGCCGATAGTCAGCGCGCCATTCATCATAAATTTCATGTTGCCTGTACCCGACGCTTCTTTACCTGCGGTGGAGATTTGTTGGGACAAGTCCGTTGCCGGACAGATCTTCTCCATGGCACTGACGTTGTAATTTGGCAAGAAGGCAAACCTGAGGTAGGGCGTGATTTGAGGATCGGAATTGACCATGTGGGCGACATTATTGGCAAGTTTGATCAACAACTTAGCCATGGCATATCCAGGCGCGGCCTTGCCACCGATCAAGACACACCTGGGCACTAATGCGTCTGTGTTACCTTGCAGGATCTCATGATACAAGTGAATGACATGCAGTATGTTGAGCAGCTGACGCTTATATTCATGAATGCGCTTAACCTGCACATCGAACATCATTTCAGGCTCAAATTCGACGCCACACTCTTTGGCTATCATCAAACTGAGTTCACGCTTATTGGCCTGCTTAACCTCACGCCACTCATTAATCAGTGCCTTATCCTCGGTGAAAGCGCTCAGGGCATGTAAGTGCTGCAGATCTCCGACCCATTGCCTCCCCAAGCGTTTTGTCAGTAAAGCGGCCAGCCTAGGATTACAGTGTGCCAACCAACGTCTCGGCGTCACACCATTGGTCTTGTTATTAAACTTTTCCGGCCAAAGCTCATAAAAATGTCTAAATAAACCCGATGTCAGTAGCTGAGTATGCAAGCCAGCGACCCCATTGACCGAGAAGCTGGCAACGATGGCAAGATAGGCCATACGCACATGAGGCTCACTGCCTTCTTCGATGATCGACATCTTGGCCAGCATGTCACCATCTCCGGGCCAGTGGTGAGCCACATGATCCAAATATCGCGCATTGATCTCATAGATGATCTCTAAAATTCTGGGGAGCATCTGCTCGAACATACGCACGGGCCAACGCTCTAACGCCTCGGGTAACAAGGTGTGATTGGTATAAGCCATGAAGTTGGTGGTAATTTCCCAGGCCTGATCCCATTCCAACGCATAATGGTCCAACAGCAAGCGCATCAACTCAGGGACGGCCACACTAGGATGCGTGTCATTGAGCTGCATCACATTGGCCTTAGCAAAGTCACTGAAGTCACTGCCATTGTGTTTTATCCAGTTATTGAGCAAGTCTTGCAGACTCGCCGAGGATAAAAAATACTGCTGCCTAAGCCTAAGCTCCTTACCGTTCTCGCTGGCATCGTTGGGATAGAGCACCATAGTGATCTGTTCTGCCAAGTTTTTTCTGGCAACCGCTTCGGTATAATCTCCCTGATTAAACTCGGATAAATCAAAATCATCTGTGGCTTCAGATTTCCACAACCTCAAGGTGTTAATGCGGCCATTGCGATAACCAGGTATCGGCATATCATAGGCTACCGCCTGCACATCTTGAGTATCCACCCAAGTGACATGCCGCCTGCCCAATTTATCGATATAACTTTCTGTGTGCCCAAAGAAGGGCACTGTGACATTATGATTGGGCACCCTGACTTCCCAAGGGTTACCATCTTTAAGCCAACGGTCGGGACCCTCTATCTGATAGCCATCGACAATTCTCTGGGCAAACATGCCGTATTCGTAACGGATCCCGTAGCCGGTAACCGCTAAGTCTAAGCTGGCACAACTATCGAGAAAACAGGCAGCGAGTCGCCCTAAACCTCCATTCCCAAGACCGGCATCATGCTCTAAACTCTCCAGAGACTCCAAGTCGACAGCATATTGACTCAGGGCCTCACGACTCTCATCGGTCAATTCCAGATTCAATAAGGCATTGCCTAATGCGCGTCCCATTAAGAATTCCAAAGACAGATAGGCGACTTGTTTAGTCTGATATTGACTGTCTTTGGCTCGGGTCTGTCGCCAGTTATCCAGCATCAGCTCTTTCACGCTACTTGCTAAGGCATGAAACAGATCGTGCTGAGCATACTCTTCCTGACCCAATCCATTATTCATATAACGACTCAAAGAAGCCGATAAGGAATTACATGGCTCGCAATCTTGCTGGAGTTCTTTAACTTCATCCTTAAGTGGCTTATCCGATGGCTTAGCTTTGGACACGCCTTGGCGTTTAGGGGTACTAACACTCATGAACAGGCTCCTTAAATTCGGCATAAAACAGCATCAAGCTTCGATCTTGTAGGCGATATAACGAATGTAAATTCGTAGCAAGTGAGACAGACTCAGGATTTAATTCACTGTCTTGAGTGTGTAACAGACAGCGCCAGGGAGACAGGTTCTCAAGCTCAGGCAAACAAAAATCCAAGCTTTTCTCGTCTGTGTTAAGCATCAAGAGGAGTGCCTGGCGACAGCCCTTTTGCGCCTCAAGCTCACCACTTATCACCAGACTCAGACTGCGAGTCTGGGTCTCACTCCACAAGGCTTTGGTCATCACGACCCCTTGACGACAAAACCAATCGAGTCCGGGTGCATCCACATTGACACCCTCGTGTATGTATTGGCGATGGCAAAGCAAAGGGAAACGTTTTCTGAGATGAATTAACTTGCGGGTAAACTGCAGCAGTGCATTACTGCTGATGTCTTGTTGCCATTCCCGCCAGCTCAGGGGACTGTCCTGACAATAGGCATTATTGTTGCCAGATTGGGAGTGACCGACTTCATCTCCGGCGAGCAACATGGGCACGCCTTGAGACAGAAACAGAGTCGTGAGTATATTGCGGCACTGTCTTGCTCTTAGGCCATTAATATCAGGGTCATCCGTGACACCTTCAACACCATAGTTATGGCTGAAATTTTCCTGGTGTCCGTCGCGATTGTCTTCGCCATTGGCCTCGTTGTGTCTCAGGCTGTAACTAACCAGATCCATCAAAGAGAAGCCATCGTGGCTGGTAACGAAGTTAATACTGGCGGCAGGCGCCCTGCCAGAATGTTCAAATAGATCACTGGAGCCGTGAAAACGTCTGGCAAATTCGGGCAAGATCCCAGCATCCCCACGCCAGAAACGACGAATGGTATCGCGATACCTGTCGTTCCATTCGCTCCAGCCGATGGGGAATTGTCCCAACTGATAGCCACCCGGACCTATGTCCCAAGGCTCAGCAATCAAGCGGATCTGGCTCAGCACAGGATCTTGAGCTAAGGCGTCGAAGAAGCCGGACCCGGTATCGAAGCCATGGGTTTCACGGCCCATACAAGTCGCTAAATCGAAACGAAAACCATCGACGCCCATCACTTCCACCCAATAACGCAGCGAGTCCATCACCAATCGCAGTACATTAGGGTGAGCAATATTGAGTGTGTTACCGCAGCCGGTATCATTGATGTAATACCTAGGTTCACTGGGACTCAAACGGTAATAGCTTAGGTTATCTATGCCCCTGAAACTGTAGGTCGGACCGAGACGATTGCCCTCGGCGGTGTGGTTATAGACCACATCTAAGATCACTTCGATGCCCGCCTTATGAAATTCAGTCACCATATGACGAAATTCAAACACATCATCACCACTCAAATAGCTCTGGTGCGGGGCAAAAAAACCTATGCTGTTATAGCCCCAATAGTTACTCAATTTCTTCTGTTGCAGGAAAGGCTCATCGAAGAAACTCTGCACTGGCATAAGCTCGACACAGGTGATGCCTAAGTTGGTGAGGTAGCTTATCGATTCAGGACTGGCGAGTCCGGCGAAGGTCCCCCTGTGATGTTTGACAATACCCGGATGCAACTGAGTGAAGCCTTTAACGTGCAGTTCATAGATGATGCTGCGCCTCAGAGACAGTGATACCTCCTCCTGGCTATAACTTTTTTGCACCGGGATCACGGGTCCAAGCTGGCGATAATCTACCACCCGACACTTTGGCATACTGGCAGCATTGTCTGTCGTGTCGAAGGAGAGATCTTGTTCACTATCTTCGAGTATGTAACTGTAATGGCGTGGGTTATCACTGCACTCGCCCACCAATTGCTTTGCATAGGGGTCGAGCAGGAGTTTATTGGCATTAAACCTGTGCCCGGATAGCGGTTGAAACAAACCGTCGACGCGATATCCATATAGCAGACCTTCCCTCGCCCCTTCAAGATACCCATGCCAGATATGTTGCGACTTTCTCGGCAAGATAAAACGCCCGATCTCATCATGACCATGTTCGTCGAATATACACAGAGTGACCTGAGTCCCATGGGCCGAAAACAGGGCAAAGTTGACCCCGCAATCATCGACACTCGCCCCTAATGGATAAGGCTTACCGTTAGTTAGCTTCATCAGGCTCACCAGTCTGCTCTAACCCTATGGTTAAGTTAGTGGTTAAGCTAGTGGTTAAGTTAGTAGCTGAATCAATGACTGAGTGACTGGTTAAATGAGATGGCGATAAGACTAAACATCCCAGAGGCGGTACAGTGATCAGACTGCTGTGAGGCATGTTCTGATAAGGCATATTCTCGGCTAATATCACCCCAGTATTACCCACCCCACTGCCACCATAATACTCACTATCGCTATTGAGCAGCTCTCGATACTCGGTGCCCAATGGCAAGCCGATGCGAAAGCCATGGTGAACTTGAGGCGTCATATTGATGACAAATATCAAGTGCTCGTCTGCGGACTCGCCATAGCGGATAAAGCTAAACACGCTAGCCTGGTGATTATCGCAATCGAGCCATTGAAATTTATCTGCCAGGGTGTCTTGGCTGTAAAGTGAGGGCTGACTGAGGTACAGGTGATTAAGGTCTTTCACCCAGGCCTGCAGCCCTTGATGCGGGGCATACTGCAGCAGATGCCAATCTAAACTTCGCTCATGACTCCACTCGTCTCTTTGGCCAAACTCATTGCCCATAAATAGGAGCTTCTTACCCGGGTGCCCCCACATGAAGCCGAAATATGCCCGTAGGCTGGCAAACTTCTGCCAGTCATCACCTGGCACCTTATGTAGCAATGATCCCTTGCCATGAACCACCTCATCGTGGCTCAAGGACAAGATAAATTGCTCACTGAAACAGTACATCAAGCTAAAGGTCAGCTCGTTATGATGATGACTCCTGTGGATTGGATCCCGGCCCAGATAGCGCAGGCTATCGTTCATCCAGCCCATGTTCCACTTGAAGCCAAAACCTAAGCCAGACTCATCGACCCGTTTCGTCACTCCAGGCCAAGCGGTAGACTCTTCGGCGATCATGACGATCCCCGGAAATGCCTGGTATAGACGCTGGTTAAGGCTCTGCAGAAAGCTAATGGCCTCTAGGTTTTCCCGCCCTCCCTCAGCATTGGGGAGCCACTGCCCCGGCTCACGGCTGTAATCGAGATATAACATGGAGGAAACGGCATCGATACGCAGGCCATCGAAATGAAACTCATCGAGCCAATAGCAAGCATTGCTCAGCAGGTAGCTTTGCACTTCGCCGCGGCCGTAATTATAGATCAAGGTATCCCAGTCAGGATGCTCCCCCCGCCTGGGATCTTGATGCTCATACAGGCTAGTGCCATCAAACTGGATTAGACCATGGGGGTCTTTGGGAAAGTGTGCGGCCACCCAGTCGAGTACCACGGCCAAGCCCGCCTTATGGCAGGCATCGACAAATGTTTTCAATCCTGAAGTATCGCCGAATCTATGGCTAGGCGCGTACAAGCCCACAGGCTGATAGCCCCAAGAGCCATCGAAGGGATATTCACTGATAGGCATCAGCTGCAGATGGGTAAACCCCATCTCTTTAACATAAGGAATGAGCTGCTCGATGAGATCTTGGTAATTCAGAAAAAGCTCACCCTCATCTCCCTTACGTCGCCATGAGGCGAGATGAACCTCATAGGTGGAAATTGGCTGGTGGTGCCATTGCTGAGCTTTACGGTACTCTAGCCACTCTTTATCTTGCCAGTTAAAATCTTGCTTAAGGGGTATCAAGGAGGCATTCCCCGGCGCAGCTTGCATGGCTTTAGCGTAGGGATCCGATTTCTCTATGCACTCGCCATACTCAGATATCAGCTCAAACTTATAATGTGCTTTCTCATTAACATCGGGAATGAATATCTCCCATAGGCCATTGGCCAAGTGCTGACGCATCACATGCCGAGTCCCGTCCCAATGGTTAAAATCTCCCACCACAGACACGCGCCTGGCATTGGGGGCCCACACACAGAAATTCACCCCATCGACTCCCTGGCTCTGCCGCCAATTAGCCCCCAACAGGTGATAAGCCTGCTCTAAGCGTCCCTCAGCAAACAGATAAATGTCGTCTCGATTTAACAAGCTTGGAAACTGATAGGGGTCGATGATCTCTTCGACGCTCAAGGGATATTCGACCCGTAATTTATAGAGGAAAGGTTTCACCCTTCGCCCTATCACCCCGGCAAACAGACCGGTTTCATTGACCCGTTCTAAGCTGGCAAGCTTACGTCCGTCCTTAAGGCTAAGCACCTCGACACTGAGGGCACCAGGTAATAAGCAGCGCACCACCAACCGCTTTTTAACCTGAACGGCTTTAGCTTCGGCTTGCTTGCCTTTGGTGTTTTTTGTCGGCGTACCGCTCGGGTTTTCCAGTAGATGCATGCCTAACAGAGAAAACACATCGCAATATTCACCATTAAGCAGCGCAATATCCGCGCCGTGATGAAAGTGAGGGGCATTTTGAGTCATCATTTATCTTCCATTAACGTTAAAATTTATCAGGCTAATCACCTGTTATGCCGATACACTGCTGTAAATACATTCCAGCTGGGCTTTGCGCATTCAGGCACCAATAGTTAAACTCCCTAGCCTTCTGAGTTTCTCGCCGCCCTTATCTGCTCTAGCAGGAGCTTCACTCGTGGAGATTCCTTTATAGCCGAGAGGCTAATAGGCAAGCGTCGCTGCCAATTGGGATACTCATGCCAGGTTCCAGGGATATTCACGCTGTGTATGTCGCCAATGAGATCGCTAAGCTGCACGCTAAATAAGGCCGAACGGCTCATGGCTGAGGCACTGATCCAGGCCTCAAGTAGCGCCTCAAACTCCAGACTGTCGACGGCGGTTTTATCGATACAACCAAGACTCATCAGCAAGCTAAGCAACTGCTGTTTCTCAAGCTCGCGGCCGTTCAGCGCATCGCCCAAGGCGTCATCATTATCGATAAGCTCAAGTTGACGTCTTAGATGCAGATCGCTGGTAGACCACCACGCGGCTAAGTTAGGCACATCGTGATTGGCCAGCATCATTAAACTGTCTTGTTTATGTTTACTGGGACTCATGAAACCATTGCTGTGCTTACAAAAATAGAACAGCTGATTGGAATAGATTCCCGAGGTTCGCAGGCGCTGATCCATCTCGGGGGGAACCAGACCGAGATCTTCTCCTATGATGCAGCACCTGGCTCGCCAGCTTTCCAGACATAGAATGGCAAAAAGACTGTCGACTGGGTAATACACATAGGCTCCCTGCCCGTTATTCTCATCCAATGGGCACCACCACATTCTCAGCAAAGACATCACGTGATCGATTCTCAATGCACCACAGTGACGCATGTTGGCTCGAAGTATGGAAATAACATATTGAAAATTATCTTTTTTCATTGATCGTGGTTTTAAGGGAGACAGGCCCCAGTTTTGTCCCTGAGGCGCAAATGGATCCGCTGGTGCTCCGATACTGGCACTGAGGCAAAATTGCGACGGGTTTTGCCTGACTTCAATCCCTTCTGGGTTAGCGCCCACGGCGAGATCCCGTATCAAGCCTAATGACATCCCAGCTTGCTTGGCACTCGCCTGGCAGGCACAGACTTGCTCTTCGGCAACAAACTGTAAGAAACGATAGAAGTTGAGATTCTTGGGTAAGTCATCGGCAGCTCTCGCCGACTCAAGCTCGACAAATTGAGTCAGTGCTTGCCCTTCTCTATGCACAAAATCATCGAATGCTTGCCTCCTGACCAATGTTTTTTTAGATTTTGACTGACTAAAGGATTGATACAAATGGATAAAGGCGCGATATTTAAGCTGGGTCAACTGGGGATAATCCAGCCAATTGTCAATATTGATTGCGCGCCTTAGACTCTCAAACTCATCTGACTGCAACTTAGATTTTACTTGGGCATACTCAGGAACACCTTGAATATGAATATAGAGGGGATTAATTCTGCGTCTGTCACTGGGACTATACGGGCTCACCTGTTCTGGCTCAGCGATATCTAAGGCATGCAGCGGGTTCAACTGAATAAAATCTCCCCCATGCGCGGCCACCAACTCGATAATTTCAGTTAAATTGCCAAAATCTCCAATACCCCACTGACAGTCACTGCGTAGCGAGTAGAGCTGAATACTGAGCCCCCAAGGACGAGGTTGAGCCTTCGAGACCTTGTCTTTATCTGGATTTATGTCTGAATCTATATCTGAGAGTCTAAATGCTTGTCTTGGGGCCATCATGACGATACCCGAATACCTGTGTATCCCCGCGATTAACTCGGCGCAGTGATAGCCTAAACCCAACCTCATCTCAGGAGAATCAGCTTGCGACCCGACACAGGGCTCTGTATTCACCTTGGCATCTTCTGAACTGACAGGTGTTAGCTTCAGCAAGGATAAGCGATAGTGTAAGTATTGAGTCTTGCCGATGTGATAATCACCGACTATCTGCATATCGGACGGCAGCACGCTAAGACTGAATAAGCAGCCCGACTCACTTAAGATCCTCAGCGTCAATTCATCTTGATAACCATAGGGCAGATACAAGCTAACCTCAGGCTCATCCAGATAGGTATGCTGAAAACCATGAAGCCCTAAGGTCCATGGTTTAGCATCGAGTTCATGAATACGCCGCTCCAGATACCCTGCATCGATTTCACCTCGAGTATCAACTAATTTATCCAGCATGCACCTCAATACTCCCTCCCTGTCCTGAGCAGGGATACGGATATTCTGACCACTGAAATTGATAAACTCGGCACCGACGCCCTGCAGATACAGTAACTTTTCCAGCCCCATACTCGTCGTCCTTATACGAAATAAACATACCAATACTCATTGACATTCACGGCAACAGAAAATACCAAGATGAGGTACATTCATGTCAAACAGATGACAGAGAGATTTTATTTAAAATAAATGAACTTAAACATAAGTAGACTACTTATAATATGTAAATAGTAGACAACTACTATTTACATATTATAAAAAGCACTCTAAAAACAAATCACCCGGCAATAAATAGAAAAACAAATTCAGAATCAAAGTACACATAAAGAGCATTGACCAATAAATAAAATTCATAGGCTATTTTTATTATCATTATTAAACCAAGTCAATGTATTTCTGTAATAAAATTACGAAAATACATTTTAAATTTAGAAGGGACAAGATTAAACAGCGAAGAAATACTTGAGCAACACAATTAAAATCAAAATCTTACAAGGTAAAGCATCAAGAAAAATCGAAGGTGGAAATTAATTTCAGTGCTAATACTGAATAAGGATTAAGTTAGTCTTATATTTACTTAAGCTATAAGCTTATAATTAAATATATATGAACTCACACCTAAATAAGATGAGAAAACTCTTTTCATTACAAAAAACAATACCACTTACAACACAGAACCAATAAAAATAAGGCTTATAATTAAAAGAGGGATGGGAGTATAACCATTTTATATGAAGTAGCGCCCCCTTAATAGATAACGCTATATATTAATACTAGCCATTAGTCGAACAATCTAGATATAAACTTAATAATACTTTAGCCATAAAACCGCTTACTTTTAATATAGCGAGTAGATAATTATTTATTTTAAGCAGACGTTAAAACTGCCAGTCTTTAGAAAAATCATATCTAAAACCTATACTCCATGAGTCAAAGTCATTTAGGTAATCATAATCTTTGGCTAGATACTCAAGGTGAAAACGTAAGCTATCATCTGGTTGCCACTCCAGAGTGGTGTTATAACCATCATACCTTTGACTCAACAGTGCTCCTCGACCATCGTCAAAATCAAAATAGCCTAGCTTCACTCTGAACTGCTCGCTAATTCGATAAGCCGTGGAGACATCGAGAGTGTGACCACTACGGTCTTTAGAAATGGCATCCCTTTGGTAACTTTTATCTTGATAGGCAGCGGCTAAATATAATCCATTATTAAAATCTTGAGCTAAAGATACCGCCCAGACTTCATCTTCTCCCGTTGTGAAATTACCCTCGATACTATCTTGCATTAGATAGGTCACAGCACCATGAAAGCCACTTTGGTCGTAACCTAAACCTAGGTTAACCAGATCGGCACCATTACTGCCGCTTTCACCATCAAATTGAGATGCAGCGAGCCAGCTAAATCCACCGGTTTGAAGTCGATATGTGACCATATTGTTGACAAAGAAAATACCTTCTGCATCATAAGAGAAAGGACTATTTGCATGATTGAAAATATCCACATACTCGGCGATTAACAGGTATTGTGGCGGTCTCTGTTTTCCCACAGCGACTCGGCCATAAGGACCACCGACTGCGACATAGGCTTTCCTGGCTGTGCCAAAGTCGCCATTATTGGAGATATCAATCCCCCACTCACCATGTAACTCTGCAGTCCAACCCGGCATAAACTCATTGGTTGCTTTTATCCCTGCACGGGAAAGTGCATCCCGAACATCCCAGAAGGTTTCAGCATCTTCATCAAAATAGCCGAGAGTGGGTCGCATGGTGGCATAGACACTTAATGTATTATTGAGTGGCTTCTCAGGCATGGTGGAAGGCTCGGCCTCTTCAACTTTTGTTACTTGCTTCATACTAGCTTGCTTGGCTTTTTCAGCCTCTTGGGCTTGCTGGGCCTTCTCAAGCGCTAACACTTGTTGCTGAAGTTGCTCTATTTGCTGCTTCAACATCTCTAAGCTACTGTCTGAATCTGCAGCTACCGCATTAGAGGTGATCACAGAGAAAAACGTTAAGATAAGGATAATCAGAAATATACTTCGCATAAAACCTAACCACGTAAGCAGGCGATAGAAAAAGTATAGACTATACTTTTGAACATAAAACCTAGAGGTTATCAGCTTATTTATATTCGTTTACACCCACCCTGCTCAACTAGGAATCGATACAATGAAAATCAGAACAACATTTTCTGTTGCCTCTGGCGTCGTCATCTTGATCCTAGTTTCCTTACTTTCAATATCTACCGATATCGCCGTGTAAGAACACCTTAGAGGAAAAACCCAAGCCTCTATCGAAGATAATGCTTCTTTACTCGCGGCAGGGATAAGCAACTGGCTTAGCGGGAAAAGTTCTCAGAGAACCAGATAGAGTCTAATATTCAACTTATCGAAGAAGTAAAACAGCGGCAGTTGCTGCTCAATAAGTTCACCGTGTAAGCCTTTCTCCTTTATCGATGTAATCACAGACAGACTAATTCACCACCTTTGTCATAAATTTACAGATTTAGTTGCCCAGATCTAAGTTTGTAACACTCCTTCCCCTGTCTAATCCACTTTTTAGAGTCAGATCACACCTTTCCCTGTTTAAGATTGGTAATTTGGTAACCAGAAATGATAACAACTTTTAACATTCGAGCATAAAGGTGATTTTATGGCTGCTAAATTTTATATCCCATCTGTCAATGTGTTAGGCAAAGATGCCGTCGACGATGCCATAGGTGATATCAAGACCTTAGGTTTTCAACGCGCACTCATTGTTACCGATAAACCCTTAGTAGAGATTGGCTTAGTCGGTCAGGTCGCAGAGAAGTTAGGCGCCGCCGGTATCGTGACAACCATCTTCGATGGCGTACAACCAAACCCAACTTGCGGCAATGTCGAAGCGGGTCTTGAGCTACTCAGAAGTAATGACTGTGACTTTGTCGTCTCTCTCGGTGGTGGCTCTCCACATGATTGTGCCAAAGGTATCGCCCTCGTTGCGACTAATGGTGGCAGCATCAAGGACTACGAAGGTCTGGATATGTCCGCCAAGCCACAACTTCCACTGGTTGCCATCAATACCACAGCTGGCACGGCGAGTGAGATGACACGTTTCTGTATCATCACAGATGAGGCCCGTCATATTAAGATGGCAATCGTGGATAAACACACGACTCCTATCTTATCTGTCAATGACCCAGAGTTGATGCTGGCGAAACCTGCTGGACTCACTGCGGCAACCGGTATGGATGCACTTACTCACGCCATCGAAGCCTATGTGTCTATTGCCGCAAACCCAATCACAGATGCCTGCGCCATCAAGGCAATAGAACTGATAAAGGCTAACCTGATCGAGGCGGTCGATAATGGTCAAAATATCGATGCCCGTGACCAGATGGCTTATGCCCAGTTCCTGGCTGGAATGGCATTCAATAACGCCAGTTTAGGTTATGTGCATGCCATGGCTCACCAGCTAGGCGGCTTCTACGATCTACCACACGGGGTTTGTAATGCCCTCTTGCTACCCCATGTTCAACAGTACAATGCACAAGTTGCCGCGCCGCGCCTAAAAGACGTAGCTAAGGCAATGGGCGTAGATGTATCAGCCATGAGTGATGAGCAAGGTGCGACAGCAGCAATTGAAGCCATTAAAACACTGGCTACAGCGGTTAAAATCCCAGAGAATTTGACTAAACTGGGTGTCAAAGCCAAAGATATCCCAACATTGGCTGATAACGCTCTGAAGGATGCATGTGGCTTTACCAACCCTAAGCAAGCAACACACGCAGAGATCTGCCAGATCTTCACCAATGCGCTCTAATGCGAGAGTGATTGGCTCGTAAGCAGTCAGTCATTTATAAGCCTATCTCCGGATGGGCTTTTTATTGCGAAAAACGGTCAGATACAAGATGACACGTATGATAAACATTCAGTGCCATTGTAAATAGGTGAGATTGATTATTCGAGATGGTAAATTTGTGACTTATCTCTAGCAAAGGCTTATACACTTGTTATAGAGTGGTGAAAGTTAGCTTTTTCCCTGCAAAGAATCAGCAAACTGCAAGGCCCGCTCACTTTTTAAGTGAGCGGGCCTTGCTTATTTTTACGGGCTAATACACTGAAATAATAAGGTTCAGACTAGCTGATTCAGTTTCTTGCTCTCATGCATCTTGAGCTCTACCTCTTCGATAAGCTTCTCGGCATCGACTTCCGAGATCATGCCTTCATGGGTCAACTCCTGGATCTTTTTACGTTCTGTATTGAGCAATATCCTTAAGGCCAGATAGGACTCTACCCGCTCAACCAGATGGGGCGAGTCCTTACGAAAATCATTTAAGGTTTTATCGGCAAATTGATTAACCAGGCTGACTTGCTGCAATACTTTTTCCAGCTGAACAGCCTCTAAAGACAAGCTAGGAGCGAGTTCAAGAATATAAGCACTCGCCTCATACAAGCCTCTGGCACTCTCGAAGGTAATGACATGCTGCTTGTAACTCGCGGCCCGTGCATAGCCTCCTATTATCGGCATTTTTGCACACTGATTCGCCCATTTAGGAATATGCCAATGCTTGGTAATGGACGGTCTGGGCCAAATCTGCGGCGTCCCATCTAGCGCCTTCTCTATTGCGCCGATTAAGATGTGGGTTGCATCTTGGCTAAGGAGACCCTTAGCAAATTGATTCCAATAAAATTGTCGCTCAGATTCCAGTAGCTTTCTTTGATACTCCACCTGAGTATCTATGCTTTCTTCCTCCTTATAGGGCGTCGCTACGGTGATAATATTGCGATCGACCATCGACCAATTAACCGCCTTCAGATGTTCATCTTGTTTAAGGCTCTCCCTTACCTTGGCTATTTCATCGGAGATCTTATGCTGCACCTTAGCAAAGGTCTTCTGCTTGGCCTTCGGCAGCTTGTCCAGCCCAAGTTTTGCCATCACAAAACGCATACTCGAGCCGTTGACCACTATGGTGAGGACCACTATACCCGCTGTGAGAAACAGCACCTGATCCCGTAGCTGAATGTCTAAAGATTCATTCGTCGCCACGATTAAGGCTAATGCTAATGAAACAGCCCCCCGCAAGCCCCCCCATATCAAGACGATTGATTTCTCCTTGGTCAAACCTATGCCTATTCTGGCTAAGATCGGCATAAAACCGACGATCACCATGGTCCTGATGACCAGTATTCCGGCAAAGATCACCGCTAAGTATTGCCAATTAGCGAGATCGGCGAGTCCGAGTCGAGTCGATATAACCAGACCCACTAAGATAAATATCAAGGTGTTAAATAGATAAGATAAGGTATGCCAGAAGTGATGCAGGTGCTCCATCACTTCGGGGGAGAAACGCGTTCGACCAGGGCCTGCGTATATGAGTGCCAGTGTGACCACACTCACCACACCCGATGCGTGAAATACATGCTCAGACAGATAAAATACCAGATAGGGCAAGACCAGCGTCAGTGCGATCTCTATTAGGCTGTCATTAAATAAGGAGCCGATAAACATCAGGCTGATTGCCGCGACAACGGCACCGATAAGCACACCTATACTAACGACCCGAGTAAATTCACCTATCACGTGCATGAAACTCAACTCGGCCTGTGCCTGAGTCGCTAGCCCCAAAAATAAGGTAAACAAGACGATGGCGGTACCATCATTGAGTAATGACTCCCCTTCGATCAGCGTTTGCAGCCGGGCTCTTGAGCACATCTCTTTTAGCAAGGACACCACAGCAACCGGATCCGTAGCGCTGACAATCGCACCAAACATCAAGGCTGTTCCCACCGACCAGTGCCAAGGTAGAACGCTGAGACTTAACAAGGCTGTGATCCCAGTGCAGAGCACCATTCCCGGGATCGCCAACAGGGCGATCTGGGAAAACATACGCTTAAACAGATGAACTTCTAACGAGAAAGCCGACTCGAATACCAGAGCCGGTAAAAAAATAAACATGATAAGGTTAGCGTCTAACTGACTAGCAAGCAGAAAGGATGATTTAAGTTCGTGCAGGAAGGGGCTATGAACTTCATAATCCAACACAGAGCCAATCAACATTCCTAAGACTAATAGGGCCACAGAGTATGGAATTGCCGTATTTTTCAATAGCCTGCGTAACAAGATCCCTAATATTATCGCTACCACAAAAAATACTAACAGCTGTAAGGTCATTTGCATGTGCATACGCATCACCTAGGCATTAGTACCGTCTATTAAAAGTAGCTCTAAATCATCAATTAATCACCCTAACCGCATATGCGGGCCCACAAAAAAAGGCTCAGGATTTGAGTCCCGAGCCTGTTGGCTTATCTTGTTGCCGTTTAAACTTAGACTTAGCCTATTCGGCCTTAGCCTTAGCTTTAAACTTCTCCCGCATCGTTTGCATCATCACATAAAAGACAGGAACTAATAGGGTTCCTACGATAGTGGCCGCTAACATACCGCCAAATACCGAATAACCCAAGGCACGTCGACTTCCCGCACCAGCACCTGTGGCGATAATCAGAGGTAAGACCCCGAGCAAGAAGGAGAAAGCGGTCATCAATACCGCACGGAATCTCAATTTTGCAGCCGTCTCACCTGCCTCGAGAATACTCTTGCCCTCTTCACGCAGCTGCTTAGCAAACTCCACGATCAAGATGGCATTCTTACACGCCAGCCCAATCAAGAGCACCAGACCTATCTGTGCATAAAGGTTCAAGTCTGAGCCCATCAACCAGATATTGAGGAAGGCCCCCAATATCGCAATTGGCACGGCCAGAATAACCGCGAAAGGTATAGTCCAGCTCTCATACTGAGCCACTAAGAACAGATAGGTAAACACCAACGCCAGGGCAAAAATCAAGGGCGCTAAGTTACCCGCCTTGATCTCTTGGTAAGTCTGACCTGTCCATTCGAAGGTATAACCCGTAGGCAGAGTCTCATTAGCCGCACGCTCCATGGCGGTAATGGCGTCACCCGAGCTGAAACCTGCTGCGGGGAAACCATTGATGGTGGTCGAGCTAAACATGTTATATGAGGTCATCACATCAGGACCCAATATCGGAGTCACTGTCACCAGTGTACTCAGAGGGATCATCTCCCCGGTGTTAGAGCGGACATAGAAACGCGAGATATCTTGATCAGAATTACGAAATTCTCCTTCGGCCTGCAAGATCACCCTAAATACCTTGCCGTAACGGTTGAAATCGTTGACGTACATGGAACCCAGCATGGTCTGCATGGTTGAGAAAATTTCGTTAAGGGAGATACCTAACGCCTTGGCCTTGTCTCTGTCTACATCCACATACATCTGCGGCACATCGGCACGGAAATTACTGAATGACATGGCAATTTCAGGCTGTTCATTGGCTTTCATGATCAAGGCTCGCATCACAGAAGCTAGCTCCTGAGGCGTTCGTCCCTGAGTATCCTGCAACACAAATTCGAAACCACCGACACTACCCACACCAGGA
The DNA here is from genome assembly GCF_009377275.1 of Shewanella sp. YLB-07. Taxonomy (NCBI): domain Bacteria; kingdom Pseudomonadati; phylum Pseudomonadota; class Gammaproteobacteria; order Alteromonadales; family Shewanellaceae; genus Shewanella; species Shewanella sp. YLB-07. The sequence continues at coordinate 75,721 of NZ_VOQB01000002.1, read as the reverse complement.
ATTGGTGGCAATGAGAATGCCATGGCTTTCACCGAAGGATTAGCCGCATACTTGGCCTGCAACTTGGTCACTATCGCCGCTTCCACCATGTCGGGAGTATCTCGCTCCTCCCAGCTGGAAAGTGTCACGATCATCAAACCACCATTGGAGGCAACCGAACCGGATAGGATACTAAAACCACTGGCATGGATCACATTCTCGACCCCAGGCTCGGCTAATGTTAATTCAACAAGGTCTCTCATCACCTCTTCGGTACGGTTAAGTGACGCACCATCCGGTAGCTGAATATCCACCATGAAGGCCTTCTTATCTTCCATTGGCACGAAACCTGAAGGCAAGATATTAGCTACGCCTCCCGTTACGGCGAGCAGGCCTACATACACAACTAAGACTAAGGAAAGCTTACGAGTCAGGGATGAAACCAACTTCATGTACTTGCCAGTCACACGCTCAAAATGTTTATTGAAGGTGGCATGAAAGCCTTTAGTATGCTTCTTTGGCCGTCTAAGAAGGGAAGCACACAGAGCCGGGCTTAATGTCAGGGCATTGATCGATGAAATAAGTACCGAGATACATATAGTCACAGAGAACTGGGCGTACATCTGACCCGTGATCCCAGGCATCACAGCCGTAGGGGCAAACACCGCCAGTAATACTAAGGTGGTCGCAATAATAGGCCCTGTGACCTCTTTCATCGCTTTAGATGTCGCTTCTTTCGGTGACAATCCCTCATCTTCCATCAAGCGAGTGACGTTCTCCACCACCACAATCGCATCATCGACCACAATACCGATAGCCAAGATCAGGGCGAACAGAGATACCGTATTGATGCTCATGCCAAAAACCAGCAAGAAGGCAAATGTGCCGATAAGAGACACTGGGATCGCGATAGCAGGTACCAGAGTCGAGCGTACATCCTGCAGAAAGATAAACACCACTAAGACCACGAGTGCAATGGAGATAAACAGCGTTTGCACTACCTCCTTGATCGAAGTTTCGACAAACTCTGTGGTGTCATAGAGAACTTCATATTCCAGGTCTCTAGGAAACTGCTTCGACAATTTGTCCATCTCGGCCTTAATTGCCGCACCAACCTCTAATGCATTCGCATCGGGTGATTGATAGACGGCAATGATGGCAGAAGGTTTATTGTTCAGTCGGCCTTGGGCATCATAAGTCTGAGAACCAAGCTCAACACGAGCTACATCACCGACGATAACTTTAGATCCATCATTGTTGGCGCGGATCATCACCTCACGAAATTCTTGGGGATCCTTCAAACGTCCCTTGGTTTGCAATGTGTATTGGAACTGCTGCTCCGGATCCACTGGGGCGGCGCCGATACGACCCGCCGCTACCTGAATGTTTTGCTCCTGTAGTGAGGCTATGACGTCCGATGCCGTTACCCCAAGACTGGCCATCTTATCCGGGTTCAGCCAGATACGAATGGCGTAGTCCAGCGCTCCGATCACCTGAACTTTAGACACACCATTTTGACGCGCTAAAGAGTCGGTAATATTGAGTCCGGCATAGTTGGTGATAAACAGAGAATCGAACGTCTCATTGGGGGACACCAGATTCACCACCATCAAGATATTCGGGCTCTGTTTCTCAACCTTTACGCCCTGGCGCTGAACCTCAGCAGGTAGCCTAGGCATGGCCTGCTGCACTCGGTTCTGTACTTTCACCTGAGCCATGTCGGCATCGGTACCCACATCGAATGTCACACTCAAGGAGTAGCTACCATCGTTGGCGCTCTTAGACTCCATATAGAGCATGTCTTCGACGCCGTTCACTTCCGCTTCCAATGGCTGAGCTATGGTGTCTCTGACGATATTGGCGCTAGCACCGGAATAACTGGTCGACACATTAATCTGAGGTGGTGCTATCTCAGGAAATTCTGACACAGACAAGATCGGAATAGAGATCAGGCCAACAAGTGTCAGTACCGTCGAAATGACGAAGGCAAACTTTGGTCTGTTGATAAAAAATTCACTAATCATGACATCCCCCTGCCATCTTCAAGGCAAACATTTGATGTGGGCAAAGGCAAACATTTGATGTGGGCAAAGGCAAACTTAGGGCCAAGCCAATAAAAAATTCACTAATCATGACATTTCCCTGTTAGCCAGTGACAAAGGCAAACTTAGGCTAATTTTAGAGCCACCAATAAAAAATTCACTCATATACATTTAGTCCTACTTTACTTAGCATCGCTGGCAGTGGGTGTAGCTTGAGTATCTTGAAATGGCACGATTTCTTGTTCGACAGCATTCACCTTGATACCCGGACGGATCTTCTGTAAGCCATCGACTACGATACGCTCGCCATCTTCAAGACCGCTAAGCACACGCCAGTCGATACCGAAACGCTCACCAAGCTCGACGATGCGCTTTTCTACTTCATCTTGATCATTGAGCACCATGACGAAACGTCCCTGCTGATCTTCCTGTACTGCGGCTTGAGGAATGAGTAAGGCTTTCTCTTTGATGGGGGATTCGATTATCAGAGTCACAAACAGGCCTGGCAGCATTAACTTAACATCGTTCTTGAAAGTTGCTCTGATGGGTAAGGTTCCCGTCGCTGCATCGACTTTATTACTGATGAAATCGATATAACCCGTCTCGTTAAACATGCTGCCATTAGGCAGACGCAGGCTTATCACGATATCTGAGATCTTCACCTCATGTTTTGCCGCCTGTGAGAAATTCTGCCGTGCAGAGATAAGCGTCTTCTCTGCAACCTGAAAGTTAACCCACATAGGTTGCAGCTGAACCAGGTTCGCCATCTCTGAATTTGGCGTAATTATGTCTCCGGTACTGACCTTAGCATTACTGATACGACCGGAAATAGGTGCGTAGACCTTGGTGTAACTAAGTTGTAACTCGGCCCCTTGCACGGCGGCTTCGGCTTGTACCACACCTGCTGCAGTGGTGAGCTTACGTGAAGTTAACTCATCCATATCTTGAGCACTGATCATTCCATCGGGAAGCAGTCTTCTGCCACGTTCCCAATTCATTACCGCCACATCTCTCGATGCTAGTGCCTGCTTAAGCACCGCTTTTTGCTGAGCTAACTCGGAAATATAATTGGCAGGGTCGATCTCAAATAACAGATCGCCGGCACTAACGTCATCCCCCTCAATAAACGCACGCTTGAGTAATTGACCCTGGATTTGAGACTTGATGGTGACATCTTCAGATGCCCTGGTACGTCCTACTATCTCAGACTTTGACTGAATTTCTTTGGTATTAGCCGTATTGACTATCACACTAGGAAGCATTGGGGCTTGAGGCGCCGGAGCCTCTCCACAAGCCGTGAGTTGCACTGTGGCGATGAAAAGAGCGCACCACTTAAAAATTGAAACGGTTCTGGCCAGCATTTAAGCCTCCGGTAGAGTATAGAAATTTAATTTTTATCGAGAAATTATAAGCAGATAAATGCGGCATTAATAGCTATTTACAATTTTATTTCATTTGCATCACATTTCATTCATCACTAAGTGTTCACTCACTGCCTCCTTTGCAAATTGAACAACATATAGCAATACATATGTATCCAAAGATTTTGGATATATAGTCTGTGAATCAAGCAAATGATTTACTGATTATCATCTTTAAACATGAGATACAGAAGTTAGTTAGTATCACCTTTACTGATAGGTATTCATTCTTGGAGTAAAGGACCCGACAACACACAGCCCAATAGTCAATTAGCTGTTGCTTTATTAACCGAAGACGAAACAAGAGTGATAAATAGTTAAAAAGTGAGATCTAGCACAAGGTTATCTGGGTTTGAGTCATGCTAAAAAAGAGTTATAGCAAGTTCACTATTCTCGTTAGGAAGAGACAGTAAACTTATATGAATAAAGACGAATAAAGTTGACCGATCAGAAAAGCAATGTCTATGATGGCATTAGTACTCGCAAACAAGTAGGTAATATATGACAGCAATCTCACATGTATACAACTATACCGTTCGATGCCCACACGTTAAAGATCCTGCACACCCAACAACATGGCAAAATCATGTTGAATTTAATCAATCTTGCGAAATTGGATTAAGCCGAATCACAAAATGGCACGACCGCTCAGGTAACCGTATCTTCGAACTGGATGGATTCGTCGTTAGAGAGGCTGAGGCCGAGAGTGCTTATTTCTCGATGCAAAACAAACGAATTAAAGACGATGGTCATGTGCTGGTGACCTTTAAGATCTTCATGGATGAGTCGACTAAAGATACATCGGTACAAGAGATCATGCAGCACTTGATAGCAGATCTTGATGAAAAACTAGCTAAGCTCTAGTCTGCCAATTGGTATAGAAGCTGTGGGCTAAAACTCCAAATGCTTAATTTAAACTGCCTCTTTTATGAGGCAGTGCACATTTTAAGACTTAATAACCAAGCATTTTCCAAACTCCCGATAAAATACCTGCGCCCCCTAGTCCATAACAAGAAGCTTGTTTCTCTTTCGGCCACGGCCTTAAACCGCTAAAATAGCCCGGACATCTAACCTTGAGTATTCAAAATGAAATTATCCCTGATGGTTCTAGTGCTTTTTATCGGACTGACTGGCTGCGCTGACCTACAAGATGCAGGACGCACTATCGGCCAAACCACCAAGGAAGTCACTACTGAGATAGGTCATGCAACGAGAGATGCAACTAAGGCCATAGGCCACGCCTCTCGTGATGCGGTCAAATCGGTTAAAGCAGACTTAAGCGATGAAGATGAGAAAAAGAACTAAGTATATCGAATCGAGGCCTAACCCCTCTGTTTACATACCCAGACTAAAACCGCAGCCAAAATAGAAAAATGAACACATTGAAACTCACCTCCTGCATGGCCCCTAATGCCGATGATTTTGTAAAATCTTTGGCCGAATACCTGACTAATAGATTAAATATCCACATAGAAGCTTGTCTGGATATCCCCTGGCAAGAGCGGGAGCTCGGCTTCGATGCCGGCGATATCGAAATATGTTGGATCTGCGGCCTTCCCTATATCTGGAAGGTAGACAAACCTGCTCCCCAAGTTGAATTGCTGGCGACACCAGTATTAAAGGGCAGGCGTTACCGCAATAGGGCCGTCTACTATTCTGATGTGGTGGTGCACAAAGACAGTCCAATACGCAAGTTTGCCGATCTCGAAGGCATGCGTTGGTCCTATAATGAACCACAGTCCCACTCTGGCACTTATGTCGTGCGTGACCATCTGGCTAAGATGGGTAAGGATTGTCGATATTTTGGCAAGATTGTCGAATCAGGTGCCCACCAGAACTCGATACAGATGATCTTAGACAATCGGATCGACGCTTCGGCTATCGATAGCTGGGTACTGGAATTAGAGATGATAAAACGCCCAGAACTCGCTTCAAAGCTGCGCGTAATAGACACCCTTGGCCCCAGCAGTTTCCCGCCCTGGATGATATCTAGGCTTGTCCCGGTTGAATTACGTCGACGCATTAAACATCTCTTAGTGGAGATGCACCAAGATCCTATCGGCCGAAGTATATTGGACAAGGTTGAGATCTCACATTTCTCCGCGACCGAGGACAGAGACTATGATCCTATTCGGAAAATGGCTCAGAGCGCCGAAAAAATAGAGTGGGCCGAAATTTAAGCCAAGACACAAAATATCGTTCCGATTCAACTCATTACGTTATACTTACATCTATGACTTATGTTTTATCAGTTCTTTCACCATGATGCCTGCCTGAGCGAGTAAAATTAGCGAAAAGGGGAATCTGGACACAAAATATCATTCCAATTCAATTAATTCCGTTCTACTTACATCTATGACTTATGTTTTATCAGTTCTTTCACCATGATGCCTGCCTGAGCGAGTAAAATTAGCGTAAAGGGGAGCGCACCAAAAATCGCGATCTGCTTATTCAGGTCGATATTATTTTTCAATACCAGAGCCGCCGTGATCGCAACTAATACCAGACTCCACATCAACTTAGATTTCACCGCCTGACTCCCCGTCATCATGCTAGTGACATAGATAGCCGAATCGGCACTGGTAATCACAAAGGTTATCAAAAGCAAGATGGCGCTGTAGGTCAGGATTTTTCCAAAAGCCAGGTTATCGAAGAAAGTGAACAGGCCTAAGGTAAAATCTGTATTGGTCGCCTGTACTACATCAGGCAAGATACTCATCTCGAATACACTGCCGCCGAAGGTACTGAACCAGACAATGGAGGTCATAGTGGGTATGAGTATGGTGCACAGCAGATATTGACGTATGGTACGACCACGACTGATTCGAGCGATAAAGGGACCGACAAAAGGTGCCCAGGCAATCCACCAGACAAAATAGATGATGCTCCAACCTTCACTCCATTGTCGAGAATCCATATCAATAGAGAAAGAGACAGACGGTAAGAGTTGCAGATAAGTCAGAGTTGAAGTCACCACAGTACTGGCGACAGATAGAGGGTCGACCAAGGCTAACACCGCCACCAGCATGACGACAACCAACAGCAGATTAAACAGACTCATCCGCTTGATGCCCTTATCCAGCCCCATGGTAGATGAAAGGGTAAAGGCTAAGGTGATGGCCATTAGCAGACCGAGTCGAAAACTCAGTCCACCAATATCTGAGCCTATGCTCTGCTCCACGCCACTTTCCACTAAGGCTATGGTATTGGCCAAGGTTCCAGCCACGCCGAAGATCACCGCCACCACAGCCAGAAGATCGAATACTTGATACCGGCTTGACTCTGGTTTATCGGTGAAGCTTGCCGAGATGGTCATAGGTCTGGACTTATTGAAGGCAAACCATGCCATCACCAAACCTGAAATAGCATAGAGGCTCCAGGCATGTAGCCCCCAATGAAAATAGGTCAAGGCTAGGGCACTATCTTTACCTATGTTATCGACAGACACAAATGCGGGGGGGTGCGCATAATGGGCGATAGGCTCGGCCACGCCCCAGAAAATAAGTCCCGACCCCATACCTGCGGCAAATAACATGGCGGTCCAGCTGACAAAGCCAAATTCGGGTTTAGCACCTTTACCTAACTTAATTTTACCCCAAGGACTCAAGGCGATGGCCAGAGATAAAATCACAAATAGGGAGGGAATGATGATAAAAGCCAGGCCAAATTCGTGGATAGCATAACCCGTTACCCCGGCCACCAAAGATATTGCCGTCTCGGGGAAGATGAGGAAGGCGGCCGCCGCAATACAACAGCAGATAAGGCCTATGGACTCCCGACTCAATTGACTCATCAGGTTTCGAATGGAATGCGTTAATGTGTTCATAGGGCTGACAGGATTTTATTGTCCGGCATAGTAGCAAGGCACAGACCGGAAGGCATGAATTGGCCGCTAGCCTAACACACTGACAATAAAAAGGACTAAGCCTATGCCTAGTCCTTTAATTCTTCAGGCCTCGAGTCAGGCTGCGTTTGCACGAATTCCATGTGGAATTGGCAAGCCCTGCTCATTAACATTCACGAACACCATCTTATCTATGTAGACCACAGGTAGACGGGTCACCTTGTTTCTCACCTCACAGCGCACGGTTATCGAGCTAGAACCAGCGCTGACCATCTCTAGTCCAAACTCGATAACATCTCCCTGCCTGGCAGGAGTTCTGAAGTTAATCTCCGAAATAATCTTAGTCACTATGCTCTGGCTGTGCATCTGGCACCCGGCAAAAATGGCCGCCTCCTCATCTATCCAACTTAACAGCTGGCCACCAAACAGTGCATTAGCAGGATTTAGGTGCTCAGGTTTGATAAATCTACGGCTGTAATATTTCATTTATATCTCCCTTCTTAAAACTTAACAGTCAAAAGTTAATCAGTTTCAATGTCTGACTACAAAGATTCAGAGCCAGTAACAGGCCTTCATTTCGAATGACACTGAATACCTATTAATAGGTAGCAAGTTGAGGGCCAACTTTTAATTAGCTAATAAACAACAGCTTAATAAGATATTAAATGGAACTACCTCACCAATATCGAGTAAGTCTCGGTAGTTTGCACCGTAAGCAAACAGATTGAGCTCAGCAAGAAAAGAGTAAAGCCTCGTCGCCCCACAACAAAGTCACAAAACCTACACATACCCAACCCATTTCTGTCATGAAAAACACCGACAATCGTCGCGTCTAAAAATGAAATCCCAACATACCTCAATACAATAAGGGTGATGATAGTGATTAATATGAAAAAAGTAGCTGCACTCGTTTCATGCAGTTTAGTGACTATGGCGGCCAACGCCGCAGTTTTACCTGCCACGCAAACTGACAGTCTATGGTTCAAAACCAGTGCGCAAGTTGTCAACGATAAAACCCTGCAAACGAACAAGACCCAAGCCAAAAATGTCATTCTGTTTGTCGGTGACGGCATGGGTATTTCGACACTCACGGCGGCGCGCATCTATCAAGGTCAGCAGCTCCAAGGCAATGACGGTGGTGAAGAAAACTTTCTTAGCTTCGAGCAGTTTCCTCACACGGCCCTAGTTAAAACCTATAACACCAACCAGCAGACTCCGGATTCAGCTGGCACTATGACCGCCATGGCTACCGGGGTTAAGTCTAAAGCCGGAGTGTTATCTGTTTCAGATGCCAGCCTTCGCGCTAACTGCTTATCATCTAAAGGTAACGAGTTAATCACCCTAGTCGACTTAGCCAATGCCAAGGGGCTATCTACTGGCGTTGTCAGTACGGCTCGTATCACACACGCCACACCAGCTGCGACTTATGCCGCAACACCAGAGCGAGGCTGGGAAGCCGATAGCAATTTACCTACAGAAGCAATAACCAATGAATGTAAAGACATAGCGTATCAGCTAGTGATGCGTGATGAGGCTGACGCTTTGAGTGTGGCATTGGGAGGCGGCCGCCGCAATTTTATTCCTGATACCGTGACCGACGGTGAGAATAAATCGGGTCGTCGCAGTGATGGTGTGGATCTCACTCAAGCCTGGACAGAAAACTTCAGCAATGCCGCCTATGTGTGGGATAAAGAAGGTTTCGATGCCATAGATACCAGCACTACAGATCATCTGCTTGGCCTGTTTAATTCGTCACATATGGAATATGAGGCGGACCGTCTAGATGACACCGCAGGTGAGCCCTCACTCACAGAGATGACCACCAAGTCCATCGAGATCCTCAACAAGAATGAGCAAGGCTACTTGCTTATCGTTGAGTCGGGCCGAATCGATCACGCTCACCATGCGGGTAATGCCCATCGCGCCCTAGTGGACACGGTAGAATTATCAAATGCGGTAAAAGCCGCGTTTGAAAATACCAACCCCGATGACACCTTAATCATGGTCACCGCAGATCACAGCCATGTATTCACCATTGCCGGTTACCCGGAGCGTGGTAATCCCATTCTTGGTCTGGTCCATAACGTAGGTGGTGACTTAGCCATAGCAGACGATGGCAAGCCATACACTACATTAGGCTACACCAATGGCCCCGGCGCCATTATCGGCCAGCGTGATGATCTTTCATCAGTCGATACAGAGCAGAAAAATTTTATGCAACAGTCATTAGTGCCATTAAGCAGTGAAACCCATGCGGGTGAAGATATCAGCCTTCATGCAACTGGCCCCGGCTCTCATCTGGCTCAAGGTGTTATCGAGCAGAATGTGATCTTCCATATCATCAACCAGGCGCAATCGCTTGGCGGCACTAAATACTAATCAAACAGTACTCATCTGGAGCAAATCATGAATAAGAAATTTCTCGTACTGTCGATGGCAGCAATTTTAGGTTTGGCGGCGTGTGGTAGCGACGGTGACAACGGCACAAACGGCAGTGATGGTAACAATGGCAGTGATGGCAATAACGGCAGCGACGGTAAAGATTGGGCCGCAGTCAATGAGTGGTACATAGATGGCCAACGTCGTGTGACTCAAGCCAGTGAACTAGAGGTAAATAATCAAGCAGGCGCAGCTAAAAACATTATCCTTTTCGTCGGTGACGGCATGGGGGTTTCAACTGTGACGGCGGCGCGAATATTAGATGGTCAACTTAAAGGCAAGACAGGTGAGGAAAACTCACTTTCGTTCGAGACCTTGCCTTATCTTGGTCTGGCTAAAACCTACAATGTCGATGGTCAGACACCTGATTCTGCCGGCACCATGACGGCCATGGTCACAGGAGTTAAAACCGATGTTGGCGTGCTTTCACAGGCTGAAGGCGTGACTCGCGGAAATTGTGCGTCGACTCAGGGACAAGATCTAATGACTTCCATCGAACTTGCCTCTATTGCAGGCATGTCCACTGGGGTGATATCTACCGCCCGTATCACCCATGCAACCCCTGCCGCGACCTATGCCCATTCACCGGAGCGCAACTGGGAGAGTGATGCGGACCTGACGGTAGAAGCCGTGAGTAACGGCTGTAAAGATATCGCGGCTCAACTGCTGGATTACGGCTATGGCTCGGGTATCAACGTGGTGATGGGCGGCGGACGTCGCGCATTTATCCCTAATACAATGACAGATCCTGAAGGCAAGAGTGGTAAGCGACTCGATGGCCGTGACTTAACATCTGAGTGGACCGCTAAATATGCCAACTCAGCTTATGTTGCCGACAGAGACAGCTTCTTAGCATTGGATCCAGCAACCACAGACCATGCCCTCGGTCTGTTTAATTCATCTCATATGGAATATGACTACGACCGTACGACAGACGGCGCGACTGGCGAGCCATCCCTTGCCGAAATGACGGCCAAGTCTATCGATATTCTCAAGAAGAATGACAAAGGCTTCGTGCTTATCATAGAAGCGGGTCGTATCGACCATGCCCACCATGCAGGCAATGCGGCAAGAGCGCTACACGACACAATTGCTCTGTCTGAAGCCGTGCGCGTCGCCATGGAAAAGACCTCGAGCAAGGATACTCTGCTTGTGGTTACCGCAGATCACAGCCATGTGTTCACCATTGCCGGTTACCCGACTCGAGGCAATCCTATTCTGGGCCTAGTAAAGGGCAATGATTCCAGCGGCATCTCGGCCGTCACTAACTCAACCGATGCCAACGGCATGCCTTACACTACGGTGGGCTACACCAATGGTCGTGGCTACGCAGCTTTGGAAACTGGCGGAGATGAGCGCTATGGCCTACCAATCGCAGCCGGTCGTTTCGACCTCAACTATGTGGATACACAAAGCGCAGGATTCCATCAAGAAGCCTTAGTGCCATTAGAGTCTGAAACCCATGCGGGAGAAGATGTGGGAATTTTTGCCAGTGGACCCGGCGCGCACTTAGTGCAAGGGACTGTAGAGCAGAACCATATTTTCCATGTGATAAACCACGCCGCGAGCTTAGTCGTAAAAGCCGAAGCGGCTCTATAAGCCGCTGTTTATTGGCCGTCTAATCTTATACCCATAGGTACGACTTAGACGGCCTTCATTCAAACAATCCAAAGCACAGGAGTTGTTATGAAGTATTCTTTGCTGAGCGCCACCCTACTCATAGGTTTCGTTCACACAGTGTCGGCTCATTCGACAGCGAGTCATTCCACTGCAGCTAACCTATCAACAGCGAGTCAATCGACGCAGATTCAGCCAGCCTTGAGTGTCGAGCAGCCTGACAAGATACAGCAGGTATGCGACGGGATATCACCGAGCCAGCTCAGCGCAACTTATGTGATATTCAAGGGAGATGACTCAAGCAAGCTGGGTCATGAGCTGCAACTGACGCGCTACCAAGATACGGTTATCTACCAAAGGTCGCCGCAAACCTTCGAGGCTTGGCAGCGTAACGGCGAATATGTTCGCTACTTTCCAATGGATAAACGCTCTGTGAGTTATCGCACTGGCGACCTGCTATCCCTCAATATCAGCTACGATTTAGAACAGGTCTTTCATCTCGTCTCACCAGAAGTACGCTCTGAGCTTAAGCAAGCCGATGACATCGATCACACTTGTCTGACAGTTGAGAGTTTTAGCGGTGAACAGGGAGGGCAAGAGGTGAGCCTGCAGTGGGCAACATCACTCGAGCTACCCTACCGCCTCACTATGGGTCGAGGGGAGCAACGACTGACTTATCAACTCAGCGAGGTAAAGTCGGTCACACCTGCGGATTTTAAGATCTTGACTGCGGGATACAAAGATATCGATTTTGCCGATGTGGGCGACAGCGAGTCAGATCCCTTTATCGCCAAGATGATCACTCAAGGATTCATTCAACACGGCAGCTCAGGGTTTTATACCAGTGACGGACAACAGATGCCCGGCAGTAGTCATAATAACCACTCTCACTAGAGGCGCTAACTGTAGAAATACCTAGCCTTGGTATTCTTGGTTTTAATAAGAGTGAATTTAAAAAGTCTGCCTCGGCAGACTTTTTAATGATTACATTACTGGCTAATGAGTCACTATCAGACCATTAAGCCAGCAAGCCTTTTAGTTTAGCGATAAAGCTATCGATATCGGCTCGGCTGATATCGGCATGAGTCACTAACCTCAAAGTAGAACCCGGGCTGATTAATATCCCCAGAGACTTAAGCTCGGTCGCGATATGCTTGATGTCTACATCTTGCTTCACCTCGGCAAACAGCATATTGGTTTGCACCTGCTGAGCTTCTATCTCAAATTCATCAAGCTCAGACAAACACTCAGCTAAATAGCGCGCGTTGTCATGATCGATAGCCAGGCGATCGACTTGGTCAGTGATAGCAAGTTTAGCCGCTGCGGCTAAAATACCGGCTTGGCGCATGCCACCGCCAAGCATCTTACGCCAGCGCCTGGCTTTATGAATTAAGCGCTCATCACCTAAAAGCAAGGAGCCTACCGGAGCACACAGGCCTTTAGAGAGGCAGATAGAAACGGAATCAAAATATTGGGTGATGTCACCGATAGCGATATTTTGCGCAACGGCCGCATTAGCGACTCGAGCACCATCTAAGTGGATTTTCAGCTTATTGTCGAATGCTAACGTTTGCGCTTGTGCCAAATAGGCCTGCGGCAAGACTTTCCCCCCAATGGTGTTCTCGAGGCTGAGCAATTGAGTGTGAGCAAAGTGGACATCATCAGGCTTAATTGCAGCCTGAATGTCGGTGAGCAAGATACTGCCGTCTGCTTGGTTAGTCAGCGGTTGAGGCTGGATGCTGCCAAGTACCGCCGCGCCGCCTCCTTCAAACTTGTAGTTATGAGCCTGCTGGCCACAAATATACTCATCGCCACGTTCACAATGAGCCATCAAGGCCAATAAGTTTGCTTGAGTACCTGATGAAGTGAATAAGGCACCATCGAAGCCATACATCTCGGCGGCCATGGCCTCTAAACTGTTTACCGTAGGATCATCGCCATAAACATCATCCCCTACTTCGGCATTGGCTATTGCCTCGCGCATTGCAGTCGTTGGCTTGGTTACTGTATCACTGCGAAAATCGATCATCTTAGCCCCTGTTTATGATTTCGAGGCATGAATACTACTCCCTGAACATAACGAGTGCCAGTATTTATCTGCCAAAAATAAGAGTCGTTAGCTCATAAGATAAAGTCAGAAATCATCACGAGTAGAACTGCAGTTAACACAATAAAAACCCAACAAAACACTAACAATACTTCAAGGCAATGATAAATACATAATTAGTCAATATTGGATTACCATTACTAACCATATAAAAGCAAAATTACCAGCAACAAAGGGAGAGGAAAAAACTTAATCATTACAAATTCTAATCCATAAAATTAATTTTTATAGCTATCACTTCGGTTTTTTATCAGGCAAAATCCGTCTCCTTTTACTCAGCGGCACTCTATATCATGCAAGAAGTTCAATTTATTAGCCTTCTCTGGCTTATCGGTATCATAGCCGAAGCGATGACAGGTGCCCTATGTGCAGGTAAGAAGCAGATGGATCTCTTCGGCGTCGTCATCATAGGCTGTGCCACGGCTATCGGTGGGGGTACCTTGCGTGACATGATGCTGGGGAACTATCCCTTAATCTGGGTAGAGAACGTTCATTACCTTATCGCCATTGCATTTGCTTCATTGCTCACCGTAGTGATCGCCCCCGTGATGCGCTATCTGTCTAAGCTCTTCTTAGCCATAGATGCCTTAGGCTTGGCGGTATTTTCTATTGTCGGTGCCCAGAAGACACTATTACTAGGGTTTAGCCCGCTAGTGGCCATCGTCATGGGGCTAGTAACCGGGGTTTTTGGTGGCGTTATTCGTGACATCTTGTGTAATCAAGTGCCGCTGATCTTCAAGAAAGAACTCTATGCCCTAGTCGCCCTGCTCACTGCCGCACTCTATGTGGGTCTTAAGTCATACGGAGTCAGTGAGTGGGTCAACCTGGCCATCTGTCTGCCATTTGGTTTCGGCTTGAGAATGCTGGCAATAAAATTCCATTGGGGCATGCCAAAATTTGATTATCAATATGGTGAGGTACATTAAGACTTGAGATTCTAGTTCCTAGGGTCCTAGGGTCCTAGGGTCCTAGTATCTTAGTTGCATAAATGTTCCAGACATAGCGAAGATTTATACCTGTCCCTGGTAAATCTTCATAAGTGTTCCAGACACAAATACCACGCCTAACCACCCATAGGGTGTGGCATAAATGTTCCAAACATAGAAAAGGTCGGCAAATGCCGACCTTTTTCCTTTTTAACTTCCAGCAGTCTAACTTTCAGCGATCTAATTGCCAGCGGTCTCACTCGGTGCGCTAGCGTGTGAGTAAGATCTAGCAGTCACAATAAAAATGTAGACTTAAGCTGCTGCAGAAGATGCAACTGCTGGTGTCTCTTTCAAGTGAAGATCCATCTGAGGGTATGGGATACCTATGTTAGCTTCATCTAGTGCTAGTTTAATCTGCTCTAGAATTTCAAAATAAGCTGGCCAGTAATCGCTGCCCTTAACCCATGGGCGAACCACGAAGTTAACCGACGAATCGGCAAGCTCAGACAATGCGATAGTGTAAGCAGGATCTTTCAATACATACTGGTTGTTCTCAATAACGCGCGTCAGTACCTTCTTCGTTTCCAAAAGATCTGCATCATAAGAAACTCCGATAACGAAATCGACACGACGAGTATCCATCGCAGAATAGTTAATAATAGTACCGTCCATCATGGCTGAGTTTGGCGCCACAATAAGTTTATTATCCGGTGTCAGTAGCTTAGTTGAGAAAATAGTGATCTCATTGACTGTACCCGCGATACCGGCGGCTTCAACATAATCACCGACACGACATGGGCGGAACATCACCATCAAGACGCCTGAAGCGAAATTAGACAGTGAACCTTGTAGGGCCAAGCCAACCGCTAGACCCGCGGCACCGATAACAGCAACCAGTGATGCTGTCTGTACGCCAATCTGTCCAAGTGTTGCCACTATGGTGAACACAAACACGAGTGACCATGCCATATTTGAGACAAATGAAACAACGGTAGGATCAACTTTACGCTTGGTCATCAACTTACTAGATAACTTCTTAGCAATACCGGCACAATATTTACCGATAACAAAGATGACAATCGCAAAAATGATCTTCATTCCATAGGTCACGATAAGCTCTGGCGCTTGCTCGATCAAACCTTCCAAGTTTTCCATGTATTACTCCCTAAAAATTTCCCAAACAAATGTTTGAGTTAACGCAATTCAAATCTAACACCAAAAAACAGCTCATATAAATATGAACTGTTTAACCTCAGGTTTAATTCAAATCAAAATTCTAAGCGGACTCCCTGAGCCCTACTTGCTCGCTAGTGATCTAACTCGACTAAAAAATTGACCCGTCGATTCAGGGCCCTGCCTACTGGTGTATCATTTGTACTGATTGGAGAGCGAGTTCCCATCCCCCTCACGATAAAGCGTTCCGGATCGAAGCCATAATCTTCAACTAAGATACCCTTAACAGTTTTTGCCCTTGCCTCGGATAAGAGCTGATTGGCCTCTACACTCCCAACGGCATCAGTATGTCCAATGAGGCATAATTTAACGTCATTTAGCTGTAAAAATTGTTTTATTTGAGCGAGAATTTGCCATTGGGAGTAGAGTATCTCAGTCTTAGCGAACTCAAAATTTAACGCTAACTCAGTGGCCTGAATACAAGTATCAGGATAAACCCTGTCATCGGTTGTGATTAAACAAACCGGCTTGAATAGTCGACTCTTATCACAACCTGAAGCATCGACCAGTACACCCAAGGGCGTATGCGGGCAGGCATCCTTGATATCCGGTACCCCATCTTTATCACTATCATTCCAGCCAAATGCTACAGGACTGAGAATAAGCCCAATAAAGCATAATAAAATAAGCCAAAATTTATTCATCATTTGTAACCTATAATGGCCATTGACGCCTATAGCTTGTGCCTAAAGCTTATAATAGCTCATCGGCCCTGACGTGAAATACTAAAGATTATCCTCGCAGATTGGCGTATTTTATATCCTTCTGCAAATTTCGCAATTACTTAGCACTATAAACTTTAAGCGAGTCACGAAAACCTAACATTCACTAATTTAGCCAATCTAGTTTAATAAGTCACTAAACCGGTGTTGTTAGTAACCGCTGACAAACACGATCATAGACATAATTAAAAGCGATGGCGTAAAAGAAGAACAACACCAGAAACGTAAACTCGAGTATGAAGGCGGCGAATATTGAGATACCCAAGAACCAAGATACGATGGGTAATGTCGCAACTATGATGCCTCCTTCGAAGCCCAATGCATGGCCTATTCTTGTCCCTATACTGCGCTTATTTCTGTTATTGCCAAAATGCTTATCGAACCAGATATTATAAAAATAGTTCCAAATTACCGCATAGACACTAAGTCCTATGGCAACCAGGAGTAGTTCGGAAGTATCTTTCCCTGTGATAATAATAGCTAGAGGCACGACTATCACAAGGGCAAACAGTTCGAATAAAATGGCATGGGTAACGCGTTGCTTGGTTGTCATCAAGCGACTCCTCTAAAAGACTTGCAGCCATTATCAAGCCAAATTATGATAGAACAAAGTTAGTTACCATCACAAATACTGATATGTTAACACTCGAGCAGCTTTACTCATTCGTAGAAACCGTGGAAACAGGCTCATTTTCGGCCGCGGCCAGGAAACTGGGCAAGGTACAATCTGCGGTAAGTCAAAATATTATGAATATGGAGATCGACAGTGATCAGACACTGTTCGATCGCTCCGGCCGTTACCCTAAGCTGACTGCAGCCGGTGAGGCTCTTTTACCCCAAGCAAACGCAGTCATTGCCCAGCATAGAAGGCTCAACCAACAAGTTGAAGCCTTAAGTGAGGGGCAGCCACAAAAGTTAACCTTGGCACTGGATGAAGGGGTACCCTATAGCCAATTAACCCATTATCTGATCGAATTCACTGAATACTTCCCTCATATACAACTCGAATTTTTGAACGCTTCGAGCCAAGATATCATCCAGCTAGTCAGTGAAAAGCGTGCCGATCTTGGTCTGGTCTTCAGTGAGTTTATCTACCCTGAAAATATCGATTTCGAGTCCATAGGGACTATTGAATTTGAACTATTGATTAGCCCTAATCACCCATTAGCAAGTTCGAAATCTAAACATATGGATCTGCTAAAATTACATAGGCAGTTGATCATAGGTGGCAGAGACAGGGCTCCAAGCAATTATAATCAGCAACATTCACCGGATGTCTGGTATGCGGACAATTACTATGTTTTGCTTGAATTGGCTAAATCTGGATTTGGTTGGGGGCTACTCCCAACCCATCTTGCCCAAGAAGCAATAAATAGCAAACAACTTTGCAAAATTCCTGTAGAGTTTGAAGAGTTGGGTTGGGTGGCTAATATAGATGTCATTCAGCACACAGGCTCAGGTAATGAAGCCTGCACACTGCTACGTCAGCTCTTAAGAAAGATGATGAAATCGGAATCTACAAGTCTCAAAAATTAGAACTAACGATGCCTGCAATATCAATCCACGTCAGCACTTAAGAAAGATGATGAAATCTAGTCTAAAGTAATAGAACTTGCTGACCGACTAGCAGAAGCATGCTCATACCAATTCACCCAAGCGGGCCTATGAATCGATTCGACTTGAGATTGCATCCCTTCGAGGAGGCACAACAAGAGTTGACGGTCTTGGCTATTGCCGGAGTAAAATAGCGGGTCGTAGAAGCAGCGACGCTGAACAGGCTCCAGCTGAGTATCCAGGCCTAATTCGACTCCTTCAATGCATAGAGCTCGAGCCTCTGGATGCAGGTCAATTGCATCTTTATCATTTAAAAGGTGCGCTACAGGTCCCATGAGTAAGATGAGTGACATTCGCCCAGGTGGAGAGCGCTTCCAATCTTCGAGGTCACCCGATTTGACCCTTTGTAACAGAGTAAGCCATTCAGACCGAGTCTGTTGGCAAAGAGACTCAATTTCAACACCTTGTCCCTTAGCGTATTCATCAAACCATTGCTGTAAAAACTGATCCACTTGTACCACTCACTTGGTATCTGCCAGATATGTAGTCAGAGAATAGCAGTCTATTACAAATTGATAAGTTGGACTTTAGTCTAGTAAGAAACACATTTAACAAACCACAAGATTGGTGATGAATTTGGCTAAAAAAAAAGCGCTCCTGCTGGAGCGCCTTCCATCCTGTTCCACAATTAGAACGAGTTAATATATAAAACAGACCACACCAAGAATACTAGTTAGCTTCAGGCTTAGGTGGATAATTTACTAACATCTCAGAGATAGCATGATTAACCACTTCAACACGCTCCTCAGGAGTACTCTGATCACGTATGGTATCGGCAACAGAGCCACGCCAAATAAGCTTTCCGCTTTCACGATTCACCATATCTAAAATCAAGGTACCGACTTCATACTCACGAACCGTAGTCTGAGTATTCATGCTACCGCTATATCCCCATCTAGAGCCATAATATGGGTTATAACCATAATTAGTGTTGAAGGTATCTACGTTGATTTTTTTATCAACTTTAGTCAGGTAATTAACTAACACATCGGCTGTCGCTGCATCGGTAAGGGTTATGCCTTTCGCCGCTAGCTGGCTGTCTACTGCAGCACGAATACGCTGGTCCATCAAACCATCCAGGTGATATGTCGTGTCTTTCGTCTTTTTAACGATCCAGGCATAGGTCTTTACATCGTCAAAATTTGCTGCAGGATCATAATCCGAACTCGTTTTTAGGGTGCTACAGGCACTCAGTGCCAGTGCAACCAAACCAACTATAACCTTCTTCATTTTGACTCCATCAGATATGCATCATGTAAAATTCATTTTATAATTTCAGCTTACATAGCAATTTCATGATCTACAACTCAAATTTAGTCTAATTAGTATATCGTTCAGCTTGACTTAAGATAGAACCTTAATGATAATGATTATCAATTAATTTCTAGTGTGAAATTTTGAATCCTGAGTAATGGAGTCTCTTATGTTTTGGTTTATCGGTGCCTTCTTGATCGCGAGTGCTATCTTTCTTTTTGCTCCCGAACAAGCGTCGGTGCAATCTGAGAAAGTTTCAGCCAGAAAGAGCCAGGGACATATCAGTCTATTTATCTTACCTGTTATCGTATTGGCCTGGATACTCTTTACATTATTAGACGGACATAACGGCAGCTATGGAACGGCGGCAATAGGCTTCGTTTTAACCTCTTGCGCCATTGCTCATTCAAAGTTTCATAAGTTTATTATTCCTTGTGCGTGCCTCACAGCTATATCACTCATCATTGGGGTCGTACTGGCTGCATAACTGGTTTCATAAAAGTCTGTATCCTCCTCAAAAATGTCGAAAATGAGCGAGGCTAGAGTTTGCTAGCCTGCTTAGTTTCAACTATCTCCTAATTCTCTCTTGCTCAGTGCAACTTTCTCTCAGACTTAATAAAGCATAAAGCTCCCATAAAATTATTCAGTTTGTTAAACTCTAATTATCACAAGTTATTTAGTAGTCGCCCATGAGAAAAGATCCAAACGTATCCTTGGTCTACAGCACAGATGTAGGCCGTATATCTCCCGAAGTAGAGCTCAAAGACATCCCAACTGGAGATGGTATCGTGCGTATCCATAAAGACAGTAAAGGGCGTAAAGGCAAAGGTGTTTCTGTCATCAAGGGCCTAGGCTTGAATGAGAAAGAGCTAAAAGCCCTGTCCCAGAAATTAAAGAAACAGTGCGGCTGTGGTGGAACGGTAAAAGAGTTCAATATTGAAGTGCAAACTGACAATAGAGAGCAACTCAAGACTTTGCTGGAAAAACTCAAATATACAGTAAAGCTAGCCGGCGGTTAGCAGGCTATATAGTCCAGATTATCAAGGCTAGTTGCCAGTCTCTATTCCCTTTTCCGTGGAGCCTATTAATGGAAAGTTTACAAAACCACTTCTTAATCGCGATGCCCTCACTCAAAGACACTTTTTTCGAGCGTTCGGTGATCTA
This sequence comes from Shewanella sp. YLB-07, assembly GCF_009377275.1. Taxonomy (NCBI): domain Bacteria; kingdom Pseudomonadati; phylum Pseudomonadota; class Gammaproteobacteria; order Alteromonadales; family Shewanellaceae; genus Shewanella; species Shewanella sp. YLB-07. The sequence continues at coordinate 55,359 of NZ_VOQB01000002.1, read as the reverse complement.
TCTTTGTGAGCATGATGAGAAGGGCGCTATGGGGATCATGATCAACAGACCCTTAGGCATAGAAGTCGATGAGCTATTGCAGCAGATGGAACTCGATGAGGAGCCTGAACTCGTTTCCTCCCTTGGCGCCCGAGTCCTTATCGGCGGCCCTGTGAATCCCGAAAGAGGCTTTGTCTTACACACACCTCAAGATTTTTGGAACAATAGCCAATCACTGACAGACGAGTTAATGCTAACAACCTCAAGAGATGTGTTATCGGCCTTAGGCAGTAAAGACGCCCCAAAGCAGTTTATCGTCGCCTTAGGTTATGCAGGTTGGAGCCGAGATCAACTGGAGCAAGAACTGGCAGATAATACCTGGCTATCAATTCCTGCAAGTACGGCATTACTCTTCGATGTTAAGCATGAGGAACGTTGGCAAAAAGCGACGGAATCTTTAGGCTTCGATATATGGCAACTGTCTAATCAATCTGGACATGCATAATCCCTCTCTCAACATTTTTTCATTTAAGAGAACAAGTATTTCATGAGTTCAATAACGGTATTAGGCTTTGATTACGGCACTAAAAGCATTGGCATCGCCATAGGTCAATCACTCACAGGCACAGCTAATCCAATCGGTTCAATAAAAGCTGTCGATGGCATTCCTAAGTGGGAAGAGATTGGCATGCTTATCGAAGAATGGCAGCCAGATGTAGTGGTCGTGGGCCTACCTTTAAATATGGATGGCACTGAACAAGAGATAACCCTGAGAGCGAAGAAGTTTGCTAATCGCATCAACGGCAGATTCGGCGTAAAGATTGCGACGCAAGATGAACGCCTGACAACTGCTGATGCCAAGGCCAGACTGTTTGAATTCGGTGGTTTTAAAGCACTGACTAAGGGACAGGTCGATGCCATGTCGGCGGTGTTGATAATAGAAAGTTACTTCGAAAATATGTACGACTAGTGCTTACATCTCTTATTAAAGCTATAAAATGGCAATAAAAACGGCCAGTAAAAATCATCTTCACTGGCCATTTTTTCAAAGCTACGATTCAAAGCCTAGATATTAGACATTTAGAAATAAAGCCCGATATTGATATTCAAACGTGAACTCCATTCGGTCGGCCCTTCCGAGATACCGACTCCAGGTCCATTGATAAACCACATATTGTTACCGGCAATCCAATCGACATAAGAGTAAAACTTACCTGCTGTGATGGCACAACCTGTGACATTCTGCATAGAGTCCTCTAAACCTTCACCCGATGCGAACACCTGACTGAAATCGTTGTAACAATTGAGATTGGTAATAGGTCCCCAATCCACATCTATGCTACGTGATACGTTCAAGGTAAGCACATCGGCCGATGAGGCTATTTCAAAAGGAAAAGCGAAGGCCGATAAGGCGATACGATTGCTATCAGGCATATCGTACTCATAATACATGTACTGAAACTGCCCTTGCCACTTAGCCCAATCGACTTGCCAGTGAAAGGATGCGGCATATCCATCGGTATCTTTACCCGCTACCTGATTATTTGTTGTCGGCAGATAATCTAACTGGGAATATTGTAAAGAAGCGCCAATCTTGTGTTTGGTATTCTCTGTGGTTATGTCTCGCTCTATGCGTGCATTAAGCTGACCCGACTCTTCATAGGGTGACTCATCTGTGATAGCTACATCGAAGGAGTACCTGTCATATCTGGCGCCATCACCGTATTCATCATTGAAGAAGTAGGCAAGATCGAAACGCCAATTTTTATCGTCATATTTCCAGTGTATGCCTGCGTCATAGTCATCTTCAAAACCGAGATAATAGTTGGCACTAAACCAAAATGAGTGGGCACCATAGGGAAGCAAGCCAAAGGGAACCTGAGTCACCCCAATCTGAACACTCTGCTCCTCATTGAAGCTGTATCCCGCATAAGCGTGATGAATGACGTCCATATCTTGATACCAACGATACTGAGCCGAAGCAAACAGGCCATCATCCTTATAGTTGACATCCACACGAAACAGCTCGAACTCCAGCTTAGAATCATTGGCGTAATCTTTCCAGCCATAGTTGACCCGTACGGCTCCCCCCAGATCCAACTCATCGGTCACTTGAACCGCATTAGCCGAAAATGAAACCCAGATACATAAACACCCTATTGCTAATCGTTTAAACACAGCCATGACACTCCTATGTCGTTGACATGAAAACTATTCTCCAAGTTTAATCAGAGAATCCTAATTTCGCTAACTCATATTAAATAAAAGTAAAAAGCCAGAGAATCCCCTCTGACCTTGTTTGATTTTTAGTTGGTGAATTATCGACTAGATGACTTATCGAATAATGAGTCACTAGTCTAAATCTAGTGTCACCCCTTCCATAAAGCCAGAACCCCCTTGTTCTGAACTTTGCAGCTTAATCATCAGCCTTAAATCATTAGGCGAATCTGCATGATGTAAGGCATCGGCATAACTAATCTCTCCCGCGGTATAGAGAGTCAGCAAGGCCTGATCGAAGGTCTGCATTCCCTGCTCATTAGACTTCGCCATAGTCTCCTTGAGTGAATGCAGTTCATTTTTAGCTATCAAGCTACTGATACGGGGTGTATTAATCAAAATCTCGATGGCCGCACGTCGTCCCTTACCATCCATAGTCGGCACCAACTGTTGAGCTACAATTCCCCTTAAGTTCAACGAGAGATCGAATAATAGCTGCTGATGCTTACTCTCCGGCACTAAGTTCATGATACGGTCCAATGCCTGGTTAGCATTGTTTGCATGCAAGGTCGCCATACATAGGTGCCCGGTTTCGGCAAACGCCAGGGCGAATTCCATGGTCTCTTGAGTTCGAATTTCACCGATTAAGATCACATCTGGCGCCTGGCGCAATGAGCTTTTAAGCGCGGCATCGAATGACTCGGTATCTATCCCGACTTCTCGCTGGGTGATGATACAATTGCGATGCTCATGAACAAATTCAACCGGGTCTTCGATAGTCAGAATATGGCCGCGAGAGTTAGCATTACGGTAACCCACCAAAGCAGCCAAGGATGTTGACTTACCTGTGCCAGTTCCACCCACCATGATGATGAGTCCACGTTTGCTCATCACCAGATCTTTGAGGATCACGGGGAGTTTCAGATCATCGACATCGGGGATTTGAGTCTCGATGCGGCGCATAACACAACCCGATGCTTCCCTCTGCCAAAAAGCACTGACACGAAAACGCCCTAAATCCTGCAAGGCAAATGCGAAATTACACTCACGAGTCTGATGAAACTCTTTCTTCTGCTCATCACTCATCAAAGACTCGACAAAATCCAGTGATTGAGCCGGTGAGAATGAAGTTTCGCTCAATGGTGTTAGCTCACCATCGATTTTGGCACTCGGGGGGAAACCCGCAGTGATGAATAGATCCGAAGCCTTGCGATCTATCATAGTTTTTAAGAAAGGACGAACATCCATAATAAAACCTTAACAATTAACCTTTAGAATTGTGTCTGCTTATTAGCACTCTTGTGCTGAGCATCTTCACGACTGATCTGACCGCGGTTGACCAAATTCTGCAGACACTGATCTAATGTCTGCATACCATGTGACATACCTGTCTGAATCGCAGAATACATCTGTGCCACTTTATCCTCACGAATAAGGTTTCTGATCGCTGGAGTCCCCATCATGATCTCATGGGCCGCCACACGTCCTCCACCGATTTTCTTGATCAAGGTCTGTGATATTACTGCCTGTAGCGACTCTGATAGCATGGTCCTAACCATGCCCTTCTCACCTTCGGGGAAAACATCGACCACACGGTCAATGGTTTTTGCCGCAGAGGTGGTATGTAGAGTACCGAATACCAGGTGACCGGTCTCAGCCGCCGTCATCGCCAGCCTGATGGTTTCAAGATCTCGCATCTCACCGACTAAGATCACATCGGGATCTTCACGCAGTGCGCTTCGTAAGGCCGCGTTGAAGCTATGAGTATGACGATGCACCTCACGCTGGTTGATCAGACATTGCTTACTCTGATGTACAAATTCGATTGGGTCTTCGATGGTGAGAATGTGTTCGTGGCGGCTTTCATTAATATAATCAACCATGGCAGCCAGAGTGGTACTCTTTCCCGAGCCTGTTGGACCGGTAACCAAGACTAAGCCACGTGGGAAGCTGGAAATTTTCTTGAAGATCTCCGGTGCGCCAAGCTGCTCCAGACTCAGAATATCGCTGGGAATAGTACGAAATACCGCAGCGGCTCCTCGCGCCTGGTTGAAGGCATTGACACGAAAACGTGCTAAGTTCGGTACCTCGAACGAAAAATCTATCTCTAAATGTTCTTCATAATCTTTACGTTGCTTATCATTCATGATGTCATAGACGAGTCCATGCACCCCTTGATGATCTAAAGCGGGTAAATTGATCTTTCTGACTTCGCCATCTACACGTATCATAGGCGAAACGCCAGCAGAAAGGTGTAGATCGGACGCTTTGTGCTTTACACTAAAGGCAAGTAACTCTGTGATTTCCATAGTATGGGATATCCATTCAATCAAAAAACTTACATCATGACAACAATAGCAGACAGACTGGCTAACGCCCAGCATCGAATCGAACAAGCGGCACAAATTTCATCACGAAATGTCGATGAAATTCAATTACTCGCCGTCAGTAAAACTAAGCCCAATTCAGATATTGTAGCCGCCTATGCTGCCGGCCAAAGACGATTTGGTGAAAACTATGTTCAGGAAGGCGAATCTAAAGTTAATGCGCTGAAACAGAGCTGTCCCGAAATCGAATGGCACTTCATCGGCCCCTTACAATCGAATAAGACTAGAATCATAGCCTGTCACTTCGATTGGATGCACACAGTCTCCCGGGAAAAGATAGCATCCAGACTCAACGAGCAGCGTCCGAAAGAGATGTCTCCCCTGAACATCTGCATCCAAATCAATATCAGTGGCGAAACCAGTAAATCAGGAACGACACCAGAAGCGCTTAAATCCTTGGCAAATAGAATCGATCAGATGCCGAATTTAACCCTCCGGGGTCTGATGGCCATCCCCACTGCGACATTGAATAAAAAGTTACAAAGAGATGAGTTTCAGCAGCTACAAGCTTTATATCTAGAACTCAAATCACTTTATCCTCAAGTGGACACGCTTTCCATGGGAATGAGTAATGATTTAGAACAGGCAATTGAACAAGGCTCAACCATGGTTAGAATTGGTAGTGCAATTTTCGGCGAAAGAGAAAAGCGCTAGATATTAGCCTTGTTTTAACCCTATCAAGCCCAAATATTAGTTTAAACGAACTTATGGCAATGTTTTTGTCACCTGAAATAACGGCCTCAACGAAAAAGGCTGAAGTATAGAGAACTATAGAGAAGTATCATGGCCGAAAAAAAATTGTGCTTTATAGGTGCGGGAAACATGACTCGCAGTATCACGACTGGGCTCGTCAACAACGGCTACCCGGCCTCCTTAATTCATGCAACCAACCCCAGTGCAGCTAAATTAACAGGGTTACAAAAAGCACTGAATATCGCCACATCGCATGATAATTTAGCCGCAGCGAAACAAGCTGATGTTATCGTGCTCAGTGTAAAACCCCATTTCATGCAAGGGGTTTGCGAGCAATTAAGCACTTTAGACCTAACAAATAAACTCATCATAACCATTGCAGCCGGCATTCCGGCCAAGCGTTATGGCGATTATTTTGGACAAGAGATAAAGCTTATTCGTACTATGCCTAATACACCGACTCAAATTGGTGTCGGCATGACGGGCTTATACGCAGGAGATGAGATCTCATCTGAACAGAAAGCGCTCTGTGAACAATTGATGTTGAGTGGCGGTGAAGTCGTTTGGGTTGATAGTGAGTCCGAACTCGACCAAGTCATCGCATTATCCGGCAGTTCACCCGCTTATTTCTTCCTCTTCATGGAAGCGATGATCGACAATGCGAAAGCTTCTGGAATGGATGAACACAAAGCAAGGCAACTCGTTCAACAGGCAGCATTGGGCGCGGCTCAAATGGTCAAACAAAACCCTGAGCTGACGACTGCACAACTTAGAGAAAATGTGACCTCAAAAGGAGGCACTACGGCGCAAGCTATCGCCGCTCTCGAAGCTGGTAATTTAAGGGGCATAGTCAAGCAAGCCATGGATGATTGCGTGGCTCGGGCACAAGAGATGGCCGAGCAATATTAGCCCAGCGTTAAACCGATATTTAACCAAGAATTTTGATTTACTATAAATAGAGAAAATACATGAATGCACTCAGTTTCTTAGTTAGCACAGTCTTCGATCTGTATCTGATGGTTGTGATTATTCGTATCTGGCTTCAACTCGCTAAAGCCGACTTCTACAACCCTTTTAGTCAGTTTATCGTAAAAGCCACACACCCTATCGTTGCCCCTATGCGTCGTGTTTTACCTTCCATGGGTGGTTTTGATACAGCCTCTGTAGTATTGGCTTTTATGGTCGTCGTCGCAAAATTTGTGGTATTGAGTCTCATCGCTGGCGCCGCGATTAATATACCAACAATCTTATTAATAGCTGTGGTTTCAGTATTTAAGCAAGCCGGAGTCTTGCTGTTCTGGATGTTGATTATCCGTGCAATCTTAAGCTGGGTGAGCCAAGGCCATAACCCTATCGAAATGGTTATGGGCCAACTAACCGAGCCACTTCTGTCACCAATTCGCCGTATCCTGCCGCAGATGGGTGGCTTAGATCTCTCTTTATTGGTGGTGATGATCATTCTAAATTTTGTCAATATGCTCCTAGCTCAATATGTGCCTTTTTGGGCTAACGTCTAGGTCATGCTGCTAGCGGTATCTATGCAGCAGGACTCCCTGCTGCTAAACCTTTATATTCACCCAGTTAATTTTGTAAGTTGATAAATCGAACGAAGCGAGTCATGGGCTAAACACCTATACTCAAATATATGATAACCATAACGAGTCAGTCCATTACCGCAGGAGCAGCGTCATGTTTAGAGCTATTTTATCTGTACTCATACTTACCCTTGCCTTCGTTGGCAACGTGTCAGCAGAGCAGAAACAAAAAGTTGGCAATTACGATATTCACTACGTGGCCCTAAGCAGCACATTTTTAACCCCCAGCATAGCTAAATCCTATGGTATCAAACGCAGTAGCTACATTGGCATCATCAATATTTCAGTGTTAGACACTAGCCAAGAAGGCAATCCACCTGTGCCTGTTGAGATCTCAGGTATTGCCAACAACCTACTCGATGCCCGCATAAACCTAAAATTTAGAGAGATCCGCGAAGGAAAAGCTATTTATTATGTCGCCGAAGTCCCTTACCGGGATGATCAAGAGATCAATTTTAAGGTCGCCATAAAATATAACAAGAAACTCAATACCCAATTGAAGTTTAAACAAAAGTTTTATGTCGAGTAACTTTTGAGGTTTATCATTAAGCACAGGAACTAAAAGCAGCGGCTTTTAGTTCCTTACTCCCTCCTTAAATAGCTTCAATATCTGCTATCGTTTCCCCTCCTCCTTAGCTATCATGGCGCCAATTACCCAAACCCCATCAAGGTCTCTAATGGATAAGTTCGTTCTCGCCAGTGGCAACAAAGGCAAGCTCAAAGAGTTTTCTGAAATTTTCTCAGCATATGATGTAGAGGTACTTCCTCAGAGCCAATTCAATGTAGAAGAGGTCCCTGAAACCGGAACAACGTTCGTTGAAAACGCCATCATTAAAGCGCGTCATGCAGCCGAAATCACCGGACTAGCGGCAATTGCCGATGACTCGGGTTTAGAAGTTGATCTTCTCGATGGCGCACCTGGAATCTACTCGGCTAGATACGGCGGAGAGAATGCTGGCGAGAAAGATAATTACATTAAGCTCTTAGACGCACTAAAAACTAATTTAGAAGGCAGGACCGCCCGCTTTCAATGCATCTTGGTTTATATGCGCCACGCAAAAGATCCGACCCCCATTATTGCTCAGGCATCATGGGAAGGAAAAATAGCCTTCGAAGCGGCCGGAGATAACGGTCATGGTTACGATCCTATCTTTATTCCTAATGAGCATAACTGCTCCGCGGCAGAGCTAGATAGCGAAGAGAAGAATCGCCTCAGTCACAGAGGAAAGGCGATGAAGCTATTGATCGATGCCATGAAGCGTAAAGGTATGATTATTTAATGCTAACTCTGCCACCTTTGAGTCTATATATTCATATACTTAGGTTTGATCTAAGCAGAAGTGCCTCAGGTATTACTTCTGCATCTAGTAAGGCTATCCGATGTTAACTCTGCCACCATTAAGCCTGTACATTCGTCTTCCTTGGCTTGTTCTAGACAGAAGTGCCTCAGGTATGACTTCTGCTTATAGTGAGACAACCCTATGCTAACTCTGCCGCCATTAAGCCTGTACATTCGTCTTCCTTGGCTTGTTCTAGACAGAAGTGCCTCAGGTATGACTTCTGCTTATAGTGAGACAACCCTATGCTAACTCTGCCGCCATTAAGCCTGTACATTCATATTCCTTGGTGTGTACAGAAGTGCCCCTATTGTGATTTCAACTCCCATGGTCAGAATGGTGAGCTGCCACAGCAGGAATATGTCGACGCCTTACTTGCCGATCTTAAAAACGATCTTCACTATGTGCAGGGACGCGAGATACACACGATATTTATCGGTGGTGGCACGCCTTCACTGTTCGACGCGGCTCAAATCGAGAGGCTACTCACGGGTGTCAATGAGATGATCCCTTTCAGTGAGCAGATAGAAATAACCATGGAGGCCAACCCTGGTACGTTAGAGCATGACGACTTCGAAGCATATTCTAAAGCCGGTGTTACCCGACTATCTATCGGCGTTCAGAGCTTCTCAACAGACAAGCTGAATCTATTAGGCCGTATACATGGTAAAGATGAGGCTGAAGTCGCGGCGCAGAAGGCCCAGAGCTCAGGTTATCGCAGTTTCAATTTGGATCTGATGCATGGGCTGCCAAATCAAAGTTTCGAAGAAGCTATGGCTGATATCGACACGGCAGCTAAATTGTCTCCGCCTCATCTGTCCTGGTATCAGCTGACCATAGAGCAAAACACCTTGTTTCACTCTAAGCCCCCGCAATTGCCTGATGATGAAGCCCTGTGGCACATCTATGAGCAAGGGCAGAAAAAGTTAGCAGATCTGGGTTACGAGCAGTATGAAATTTCGGCATACGCGAAACCCGGATTTCAGTGCCAACATAATATCAACTATTGGCAGTTTGGCGATTACTTAGGCATTGGCTGTGGTGCTCACGGCAAGGTGACCCTTCTGGAACAGAACCAGATATTACGTACAGTAAAGATAAAACACCCTAAGGGCTATCTAGCGGCCGATGAGTACACCTTCGACACAGTAGAAGTGACAGAAGATGAACGTCCACTGGAATACCTGATGAACCGATTCCGCCTTATGTCCGCAATACCTAAGGCCGAGTTTGAACAAAGAACTGGCTTATCTCATCGGGTGATCGCTCAAGGAATAGAAAAAGCTAAAAGCAAAACTTTATTGATTGAAAACGAGACTCACTGGGAATTAACCGCCAAAGGTAAGATGTTCGTTAACGAACTCTTATCCCAGTTCTGTTAAACAGTTCGAAGGTAACAAACTTCTTGTATCAGGCTTGAGCTAGCAGAGCCTGATACGGCAGCCTTATTTACTCAGGCTTGGTTTGCTGAGAATGCTGCCTAGATCGCTGTAATTTAAAAAACATTCTACTTTTAAGGGTTAACTCTTTGAATTAGCCCTAATTGACACATTTACTAACACTTAGATCAAAACATTAACGATTAGCTTTATTAGGATTAGCGTTACTTTTTAAGAATCCATAAAAATAAGACTAATTCATGCCTATAAAAACTAAAACTAGCTTACTAGCCTTAACATTAGCCAGCCTGATTGGCAGCAGCGCAATAGCAGCCACAACTCAAGTTCCATTACTTAGCCCTAGCGAGCCAGTAGCCTATAAGGCCGAGAGCGAGTCAGAAAAAGCCAATGCACTTTTTGAAGCCATATTCATGGAAAATGTAATGGCCAGCCCTATCTCCCAGACACATTTAGGCATTAAAACCGATTATGGTAAGTGGGACGATCGCGGTGAAGAAACCGATGCCCAAGACTTAGCCCGGTCACAGAAACACCTTAAGCAACTGAGTAAATTAGATCAGAGTAAACTCGATAGCCAAACCAATCTCAGCTACACACTGCTAAAGCAAAAACTCGAACAAGAGGTTAACGATTACCAATGGCGCTATCATAATTATCCTGTGAATCAGATGTATGGTGGCCACTCTATGGTCGCGTCCTTCTTAATCAACCAGCATCAGATCACAGAGATTTCCGACGCAGAGGCTTATATCAGTCGCCTCAATGGCGTGCCTAAATACCTGCAGCAGCTTGAAGACTCTTTAGAAGTTCGAGCGCAAAAAGGCATCATAGCGCCTAAGTTTGTCTTCCCACACGTACTGTCAGACAGTAAAAATATTATCACAGGCCAGCCTTTCGATTCGAGTGAAGATAGTGATAGTGCCCTGTGGGCCGACTTCCAGCGTAAGCTAGCCAGCTTAGACATAGATGAGAATGACAAGAACCAGCTGCTAAGCGATGCTAAGCAAGCATTACTAACGAAAGTTAAGCCAGCGTATGTTCACTTGATCAGTTATATCACTGAACTCGAGACTAAAGCCGATACACGAGACGGTGCGTGGAAGTTCCCTCAAGGCGAAGCCTATTACAACAATGCACTGGCTCGCACTACTACGACTGACATAACAGCAAACCAGATCCATGAACTTGGCATTGCCGAAGTTGCCCGTATCCATGGCGAGATGCGTGACATCATGAAGCAGGTCGGCTTTGAAGGTGACCTGCAAGCCTTCTTTAAATTTATGCGCGAAGACAAGCAGTTCTATTACCCCCCTACAGATGAAGGACGTGAAGCTTACTTAAATGATGCGATTGTACTCATAGACACCATGTCTTCACGACTCGATGAGGTGTTTAACGTCAAACCTAAAGCACCTATGATAGTAAAACGTGTTGAGGCATTCAGAGAAAAATCTGCCGGTAAGGCTTTCTATAACCAGCCTTCACCGGATGGAACCAGACCAGGTACCTATTACGCTAACTTATACGATATGAAGGCCATGCCTAAGTATCAGATGGAAGCCCTCGCTTATCATGAAGGCACCCCGGGTCACCATATGCAGATAGCCATAGCGCAAGAACTTGAAGGGGTCCCTAAGTTCCGTAAGTTTGGTGGCTACACGGCCTATATCGAAGGTTGGGGCCTGTATAGTGAGTACTTCCCAAAAGAGATGGGACTCTATTCAGACCCTTACTCTGATTTTGGTAGACTCGCCATGGAACTATGGCGCTCATGTCGCCTAGTGGTAGACACAGGCATACACGCTAAGAAGTGGACCCGTGAACAGTCTATTGCTTACTATGTCGATAATACCCCCAATGCTAAATCAGACGCAGTTAAGATGGTTGAACGCCATATCGTTATGCCTTCACAAGCCACGGCTTACAAAGTGGGCATGCTGAAAATTCTCGCCTTGAGAGAGAAAGCGAAAAAATCCTTGGGTGATAAATTTGATATACGTGAATTCCACACCTTAGTGCTGCAAAATGGGCCCTTGCCATTAGATATACTCGAAGATCAGATTGATCTTTGGGTGTCTCAGAAAAGCTAATATTATATGAGTGGGCTATTTCAACCTAGTCCACTTTTTCACACACAATAAAAAAGCCACATTGATTAAATGTGGCTTTTTTATTGTGTCGACTCTGTACTGCTTGGCCTAACTTATAGTTAGTCAGTAGCAAGCTTGTAGGGTACAAAGAGACGAATCTCTTTCTAGTTGAAAAGTACCCCAGCAACTAGGCTGGGGTAAACCAAAACTAGGATGATGGTTTTAAGGCTAGCATTGTTTTAGTTGTTAAAGCTCTGCCAGCATCGATTCGGAACTGCAGTAACGCTAATCTGTATAAGTTTAGTAAGAGGGGTCATTCTTAATAAACTTATAAGATTCAGATTATCCCGTATCAAGTGTCACCAATTGTATTGATTTGAGAACAAACCGCAAGAAGAATACGACACGTTCATTAGAGGAGGGTAAATTAACCGAGAGAAATGTCCGACCAGGTAATACGCCAAGCTTTTGATATATAACAAAAAAGCCAACCATTCACAGAGTAGTTGGCTGATAGTTTTAAATTAAGAACAATGTTTCCTGAATACCCAGTAAACTTATTCAGATTTTGAATAAGTTATGACATCAAAAATCACTTTCTTTTCGCGTACAACTCAGTGTAAGGGGCATCCCAATATGGCGGAGAACCAATATGTCCCTTAATGAAATCGATAAAAGCGCTGACCTTAGGCGCCAAATGCTTTCTTCTTGGGTATACGGCTTGAAGGGGAAGATGATGAGTAAGCTGCCAGTCTTGAAGCAGAGGCACTAAGGTCCCCTTCTCAACTTCATCCTCAAGCAGGTAACTGGCGAGATAAACAATTCCAAGCCCACTGACGGCGGCAGATTTTAAAGCGGGTGCATTGTCTACTCTGAAGTTACCCGAGACACCTATCTCACAGTAATCTTCACCCTGCTTAAACTGCCAAACACTATGCTCGTGCCACTCGCCATGATAAACCAAACAGTTATGATCGACTAACTGCTCTGGGCGATCGAGTTGACCATGTTTTTCTATATATGATGGAGAGGCGGCAAGCAAAAACTGACACTTCATTAGAGGTCTGGCAACCATACCTAAGGGCAGTTGCTCTGACATAGTCAAAAGGAGATCTAATCCTTCGCTGACGACATCAACTTTATGATCTAACAAGCTAATTTGTAACTCTAACTCGGGATGAGTATTCATAAACTCGGGCAAGGCGGGAATAATATGCATGGTACCGAATGACTGGGATATCCCAACCTTTAACACACCTCGGGTAGCATCATTTAGATTATGAACACTAGCAATGGCTTGATCAGCATCCCTAAGTAACTCTTCACCTTGTGTGTACAGGAGTTGTCCAGCTTCAGTTAAACTCAGGCTACGAGTTGTGCGTTGAATTAACTGAACTCCCAATTTATGTTCAAGATCGGCTACTTGAGTACTCACTTTGGATTTAGAAATCCCCAACTTTCTTGCCGCGGCACTAAAGCTGCCAGCTCTGGCAACATGAGTAAAAATTGCGATAGGTTCCAATAGTTCTAACATGTAAATCGCCTTAGGGTGTTTACGACACTAATAATACTTACACTAAAGATGAGTAAACTGAATTTACAGAAACAAAAAAGAAACCATTAAAACAGTGACTTACTAAGAGGAAGTACACGGGAGTAGAGTCAAATATATGAACCACTCAATAATTGAGGGTCCGTTTGTTATTATTTTTTATAAGTATACCAAAGATTTGCGCTTTAATTCTAATGCCTAATCGATAATGTTTATTCTGCAAGGCTAAACTCGATTGAAATGCTAGCAAGTAACGATTAATAAGAAGAGGCGACACATAGAAAAAACCCCTGTATTCAAGTCAAATACAGGGGGGTTGCGAATATGGGAGGGTGCAACAGGGTCCAAGGTTTCAAGCTATGACTTCATAGCTCAGAATAAACTGCCTATTCGAGTAATTCCACTTTAGGCGCATCGATGAGTGGGTATTTTTCCAACTCAGGAACTGCGATTCTTAATTTTTGCTCAAGGGCTATCAAGTTTTGGAAGTTATCACACATCTTATCCGCTCTCACCTCAAGATCTTGTGCTTGAGCTTCCATCTGCAGCTCTATGTCTTGGCCAACATTTTCCATTTTTTGGCCAAAAGCTTCCATTTTCTGTTCAAATGAATCGCCGTCACCGGAAAGCATCTCGCTGCCTAAATTGATCATCATGGTGCCGATGGAGTTTTTGACTAATTGCTCAACTTCTTGCTCAAACTCTTCACCAAAAGTCTCTTCTAAAGAAGATTGAGTCGACCCCAGGTAGAACTTATCGCCATTTTGATAGGCAACCTTCTCGATTCTCTGCTCTAGTCCATCCATCATCTCATCGAGTTTAGCACCCGCGGCATCACCCAGTAGTGGGGTTAATGCCATACTCGCCGCAGTCGATGCGATACCCACCGCGTCATGAACCAGGGCTATAACTTCCGGAACCTGAGTCGACACTTGGTCTGAATACTGGGTCAAGAGTTGCTGCTGTCTGGCATTCAATGTCACCTGCTTGCCTTCAACATATAGCTTACCCATCTCGATGCGATACACTTCTTTGCCTTCATCACTTATCGCCAGTAGCTTAGGTTCTACTGTGATGTCATAGTTGAGTGTAACCTCGCACTGATGATTATCACTCGAGTATGAAGCCGATGAATGATCTTCGTGAGCAGATGCAGAGGTAATCGTTCCACTAGCAAATAAGACCGCGCTGATCCCAATAGAAGTCGCTAATTTTCTCATCAAATTTATCCTTAATTTAAATGTTCTTTCGACAATCGCTGAATACTCTTTGCTATTTATTTTCTAACATCGGCGATGACTCTCATACCAAACAATAAAGCACAAGCCGTGCCAAAACACCTAATCAATTGATAAATATTGAATTAATGTTTAAGTAAGGAAATGTATTAGCAGAAGTTTAGTGAATCAAACCAGTAGTTGGTCAATTCACTAAATTAAATTTATAGTAAATGGATTTAGGACAAGATGAGAAATTGAAAACTAGCCTTAGAAAATAGAACGCCCCAGCCTTTGACACAAATCTTCGAGCGCGGCGGTACCTGCCAGAGAGTTACCATTGCGATCTAATTCGGGAGACCAAACACACACGGCCATATCACCAGGGATAACGGCAATGATCCCGCCACCAACTCCACTCTTACCCGGCATACCCACTCGATAGGCAAATTCACCGGCACCATCGTATAGGCCTGAAGTGGCTAATAATGCATTCATCTGCCGGGTCTGTACCGGAGAAAGCAATTGAGAACCATCTAAACATGTGCCCTTGTTGGCCAGATACAAGATGGCTTTTGACAGGTCGGCACAGTTCATTCGTATGGAACAATAGTGAAAATAGCTTTGAAGCACCGTATCCACATCGTTGTTAAAGTTACCAAAGGACTTCATCAAGTAAGCAATAGCCGCATTTCTGGCGCTGTGTTCAAACTCTGAAGCAGCCACAATTTTATCTGAAACAAGCGATGGATTAGCACTCAGGCCACGAATGAGTTCAAGCATCCTGTGCTTAGGTGCCCCTAATCGCGCTTGTAACAGGTCCGCAATGACAAGAGCGCCTGCATTGATAAATGGATTTCTGGGGAGACCATGCTCTAATTCAACCTGAACCAGGGAGTTAAATGACTGCCCCGAAGGTTCTTTACCGACGCGAGACCAGATCTCATGCTCTTCATAGAGAGTTAACGCCAATGTCAGGCTAAATACTTTGGAGATACTTTGAATAGAAAAAGGTTCCAGATAATCTCCGGCACCTATCGTTGTACCATCGACACTGGTAACAGCGATGCCAATTTTATTAGGATCAACTCCTGCCAAAGCAGGAATATAGTCAGCCACTTTACCTTGGCCTAACAGGGGCCGAACTTTATCGACCACCTGCTCGAGTAGTGCAAGTTCGGGCACTAACTCCACCAAATATCGTACAGCTCGCTAACGACAACGTCTGATGCCGTTTGTCCCTTCCAGAACTCAGTGACGGCAGTACGATCTTCTTCGCTGCACTTACCAATGGATTGAGTGGCTATGATACCTTCCCACTGCTTATGACCACCGCCGTGGAAGCCTAGTTGACGGGGCTCTATCACCTGTTCGATAAACTGGTCCACGATAGTATCAATTTGTTCTTCAGATACAGACTCATCGAAAGTCCAGTTAACATCGAAACCAAACTCTTGAAATTCATCTACACGTAATTTTTTTCGTAAACGACGACTGCGTGTTGCCATGGTAATTCTCACCTTATTTAAATAACCTAAAAAATAATTTTATTTGCAAGTATTGATTCGATTCAATTAATACTCATCAAATTTAATCAATACGCTCGAACATGATATCCCAGACACCATGGCCTAACCTGTGACCTCTGGCTTCAAACTTAGTCAGAGGACGATGCTCTGGACGCTGAACCACGTCACCTGTAGTCGATTGGTTTTGATAACCTTCAGCTGCGCCCATAACCTCGAGCATATGCTCGCTATAGTTTTCCCAATCAGTTGCCAGATGAAAAACGCCACCAATTTTTAACGTGCGACGGATCAGCTGCGCAAACTCAGTTTGTACGATACGACGTTTATGATGACGCTTCTTATGCCAAGGATCGGGGAAGAAAAGCTGCACTCGTGCCAGAGAGCCGGCAACAATACTGTTTTCTAATACTTCGACAGCGTCATGATGGAATACGCGTAGATTAGTCACACCTGCTTGTGCTGCATCGGATAAACAAGCGCCCACTCCGGGTTTATGAACTTCTATGCCGATGAAATTGAGCTCCGGTGAGGCTTTAGCCATCTCAACAAGAGAGGCGCCCATGCCAAAACCTATCTCGAGTACGGTATCAGCCTCTCGGCCAAATATCTGAACCAGATCCAGAGGCTCTGGCGAGTAATCTAGCCCCATTAATGGCCATTGCTGTTCCATCGCGGCAGCCTGACCTTTAGTCAATCGGCCTTCTCTTAATACAAAGCTTCTTACTTTGCGAAGGTACTTACCTTCTTCATTAAATTCCGCGGTTGTCACGTCGCTCATTTTCGCCCTCTGTCTGGCAGGATTAATAAGAAAAGAAAGGCATTATCCAAAGATTGTAAGTCAGTGCAAGCCTTAGTTACTCTTAATCGGATTAACAATAATTCGGCAAAGTATACCAAGATTCTCAAATGCTGTGAATTTACTCCATTTGAGCTTAGCTAAATGAGTGGCCAAATCACCAATACTCGGCAAACTCGACTTGTTAAAAGACGCCTTGCTAGATAGACTGCCTGCATAAAAATCATGTTTCAAACTTCTCTTTTCTTATTTTGATCTCTAATAAAAAGCAATGACCACTATGTCTTCTGTCGCCATCAGCAATGCCAGTCACGCCTCTTTTTCTTCCCGTATCATTACTTGGTATGAAAAATGTGGTCGTAAACACCTTCCATGGCAACAAGACAAGACGCCCTACAAGGTCTGGGTGTCGGAAATCATGCTACAGCAGACCCAAGTCAGTACTGTAATCCCCTACTATCTTAAGTTTATGGAACGCTTTCCCACCATAGACTCACTGGCCGATGCGCCTCAAGATGAAGTGCTGCACTACTGGACAGGCCTCGGCTACTATGCGCGAGCACGTAACTTACATAAGTCGGCTCAACTCATTCGTGATGAGCATGGTTCACAATTTCCCAGAGATTTTGAAGATGTCCTGTCGCTGCCAGGCATAGGTCGCTCTACTGCAGGCGCCGTGTTATCCCTAGCTCTTGCACAGCACCATGCCATCTTAGATGGTAACGTGAAAAGAGTCTTAGCACGTCATGGAGCCATCGATGGCTGGCCCGGAAAGAAACAAGTCGAAAACAAACTTTGGGATCTGACTGAAAAACTGACCCCGGATTTAGATGTTCAAAAATATAATCAAGCTATGATGGATATTGGCGCATCAATCTGTTCTCGCTCAAGGCCTGTTTGTAGTGACTGCCCTGTGGCTATCGATTGCCTGGCTCAGCTCACTGGTCGACAATCAGACTATCCGGGGAAGAAACCTAAAAAGGTGATACCGGAAAAAAATGCCTACATGTTGGTGCTAGCTAAGGGCGATGAAGTCATCTTAGAAAAAAGGCCACCAGCTGGGATATGGGGAGGACTATGGTGCTTCCCACAGTTTTCTACACGAGAAGAACTTGATGACTACTTGATAACAAAAGGCTTAACTGTTTCCGAAGAGGAAGTATTACCCGGATTTAGACATACTTTCAGTCATTTCCATCTAGATATCAGCCCTATACTGGTCTCAGCCGAAGGCTTTAGCGATAACCAGATCATGGAAGATAAGCCTTCACTCTGGTATAACTTACCCCATCCCCCAAAAGTTGGTTTAGCTGCGGCGACTGAACGTATTCTCGCCAGCTTAAATTCTGTATTAATTAAGGAGTAATCATGGCTCGCACCGTTAACTGCGTCTATCTGAAAAAAGAATCGGAAGGCCTTGGATTTCAGCTATACCCAGGTGAGCTTGGTAAGCGTATTTTCGATAATGTCAGCAAAGAAGCATGGACACTGTGGCAATCAAAGCAGACCATGCTGATCAATGAAAAGAAATTGAACATGATGAATGTTGACGACCGTAAGTTTCTTGAAGAGCAGATGATCAACTTCTTGTTTGAAGGTAAAGCCGTAGAGATTGAAGGTTACGTACCTGAAAAAGACGACGAATAAACACCGAAAAAGCGCCGTAAGGCGCTTTTTGTTTACCGATGTTCAAAGAGCGATTACAGCCTGATACCTTCTACGACAATAGCGAGCTGAACATGGGATGATGCTGGACCCAAGTCCATCTTTATATTGTAATCTTTCAAAGCAAACTCAGTGGTACCAGTAAAACCGGCACGATAGCCGCCCCAAGGATCTTGCCCTTCACCGATGGCTTTTGCTTGTATCGTAATAGGCTTAGTCACACCGTTGAGAGTAAAATCACCGTTAAGCAAGAAATTCCCCTCGCCCTTATCAACAATTGAGCTCGACTTAAAGCTTGCCTCCGGGAACTTGGCGGTATTTAAGAAATCAGGGCTACGCAAGTGCTTGTCTCGCTCGGCATGATTAGAATCTAGACTGGCAGTCTTAATCGTCACATTCACATGACCATCAGCTAATTTTTTGCCATCAAAACTGAAATCGCCCTCAAAGTCATTGAAACGCCCCACCACGAAGCTATAACCAAGGTGACTCACCTTAAAGTCTATTGAAGCATGTGCCCCCTTAGTGTCGATGACGTAATCGGTGGCCGATACAGCACCACTCAAGAGTAAAGAACCTGCCAATGCCGTGGTTAAAATCGCTCTTGATAATATTGTCTTTTTCATAAATCTATCTTCCTTTTATCTGTTTCTGATTTTCTATTTCTAATCTTTTGTTTATTAAGATTGTGTTTGTAATTTTCTATTTAAATAATCTGTTTATCAGCTTCTATTTTAAAACCGTGATCATTCTTACCAGTGTTGAATCTTTATCAAAAAAGTGGTGTTTAAATGCACCTAACATATGTATGACGACAAGTCCGATCAAACTGTATGCGGCAAACTGATGAACTAAACCGGCAATATCGGCCTGGCTATCGAACAACTCACCGACTCCTGGAACTTCAAACAGATTGAAAACGGCGATCCCTCGTCCGTCAGCTGTAGAGATCAGATATCCACTACACATGATTAAAAGCAATAACAAATAGATAGCTCCATGGGCCAGATGCCCGGCTTTAACTTCCCAACTTTTATGTTCCGTTAATGGTGCTGGCTTAGGATTAGCAAACTTCCAGGCAATTCTTACCATAGTTAATACAAACAAGACTATGCCGACACTTTTATGTAGATCGGGCGCTGTCTTATACCAGCTACTGTAATAGGTTAATTCAACCATCCATACCCCGGCAGCAAACAGGCCTATAACAGCCATTGCCGATATCCAATGAACCAATATCGCTATGACCCCATAGGATTTTTCTGTATTACGAAACATGACAGACCTTATAATTAACTGCTGATTAACTTATGACTCACATAATACGTTCTATTTTTAAAACTAAAACCTCTAAAAATCGACTCTACACTCCTACTTTTTAGAAGCTTGTATCTATTTTGTTCTTTATTAAGTCATTTAAACCTTATAGAGGCCAATCAATAATGGTAATCATTTGTAAATGAATCTTATTTTAGGGGGTAAGGGAGTGTTCTGCAGGGCTTTAGGGAAATTTTAGAGCGTGAAATAGAATAGAAGTAGGAACTGCAGTGTGGAGAAATACCGGCCTAGTTTGCACACTAACTAACCGAACGGTAGGTTTATGACAAAATAGCACTTGCAGGTAGAAAGGCTGCGCTATAAGATACGCCCACTTCAAGCGAACTAGGTATAACAGCCTTATTTAGACTCATGTTTAAAAGCCATTTGAAGTAGATGACTAACACTTAGTTTAGTTGCCCGAATAGCTCAGTCGGTAGAGCAGAGGATTGAAAATCCTCGTGTCCCTGGTTCGATTCCGGGTTCGGGCACCAACATTTAGCCGGCATAGCTCAGTTGGTAGAGCAACTGACTTGTAATCAGTAGGTCCCGAGTTCGACTCTTGGTGCCGGCACCATATAATAAAAAAGCCTCGACATTGTTCGGGGCTTTTTTATGTCTAAAATATATTAGTTAATGAACAAGCCAGCATAGCTCAGTTGGTAACGCAACTAACTGACTCATTCTAAGAGCTGCAGTCCCTTCCATTAGCATCCGTTAGCTTTTAGTTAACAAAGAGTCCCCTTCGCTACATTTTGCTACATTTCGCTACATTCGGTAACTAAGGCTTGAATGATCTTTTTAGCGCTCTCAGGAGAAGAACATCGCTTTATTCAGGCTAGGTCGCAGGCCTCACAAGATTGACTGTATAGTTTTTGACAGCTTAAGCTCGTTTGACAAGAAACTGCTTGCACAGCTAATAACATCGCTATATTATACGCGCACTCCAAACGAGACAGGACTAAAACTCCTCATTAAAGCCTTGGTTTAAAACTCATTTGAAGTAGATGACTAACACTTAGTTTAGTTGCCCGAATAGCTCAGTCGGTAGAGCAGAGGATTGAAAATCCTCGTGTCCCTGGTTCGATTCCGGGTTCGGGCACCATCATTATATTAATAGTCCATGACTGTTAAAGCATAAGCCGGCATAGCTCAGTTGGTAGAGCAACTGACTTGTAATCAGTAGGTCCCGAGTTCGACTCTTGGTGCCGGCACCATACAATAAAAAAGCCTCGACATTGTTCGGGGCTTTTTTATGTCTAAATTTTATGACTCTGTCGGATGAATCAGTAGGTTACTTCCACCGGAGCTTCGACTCTTGGTGCCGGCACCATCTTCCTTAAGAAGAACAAGCAAGCCACTTTAATTAGTGGCTTTTTTGTGTCTGAAATTCCCCTGGTAAAAGCTCAAGCCGGCATAGCTTAGTTGGTAGAGCAACTGACTTACTCTTTACACGAGCAGCAGTAGGTCCCTCTATCTTACAAAAAGCCGACTCTTGGTGCCGGCACCATATACGACGAAGCCACTCTTTGAGTGGCTTTTTTATGCCTAGAAATTATCTTCTCGAAACGAATTACAGCTCAGGCCAGCATAGCTCAGTTGGTAGGGTAACTAACTTACGCGCTAAATCTCAGCAATATACGCGCAGCAGTAGGTTCCTGACTCTACTGAGAGTCCATGCTTAGCTTTCTATCTAATATTCCCCTGCTTTTATCCTGGTGCCTTATCCCTAAAGCCTAGATACTCTATACAAGCTACATACAGCCATATAACTCGATAGCTGCATATGAATATGCCGGGCACAAAAAAGGAGCCTTAAGGCTCCTTTTGGGGATGTGAAAAGCAAATAACAATTACTTCCAGCTTTTCATCTTATGGCCTTTCACCGCATAGAAAAGGATAAACAGGTAACAAGGGAACATCACCATATAGCCACCTTGAATACCTAAGGGTGTAGCCGAGCTGGTTAAGCCCCAAAACAGTGGCCCGAATGCGCCACCAGCAATACCCATGACTAGAAGTGCTGAACCAGTACTTGTGAGCTTGCCCATACCTGAGAGTGCTAACGGCCATACAGCAGGCCATACTATGGCATTGGCGAGTCCAAGTAGAGCAATCATCAATAAGGTATCGGGTAGCTGAGCGCCACCAAAGGGTACTAATACTGCGTTTGCAATGGCATAAGACTCATTGTCACCAAACAAGATCCCTAGCGTCAGCACCATGCCTAAAATAGCTGAAACCATTAACGCCTTCGGCTGAGAGATAAAGCGAGGAATGGTTAAGATGCCGATGATATAACCGACAACCATACAGATCATGGTATATGAGGTCATTACACCATAGCTTTCAATGCCAAGTGATAGTGCAAATATGCCAATAGTGTCACCAGCTATCACCTCCACAGCAACGTAAAAGAAGAGTGCTACAACACCTAATGCTAAATTGGGATGAGATAAGGCTTCTCTCGTATGGCCTTTACCGCTGGCTTCCACATCATCTTCTTCATTTTCCAGTTCAGGGAGAGATGACTTCTTAACTAAAATGGCTAATAAACCAATGAATACGGCCATACCTAGATAAGGAAATACCAAGCTATTGGCCATCTCATCGATATGTGCAGGAGTGAGCTCCATCCCCACTCGGTCTCTGAAGCTATCAAGAATAAGGGCACTGAAGACTAATGGTGCGATAACGCCGGCGCCTTTGTTCAATATTCCCATCACACTGACTCGCGCTGCGGCCGACTCCTCTGGACCGAGGCGGACAACATAAGGGTTAACTGCGGTTTGAAGCAAAGTTTGCCCCGCTCCCATGACAAGCTGGGCAAATAAGAACAAGCCAAAGATTTGCGTCTTAGCCGCAGGAATAAATAGCAGGCCAGCAATCATCATGATCCCCATGCCTAACGCCATTCCGGTTTTATATCCGACCTTTCTTATCAGCCAAGCCGAAGGTAAGGCTGTAAAAGTCACCGCGATATAAAATGAGAAGAGGATAAGAGACGCTTGAAGGGGGGTTAACTGAAGGATCTGCTTCAGATAAGGCATCAATGAACCATTGAGCCAGGTCGCGAAACCTAAAATAAAAAATAGCCCGGCGACAATTGCCATCGGAATAAAATTACTACGTTTATTTTCACTATTTACTGTCATTTCCATAAGCCTGCTTCTTATAATTTTATTTTAGATATCAGGTACAGCTGATATCACTTCTTATTAATACACTAGATTTACAGTCAAAAGTCACCTATCAAATAGATAGAATAGACTTTGTTTCATCGATGTTAAAACAGAACAACCAAAAAGACAACGCTGTCATTACCTTTTGTTCAAAACCTGTTGACGCCAATTTCAGGCTAAAACCATCGAATCATATTGGTTAAAACTTAAACCTTAATGAAAATATTTCGTTTATACATCCAATATAGAACCAGCCACTGTACGAGCAGCAGAGCAATAACACCTATTAGGGCTTGAGCTGCAATCGGGAAGGAATTAACCACACCACCGAACAGACTCTGGGCCGTGTACTTCCAATTAACTAAACTAGATGCCAGATAGATGATGATGGCATTACAACCAATAACCACAAACGGAAACGCAATTTTTTGCCACTTAAGCACATCAACCAGAGCGTAGAAAACGGCTAACAATATGATGCTCCATCCTGCGGTTACCAGCGCGAAGGAACTGGTCCAAAGATCTTTATTCACAGGAATAACCAGATTGACCAACCAGCCCAAGGCTAAAATAACAGCACCGACAAGTAACAAGTAAGCCACTTTAGTCCACTCACCTTTCTTGTGTTCCTTAACAATAAAGTGACCGACAAATACTCCGATCATGGCATTGGCAACTGCAGGGATCGTTGACAGGATCCCTTCGGGATCTAAAGGTCTATTCTGATAAGTGATCCCAGGTAAAAAGTGTGTATCAACATAAGCGTTGATCGTCCCTTGTGGGGTAAACACCCCCGCTGTCCCACCAGGGAATGGAACAAATAACTGCAACAGCCCATAAGCTATCAATATCCCTAAAGTAACAAAAATTTGGGTTCTTAAGCTGGTATGCCAGACTAACATGGCAGCAAAAAACCAGGCGAATGCAATACGACCCAGAACACTGGCGTACCTCACTTCATCTATGGCTACTGGTGCACCGGTACCCCAACCATGGTTATAGAGCACACCAAAGAAGAGTAACAAGAAGAGTCGTTTCACTGAATGCTTATAGAGTGGTATTCTCTGGGCAATAGGTAGCTTATCTAAGCGTTTAGGAGATAAACCAAGCGCAACACCTGAGAGAAAGATAAAGAGAGGAAATATCAGATCGTAGAAAGTAAAACCATGCCATTGGCTATGATGCATTTGAGCATCTGCCCATTTCCATCCTTGCCAACTGCTCCAGGTCAACAAACCGGCAAAGAGAGCTTCACCGCCTAAAATCCAGAACATATCGAAGCCCCTTAGAGCATCGAGCGACATCAACCTGCGTTTAGGTGCTTTAGCAAGACTCGCTTCCATTACGATTTCCCTATATTTTATCGTTTATTATTATTTCTATTTTTTATTATGCTTTTATAGACAAACTCTAGATAACATAAAGCCCCAGACATATTGCTAGGGCTTTATATTAATGGATAATGCTAGGCCTTAAAGACAGATGTGCCGCCTATCAATGTCTGCTGTACTTTCAGCTCATCGTTTAACAATACTAGGTCTGCTCGACTGCCCACACTTATTTGCCCCTGCCTTTTGGCTAAACCTAAGTACTCAGCTGGGTACAAAGAGCCCATACGAATCGCTTCATCTAAGGGTAAACCTAGCATCTTGACCGTGTTTCTAATCGCTCCTGCCATGTCTAATACACAGCCGGCCAGCTCACCCGTCACAGCATTTAACCTATCACCCTGACGTATGACCTGAGTGCCAAAGAGTTCGAAACTGGTTTCCTCATCGAGACCTACAGGTGGCATAGCATCTGTGACTAACATCACCTTGCCTCTTGGCTTAGCGTAAATTGCCACTCTAGCCGCGGCAGCATGCACATGGTGACCGTCGACGATGAGTCCACACCAGGCATCTCGGCTCTCGATTGCCGCTCCGACCATACCCGGCTCACGGGAACCGAAGGGGGACATAGCATTAAAGAGATGTGTGAAGCCTGTTGCCCCAGCCTCTAATGCCGCGACTACGGTTTCATAATCGGCATTAGAATGACCGAGGCATACTCTGACATCGGCAGCGACTAAGGCTTTAATCACATCCAGCGACACATTTTCGGGCGCTAAGGTGACCATTTTTAATCCTAAGTCATCACGGCTAAAGATCTCAAGCTCAGCGTCGGATATACCACGAATATGAGATTGAGGATGAACCCCTTTCTTTGGAATAGACAGGTGTGGACCTTCAAAATGCACACCTAAAACCCCGGCGCTGCCTTTAATCAATGAGGCGGCTACGGCATCCGCCGCTCGGCTCATGACGTCGACATCGTCGGTAATTAATGTCGGTAAGAAACCTGTGGTGCCAAACTTTGCATGAGCGCTGCCTATGGTTTCTATGCACTCGACTGAAGGTTCGCCGTTAAATAATGCACCGCCACCACCATTCACCTGAACATCGATAAATCCAGGAACCAAGGTCCCATCGACTCTTATCTCTTTTGCACCAGCGACACTGTTCAAGGCAAGAATATGACCATCTTCTATAGTGATAGGCAGGTCATTATGAAACTGCTCACCATCGAATACGCGCTTAGCGATTATTGTCTGCTTCATGTCTTCTTGACCCTAAATTTTTGACGCGCAAAATAGGTCGCCCCAAGCTCAGGAGGAGCTAACGTTGGCGATAACTTAACGATGACATCTTTATCTAACCATGGAGCCAGAGGCTCTGCCAATCCACCTATCATAGAAAAACGCGGGGGATTCACTTCGAAGAGTTTACGAGCGAGCTCACTGATATAGGCAGCCCCCTCTTTAACGATTTCTTTGGCAACATGATCTTGCTCATTAGCACATTCAAGTACGGTTCTGGCTAGCTTGGCGTAAACACTGGAAGTTTGGCCGGCTAGGTTTTCGACTATGCCCATGGCGTTATGAACCTTGAAATGATTGAGGATACGCTCGGTCAGTATGGTTTTATCTGCGAAGCCATCGAGATGTAACAAAGCTTGCTCGGCTGCCTTTAATCCTAACCAGGCACCACTGCCTTTATCGCCGAGAGCGAAACCATGGCCACCGAGATACAGATGCTTATCATCCACATGAGCATAGCCGCAAGAGCCTGTTCCCGTAATGATCACCGCACCTTCACCGCCACGGTGGGCGCCGATACACGCGGTATGTAGATCCGTCGTAACAAACATATCGGCAAAGGGATGTTGCCAGTTGACGATATCTTGATAAAGCCTGGGGACATTCACCCCAGCAAGTCCGACTCCAGCAACGAGTGCCTTACTGTCGCTTAAGCTCATTCCAGCATCTTTTAACGCTAGCTCGGTCGACATCTGAATGGAATCAAATGTCTGTGATAAACCGTGAAGTGGATTTGCACGCCCAGCTACACCAGTACCAATTACACCATCTTCGCTAGAGTAAATTGTTGCCCTGCATTTACTGCCGCCACCATCAATACCTATAAACAACGGTTTCTCCTTCGTCTGGTTCACACTCATACAGACCTCATTCACAGTTTTTTTATCCAAGACTTAGCGTTATTCGCTGATGCCTTGCTCACTGACTAAGTTAACTTCATGTTACAACATAAATGACAGCGCTGTCATTTATTTTGTTTAAGCTGAAGAAATTAGCCTTCACTCGGCTGAAAGCACCACAGCGGATGGGAATTAAACTGGCTGCATTTACTGGAAAAACGCAGCCACAAGTGTTAACCCCATGTTATCTGACAATTAAGGAACGCCCTTTCCTCTTACCATCGGCTGCTACGGCTCTAACTTCTACTTGGCCATCGACAGCAACTGGCGAATGATAAACAAGCCATTCACCACCATTGACTCGATACTCGACGGTTAAACCTGGGTAGATAAGGTTCGTCAGCAGCTGTCCGTCATGTATATGCGCCCCTACAGTCGGTACCCGGTATTCGATGCCAGCCTTATCCAGTTTAACTAATTCTTTCTGTCCCAGAGTATTGGCTAACACAGCCCACTGACTCGCCTGCTCATTGCGCATCTCTTGGGTAAAGTAACCACTAGTTTGATTATAGACGGCCCCTTTATATTGATAAGGCACTTCCCAGCTCGCCTTGTGCCAGGCTTTCTCCGCCAAAATGAGTAGACGTGGAAAGGTCATGTATTCAACTACTGAATCGCTTCTGAGCGTTTCACTCCAGATCTGGCCCTGAAGCCCGGTAAATAACCTCCCCTCCTTCATTGGGCCACTGACTAGCTTACCAGCTTCATCTCGCTTCTCTGTGTCATCGGCTTCGAAGGGCTTACCTTGAATATCGGTCCACTGCTCAGCATTAGCCGGCAAGTTGTCTGGCATAAAACCATATAACTTACGCTCGTTGGTGTTACGACTCGCCCAGTAATATCCATGCTCTTTAGGATCTGCCTCATAGGGGAAGTCAAAATAAAGCATCTCAGGTATACCCAATACCGCATCCCAACCTAAATTTGCTTGCTGGTGTGCGCGGCGAAAACCATTATGTGAGATAACATCCCATACATTAGTTTGGGAGACTTCGGGCATATTTTCAGGACGAGTATGGCTCATCCCATCACTCCAACCCGCAGGCTCTATCCCCTTATCATGTAAGATATTCGATACTCGCTCGACAAAATAAGCACCAAATTCATCGCTGCTAGTTACCCCTTGCTTATTGTCGGCAAGAAACGCTTTACATAAAGGTGAGTCTAACCAAGCACCGGCAGTTTCATCGGCACCGATATGATAGACAGACAGAGGCTGGCCCGCTTGTTGGTGCAATTTAGCTATCTCATCGATAACCTTATCGACGAAGTGAAAGGTCGACTCCAGACACACGTTAAGGGTGTTATCGTCATAGTATTGAATCGATGAATAAACAGTGGTGTCTTTGGGATCTATTAAGCGAAACTCATCGGCACCTTTTATATCGCCAGTTGCAGCTAACTTACGGTAACGCGCTTCCATCGACTTGATGGCGGCTCTTGAGTGTCCCGGCATATCCATTGAGGGAATGACCTGAATCTGCCTGGCGCCGGCATATTTTAAGATCTCGATATAATCGGCTTTAGAGTAATAGCCATTAACCTTAGCATCGGCAAACGGGCCACTACCAAGCTGAGGTAACAGACATCTGGTTTCACTCAAGTCATGACATCGCTTGCTGCCGATATCGGTAAGCTCAGGTAAGCCGTCTATCTCTAAACGCCAACCTTCATCGTCGGCCATATGCAGATGAAGCTTATTCAGTTTATAGGCCGCCATCTGATCTAACATATCCAGCACCAACTGCTTGCTGTGGAAGTTTCTCGACACATCGATATGCATACCGCGAAAATCATAACGGGGAGAGTCTTCGACTTTCATGGTGTTAATAACCAAGTCATGACTATCGAGAAGGCTGGTCAGTGAAGATAGGCCATAGGAAAACCCTGCATCATCCGCCGCAGAAATAGTGATTTTATTTTTGGTGATATCTAACAGGTATGAGCCTGGTGTTGACTTCATTTCCAGTGGTAAGAAGCTGACAGCTAAACCAAACGATGACTCTTCGACACCGATGCGGCTCAGACGAGCAACAGCAGCATCTATGGCTTGGCGTTTAACATCATTAAGCTCAAGCTTGATGCCGCTTTTTAGGGATACTGGCTTATCGGTTGAACTGACTTCAACTTTCAGAGGCGTAGGAATTATGGTATTAGTGACCAATTCAGGCTCAAAATCTATTCCCTGGTTAGCCTGAAAAAGTATTTCAGGTGTTGCCCACTTCACTTTATCGGTATCACTTCGCTTATACTGTTTACCTTCATCGGTGAAGGACACGGCATAGGGACGAAGCTCCATGCCGGTTTCACTGTCCTGGGTCACTGCCGTGCTCTTGATAAGAACTGGCGCTAACTCTCCTGATACCAGATAATAATTTGGCATCGCATCGGTTTCAGATAGTTGCCATAGCTCACCTTCAAACTCTATTGTCTTAGTGACACCCTTCTTAAGTCCTTTAAACTCAGGGGTTGGCGCTATCTTATGTAGATCGCCTTTCACTCGAGTAATAGTAAACTCAGCTGAACTCACAGACTTTACGGGGCGCATCTGACTGAAATAGATAGACCAATCTTGGCTATCTAAGTCGACAGCTGAAGTCAGATCTATCTGCGCCGTGAAGCAACGGCCATCGACACCGGAAGTCGGACATCCTTCTGGATAGTTAGTCACTAAACGATACTTGATATCTAATGTATCCCCAAGCGTGTTCAATTGTGCTTGATCTAGGCTATTAGCCATAGCTTGACTGGACTCGGCAGACACTTGCTTATTCGTTTCAGTTTTTACATCGGAGCAAGCACTCGTTGCTAGCACCAGTGTTATTGCGGCAGTGATCAACTTCAATTTCATTCTATCCCTCTACTATGATTCAATGTCCTCTCATTTCAAGATGAAATGAGCTAGCTTACCCGCAATCTTTCCCCTTGATATAACCAGAACTTACACCTCTATCTCACCTTTAAGGCGCTAAGCTGTATCTGAGACTGTGGACTACAATATGTTGATTTTATGTCAATACTAAATAATGTCAGTTCATACTCACTGACGCAAACCTAGACAAACATTAAGCTCAAACTGGCTAGTTCTAAAAGATGTGAGATAGATTGAAGGTGGGGCCTTGAAGGAAGTCATCTGAGTAACCTCAGTTATCTGTTTACAAGGTTAAACTCTCTCATCAATTGTAGCGCCTCTCTTATACACCTTAAACCTGGATCATCTTTCTATTAGCATGAGCAAGAGTGTTTGGATTTTTTCGCTTACAACTTCAAAAACTATTCCAAATGGTCAAAACCCACATAAAAAAAAGCTAGGTGATTCATCACATAAATACTGATAAAACACCTAGCCAAGTCTAGTTTCTGGGGAGAGACTATTGAAATTTCAAACACAAATGTAATTCAGTTTTACCCTATTACATCTGCCAAAAACATGAATCAGGAGACCTCTTCCTATCCATGCAGACCTTACAAGACAACTCATCACACAAGCAGATGACAACGCTGTCATTCACAAACATACACAAGAGCGAACAGAATATCTACATTTTTTTGACATTGATTTATGACTTTTTCTGTTCAGCACAGATGAGATCTATATCGCTATGGCTTGTTTTTCTCAAAGCACCTCATTCAAAACACCAAAATATGACAACGCTGTCAAAAGTTGATAACATCACCTCAGATGTTAGTGTGATAAATAGGCACCTAAAAAATATAACAAAGTGAACCTACCATGAGCGAGCACAATAAAAGCAGAACAATTGTCATCTCTAAACCAGTATTTCTGTTTCTAGGTTTAGCTAGTCTTTGGTCTATTTGGGCATTTCAATTCTCTAATCCCGTTGAACTTACCCGTGACTACCTTCATTACATCTTCCTTGGGATCACAGGCGCTATCTTCGCTAATTCAACAGGCGCTGGCGGAGGCGTTATTTTTATCCCAGTCTTTAGCAGTCTCAACTTCAGCAATGAACAAAGCATATCGACATCTTTCGCTATTCAATGCTTCGGCATGACTGCTGGTGCACTAACCTGGTGGTTTCACTTTAAAAAAGAGAATCAATCAGGCCTGCGAAGAGAACTTGTTAAACTAATCTGTATTTGCTCTCCATTTTCCATAGCCGGGATCTGGACCACACAAGTTTTCGCGATTCAAGCACCTACTTCGCTTGAGCATGGCTTCAGTTTGTTCTCTATCGTGCTAGGTTTCGCGATTCTCTTAAGCAGCATAACGCTAACAAGTACAACTCAGCATCGTGTACTGAATCGAAATGAGGTCCTGCAACTTTCACTTTTAGCTTATGTTGGCGGAATAATAACAGCTTGGCTGTCAGTAGGCGTGGGCGAAGTCATCGTTATCTACTTACTCCTGAAAAAGACAACGCCAACCTTAGCTATTGCTCTGGGCGTAATCGTCACAGCGCTTACAGTCTGGTCTGTTAGTCCAATACACCTATCTAACCAAGGTGACGCCTATTTCAATGTGGTCTTATTCGCGGGGCCAGGCGCTATCCTAGGCGGCATTTTGGCAAAGAAGCTAGCACTACACCTCCCGGTGAAAGGACTTAAAATATTTTTTGCTGGATGGATAATTCTTTCCGGTATCGCAATGCTATTGATTTAACAAGAGGTATACATGGCTAAAGAAGCAATTAAAAGTATCACAATTGTTGGCGGCGGTAGTTCAGGCTGGATGACTGCTATGTATTTGCAGCGACTCTACAATCAATCTGGAGGAAGGGTAAAGATTAGACTAGTAGAAAGTAAAGACGTCGGTACAATTGGTGTAGGTGAAGCGACAGTACACAGTATCAGATTTTTCTTTGCCGCTATGGGCTTAGATGAGAACGAGCTACTAAGAGAAACTAACGCAACGTTGAAAAGCGGAATCATGTTCCGTAATTGGATGAAACCTAAGGATGGTCAAACCCATGAGTATTTCCACCCTTTCGAGCAACAAAGGCCTGCGGGTCCATTAGATAATGCAACAGCATGGATTCAGTCTCCTAAACGCGTTAGCTACGCGCAAGCAACAAGTATCTCATCTGAACTAATAAGCAACGCAAACTGCCCTAAAGCAGCGACTTCACCTCAGTACCAAGGCATAGTTCCTTACGGTTACCATTTAGATGCGATATTAATGGGGAAGTACCTTCGTAAGAAAGCTTG
The DNA here is from genome assembly GCF_009377275.1 of Shewanella sp. YLB-07. Lineage (NCBI taxonomy): Bacteria > Pseudomonadati > Pseudomonadota > Gammaproteobacteria > Alteromonadales > Shewanellaceae > Shewanella > Shewanella sp. YLB-07. The sequence continues at coordinate 23,697 of NZ_VOQB01000002.1, read as the reverse complement.
CGCAGCTGGTGTCGAGCATATTGAAGCTAATGTGGAACATGTTAAAACTAATGGTGAAACCATTACTTCAATCATTACAGATAAGGGAGAATTTACCTCTGATATTTTCATTGATTGCACGGGCTTCAAAGGCTTATTAATAGAATCATTAAGGGAAAATAATTGGCAATCATTTGAACAAGAACTCCCTTGTAATAAAGCCGTTGCAATCCAAAGAAAACCTCTATTGGGCCAACCCCCTAAACCCTATACCCTTGCAACAGCTTTGACTAACGGCTGGGCCTGGGAAATAGATCTTTCAAACCGTCAAGGGACTGGCTATGTGTATGATGGGAACAGACTAACAAAAGAGGAAGCGGAAGCAGAGCTATTAGAACACCTTGGTGATAGCCAAGAAATCCTAAGAACTGTCCACCTTGATATGAAGATAGGCTGTAGAAAAGAGTTTTGGATAGGTAACTGCATAAGCATTGGTTTATCCGGTGGTTTCATAGAGCCTCTTGAATCAACAGGGCTACATATTGTCAATCTTGGAGCTCGTTTATTAGCGACCCATTTATCTTCAAATGCCCCGACTCAACCGGTTCGAGACTCCTATAACAAGACATTAAATGGGATATACCAAGACCTGAGGCAGTTTATCATATTGCACTACTGTCTCAGCGATCGGGACGATACTGAGTTTTGGAAGCAGGCGGCTAAAACAGCAGCCTATGCTAAGGGCTTACCTGAAAAACTTGAATTATGGCGTAACAAGACCTGTGAATTTATGGATTTGGCTGGTGGCTATGGCACCATTTTCAATGATGAAAACTATCGTTTTATCTTATATGGAATGGATCATACACCTGACCTCAGTCAACCGGCTTCGGGATATGAAATTCAAAATATTTTACAGAGGTTAGCGCAACAACAAGAACAAGCCGTTAAATCAACCATGTTACATTCTGAGTTTTTAAAGCAGGTCTCTAGATAAAACAATAAGATGAAGGAGACACTAGATATCTCCTTCATCTTAATATTTACACTTTTTGTATGCCAAACTTATGAATTTTGTCAATTAACTCACGATGAGGCTCAAGCTGAGTTTTAGCTTGATGAATAAATTCAGCAATCTTATTCTGTTCAGATAAGAATTTATCTAAGCCATCTTTTGAAACTTCAGAACAGCCTAAGTCTGTATCAAAGTCCATCCCATAAAGTACATACTGGTAATTCTCTAGATTAAAAATCTCAAGAGTCGAAGTGAAATCATAACGATTGGGCAGCTCAGAGGACCATAGAGCAAGCTTTTGCTTCAGAGAATCTGGTATAGAGGCTTCTTTGCGATTATCGCTCCAAAACTCAGTGTCATTACGTTTAGAAACCACATAATGAAGTTTAATAAAATCAATGACCTTATTCCAAGTCTCTGCAGTCCGCTTATTAAAGCGTTCAGCAACTAAAGGCATACTACTCAACTTATTAGGAATACACTCAGCTAGCATTCTTGAAGTTACATCAAAAACAAGTAAACCCGTCGCTTCTAAAGGCTCAACAAACCCACCGGATAAACCTATAGCAACACAATTACGATGCCAAGCTTTCTCGCGATAACCGATACGCATGGGGATATGCCTAAACTCAGCTTCACTCACTTTTCCGCCCAGATATTCTGAGAGTACTTTTTCAGCGTCTTGCCTAGAGCTATGGCGACTTGAATAGACGTAGCCAACTCCTCTTCGCTCAGTTAAGCCGATGTCCCAAATCCAGCCAGCTTCTTTAGCTGTCGATAAAGTAAAGCAAGGAATTGCATCATCAGTTTTTTCATAGGGAACTTGAACGGCTAGCGCAGAATCAACAAACAGTACGTCCCCTTTATCGACAAATGGTACCTTGCAAGCTTTTTCAATAAGCCGCGCACTAAACCCTGTACAATCGATAAATAAATCAGCCTCTAACTCCCCATTCTGACTCGTTGACACAGTAGAAATATCGCCATTATCAGATAGAGTGACCTCAAGCACATCATCAAGAATGTGGGATACGCCAAATTTGGATAAGGCATTAAGCCTTAATACCGCTGAAAACTTACGTGCATCCAGATGATAAGCGTAACTAGTGACTCCTTGAAACTGAGGTTGAGTGACAAGTCTAGGCCCAAAACCTGCATCAGCTAACACACCTTGCACAGATACAGAATTGGCAAAACTATCACGACTCGAAGCAGATGTTTTATGCCAATAAAAAGCAGAATCATGACTCACAGGATAATCAAAAAGATGGTGATACGAGTGACTTTTCTCTTTGGGGTTGTATAGCCAATCGACAAATTTAATGCTCTGCTTAAAGGTAGCATCACAAGATTGGACAAAATAACCTTCATCGATTCCCAGATAACGTAAAGTTTCACGCATCATAGGCACTGTACCTTCCCCTACACCAATATTAGGGATATTAGGTGACTCAATCAAAGTCACCTCAATGTTAGGCCCATCTAGATCAGAAAAACGTTTACCAAGATGATTCGCAGCTAACCAGCCTGCAGTTCCACCACCAACAATTAATACCTTAGTGATCTTGTTTTTTTCTGGCATTAATAGACTCCTATATTAACCTTTTGAAACCTCAGTTCTTGCTAAACGATTGACTTGATGCAAAGACGTTAAATGACCATAGATGGGTCCCAATAGGCCTCTTTTTTTCAAATCAAGAAAGTCATCATCATTTAGGTCATTAAGTTTGGCTTCATCTATCATATATAAGCCATTTATATTACGTTGGTCACCTTTGATATTGACAGTCAACGATTGTTGTCTGAATAAACCCTTTTCGGCGATTAATTGCAAAATAGCTTGAGTTGCCTGCTCTTGCTCGAAATGTTGTACGATTTCTTCTCTACGCTTAGTGAAGAAAGGTGTTTCTTCACCAGCATTAAAAAGGGGCTCACCCACTTCAGTCCCTACTTGAGCAGATTGCTCTTTGATCCCTATCCATATTTTCTCAGGCTGCTCTGCATTTAACACAACAGCAAATGGGTAATCTTTTACAATGTTAGGAATATAGCTTCCTATCCACTCACCATTAACCACACTTAAATTTTGCTCAGGCTGGAGACCTAGCATGACGACAGGTTGGAACTGACCTGTTTCACTATTTTTAACAAAAACAATTGGGTATTCAGTTGCTGCTCTAGAGAACTCATGAAGGGTGATAGGGAGAATATGTTGATTGGCAACTTGTGAATAGTTGGGTTTTGAAACTTTAACGTCTGAATGCTTGTTGGGTTCTAAAAGTGTTATTTCATTAGGCATCTTCTTTGGCTCCTTGATAGGGCTTCTTTTAAAATGAATTTTTTACAAAAAAAAGGGAGAGCTAAACTCCCCCTTCCCTTTTTATACCTTAATTCTAATTAGATTAGAACCTTACACTCGCACCTAAAGTAACGCGACGAGCCATTTCATATTCAAATGTAGGGAAACCATCAGTGAAACCGCTACGGTTTGTCTGGAAGTTATTGTTACCAGTCTGAACCGAACCTTCTTCAAGTAGGTTATTACCATCAAGTTTGATATCTAAATAATCAGTTACATGCCAGATAGCACTTAAATCTAAGCTACCAAATGCATCATGTAAGCGATTTCCATAAGAACCTTGCTCACGGATCATGTACTCACTACGCCAGTTATAGGCTAAACGAACTTGGAAAAGATCATTTTCAAAGTAACCTGTCACGTTATATGAATGTTCTGAGCTATCACTCAAGAAAGGATTCATATCAGTGTAAGTATTCTCACCTGTCTCTGTATCAGTGTAGGTATAGTTAACAATAGAACCTAAACCATTACCGTAATCTTGTTGATACTGAAATTCAGCACCTTGGATAATCGCTGACTCACCATTTTGTTTCTCTTGAACAGTCCAACCAGCTGCTTCTTCATCAGGTCGTAATGTTCCTTCGAATGGAATGTCTGCACTATCTGCACGGTATTCATTGATAGTTACGAAGTTCTTAATATCTTTCCAGAATAGGCCTACAGACACTAAAGAGTCCTCGTTGAAGTACCACTCAATACCTAAATCCATTTGATTAGCCACGTATGGCTTAAGACCAATATTACCTACTACCCAGTACTGATTATCAGGCAGGTCATCATCAGCGCCTAAAACATTCGGGTTAACATACATATCATCATATTGTGGACGTGCCATAACTCGAGCTGCTGAAGCACGCATTATCACATCATCAGAAAGGTCGAAAACTACGTTTAAGCTTGGTAACCATTCACCATAGCTTGCATCATCCGAAACTTTCTTGCCACTTTGATAATATGTTGAAGTTGCTTCAGTCCCAGCATAACGAACACCAAAGTTACCGCGCATGCCGTCTGTACCAAAATTCGCCATCACATATGCAGCATAATTATCTTCATCAACTTCACGATATGAACCTAAATCTTCATTTTCGCCAATGATGCTAGACTTAGCCCACGCTTTTAGCGCTTCAGGATCAAACTTTGCTATCTGATAGTCACCGGCTCCGACATCGATAGTTCCAGCAGCAACACTGCTTGTTGCAATACTAGTATCAAATCCTTCAGCCTGAATATACTCATAGCGACGAGAAGTTGTATTGTGCTGTGCGTATTTAACACCTGTCTTAATCGCATTGATCACACCGAAATCAACATCGAATTTAATATCAGCTTGAATGTAGCTTTCATCATCAGTCTTTGGGGTGCGGTTAAAGTTTGAACCTGTCCCCATGGTTAATGACCCTGGATCGTAAGCTGCGATGTCGAAACCATTAGTATCCCAAGTCTGGCTTCCACCAGTAAAGTCATAGGTACCACCTGGGATTGGTGTGCCACCCGTCCCGTCATCTACAACCATTTCAAAGTCTGTACCGCCAGATGACGTTGTTGTGCCTATCTGTGTGCTAAATTCATAGCTATCACCTGAGTATTCCATCTTTAAATCGAATACTTGAGACTTCATTGTCGCTTCACGTGGACGAGCCTGCCAAAAAGCGACATTCAAAGGACCAGCAACTTGAGTCCCAGAACCATCTGCACTTGGGGCATCACCACCACATAGACCACAACCGCCTAACCAGGTTGTGTCATCCCACGCACCAGAACCAGGGGCACCAGACCAAGATGTATCACCTTGAGTAAGCCAAAGTGCATAGTTGGTGTTATTTGCTTCCATCTGCATATCTATAGCGTTGAAAACAAAGTTTAGCGAATCTGTTGGAGCATATTGGAAAGTAGCAGTAAGAGCCGAGCGTTTACGCTCTTGCTCAAATGCAACGGGACCTGCTCCCCACTCCCAAAAAGCTTCGTTACCCTGGCGCTGTAAGCTACGATCTTGCAAAACACCTGAAACTAAAACACCAAATGTTTCATCATCATTTTTCCAAGAACCCAAAGCTGAAAACTGGGGGTCTACCGTATCTGAGTCACTCTGGTATTGACCTTCGGCGGAAGCATAAAAAGTTAGAGAGTCCATATCAAGCGGTTTACGAGTATTAATAATTACCGTACCACCGATACCACCTTCGGCTAGATCAGCTTGAGATGATTTATAAACTTCTATATCGCCAACAAGCTCAGAAGGGAGTAGCTCATAGTTAAATGAACGCTTCGCAGGCTCTAATACAAACCAACCTGTTGACGCAACATTCTGACCATTAAGTGTAGTTAAGGTCAGATCTTGACCAGCACCTCGTATTGAAACACCTGCACCTTCACCGAACTGACGCTGGATAGTTACACCAGGAATGCGCTGTAAAGACTCAGCAACGTTTTTATCCGGGAACTTACCGATATCTTCAGCGGTAATAGCATCAACAGTACCATCAGAGAAACGCTTGGCGTTCAAATTGGCCTGTTGCGAAGCACGAATACCACGTACTTCGATTTTTTCAATGTTGTCGTCAGCCGTTACAGCCGAATCAGCTTCTGCTGAGATTGCAGACATAGAGACTGCAGTACCGAGCAATAGCGCTATATTTGTAGCTAGTACACTTTTCTTAAAATTAGATGGTCGCATCTCGTTTCCCTTCCATAACTTTATTTTATTTTTTAGTATCCATAACCATCCCCTTAGGGAATGACAACGCTGTCATGTCTAGTACAAACATTACACAATTATTTACACCGGCGCCACAAGAAAATAACCAGAAGCGACAGAAATCGGTTCATCTGTACATTTTTTTCACAGGTGTCGACCAACTACCCATTTGTAAAACCTTTGTTGCATGCGGGGTTGAAGGATAAAAGTTGTTGTTATTAGTTATAAGAAAATTATTTTTATCAGAGATAAATTACATTTGCCGATTGCTAATTAAAGTAAAAGTTCGCACTATAGGCTGTAACAAAATGAAATAAAGTTCTTTGTAAACCTGATTATAAAAGACGTACATTCATCTTTACAAGTATTAGAACTTACCTATAACACACTGATAAAACGAGTGTTTAGTTGTATGAAAGTCACAATAAATGACGTAGCGAAGCATGCTGGTGTTTCAATTAAAACAGTTTCTCGAGTCACCAATAACGAGCCATCTGTAAAACAAGCAACCATAGATAAAGTCAATAAAGCCATTGCAGAGCTGGATTATCAACCTAATTTAGCGGCGAGAAACTTAGCAGGGACTAAGTCTTATGTCATTGGTTTTATCTATGATAATCCCAACGCTTATTATGTTATTGATATGCAAAATGGCATCCTGTCCTCATGCAAAGCACTTGGATACGAGCTACTCATTCATCCTTGCAATGCGAAGTCTGATAACATTTGCAATGAATTGACCACTATGGTGAAGCACGCAAGACTAGCAGGATTAGTCTTGACGCCTCCGCTTTCGGAAGACCCAAAAATCCTCCAAGCCTTGGACGAAATTGATGCCAATTATGTGCGAATCATTGCCGGAGAGAAAATCGATAGCAACACTGGGTTAGCCGTACTTGTGAATGATAAACATGGAGCCGTTTCAATCACACAGCATCTGATTGACTTAGGTCACAAGAACATCGCCTTTTTAAGTGGTGATCAACACCACGAATCTACCAAAGCACGTTTATCTGGTTATACCCAAGCGTTAAAGGATAATAACCTGGAGCTAGATGAACAAAACATTATTGAAGGCGAATATTCTTTCGAATCAGGTGTATCCGGTGCAAAGATTTTACTCAACAGGGTAAACAAACCTACCGCTATCGTTGCTTGTAACGATGAAATAGCCGCTGGAGCTTTATTTGCCGCACGCTTAGAAGGATTGGATATCCCTAAGGATATCTCTATCGTTGGTTTCGAAGATAGTCCGTTCTCTAGACAGACCTGGCCAAAACTGACGACAGTACATCAACCGAATCAAAAAATAGCCCAGATGGCGACTGAACTCTTAATTGCGAAAAGACGCTCGCAAAAGTCTGCACAGGCGAAGATATTCATACCAGAGCCAGTGATTAGAGACTCATCTTCGAAAGCGACATAGATTTTAGTCGCTAAAATATTAATTCCAATCGGAATAAGATCAAAAACGGCGTTGAAGGAAGCTCTTCAACGCCGTTTTTATAAATATCTACCAATGCTTATAAAGAGAGTTATACCGCCTCTTCGTTCTCTTCACCAGTACGGATCCTAATCACACGTTCAATCTCAGTGACAAAAATCTTACCATCACCAATCTTTCCTGTACGCGCCGTATCCACTATGACTTCAATGGCTCGGTCTAGCTGCTCATCTTGGATCACTAGCTCTATTTTAACCTTAGGTAAAAAGTCCACCATGTACTCGGCACCGCGATACAGTTCGGTGTGCCCTTTCTGTCGGCCAAAGCCTTTGACTTCAAGAACGGTCATGCCGGTAATGCCGATCTCAGCGAGAGATTCACGAACATCGTCCAGCTTAAATGGCTTAATAATTGCCTCGACCTTTTTCATCAAATGCTCCTTATAGGGTAGAAATTGCTTATCTGTATTATTGATCCAGCTTATCACGAGCTTGGAACTCACTAAAGTTAATATACCAATCAATCTCATGGAAGCAATTTCCTTTCCACTAAACAATAAAATTGCCTTACCATTTCTTCTAACCTAACTATACTTTCACTATTGGCCATAGATTTTATGTGATTGCAGGACGCAACACGGGCCTTTTAAAAGCAAATGTATCGAACTTATATTCAAAGGACTGAATATGAAAAAAAATAATGGTTTTACACTCGTCGAACTCATGACCACTCTAGTGATATCTACAACCTTAATCAGTATTGCAGTTCCAAACTTCAACTCCCTTTATGCACACTATCGAGCAGACTCATCCATTCGAGTCATTCAACAGACACTCCAAATGGCACGCAATAGCGCCATCAGTTACGGCGTACGCGTCACGGTTTGTCCCATAATAGAAAACCAGTGTAGCGACGACTGGACGATTGGCATTACCGTTTTCATTGACTCTGGAGCCAGTAATGTCATAGATGGTCAAGATGAAGTCCTGATGAAAACCGCCAGTTTCTACCATGAGGATTTTGTCACTTATAACCGTAGCGCCATCAGATTTCAAGCCGATGGCCTAGCTTCTGGCACCAACGGTACCTTAAAATATTGCCCATCGTCGACAAGAAGTGAATACTCGAAAGCAGTAATCATTAACCAATCAGGGAGAATCCGCTTCTCGAAAGCCGCTATCATCGAGTGCAGGTAATGGCTAAGTAGCAATAAAGTTTTAAGTAATAATACAAACAAACTGAAACAGTCAAAATACCCTTTGCAGCCAATATATTGGCTTTAAATAGTTGTTTTTTCGTGCTGTAAATAGACCTGTTCTCGCTTATACTTAATACTGTAATTGAGAGGAGAGAAAGTTATGCGACCGATACAAAATGGATTTACTTTAATTGAACTTATGGTGACACTCGTGGTTGCTATGCTCTTAGTCGGTGTCGGCGCGCCCTCCTTAAAAGCTATGTATGAAGGCTATCGAACTGATAGCCAAATACGTAAGGTTAATCAATCTTTACAGTTTGCGCGAAGCCACGCCGTTAGCTACGGCTCTAGAGTGACCATGTGCCCAATAGTATCAGGAAGCTGTAACGCAGACTGGAGTAAAGGGTTCAAAATATTTCTCGATAACGGCGCCCCAAATCAAATCGATGGCAACGACGAGGTGTTGACCGTAGTAGGTCCTTTTAATTCTAGCGATTTTGTTTCATTTGCCCCCAGCGCAATAAATTTCACTACCGATGGACTCACCAGTGCAGGCTTATTTATCTACTGTCCCGGTAGTAAGGTGAGTGATGAAACTATGGGTCTGCAAATTAATGCCTCTGGAACAGCAAGATTTAGCACAGCAACCAACCTAAACTGTAACTAAGCCTATCTTGCCGTCTCTTCATCTAGCTTTTGAGCTGCGCCTAATGTAAATGAAGCATCAAGCTCTACACACTCTTCAACGTCCTTGATATAAATACGCTTACCCGGGAGCTTTCTTGACGGCAATTTGGCCATGTTCCTTGTGAAATTCTTTACCTCCCATCTATAGAAAGCAATTTCATAACCCTTAGTCGTCTTCAAATAGCACTTATATTCAAGTTTTTCAGCTTTTTTATCATCCGCATTAACAGATGACGAGTTAACTAATAGTGCAAATGCAATAAAAGAAAATATTAAATATGTTAACTGTGACTTATTCATTCCCAACACTCCGCAGGTGACTTTTCTCCGATATCATTAATCTGAATAGTGATACATGCGCTATCTCGACTAGCCTGCTTCCCTTGAGCCGTTGCTACGACGATAAAGCTAGTCGTTCCTGTTGAATCTACGCTATATAATCCACTATCAATAACATAGGGATCTGCACCTAGGTTTAGATCATTCATATCTGTAGCATATTGCCTGTTATCCAGATAAAACTGCTCTTGTAGGTTGGCGACTCGCATTACCGCGGCTAAACCATCGGCTCGGCCTCCCTTAGCGACAAAGTCTGTATAAGTTGGATAGATCACAGCGGCTAAAATCCCCATAATAGCCACTGCAATCATCAACTCAATTAAACTAAAACCTTTAATTTTATTCATCCGATTTTCACTCATCATATTGCAATCATTACTCGTTAATATGGTAATAAATACGGTTCACACCTAACCCACCACCCACGCATTTTTCATCACCTGGAGGGCAACCATCACCGCCACCACCACCACCACCGTCAGCTTTTTTCATCTCATCACCGGCTGCACCGATGCCAATCAGGTACATATAGGAATCTCCATTTCCGTTCGGAGGAATAACCAATTGAGGGGTATCCGGCACTCTCTCTCCCATTTCAAGATATTCATGAGTATAGGAACGAGTCCCCTTATGAAGATCAAACCCATAAAGTCGTCCTACACCAGAGACTAGGCATTGAGTACTCGAAGCCGTGTCCCCGGGAACATATGAAGTAAAGAAAACTCGGCCTTCAATGATTGAAGCACCAGCCAGACTCTTCTCACCAACACCACCAAAACCATAATACCAGCCTCGCTTTAAACCGAAGCTGATATTATCAGCATCAGAGGAAGGGGCTGCTGATGTCACATTATAAAGATTAGCTAAAGTCAGTGTTTCCGGTACTTCATTACCGGGTGCCCCGTTGAATGAGCGGGATATGACATGTCGGTCCTGAAGCATGTAGAACATATCTGAGCGCGAAGTATCTGTCGGATGAGGCCTATGACCAGTGCCAACGACTACCGCATCATAAGCGACATTCTGATATGTTTTAGTTTTAGTCGTGGTTTCGCCAATAGTCACATCAACTTCAGACAGATTGGTGAATACCGTTTGTGCCACTGCAGGTTCTGAAAAAAATCGTCTATCAGAGGCTAAAGTTCCACCGCCAAGGTCGGCAAACTTAAATACTGTCCATGGATTAGTCGAGTCTTTAGGGCTGCCGCTAGGCAGATCCATACGCCAAACATTACCACCTGTATCGGTCGCATATATTCTGTCGGTTAATCGGTCACCATTGGCATCTAACACAGCGACAGAGTTAGGGATACTGTCGCTAATCCCAGGCATCTGGGTCATTTTGGTGTCTGAAGTAGGTCCAAAAGCGTGTACTAACACTCCTGTTTTAGCATCGACAATAAATACACCGCGACCTTGCGCATCAGGTAAACCGACAGCAGCAGGATCTTTTGATGAAGGAGAATAACCTGCACCAAAAATAAGTACAGGTGAAGCAGTTTCCGGATCGGTATTACCTATTGGCCAGCCTGGGATAAGGGTAATAACAGGTTCTGACCAAGTTTGACCAAGCTCACTCATGCCTGCACTATCTGAATCAATTTTCCACATATAACTAGGAGAATCAGGACTAGTAATATCGATAGCATAGTAAGACTTGCCTCCACGGCGCATCCCTGTAAATACCCAAGCCTTCTCTATTCCGCCTGAGCCCGTTTTCACATAGGCCACTGGAGGGCTATCCATCCCATAGACTGAGTGTACTCCGGTGGGAACATTCGCTCGTAATTCGACTAAATTAGGTAACAACTCATAGGGCATAAATGCCCATGACTCAGCGACTGAATCTCCCGAGTCCTTAAACATATGTAAGAAGCCATGATTTGTCCCCACCAATATTCGCAGGTCAGGTGATGATGAGCTTCCGAAGTTAATGGCCAACGGCTTTGAGTGCAGCGGATCACCTAGTACATCGTCACGAATATCACTGGTGCTATTGTCGTTGTCATCATCGTCTACATCTTTACCTTTAGCCCAATCAAATAGCTTATTGAGTTCAGTGCTATTAACTCCCATATACGCAGCTAATGCACTGTCGCCGCCAGCAGCACTGGAAGCATTACTTTTTGTGAGTGATTTTAACGAGCCACCTGTACCTAAGTTACCATAAAGTGTCCTTACAGCAGCCCCCCTCAAAGTATGTGCGGCTCCGCCGACTCGGACATCATTACCATCACCTCCTCCACTAGAACCTGAGCAGACTGAATTTGGGGTCCAATATGAGCACGAGGATGCTTTAAGGTTACCGTCTGTACCTATTGCAAGGGCACCATTTTTATCGACGATATCACCACTACCTGTCACCCTAAACTTCTTGATATTGCCCATCCAACGAGGTCCTTTATTGGGCAAGAACATGGCGTAGTAAACAGAATCAAATGTTTGAGTTCTATCGAAGTTATTACTTGCAATGGAAGGTGAAGTGAAGCTCGCATTGACCTCTAAAATCTGTGAGAAAACTTGTGAGAGTGCACTTTGCAATTGAGTCGCATCCTTTGCAGCAAAGTATGCACCTCCGCCTAAGTCTGCCGTTTTCTTCAATATGGGAGCAGCGTCATCGGCACCATCACTAAATCCGATGGTAAAAGTACTAACAAATTGATCACCCTCTAAATTTGTGTTCACATCCTTGCGATTTAATATACTCGCAAGTGCAGGAAGGTAACTACCATCCTCCCTATCGGCTGAGCGATAACCAGACATATTCTTAACAAGACTATTCGCTGCCGAATCACGAGTAGGAGAACCATCGGTAACATAAACGACATAAGAGCGATTCGAACACTGAGTTTCACCAAATGGAGAGATATAATAGTTACCATCCTCGACACTTCTATCTCGTTCTGGATTTAAACTTCCTGCTTCTTTAGCAAACTTAACCTTACCCCCAGAAAAGTAACGATAGGCCTCATACAAGGTTTCACAAAGCGGTGTCCAAGTATCAGCATCTAAATTATTAATCGTTTCAACTAATGTCTTTTTACTGGCTGCATTTCGTCTCTGTATTCCTGAGATTATGCGCCCACCATCACTAGTTCGACCTGTATTATAATTAAATACCGATAATCCAAAATCAACACTGGGTGTCGTGACAACAGTGTCTTCCATGACTCGCTTGGCAATTTCCATTCGAGTCGTCCAGCGCTTACTTTTCGTGCTGTGATACCAATCAATATAAGTTTGTGTGTAAAAAGTAACAGATTTACCTATACCAAACTTTGTCAGAAATGCTTTATCAAGAGCTGCGGTTTTATCTGAAGATGATGAACTGCTAGTTACATTGGTATAAGGAATTGGCGAAGATTTCGAACCTAAACTGTCTACAGGAAAACCATCGAAAATCCCAGTAGCATTGCTGAATTGTAAAGCTGCAGCATCTTCGAAATCTTCGAAGCAATCCACATGTGAAACTATACTGCCTAGCTCATCGGGTAACTCTGTCCAGGTACCATTTTCACCTGTAAAGCCATATTCCCTAATAAAACCGGTAAAAAAACCATAAGATTCCAGATATACTTTTGACGTTTTACAACCATTTACACTTTGGAGAATATAGTTATTACTATCGACTTCCGGAACCCCAACACCACCTTTACTGTAATAGAGTTTTGTCGAATCATTGACGGTTTCTCCGCGATCGTAAAAAGTCTCCGTATACTCACTCGTATCCATGCTTCCAGAATTATCGAAGATTATCAGAACCTGCGGTCTTGCACCGGAACGTGCTGATGACTCAAATACATAGAGTTCAGTATCATCTCCATGAGTCACTCCCGATATCATGCCTAAACCCACGATAACGGCACATAGAAAACGTTTAATCCACATAACTAACTCCCGGTTAATACTTCCTGTTCAACGCCAGCGACGACGGTCAATTGCCCCAAATTTTTCTTACCAAATGTTGCAACGCTGGAAACCTCTATCCGTCTACAACTTACTAGATTCGCCGAGCTAGCTTTTGTGCTTCTCTGGCAGTTAACATCTCCATCAGCTAAGGGACTTAGAGTATTAGTAACCCCTAAAGCCGCGTCAACCACTGTCATAGTGCCGGCTATGTTAGCCATGGTTGCCCCTTGGTTATTTGCTACCACCCTATCTTGTGCTCCTTGAGCAGCAGACATGGCTTCGACACGTTCTGAGCCGGCACCAGCCATCTTCATCGACTGGCTAGAATTAACGGCGAGTGCAACGCCAATAACGGTCATGATGATCAGTATTATCAAGGAGAAAAAAAGTACCATACCTTCTTGTTTCTTCATGATTTCCCCTAGTTCCTTATCAATACCGGATTTTCGAGTACTATGGTGGTTGAAACCACCTTTCTTCTATAATGGTCATTAGCGGCAGCGATGATTTTGTCACCCAACTGATAACGGGACTCGCTAGTAAAATTTCGATCCTCATCGACTGATCTGACTAATATGAATATCCTCAGGGCTACGAGACGTTGAAATAACTCGTTATCCCACATTAAATTAGTGACATTTTGTACAGGCATAAAACTATCGGCGGTATCATCACCATCGTTATCGAAACCATAGAGCACTCGAATATTCTCGATCCCCTCCACAAGTTGTTCGTAACTGCCCGAAGTTTTCATACCACCATTTCTCAGCACGCGGCGTCGCAGTACCGGGACTCCATCGTCTTCCTGTATATAGTAAATATGATGTTGATACTCCCAGAAGCGACCGTTGTTCATCGCCGGGGTGACTTGGTCACCGCTGAAAATTACCGCCTGGTTTGCAGTAGTCCCCATGTAATAGCGATTATTATCATTAGGCACTGCAACAGAAGGGCCGACTAATCGTTTGATCTGTAAAACATCTGTCGAAGTCAAAACCCCAGTCAAACAGGCAAACGACTCGAGTGAAGCCCCTTCTTCATACCCCCAAAGTCGCCGAAAATGAGCCGGATTATTATTTGGCAGACTCGCGTTATTAGCCCCCCCCCCGATGCAATCATTGCCGGCGGGAATGGCAACAGCATTGATCTGGGTATTAGTCCCTATAATAAAATCGGTACCTGTCATATCCGCCATGAAACCAAGCTGACTAATATCACGCTCCATCAAAGCCAGCGCAATGCGGCCATTCTCCTGCAACTGATTAAATTGACTGGTCGTTATCACATTCGTGGCCGACATATTAAACATTGAAAACAGGCCAGCACTTAAAAACAGTGAGATAACCATAGCTACCATCAACTCCACTAAAGATAAGCCTTGCTGAACTTTTAATTTATTACTCATAAAATTAACCAAACTAGATAATCACCGTACTGATTGAATAGGCTCTTCTGCGTTTGTTTGCTGTGCCGCAAGATTTAACAAAATCTGCAGCGTTGGCTGCACCATCGGAAACAGCACGAATTCCTCTCCAGGTCATCACAACTAATACGTCACCAGTACCTGATACCTGGATACAGGCAGTCGGAGTGTCCAAACCACCAATAGAGCGGGTACCTTTGGTTTCACCCACCCCATTCATCGACTGCTCCCAGCCGTATAAATCCCATGCACGAGTCTGAACATTCGTACAGGTGATGCCTGCATTGCCACCGCCAACATTAAGAGCAACATCACAAGACTGACTGGGTTCAGACAGATTGCCGGCATAAGTACCTGCATAGCCAACTAACTGGCTTCTATTGAGCTTCATTCGATTGATAATATCGATGGCATAATAGGATGCTTGTGTCTGTTGGAAAGATTCGAAGCTGCCTCTCTTGGCAACCAGATGTAAATTAAAAATACCAATCAAGCCAATCACGAGAATGACTAATGAGACTAAAACTTCAACAAGTGAGAATCCGTTGGATTTATGATTCATTAGCGTCAAACTCCCTTCAATCGCCACATATTTGACGCTTTAATTGATAACTTACCTGTTATAAATCTGTAAGTTAGCATTCTAAACTATGATATAGGTTAATCATAGTTTAGTCGAATGTTGCCCGCTAGTAATATTAGTGTCTAAGAATGCTACTTGTTAGACTCTACGTAAATTTCAGACCATAAAAAAGGAGGCCTAAGCCTCCTTTTTTATGGTAACCATCAGTTTTTCTGTGGTTTCTATCTCAGCTCCGCAGGCACAGCAAAGACGGTATCTTCTTTGCGCCCCTCGACTTCTGTTATCACGCTTGGTGCTAACTCGGCAATAGCATCAATAACTTGCTTAACCAGTACTTCAGGAGCCGATGCACCCGCAGTTACCGCCACTTTAGTCACATTAGTGAACCAAGTCGCGTTTATATCATCTGCATTGTCTACCAGATGCGCTTCTGTGCCACGCTTCTGAGCCAGCTCTCTTAGACGATTCGAGTTAGAACTATTTTGTGACCCTACAACAATAAACAGATCTACATCATCGGCTACGTTACGAACCGCATCCTGTCTATTTTGTGTGGCATAACAGATATCATCTTTACGCGGCCCTTCGATAGATGGGAATCGCTTCTGCAACGCAGCTATGACACCAGCAGTGTCATCCATAGACAGGGTAGTTTGAGTGACGAAACACAAATTATCTGGGTTTTTAACCACAAGAGACTCGACATCTGCTGGTGATTCGACCAGCAATACGCCCCCTTTAGGGTTATCGTACTGACCCATGGTGCCTTCAACCTCCGGGTGTCCGGCATGCCCAATAAGGATACATTCGACTCCTTTACGACTGGCCCGAGTGACCTGAAGATGAACCTTAGTTACCAGAGGGCAAGTCGCATCGAACACCTTAAGGCCGCGACGCTTAGCTTCGGCTCTCACAGCCTGTGATACACCATGTGCACTAAAGATAACAATACTGTCATCGGGGACCTGATCCAGTTCCTCGACAAATACGGCGCCGCGCTCTTTAAGATTCTCGACCACATAACGGTTATGCACCACTTCATGACGAACATAGATAGGTGGAGAAAACAGCTCGAGTGCACGCTCGACTATGCTGATGGCTCTATCGACACCGGCACAGAAGCCTCTGGGATTGGCAAGTTTTATCTGTAGACTATTTGCTTTATTCATACACTAAAGTACCTGTATCACTTCTAGCTCAAACGTAAGTACCTGACCCGCTAAAGGATGATTAAGATCGACCGTCACCGAATCACCAGCCACTTCACGAACTATGCCAGGGATCTCACTGCCACCCGGCCCACCGAAACTCACAATAACACCAGGTTCGAGTTCCATATCCCCGGGAAACTTACTTCTATCCATATAATGAATTGCATCTGGATTAGACTCACCAAAGGCATCGACAGCTTCTAGGGTGAAGCTATGGCTATCACCCTCTTCCAAGGAGTTTATCTGTGCCTCAAAAGCCGGGCTTAAACTTTCATCACCGATATTAAGCCTCGCAGGTTTACCAGAAGCCTTGGTGCTATCGGCGGTAGAGCCATCTTCAAGCACGATATTCATATGACATAAAATAGAACGTACATCAGTCAATTCAATTACTCCTTTGCAGCACTTTTTTCATCTTGCGCTTTTTTCTGTTTCTCGAGGCGATCTGAGATAAATGAGTCCACAATAATAAGTGCAGCTCCGACACAAATTGCAGAATCTGCAATATTAAACGCTGGAAAGTGACTCTTATTCCAATAAAAATCCAAGAAATCGACCACGTATCCATGTTGCAGGCGATCGATAAGATTACCTAAGGCACCACCGATAACTAAAGTATAGGCAAGATTGAGTCGCCACATCTGCGCTGGCTGTTTTCTCAACCAGAACGTCAGCAAGGCGCTAAAGCCCACTGCGATAAAGGTAAATAACCATTTCTGCCAACCACCGGCATCACTCAAGAAACTGAATGCTGCCCCATAGTTACGCACATAGGTAAAATTAAACACAGATAATAGCTGTACAGACTCATAAAGATCAAAGTTAGCTAAGACCCATTGCTTAGAGACTTGATCGGCAATAAATACCAGTACAACCACCCAGTACCAGCGTATACCGCTCTCTTTCCAATTAGTTGGCATAGGGCCTTCCTCTTAAAAAAAATGACGCATAGCAGCGTCACTTTCCATAGTTCAAATATATAATGCAGCTGAAATACTCAAGCCACTGTCCATCAAAGTATTAAGCCTGACACATTTATCAGGCTCTTAGCATAGCAAGTTAGGCAAACTGACGAACTTCACCCTCGCCTTCGATGTTAGTAACACAACGAGTACAAAGAGTTGGATGTGCTTCAACCTGAGCAACGTCTTCCCTGTGATGCCAGCAGCGCTCACATTTTGCAGCTTCAGACTTCGACCAGCCAAGTTTAAGCGATGCAAGCTCAGTTTCAATCGCATCATTTGGCGCTGCTGATAAAGCAAGTACTTGTGTCTTAGACGTCAGCAGAACGAATCTTAACTCATCACCCAGACTGTTTAGCGCTATAGATAACGCTTCATCGGCATATAGGGTGATCTCAGCTTCCAATGAACCACCGATCAGCTTTTCACGTCTGGCTTGCTCAATAACCTTGTTGACTTCACCACGGACGCTAAGCAACTGCTCCCACAACCCATCACTAAGATCTGACTCTAGAGTTACCGACTTAAGTCCATCGAACCACTCTTGAGTAAATACATAAGCATCTCGCTCACCAGGAAGTAGCTTCCAGATCTCATCGGCTGTGAAAGATAGAATAGGTGCGATCCAACGTACCATAGCCTCAGAAATCAAATAAAGTGCAGTCTGGCAACTACGACGTGCATGACTATCGCCTTTAGCCGTGTACTGTCTATCCTTGATGATATCGAGATAGAAACTACCTAACTCAACCGAACAGAACTGCATTAGCTTCTGGGTCACGGTGTGGAAGTTATACTGCTCGTAGGCTTCCAGCAACTCCTCCTGCAAAGCTGCAGCGCGACGTACCACCCAACGATCCAGGGCAACCATATCTTCAATGGCTACCGCGTCTTTTACCGGATCGAAACCATTGATGTTAGCTAACAAGAAACGCGTAGTATTACGAATTCGACGATAGGAATCGGCGCTACGCTTGAGGATCTCATCAGAAACCGTCATCTCACCGCTATAATCAGTGCCAGCAACCCAGAGGCGTAAAATATCTGCACCTAGCTTATTGGTGATAGTTTGCGGAGCAATCACATTGCCCACAGATTTTGACATCTTACGGCCTTTGCCGTCGACGGTGAATCCATGAGTAAGCACTTGCTTATATGGCGCTTTACCATTCATCGCAGTCGATATCATCAAAGATGACATAAACCAGCCACGATGCTGATCGCTGCCTTCCAGATAAAGATCTATACCGTGCCCCTGATATTCAGGGCGAGCAGCAACGACCGATGAGAATGAAGAACCAGAGTCAAACCAGACATCTAAGGTGTCAGTCACCTTACGGTATTGGTCTGCTTCGTCACCCAGAAGCTCTGCCGCATCAAGATCCCACCAGGCTTGAATGCCCTTCTGTTCGATCTTGTTAGCAACGCGCTCCATCAAGGAGATGCTATCAGGATGCAAGTCTTCGGTTTCACGGTGAACGAACAAAGTAATAGGAACGCCCCAGGTACGCTGACGCGAGATACACCAATCCGGACGGTTCTCTACCATTTTCTCGATTCGGCTCTGACCCCAATCAGGGATCCATTTAGTCTTCTCGATTTCGCCCAAAGCTTGCTTTCTCAGGCCTTTGTTGTCCATAGAGATAAACCACTGAGGTGTCGCTCTAAAGATAATAGGAGTCTTGTGTCTCCAACAATGAGGATAACTGTGAAGAATACTCTCGTGCTTGATTAAGGCGCCCTTCTCTTCAAGAAGAGTCACCACATTCGCATTGGCTTTAAATACGTGCTGTCCAGCAAAAATTTCAGTGTCTGACTTATAAACGCCATTATCGCCGACTGGATTAGCAACTTCTAAACCATATTTCAGACCAATAATGAAATCGTCTTGACCGTGACCCGGTGCAGTATGAACAATACCCGTACCCGAATCGACAGTGACATGGTCGCCTAAGATAACTGGCACATCGAAGCCATAGAAAGGATGGTTAAAGCGTAAAAGCTCTAATTCTTGGCCTTTAACTTGAGCTAATACCTTATGAGAATCGACCCCATAACGCTCCATACAAGACTCTACAAGTGCCTCAGCTAAGATAATGACTCTGGTAGCATCGTCTTTAACAAACTCAACCAGTGAATAGTCAATATCCGCTGCGATTGAAAGTGCGCGGTTTGCAGGTAAGGTCCAAGGGGTCGTAGTCCAGATAACCATAGAGACATCAGTTTCAATCTCGACGTCACCAAACTTCGCCAGCAGTGCTGCTTTATCTGTTGCAACAAAAGCAACATCGATAGCCGGAGACTTCTTATCTTCATATTCAACTTCAGCTTCTGCTAGTGCCGAACCACAATCGGTACACCAATGCACGGGCTTGACACCTTTATGCAAGTGACCACTTTCGATCACCTTAGACAGTGAGCGCACTATGTTGGCTTCGGTACCGAAATCCATAGTCAGATAAGGTTTATACCAATCGGCAAACACCCCGAGACGGATAAAACCATCACGTTGACCATCGACTTGCTTAGCCGCATATTCACGACACTTCTCGCGGAATTCGCTAGCGGTAACCTTATGACCAGGCTTACCCACTTTCTGCTCAACTTTTAGCTCGATAGGTAGACCATGACAATCCCAGCCCGGAATATAAGGCGCATCGAAACCGGATAGCGTCTTAGATTTTACAATAATATCTTTGAGGATCTTATTAACTGAGTGACCGATATGAATATCGCCGTTGGCATAAGGAGGACCATCATGCAAAATAAATGGTGTACGGCCAATACGGCTATCACGGATCTTTTGATACAGCCCGTCTGCTGCCCAGGATTTCAACATCTCTGGCTCACGATTAGCCAGATTACCACGCATCGGAAACTCAGTTTCCGGCAAATTCAAAGTAGATTTATAGTCGCTCATTGATCCTATACCATTAATTTTAGCCAAGCAGTTAGCCTGCATCATTGCCAAGCAGAGCCTTGGCTTTGTCAGCGTCATTGTTAATTTGTTTTTTCAGCGCATCCAATGATTTGAATGGCTGTTCATCTCTAATCTTAGCAACCAACTCAACTTCGACGGTACGACCATAAAGATCATCATCAAAATCAAACAGGTGTACTTCTAACTGACAGACCTGACCATTTACTGTCGGTCTAAAACCCACATTGGCCACGCCATCATAAATATCACTGTCATCCCAATACATCTTAACGGCAAATACCCCCCTAACTGGAGACACTTGACGTTTAAGCGCTATATTGGCAGTAGGAAAGCCTAAAGTCCTGCCGAGTTTTTCCCCATGGGCAACTTTACCACACAAGGTAAAAGGATGGCCGAGTAGACGCCTTGCTTGTTCCAAGTTGCCTTTCGCCAACTGATTTCTAATCTCGGTGGAGCTGACTCGTTTGTCGCCTAAAACGAAACTTTGGGTACTCACCACGGCAAACTGGTGTTTTTCTCCTGCCGATTGAAGCATCTTAAAGTTACCTTTGCGCTGCTTACCGAAGCAAAAGTCATCCCCTATGACCAGGTACTTAACCCCAAGGGACTCAACCAATAATTTGTCGATAAAGTCCTGCGCCGATAGATCAGCAAAATTAGCATTGAAGTTAATGCATACTAACCTGTCGATCCCCAACTCTTCGAGTAAAATAATTTTATCTCTGAGAGTACTGAGCCTAGCTGGCGCATTATCACCTCTGAACATCTCTTGCGGCTGAGGCTCAAACGTCATCAAGGTTGCGGGGACATTTAACTGTCTCGCCTTCTTGACTAACTTAGCGATGACTTCAGCATGGCCTCGATGCACGCCATCAAAATTGCCGATAGTGAGAACACAACCGTGATGTGCAGGTAAAATATTGTGTATACCGCGGATTAGTTCCATTACATTACATAACTAGCAGGCCTGAGTGGGCGGATTATATACCAGCTGAAGAGGATAATCAGCAAGGATCTTTCCCTGAGATAATTGATGTCGATTTTAATAAACAATCAAAGAGTAAAATGCCTCCAAAATTAAGGAGGCATTTAACGGCTCGCTGGACTCAATGTCTGACATGAATTCACAGAATTACAAGCCAGTTTTTATTTTCCAGGGCCTGACTCCAAAAATCACCAGAGTGATAAGGTAGCTAGCTCCACCTCCCCCTATGAGTAATAGCAAGGTCGAGGCTCGTTCATGAAACACCTGTCCTACCCACACTTCTTGGGACGGAAGAAAGGACAGCAGTAAACCGACCATGACACCACAAGACAACAGCGCCTTGATAAAGAAAAAACCAGTTTGCCTACTCACTCTATAGACACCAGCCTTATGCAGGCCACGATAAAGTAAACCCGCATTGAGTAGTGCAGACATCGAAGTTGCCATGGCTAAACCGACATAACCAAAGGGAAAAGCAAGGATCAGGTTAAACACCATATTGCTGACCATAGCTATGATGCCATAGCGTACCGGTGTCCTAGTGTCTTGCCTCGAATAGTAACCAGGCGCCAACACCTTAATCAACATGAAGCTCAGTAAGCCACAGCCGTAAGCCACTAAGCTATATGACGCCATTTCAACATGATGCAGAGTAAACTCACCACGCATAAACAACACCATCAACATAGGTTTAGCCAGCACAATCAAACCACACATGGCAGGCATCCCCAGAAATAAGATGGCTTTCACCCCCCAATCCATGGTGGACTCAAACCCCTTGCCTTCGGCATTGATATGCTTCTTAGACAGAGCCGGCAAAATAACCGTTGCGATTGCGATACCAAACAAACCTAGGGGGAACTCGAGCAAGCGATCGGCATAATAGAGATAACTGATAGAGCCCGTCATCAGAAAGCTGGCAATGAAAGTATCTAATAACAGGTTTATCTGAGAGACAGACACACCAAAGAGTGCAGGTATCATCAAGGTACGAATTTTAGTCACACCAGGGTGTTTCCAACCCCAGCTGGGTTTGACTAAGGCTTTTTCTTTTAAGAGAAAAGGGATTTGAAACAAAAACTGAATTAAACCACCAACAAATACACCAATAGCCAGTCCAATCTCGGCCTGTTCCATACGAGGTGCGAGAAAGATAGCGGCACCGATAATGGCGATATTTAAAAATACCGGCGTAAATGCCGACACGGCGAATCGCCCTCGGCTGTTTAAAATAGAGCCAGCAAGGGCGGTAAAGGTAATAAACCAGAGATAGGGAAAAGTTATCTTCAACATCAAGGATGCTAACTCAAATTTAGCCCCATCAGGCTCTCCATTCATCCAGGCAAGAAACCAGCCGCCACCGAAAAGCGCCGTTAATACCGGAGAAGCGATAACACCAACTAGCGTAACCACAGTAATGATAACGCCTAATGTCCCCGCGACCTTAGACAGTAGGTCTCTAATCTCTTCGGAAGTCTGTTTCTGTTGATATTCAGTTAAAACCGGAACGAATGCCTGAGCAAAAGCACCTTCAGCGAAAAGACGTCTTAGAAAATTTGGAATTTTATTAGCGAAGAAAAAAACATCAGCGCTGGTTCCAGCACCCATAAGATTGGCGATAACCACATCTCTGACTAAACCCAACACACGAGAAATCAACGTCATAGCACTCACTATCATGCCTGACTTAAATAAAGCTTTACTCAAAACACCCCCTGATCTGAGCGGTACATTTCAGGCGAGTAGTCTCAAGAATTGATTTTCCCCCTGTCACTGGCTAACAATTACTGCTAGAATTGCGCACCATATTACACGAGTTAGGTTGAAGATAGCCAAGTCTGGTTGAAGATAGCCAAGTCTGGTTGGATTAATTTATCTTTAAGATAAAGATTCAATCATTGTCATTGACAAAATGACAAAAAAGAGGCATATTCCCGACCTTTAAAATATCTAACCCTATT